>JAXMNQ010000026.1:0-83607 GCA_034670345.1 Paracoccaceae bacterium | reverse complement strand
AATGGCGCAAACTCGACGGTCGAAACCGCCTGCCCGAGATCATCCAGGGGGTTGAGTTCCGCGACGGGCTCCGCCAACGTCAAACTGCCGCCTGATCAGGCGTCACCAACTTCTGCGCATATCTCGGTTAAAAATTTGCGGAGGCACTTTGCCCTCCAAAAGGCTTTCATTTGAGTGCCATAGAACCGAAACCTTCTGCGGGTCTTTGACGGGCAGTTGGGTACAATGCCAGTGGAGCGCCATACCTAGCTTTGCGCCGAACAGTAACATGCCTCGTCTAACGATTGGCCCACGTAGGTCGAACGCGCCGGGAGGTCCTGCGTTGCCGAGTGATGCTTCAAACCTCGCGGCTTCTCGGAGTTGTCTGGGTGTTGGCCGCAGGTCTAAAAAGGCATCTGGATGATTGTTTCTCAGGTGTTTTAGTTTTCGCGCGAAATGCTCAGAATCGGGATTCTCAAGTTGAACCCCGGCAACAACTGACGCGATGTCTTCTGCCCACCGAGAGTCCCGATTGCATGTGCTACAAACGGGGATCTCCAAGCCTTTAGGACGTCTCTTGTTCTTGAAAAGAGCAATATTTGGAACGTGATCGATCGTGTTGGCCTTGTTGGCGCCCGAACACAATACGCAGGATTGGGATCGAGCCAGAAGATCTCTCTTGTACTTGCTTCTTGCCATTTCCGTTCCCCCAGAGTTCCCCAGAACGCCAAAACGGCGATAGCCCCCGAAGGGGCTCGCTCACAAATCTCTGTATTTTCAGGGATTTTTGGCTCCGGCGGTAGGGATCGAACCTACGACCAATTGATTAACAGTCAACTGCTCTACCGCTGAGCTACGCCGGACCATGGCGGGCATATAGCAATGTCGAATCCGGGCGTCCAGAGGGTTTCGTAACAAAAATGCGGAAAGATGACCTCCGCGGTCAAGTCAGGCTGAACTTGGAGGACGCGCTCAGGGTGCCTTCCGGGGCGACAAGGGATTTCTCATAAAGGTCAATGAGATGCGCCAGAACGTTCCGTTCCGCGGCGGGCAGCAGGGCGGGTGAAGTGTCGGTGTAGATGCGCCGGGCGAGGGTGCGGGCGGTTGCCGGGGTCTCGGCCAGAGTGGAAAGGATCGCGGCTTCGCGCGCGCGGCGGTGGGTCAACAGCGCGTCAAGCCGGGCCGCGGGGTCGGACACTTCAGCCCCGTGGCCCGCATGAAAGGCAGACCAGGGGCGGGTGCGCAGCCGTTCCAGCGAGGCCATGAAGGCAGTCAGATCGCCATCCGGGGGTGAGACGAGCGACGTCGCCCAGCTCATCACCAGATCGCCGGAGAACAGAACATCCCCCCAGGCAAAGGCAAGGTGATTGGCCATGTGTCCGGGGGTATGAAGCGCCTCGATGGTCCAGCCCTCGCCCTCTACACGGTCGCCGTCGGCCAGCACGATGTCCGGCTGGAATGCGGTGTCGACACCTTCGCCACCGCCGACCAGGCCCTCGGCGGCGAGCGCCTGCATCACCGGGCTGCGGCCGGCCTCGGCGGGACCAAAGCCCAGAACCGGCGCGCCGGTTTCCCGTGACAGGCGGCGGGCAAGGGGCGAATGATCCAGATGCGCATGGGTGACAAGGATATGGGTCACGCGCTGATCCGGCCCCAGCGCCGCCAGCAAGGCCGTCAAATGCGCCGTGTCGTCCGGCCCCGGATCAATCACCGCTATCCCGCGCGTGCCCAGCAGATAGCTGTTGGTGCCGCGAAAGGTCATCGGTGAGGCATTGGGCGCCAGCACCCGGCGCAGCCCCGGTGACAGCACCTCGGCCTCGCCCGGAGGCGGGCGGAAATCGGGCTGGGGATCTTGCATCGGGGCGCTCCTTTTGGCGATGGCAGGGCAGGGCGGTGCGCGGTAGGGTTAGCGCATGTTCTTCCAGTGGCTCAAACGATATATGCCGCGAAGCCTCTATGGCCGGGCGGCGCTGATCCTGATCCTGCCGGTTGTCACCTTGCAACTGGTGGTTTCCGTCGTCTTTATCCAGCGCCACTTCGAGGGCGTCACGGAACAACTGTCGCTGCAACTTGCGCGGGCGGTCAATCTCGCCATCTCCGAATTGCCGGACAGCGTGAACCAGCCGCTGCTGGGCATCCGGCCGGTCCCTGTGGCAGAGGCGGAGCTGCCCGCCAGCAACGCGCGGAGGTGGTATGATTTCACCGGGCTTGTGGTGATCCGGGAATTGTCTTTCCGCATTCCGGCGACCGAAGCCATCGCCTTGCCGGACGACAACGACGTGATCCTGTATATCCGCCACGAGGGACAGCTGTACCGGATGATCCTCGACCGGCGGCGCGCGTCTGCTTCGAATCCGCATCAGTTGTTCGTCAACATGCTGTTCTTCGGCATCCTGATGACGCTGATCGCCTTTTTGTACCTGCGCAACCAGTTGCGCCCGATCACCCGGCTGGCGGATGCGGCAGAGGCGTTTGGCAAGGGGCGCAACACCCCCTACAAGCCTGCGGGCGCCGTCGAGGTGCGCGCGGCGGGGCGTGCCTTTCTGGACATGCGGGCGCGGATCGAACGGCACATCGAACAGCGCACCATGATGCTGTCCGGGGTCAGCCACGACCTGCGCACCCCGATCACCCGGTTGCGGCTGGGCCTGTCCTTGCTGGACGATGTGGACCGCGAACCACTGGAACGCGACGTCGAAGAGATGCAGCGCCTGATCGACGCCTTTCTGGATTTCGCGCGCGGCGATGCTGAAACTGCGGAGTCCGAGCCGACCGATCCCTTCGTCATGGTTGCCGATATCGTCAAGGATGCGCAGCGGGCCGGGCAGGCGGTGTCGCTGGGCGAGATGACGGGCGAGGGCACGGTCATGCTGCGTCCCCGCGCCATGCGCCGCGCCGTCGAAAACCTGGTGGGCAACGCCAAACGCTATGCCAACACCTGCCGCGTTTCTGTCGTGCGGACCGACAGCTCGCTCAGGATCCGGGTCGAGGATGACGGGCCGGGCATTCCGCGTGACCAGCGCGAGGATGCCCTGCGCCCCTTTGTCCGGCTCGATCCCGCACGCAATCAGGATCGCGGATCCGGTGTCGGGCTGGGACTGGCCATCGCCCTCGACATCGTGCGCGCTCATGGTGGCGTCTTGCGTCTGGGCGAGAGCGAGAGCCTTGGCGGTTTGAAGGCCGAGATCATGGTCGCGCAATAGCCCGGCGGGTTCCTGCAGACTTTCGGAAAATCCGCGCGTTTCGCCACCGTTTCGTCATGGCCCCGTCACCGGCGCGAACGGCTCTCGCGGCAGGTTGCGGTCAGCAGGGCGCCACCCCTTGGCGCCGGGGCTTTCACATCCAGCAACCGAACGGAGCCATCAATGTCGCTGACCCCTCTTGCCGCCGCCGCCATCTCACTCGTCTCGCTGACCAATGGCGGCGCGGACACCCCCAAGCATCTGCACCTTGCGCAGGCACAACCCTTTGTCGGAACGCAGGGTGTCGTCGGCCCGCAGGGCAACTACATGACCACGGCCCAGGGCTGCACCTACCGCCGCACCCAGGCCCCCGGACATCCGGTGCGCTGGATCATCATCCAGAACCCGCATCACATCGGCAAGTCGGGAACCCGGAGCAAATGCAAAGCCATGCTCTGAACCAAACGCCAAGGCCAACAAGAAAAAAGCCCCGGTAAAGTCGGCCCCATGCACTTCGCGGCGCTCGTCCGGACAAATAAGGCGACGACCCGGAGGCGATATCGCGTTGAGCTCCCGAGGAAATTCTCGGGAGCTTACTTGTCCCGGATGCCGGAGCCGAAGGACCAAAGGAGTGTCAGCCGCCGCCGAGGGGGCGACTTCCTGACACCCTTGTGTTAAGATCGAAGGCAGGTTTCTTTGGGGGGCCTGCGATGGCCGAAATAGATACGGACTTCTCCGGTTCCATCCCTGGGATCTACGACAGTCACCTCGTCCCGATCCTGTTCGAAGGTTATGCCGACGATCTGGCCAGTCGGGTGGCACGAACCGATCCGGCCGCGGTCCTGGAAGTTGCGGCAGGAAGCGGTGTTGTCACGCGTGCGCTCGCACCGCGCTTGGGCGAACGCTCTCGCTATGTGGTCACCGACCTCAACCCGGCCATGCTCGAACGTGCGCGTCAACATCACTCGGACAACAGACTCGAATGGCTAGAAGCGAACGCGATGTCGTTGCCCTTCCAGGACAACAGCTTCGATATTGTCCTATGCCAGTTCGGCGTGATGTTCTTTTCCGACCGCATAAAGGGTTTCTCCGAGGCCCTTCGCGTTCTGCGTCCCGGCGGGCGGTTCATCTTCAATAGCTGGGGCCAACTCGACAAGAACGATTTCTCGCATGTCGCCGTGGAAACGTTGATGAATTTGTATCCCGAGGACCCTCCTGAGTTTCTCGCCAGAACACCCTTCGGGTATACCGAGGCGTCGCGGATCGAGGCCGATCTGACGGCGGCCGGTTTCGAGGACATTCGGATCGAGAGCGTCGCGTTGCAGAGCCATGCCGGTGCCGCTGATGACTTCGCGTTTGCGCAAACGCATGGGTCGCCTCTGCGTCTTGAAATCGAGAAACGCGGTGAGCCGACATTGCAGCAAGTCCGGGTCGCCATCGAGGACGCGCTCGTGGCGCGATTTGGGCGCGGTCAGATCACCGGACGGATGTTTGCGCTTGTGGCAGAGTCCACGGCACCCTGAGAGCCGTATCTGCTTTCGCCGGTGTTTGCTTCCGACTCGATGCAGGCATTGCGCGCCAAACCTCGGGACCGCTCACATGCACCACGGAATGAAAAAGGCCCCGGCAAAGGGGACTTTTCAAATTTGACGATCGACACCCCGGTGCCGGTTCAGAACCAGCCTTGTACCGTGCGCGCGCCGGACGAAATGTCCTGTCCGATACCGTCCACGGTGCCACAGGATGCCAGCCCAAGGGCCAGCCCGATTGCCAGTATTGCTCGTTTGGTCTGTCTCATTGTCTGCCTCATTTGCGGTCTTTTTGCCGTCATTTGACAGGACGTTCCATGGTCGGGGGAGTCCTTGCCCGGACGCCCCCGGAACGTCTCAGTCCTCCCACCACCATACATCAGGCTGAAAGCCGATCCAATCACCGTATATCGGCAGGGTCTCGGGGTATTTCAGCTCTTTGGCGTGGGCGATCAGGCTGACGGCATACCGATCCTGTACCGGGATCACGTAACGGCCCGTCGTCAGAACCCGGTCCAGCGCCCGCGCCGCGGCAAGGAATTCGTCCCGCGACTGCGCGCCCAGCAGCGTCTCGATCATCGTGTCCGCCGCAGGGGACTTGATGCCCATCCAGTTGCGCGATCCTTCCTGATCTGCGGTCTCGGATCCCCAATAGAGATACTGCTCGTTGCCGGGGCTGAGTGAGAGACCGCGCCGGAAAGTGGTCATGTCGAAATCGAAGTTATTGGTCCTTTCGGCGTATTGCGCCGGATCAATTGTGGTGATCGTCGCCGTGATCCCCATACGCTCGAGCGCGCGCAGGTAGATGTCGGCCATCGAGACGTTTTCGCCCTGTCCCTGCTGGATCAGGATATCAAAGGCAAAGGGCTGCCCTTCGCCATTCTTCAGGACACCGTCCTGTACCGTCCATCCGGCCTCGGCCATCAGGTCCATCGCCGCGGCAATGTTCTTGCGGTTGCGGGCAGAACCGTCCGACACCGGCAGTTCGTATCCTTCCAGTGCGCCGGGCAGCAGCTCATCCTTGAACGGCTCCAGCAGATCGCGCACCAGCCCCTCTGCCGGGCCGGGTCGCATCCCCAAGAGCGAATTGCCGTAATAAGAGGTGATCCGCGGCTGCGCCCCGCCGGTCAGCGTGTCGTTGATGTATTCGAAGTTGAAGGCATGGATCAGCGCCTCGCGCACACGCCAGTCGGCGAATTGCGGCCGCCGGGTATTCATCACGAACCCGGTGATGCCGGTCGGGCGCTCGTGCGGAATCTCTGTCTTGACGATCCTGCCGGAGGTCACCGCCGGGAAGTCGTATTGCGTCTTCCATTTCTCGGCGTTGGTTTCGCGGATGGTGTTGATCAACCCGCCCTTGAAGGCCTCGAAGAGTGCGGTGTCATCGGCGAAGAATTCCAGCCGGATGGTGTCGATATTGTTGGTGCCCCGGCGGTACGGCACATCCTTGCCCCAGTAGTTGTCGTCCCGGGTCAGTTCGACATACCGCCCGGCCTCGTAATCGCCGATGACATAGGGGGCCGAGGTGATCGGCACGATCTCGAGGCTTGAATTCTCGAAATCCAGCCCCTCCCATTGCGCCTTCTTCAGCACCGGGCGCATGCCCACCAGCAGCGCCAATTCCGGGTTGTCCTCATTGAAGGCAAAGCGCACCGACCGGTCGCCGGTCTGTTCCATGCTCTCGATCTGGTCCCAGAGACTGCGATAGCGCGGATGCCCCTTGGTCGCGAGCGTCTCATAGGACCACATGACATCCTCGACCGTCACCGGGCTGCCATCCGAGAATTTCGCCTCTGGTCTCAGGGTGAATTCCACCCATTCCCGATTCGGTCCGACCTCTATCGATTCGGCCAAGAGACCGTACAAGGAGAAGGGTTCGTCGTAACTGCGACCCATAAGGCTCTCATAGGCCAAAAAACGCAATTGCCATGGAGAAGAGCCTTTGAGGATGTGCGGATTGAGGCTGTCGTAGCTGCCCAACTCGCCTGTCACGACCTTGCCGCCGGTCGGCGCGTCCGGGTTGGCATAGGGGAGCGACACAAAATCGGGTGGGAGTTGTGGCTCGCCATACATAGCTATGCCATGCTGCGGTTCGGCCCAGAGCGCACCAGCCGAGAGAATCGCCCCGGCGGCGACGGAATTCACGGCCAGTTTTCGGAAAAAATTTATGCACATTTTGACAACGTTCCCTGTCTGCCCTTGTTTTCTTGCGCCTGAGCGTATCGCTCCTTTTACGCCTTTTCAAACTTTTAGCTTGGACTCGCGCGTTGAAACGCTTATACAAAGAGCACTGCTCGATAGGTTTCTTGCCTGTATGAAACCTGCCTCAATGACTTAACCCCGGCTTCGGCCGGGGTTTTTTTTATGCCCGGTCCAGAGGCAGTCTGACCGGTATTTGCAGCCCGGTCCTGCGCCAGATCGGCACGTGCGCGACAAGCCGCCCGCAGTGGCGGATCAGCGGTAGGTACATTTCCTTGCGTCAGATGGATTGTGCAGGTGCAGAACCCGAACGGCTTGCCTATGTTGCAGGTGCAAACACATCTGACATCGGGGGGCAGACATGTCGCTTCAGGGAAAGACCGCCATCATCACCGGTTCGAATTCGGGAATCGGGTTGGGAATCGCACATGAAATGGCGAAAGCCGGGGCCAGGGTCGTGATCAACTCGTTCACCGACCGGGACGAGGACCACGCGCTGGCCGCAGAAATCGCCAAGGCACACGGCGTCGAGGCGCAGTACATCAAGGCCGACATGTCGAAGGCCGACGAATGCCGCGCGCTGATCGAACAGGCAGGTACCTGTGACATCCTGATCAACAACGCGGGCATCCAGCACGTGGCGCCGATCGACCAGTTCCCGACCGAGAAATGGGACGCGATCATCGCCATCAACCTGTCGTCGGCGTTTCACACCACCGCCGCCGCGCTGCCGATGATGCGCAAGGCAGGCTGGGGCCGGGTGGTCAACATCGCCTCGGCCCACGGTCTGACCGCCTCGCCCTACAAGAGCGCCTATATCGCCGCCAAGCACGGCATTGTCGGCCTGACCAAGACAACGGCGCTGGAAACCGCCGAAGAACCGATCACCGCCAACGCGATCTGCCCCGGCTACGTGCTGACCCCGCTGGTCGAGGCGCAGATACCCGACACCATGAAGGAATACGACATGGACCGCGAAACCGTGATCCGCGAGGTCATGCTGAAACGGCAGCCGTCCAAGGAATTCGCCACGGTCGAGCAGATGGGCGGCACCGCGGTATTCCTGTGTTCTGACGCGGCGGCGCAGATCACCGGCACGACGATCAGCGTCGACGGCGGCTGGACCGCGGTGTGATCTGAACGTGGGATGGGGGGCTCTGCCCCCCGCGCCTGCGGCGCACCCCCCGAGGTATTTTTCAAACCAAAGAAGACAGGATCCGGACCATTGGCAAAGACATTGCGGATCAATCTTGCCCTGCAGGGCGGCGGCGCGCATGGCGCCTTCACCTGGGGAGTGCTGGACCGGTTGCTGGAGGATCCCGAGATCGAGATTGCCGCGATCTCGGGGACCTCGGCCGGTGCGCTGAACGGTGCGGCGCTGAAGTCCGGGCTGCTGCTGGGCGGGTCCGAGGCGGCGCGCGACAACCTCGACTGGCTCTGGGGGCAGATCGGCGCGCTGGATGACATCGGGATGCCGGAGTGGATGAACGCCTGGCTGCCGCACCCGGAGATCATCAGCAAGGGGATCGAGTATTCATGGCCCTACAGCTGGGGCGAGGCGGTGGGGCGGATGATCTCGCCCTATTCCTGGGGGCCGCTCTATCGCAACCCGCTGGAGCGGATCGTCAAGCGGTTCGATTTCGACCGGATCTGTGCCGGGACCGGCCCGGATTTCTACGTCTGCGCCACCCAGGTCCGCGACGGCAAGATCCGGGTCTTTTCCGGGGAGGCGATCACCGCCCAGGCCATCATGGCCTCGGCCTGTCTGCCGACCCTGTTCCAGGCGGTCGAGCTGGAGGACCCGCTGACCGGCAAGATAGAGCCGTTCTGGGATGGCGGCTATACCGGCAATCCGGCGCTGTTCCCGCTGTACCAGAAACACCTGCCCGAGGATCTGGTGGTGGTGAACATCAACCCGCTGCGCCGCGACAAGGCGCCGGTCAGCCCGCCGGAGATCCAGAACCGGATCAACGAGATCAGCTTCAACTCGTCGCTGCTGCGCGAGTTGCGCGCCATTGATTTCGTGCAGCGGCTGCTGGCCACGGGCGCGGTGCAGCCCGGCACGATGAAGAACCCGCGCGTGCACATGATTGCCGATGATGCGCTGATGAACGCGCTGTCCGTGGCGACAAAGATGGTGCCGGTGCCCTCCGTTCTGACGCAGCTGAAGCTGGCCGGACGGCGGGCGGCGGGGGCGTTCCTGGACAACCACAAGGACGATATCGGGCAGCGCCAGACCGCCGATCTGCGCGCGATGTTTGGTTGAGCGGAACAGGGTGCCCCTCAGGACATTCGGAGGCGGATTTGCCCTGTCGTGCCAAACAGGTTGTCAGGACGCCTTCTTGAACTCCGCCTCAAGCGCATGTTTGGCGTCCTGTCCGTTGGGATAGACAAGCCCGGCAGAGATCACCAGCTTGGCGGCGTCTTCCAGAGTCATGTCCAGTTCGATCACGTCTTCCCTCGGCAGGAACAGCAGGAAGCCCGATGTGGGGTTCGGTGTGGTCGGCACGAAGATCGACATCAGGTCGCCGGTGGTCAGGGCGCGCCGCGCCACTTCGCCCTTGGCCTGGGTCGAGATGAACCCGATCACCCAGATCCCCTTGCGCGGATATTCGATCAGGCAGGCCTTTTCAAAGCTGCGCTCGCTTTGCGCAAAGATCGTCTCGGCCAGTTGCTTGAGGCCGGAATAGATCGAACGCACCACCGGTGTGCGCTGTACGAGGCTTTCGGCGAAGGAAATCATGGACCGGCCGATCAGCCCCTTGGCGATCCAGCCGACAACGATGGTGAACAGCAGAAAGACGACAACGCCAAGGCCGCGCACGTTGATTTCGACGCGGCCATCGCCGTTGGAATCCAGCCAGTCGAACAGCCAGGGCAGACGCGGCCCGTCCGGGCCGATCATCCAGCGGTTCAGCAGCGCGTTCGGCTGATAGGAATCCGGCACAAAGGGCCAGACAAATCCGTCGACCCAGCCGACCACCGTCCAGATCAGCCAGACGGTCAGCCCGACCGGGGCAATGACGACGATGCCGGTCAGAAAGGAGTTGCGCAGGCGTGTAAACAGGCTCGCGCGTTTGGGGGTCGTTGGTTCGAAAGGCGTGGTCATTGCAAATCCCGGGACGCGTGCAGCGAAAGTAGGCGCTGCCGCAACGCTCTACAATGGCCCGACGCGGCTTAATAGGGCTCAGGCGGGCAGGGCGCTCAATTCCTGTGCGACCGCCGCGCCCAGCCGCGCATTGTTGAGGACCAGCGCGATGTTCGATTCAAGTGAGCGGCCTTCGGTCAGCTCATAGATGCGCTGCAAGAGATAGGGGGTCAGGTTCTTGCCGCTGATGCCGTGGCGGCTGGCGTCTCGGGTTGCCTCGGCGATGACCGGGGCAAGGGTTTCGCGCGGGATCTCGGCCTCGGGCGGGATCGGGTTGGCGACAAGCTGTCCACCGGGCAGACCCAGTTGCGCACGCATCCGGTGGGCGGCGGCAATCTCTCGCGGGGTGTCGGCGCGCAGCGGCGCCCGCAGTCCGGCCTCGCGCGACCAGAAGGCCGGCAGCTGGTCCTGCCCATAAGCCATGACCGGCACGCCGAGGGTTTCCAGAACCTCCAGCGTCTTGGGCAGATCGAGGATCGCCTTGGCCCCGGCGGCGATCACGGTCACCGGGGTCTGCGCCAGTTCCTGCAGGTCCGCAGAGATGTCGAACGAATTCTCGGCGCCGCGATGCACGCCGCCGATGCCGCCGGTGGCAAAGCATTCGATCCCGGCCATGCGTGCGGCGATCATGGTGGCGGCCACGGTGGTCGACCCGGTGCCGCCGCGCGCCATGCAGACGGCCATGTCCGCGCGCGACAGCTTGGCCACGTGACGGGCCTGTGCCAGCGCCTCCAGTTGCGCATCCTCAAGCCCGACATGCAGTTTGCCATCCAGCACCGCGATGGTGGCGGGCACAGCGCCGCCGTCGCGCACCGTGGCCTCGACCCGGCGCGCCACGTCAAGGTTCTGCGGCCAAGGCATCCCGTGGGTCACGATGGTGCTTTCAAGGGCGACGACGGGGCGGCCCGCCTGCAAAGCCTCGGCCACGGCGGATGAACGAATCAGGTGGGTCATGCGGTCTCTCCGGAGACATAGGTTGCAGCGATGCGTAGCGCGCGGTTCAGGGCGGCGGGCCGGTCATGGCCGGCGCGTTCGGCGGCGATATGGGCGGCCATGAAGGTGTCGCCTGCGCCGGTAATGCGGGTGACGCGCACCTGCGGCGGCACCTCGGTCACAAGGCCGGTGGTGTCGGCGTCACAGCAGGGCGCGCCGCCATTGGTGACCAGCACGCGCCGTGCGCCTGCCTGCACGAGACGGGCGGCGGCCTCGGGCGCGCTGTCGAACTGCGTGTTGCACAAGAGGCCCGCCTCTTCGAGATTCACATACAGTGTCCCACGCCCCGCGGCCACGAAGGTGCAGAGACGGCACGCCTTGCCGGGGCTGGCCGGGGCCACGCGCAGGTCGGCGAGGGCAAAGGCGGGATGCTCGGCGATCTCGCACAGCAGCGCCTCTGTCAGGTTGCCGTCCAGAGCGATCTGTCCGGGGTAGGGCGCCAGGGCATCGCCCAGCACACCCTCGATCAGCGGATGCAGGATGCGGTCGCCGGCGGCCTCCAGCGAATGCGCATCGGCGATCGCCGCGATCAGGCCGTTTTCTGCCTCGACCGCCATGTAGACATCCGTCGGCAGGTCAGGGGCGCGGGTCAGATAGGCGGTCTCCAACCCCAGTGCCTGACAGGCGGCGACCAGTTCATCGCCCTCCGCGTCGCAGCCGACCGAAGACAGCAAGGCAGGCTTCAGGCCCAGCCCCGCCAGCGTCATTGCGATGTTCAGCGCCACGCCCCCCGGCACGCGGGTGATGCGGCCCGGCATGTCATTGCCTGCCCGCATCGGCATCTTGCACCGGCCGATCACGTCCCAGAGGACGGAACCGATACAAAGAATGTCGGGCGGTTGCGCGGTCATGTCTGCGTTTTGGCGTGCCGGGCGTCCCGGCGCAAGCGGTGATCTTGCGCCGGTCAGCGCGGCAGCATCTCATCCTCGTCCGACCGCAGCGCCAGCCAGTCGCGAAAGGCGCTCAGCGCGGTGCCGGGCGGACGGTCGGCGGGCCAGACGAGGTAATAGGCGCCAAGGCTGACCGGCGGCGCGTCAAAGGCGCGGCGCAGCGTGCCCGAGGCGCGCTCCTGATCGGTCAGGTAGTCCGGCAGCAGCGCCACGCCCAGCCCGTGCAGGACCGCCTGATGAATGGCGGTGAACTGGTCAAACGTGGGGCCGGGCAGGGGTGCGGGATCGGCCCCTTGCAGGGCAAACCAGCGCGCCCAGGCCTCAGGCCGGGTCTGGATGTGCAACAGCGGCAGGCGGCGCAAGACGTCCAGCGTAACCGGACCCTCGGGCAAAAGGGCCGGTGCCGCCAGCGGCTGCACGGTTTCGGTCATCAGCCTCAGGTGATGCGTGTCCGGCCAGTCTGACGTCCCGAAATGTAACGCCGCATCAAAGGGTTCGGTGGCAAAGCTGAAGGGCCGCAGCCGGGTTGTCATGTTCACGGTCACTTCCGGGTGGCGGCGGGTGAAGTCGGGCAGGCGCGGCAACAACCAGCGCATTCCAAAGCTGGGCAGGATCGCAAGGTTCAGCGCGCCGCCCGTCGGGTCCAGCCGCAGCGCCATCGCCGCTTGTGTCAGCCGGTCCAGCGTCTCACGCACCGTCACCGCAAATTCGCGCGCCTGGGGTGTCAGCCGCAAGGCCCTGTTTTCGCGCAGGAAAAGCGACACGCCAAGGTGATCCTCCAGCGTGCGCAACTGGCGCGAGACGGCGCTTTGGGTCAGGTTCAACTCCTGCGCGGCAGCGGTTGCGCTGCCCAGACGGTCCAGCGCCTCCAGCGCCCGAAGCGCGGCCAAGGGGGGCAGATGCATTCCGTTTCCTCATGCTTTCCTGCGGAATTGTCGTTTTTACATGCGCGAAAGGCAAGCTATCATGCCCGCAACTCAGAAACAGGAGCACCCCATGAACGAGATCCGCGATGTCAAACCCGCACTGAAAGCCAAGGACGTCCCGGATCTGGGCGCGTTCACCTGGGACGACCCGTTCCGCCTGAACGACCAACTCTCCGAGGAAGAGCGCATGCTGGCCGAGGGCGCGCGCGCCTTTGCACAGGAAAAGCTGGCGCCCCGGGTCGTCGACGCCTTTCAGCAAGAAACCGTGGCGCCCGAGGTCTTTGCCGAGATGGGCGGCATGGGCCTGTTGGGCATCACCGTGCCCGAGGAATACGGCGGATTGGGCAGTTCCTATGTGTCTTACGGGCTTGTCGCGCGCGAAATCGAGCGGGTGGATTCCGGCTATCGGTCGATGATGTCTGTGCAATCCAGCCTCGTGATGTATCCGATCTACGCCTATGGCTCCGAAGAGCAGCGCCAAAAATACCTGCCGAAACTGTCCAGCGGCGAATGGATCGGCTGTTTCGGGCTGACCGAACCGGACGCGGGCAGCGATCCGGGCAGCATGAAGACCCGCGCCGAAAAGATCGACGGCGGCTATCGTCTGACCGGGTCCAAGATGTGGATTTCCAACGCGCCGATTGCGGATGTCTTTGTGGTCTGGGCGAAATCCGATGCCCATGACGGCAAGATCCGCGGCTTTGTGCTGGAAAAGGGCGCCAAGGGGCTGTCCGCGCCCAAGATCGGCAACAAACTGTCGCTGCGCGCCTCTGTCACCGGTGAGATTGTTCTGGAAGGCGTCGAGGTAGGTGAAGACGCACTTTTACCGCATGTTCAGGGGCTTAAGGGGCCTTTTGGATGTCTGAATCGCGCCCGATACGGCATTGCATGGGGCGCTCTGGGTGCGGCCGAATTCTGCTGGCATGCCGCCCGGCAATACGGGCTGGATCGCAAGCAGTTCGGCAAGCCGATCGCGCAGACGCAGCTTTTCCAGAAGAAACTGGCCGACATGCAGACCGAAATCGCGCTGGGGCTGCAGGGCTGCCTGCGCGTCGGTCGGCTGATGGATGAGGCGCAGGGCGCGCCCGAGATGATCTCGATCCTGAAACGCAACAACTGCGGCAAGGCGTTGGAAATTGCGCGCATGGCCCGCGACATGCACGGCGGCAATGGCATCTCAGCCGAGTTCCAGGTCATCCGCCACATGCTGAACCTTGAGACGGTGAACACCTACGAGGGCACGCATGATGTCCACGCGCTGATCCTTGGCCGCGCGCAAACCGGGCTACAGGCGTTTTTCTAAACCCTGGTCATAAGGTTACAGCGCAAAGCTCACTTGAACCGGTCGGGGGGCCCGATCGGTTCAAGGATCAGCGCCGCGCCACCAGATCGTGCGCATGTCCGATGTCCGCTTCACTGAGGATCGGGGCAAGTGGCAGGTGGCGGAGATGGGGCCCGCGTGAGGGTCTGCCATCATGCAAATATCTCATAATCAGTATTATGTAACTTCATGGCTGGTCCAAGTCAGCCTTCAAGCGTCCCGCAAGCAACGATTTTCCCCAAAAACGCCCCTGTGCTCCCTGATGCGCTGGACAGACCCTTCATCGGACTTTTACCACTCGATCAAAGCCGGAGTACAAAATGACCTCGATCCTTGTCCTGAACGGACCCAATCTCAATCTGCTGGGCACCCGCCAGCCAGAGATCTACGGCCACACCACGCTCGCCGATGTCGAGGAGATGAGCCGCGCCCACGGTGCCGCACGCGGTGTCGAGGTCCATTGCGCGCAGTCCAACCACGAAGGCGCGCTGGTCACGCATATCCACGAGGCGCGCGGCAAACATGCCGGGATCGTGCTGAACGCGGGCGCCTACACCCATACCTCCATCGCGCTGATGGATGCGATCAAGGGAACCCAGGTGCCGACCGTCGAGCTGCACCTGTCGAACGTGCACGCGCGCGAAAGCTTTCGCCATCACTCGTATATTTCACCTGTCGCAATCGGGGTCATGGCGGGATTTGGCGCAAACGGGTATAAGCTGGCAATTGACGCCCTGCTTGGCCATCTGGAGACGCTGTCATGAAGGCTAATCTGCGAGACTACCTGATCGAACTGACCAATACGGACGATGTGCAGGAACTCTGGGAGCGCCATTGCCAAAAGATGGACAGCTACGGTTTCGACCGGCTGATCTATGGCTTTACTCGGTTCCTGACCGCCAACAGCTTTGGCGATCCGAATGACCTGATCGTGCTGACCAACCATACGCCGGCCTATCGCAAGGGTTTTGTCGAGGACGGGCTGTATCGCCACGCGCCGATGGTCCGCTGGGCGCTGGAGAATGAGGGCCATTGCAGCTGGGGCACCCTGGCCGAACAGATCGACAAGGGCACGCTGGACGACAAGGCCGCCAAGGTCGTGGCCTTCAACCTGCAGCACAAGGTGCACGCGGGCTATACGATCAGCTTTCAGTCGGTGTCGCACCGGGCAAAGGGCGCGATCTCTGTGACCACGCGTGAGGACATGTCACAGGACGACGCGGACAAGGTCTGGGCCGAGTACGGGCAGGAAATCGTGCTGCTGAACAACCTCGTGCATCTCAAGATCCTCACCCTGCCCTTGCCGCTGGCCGGTCAGAACCTGACGCCGCGCCAGCGCGAGGCGCTGGAATGGGTCGGTGACGGCAAGACCATGCAGGACATCGCCACCATCATGGGCCTGACACAGGCGACGATCGAAAAGCACCTGCGCCTTGCACGGGAAACGCTGAATGTGGAAACCACTGCGCAAGCCGTGGCCAAGGCGGCCTTCCACAACCAGATGTACATCCTCGAAGCGCAGTAGATCGCAAGATTTCACATTTTACATAGATTCGCTCCAAACCCCCGGTTTGGGGAGCAGCTTTCATGCGAAAGTAAACACTTCCGGCCTGTCCATTTGAATTGTGCATCGACGTGGAACCAATCCACGCCGCTTTCGCCGGACGCCGTTAATAACCATCGCGGATGTCATAAGTTTCGCCATCCCAAGGGTTTAGCGAACGATAGTAGCGTTATTTTAGCGTGAATTGACGGCTTTTACCCTTTGGTCAGGAAAACCGTACTTCCTTTACCACGGGTTAATTGCGAGAGTTCAGTTGTTCCGTGAGTGGTGGCTTTGGCCATGGGACACCGGTGCTGCAACCCGCGTATTTCCGGGCCCTGCGGTGCCTCCGGTGCAAGCCGGCGCTGGATCGGCGGTGCAATTTCCGCACCGTCGACCAGCACTCTTCGGGGTCCCTGGATCTCATCCCCAATGTCTCACCGGGGACCCCGTTCACCACCTTGCCAGCATGCCCTTGGCCCCGATAGCCGAAAACGCATTTCAGCGCATGGCCTGCGGATGTCAGCCTATCAAGTGGACAAAACGCGCGACTTGCCGCCCATTCCGGCCTGACCGCCGTGGCGGCCCACCGACACGCACCCCCTGCCCCGCAATAGAAAACGGCGCAGGACATCATCCCGCGCCGTTCAAATTCAATGCGTCCGGAAAGGATCAGCCCTGGGCGGCCTTGGCCACCTCGGCTGCGAAATCCTCTTCCTTCTTCTCGATGCCTTCACCGACCTGCATCCGGACAAAGCCGAGGATCTCGGCGCCCGCATCCTCTGCGGCCTTCTGCACGGTCTTGTCGGTGTCGAGCGCGAACTGCTGGTTCACCAGGGTCACTTCGGCCATGAACTTCTTCATGCGGCCGACGATCATCTTCTCGATCACGGCGTCGGGCTTGCCCGATTCCTTGGCGATGTCGATCTGGACCTGCTTTTCCTTCTCGACAACTTCCGGATCAAGATCCGATTCGTTCAGGGCAGCCGGGTTCGCGGCGGCAATGTGCATCGCAACCTGCTTGCCGAACTCCTCGGACCCGCCCTTCAGCGCGACCAGCACGCCGATCTGGCCCATGCCGGCGGCGGCGGCGTTGTGCACATAGGCCGCAATGATCTCACCCTCGATCTTCGCCATGCGGCGCAGCGACATGTTCTCGCCGATGGTGGCGATCTTGTCGGTGATCAGGGCCTCGACGGTCTTGCCGTCGACCTCGGCGGTCTTCAGCGCCTCGAAGTCGGCAACGTTCAGCGCGGCGCCGGCGATGCCTGCGACCATGCTCTGGAAGTCGGCGTTCTTGGCGACGAAATCGGTTTCCGAGTTCACCTCGACGGCGACACCGGTGCTACCCTCGATCTGGACAGCCACAAGGCCCTCGGCCGCGGTGCGGCCCGATTTCTTGGCGGCCTTGGCCAGACCCTTGGTGCGCAGCCAGTCAACGGCGGCGTCCATGTCGCCTTCGGTCTCAACCAGCGCCTTCTTGGCATCCATCATGCCTGCGCCGGTCAATTCGCGCAGCTCTTTCACCTGTTTTGCAGTGATCGCCATGATTTGGCTCTCCTCATATCTGACGTGGCTTGGGGCGCGCGTGCGGGCGGCCTGACAGCCCCCCGCCTCTTGTCACGCGCAGATGTCGCTTGTGCGACAGAAAGATCAGGCGTCGCCGGACCCGGCCAGCAGTTCTTCGGCCGGGGCCTCTTCGAGCGCGCCGATGTCAACGCCGGCAGCTTCCATCTGGCCGGTCATGCCGTCCAGAGCCGCGCGGCTGACCAGATCGCAGTACAGCGCGATGGCCCGTGCGGCGTCGTCGTTGCCGGGGATGATGTAGTCGATGCCATCGGGCGAGCAATTGGTGTCGACAATCGCGACAACCGGGATGCCCAGCTTGTTGGCTTCGGCGACGGCCAGCGCCTCTTTCTTGACGTCGATGACGAACAGCATGTCCGGCACGCCGCCCATTTCGCGGATACCGCCCAGCGAAGCCTGCAGTTTGTTCTGGTCACGCTCCATGCCCAGACGCTCTTTCTTGGTCAGGCCTTCGGCGCCGGTGTCCATCTGCTCATCAATGGTGCGCAGGCGGTCGATAGACTGCTTGACGGTCTGCCAGTTGGTCAGCGTGCCGCCCAGCCAACGGTGGTTCATGTAGTACTGCGCGCATTTTTCGGCGGCCTCGGCGATCGGCTGCGCGGCCTGACGCTTGGTGCCGACAAACAGCACGCGCCCGTTCTTGGCAACACATTCGCGGATCGCGTTCAGCGCAGCGTCCAGCATCGGGACGGTCTGCGTCAGGTCCATGATGTGGATGCCGTTGCGCGCGCCGTAGATGAACTCGCCCATGCGGGGGTTCCAGCGCTGCGTCTGGTGGCCAAAGTGAACGCCAGCTTCCAGCAGCTGACGCAGGGTGAACTCAGGAAGAGCCATGCCTAGTATCCTTTCCGGTTTATGCCTCGGCGGGGGATCAAGACTGCGTCTCAACCGGTGGACCATTGGGGATGTCTGTCCAAGTGGCCCGCCCCCGCCTGCGGGGTTCGTTCGCGCGCCTATAAAGAGGTTTCCACGCAACCACAAGCCCCGATGCGACATTGGACCGAGCATGACATCTTCGCACGAATTTTCCGATCTGCGTGATTTCCAATCATGCGAGCGCCGGGCCGCAGCATTCTTGACGGCGGGCGCACGAGACCTTGTTGATTGGAGATGCGGGTTGCCCTACTTTTTTCGGACTAATACCGAATTCGTTTATATTGTCGATCCGTCTTCATGCTTTGGACGGGCGAAACTGAGGATACATTCATGCGCAAAATGATCTGGTTTTTCGGATTCATGTCATGCCTTGCCACACCAACATGGGCCGAATTCTCCGCCCCGTCCGCCAGATATGGCAATTGGGTCCGCCAGATCGCGCTCGGCCGGTTCGAAATCGCCCGGGGCGCGACCCGGAACGAAAGCGAAGTCATCGCCCTGCAAACCAAACGGCTCAAATTGCTCGCCGCGATCTATCACGACGTCTACGACGGGATGTGCCCGATCACCGGGCCGTCCCGCAGCTTTGCACAACGGATCGACACCGTGACCCGCAAGGTCACCGGGCAAGAGGTCGACCGTCAACAAGGGGCAACCCAGACAATCACAGTGCGTCAGGAATACGTGGACGTGTTTTCCGAAGGCTGGGCCTTGGCGGCAAGCCCCGCCCAAATGGTGTTCTCCATCGGGGCGGACGTGACAGGGCAGTTCACCGACCTTGCCGTCGTCAGCCGCGACGTGATCCGCATGAATGGATGCGGGTCCGACGATCTGGAGATCTTCGAGCGCAATCTGGCCGCCATCGTGCGCGGCAGGCCATCGTTGCAGCAGCAAGGCAAGGCGGCAACCTTCCTTGAAACCCGCTGTCGCGAGACGGCATTCGCCGGGATGGCCGCTTGGATTTCGGCGCCCCTGGAGGCGGCCTGTGCCTGCCTCGCGAAAGAGATGTGGCAAAGCGTGCCGGAAGACTGGCTTGCCCAGGTCGAGGATCGTTTCTCACGCGAGGAATTGCTGTTTGCGGCGGCCCTGGACCCGGAGACATGGAAAGGAGTGCAATCATGCGTGCGCTGAGTGAGCTTGCCTTTGCCGCCGCCCTGCTGGGCGGGTTGACCGGCGCGGTGTTCCTGCACCCCGATCGCGATGGATCCTGGTTCGTCACCGACGGGACGGACCCCGTTCTGCTGGCCGAGTTGATCCTGCCCGACGCCATGCCGCCGCAGGCGCACCCGTCCGAGTTGCCGCGCGATCTGGGGTTCGCGCGACAGGCATGGGAAAAGTTCCAAGGCTATCAGAAACCCAGCCAGCCGGACCGGCTTGTGATCCGCGATTTCATGCCCGTTCCGCTGGCCGATGGCAGCTATGTCGTCCCGGGTCTCGGGGTCCGGTTGCGCGAAACGACCGAGGCCCGGACAAAGCTGCTGGAAATCGTCGATGTGCAGGAATACGGCGCCTTCTGGAACAAGCGTGGCAATCCCGCCTACGAGGTCGGCGGTCTGATCGGCGGCACGATTTTTCAACTCGACCAAAGCCTGCGCAGTGCTCTGTCCAAGTCTGGCGAGAAAAAGCTGCGCAACGGCTTCAGTTTTCAGACTGCCACGGCAATGCCCTATCGCAATCACAAGAACGAACCGCGGATGCAGATCCAGTCAAGGTCTCTGAGAGTTGACCCGATGGTCCGCCCGAGGGGGCGATGGCTGGTGGCCGAACCGGAAGTGAAAGACGACGCACCGACCCCGGCCGAGGAATACGATCAGTTGATCGCCGATTTCCGTGCGGCGGTTGCGACCGCGCCCTGCGGGATGGACGGCCGCAGCTTGCTGGATCTGGAGCGCCAGATCGACCTTCTTGAAACGGCCAGCGACGAACCCCTCCCCTTTGTCAACGTCCGGCAGGAACGCGACACGGCCTGTGCCATCGCGACCCATGGCGCCTATGCCTTGGCGGATCTCCGGCGGCTTGCGATCTTGCGGCAGGGGGACTGCAGCGATGTGAAAGATGGCGTCTCGGACCGCATCGAGCAGCGCGCAAAGGAACTGGAACGCGAGGTCGCGCCGCCAAAATTTCCGGTCTGGGCGCGGATTGGCGTTTTCGGCCTGCGTGATCCGTCGCGCAAGAACCTGACACCGGAAGAGGGGCGCACACGCAAGGCCTGTGTTCTGGAATATCTCGAAGACGACCTGTTCGCAGGGAACTGAGGCCCGCCTAGGGTCCAATCAAACGGCACGAACGGCCCGTTTCCGGGCCGTTCTTTTTTGGTCTGCCGACGGATTTCCGGATCGGTCAGAGAAAGACCCGTTCCACGAACCAAAACGCGCCCACGGCGGCAATCGCCAGCGAGGCCGGAATCGCCACGAAATGTCGATAGGCGCGCACGTCGCTAACAAAGGTAGCCGACAGCAGGCACAGCACGCAGAGCGCCGCCAGCGGCCACAGGAACACCGGCGCGCCCGCGCCCATCATGGAGGTGAAACCGGGGCCGTTCAGCAGGAACCCACCGACGACAAAGGCCAGCGCAAGGAGGCCATAGACAATCTGCCCGGTCCGCAGGTCGGCACGCCCGTTGTCCACCCGCTGCGCGAGATAGACCAGCAGGAAGGCCACGGCGATCACCGCAAGCTGACCCAGTTCCACCCCGACGTTAAAGCCGATCAGCGCCGGGATGAATTGATCTGCGGGCAAGCCGAATTCGCCCAGCACAGAGGCAAAGCCCAGCCCGTGCAGCAGGCCAAAGACAAAGATCACCGCCGGACGCCATTTGTGCAGTTTGTCGGAAACGATATTCTCGATGGCGACGTAGACGATGGAGGCTGCAATGATCGGCTCGACGATGCTGCCGGGAATGTTGACATATCCCAGGGCCCCCAGCGCAAGCGTCACCGTATGCGCCAGCGTGAAGGCCGACACCTGCCACAGCAAGGGGCCCAGCCGTGTCGACAGGAAGAACAGGCCCAGCACGAACAGGATGTGATCCAGCCCCATCGGCACGATATGCTCGAACCCCACGGGGATGTAATAGCCAAAGGTTCCAAGGCCCGACATGGCGTCACCGCCCACGATGGCGATCGGCTCTGACGTGCCGCCGGTGAGGTATCCGGTAAAGCCGTCCTCCACATCCATCTGCCGCAGGATCAGCGTCCCGTAGTCCGAAGGCCAGCTCACCGTCAGCGCCTCGGCCCCGTCGGGCAGATCCCCCGACAGGAACAGGCGGGATTCGCGCGGCAGGGTCACATCCGGCACCACGTCGATCTGAATATCCGTCGCGCTCAACGGCACCGCCTGCCCGTCGGCGTTGATCGTCACCTGTGACAGGATCTGATTCAGACTGGCTTCGATCTCGGCCTTCAGCGCCTCCGCGTCCAGCGCCCGCAAGGCATCCACCTTGTCCGCATTGTCGGATTCGTTGGTGTCGTCCAGCCCTTCGAGATCAACACCGGCCAGCACCGGTTCCATGCTCAGCCGCAGAACCAGCGAGACGCCGCCACCTTCTGTTGTCAGGTCACCGATGGCGGGACGGACCTCATGCGCAACAGCACTCCCGACCCAGAGCAGCATCGCCATGACGGCCAGCCAAAGTCGTGTCATGTTCATCTCCTATTCTTGAATCGGAGAATGACCCGGCGCACCGGCAAATCAAGCCCGTTGCGGCAGTTTCGCGGCTTCAACCGGACGGGTCAGTGACCGTCAGGCCCAGCACGCGCCAGCTTTGCATCCCGCCGCGATAGTAGAAAATCCGGTCCGCCGGATAGCCCGCCTCGATCATGTTGCGGATCGCGGTCGGGGACTGCCCGCACCACAAGCCGTTGCAGAACAGCGCCACCGGGCGCGCCCCGGCGCAGTCCCAGCCTTCGAAATCCACCTCGCAGCCCAGCTGCCCCAATTCGTCGATGATATAGGTGTAGGGAATGTTGATCGCGCCGGGGATACTGCCGGAGGTGAACCAGTCCGAGGTCCGGCTGTCGATCACAACCGCCTGCGGGTCCTGCAACATGGCGATCAGTTCCAGCTCTCCGATGGGGGTCACGCCCTCTGCCGGAATCATCGGCTGGATGCAGAAACTGGGACAGGGGCGCGAAGTCCGGGCCCACTCGCCGGTGATCTGGTGGTCCGTGTCCTGGATACGCTTGATGGTCGTGGGTCCCGAGAGGGTCTGGATCTCGACCTCGGTCAGATCCTTGCCGATGCCCACGTCCTGCGCGGCCAGTGCCGTGGCCTGCATCAGGCCGGCGGTGAGGAGAAATAGCGTTGCGATTCGCATGGGGGCCTCCGTTCGGGTTTGCGTCGGCCGACCCTACACATTCCGTCGCCACGATGCGACTGACAGTCGGGCGTCGAGTGTTGGGCGCGGGCAAGGCTCTTCCAAGAGCCTTGTCAACGCTGTTCGAACAGCGTTTCAAGCGGTTTCAAAACCGCTTTTCCCCCGCCGCCGCCGGGGCGCCGCCCTTGATGTCACAGAACGCTCCATCGGAGTGTTCGCCGCGCCTTTGGCGCGGTGCGGGAAACGACCCGGGGCTCCGCCCGTTCGAGGCCTGAAAGGTCCACCTGACCTTTCATCCGGCGACGCCGTAATCCTGCCCCGGGGCTCCGCCCGTGATTTCCCCGAACGCTCCACTGGAGCGTTCGCCGCGCCTTCGGCGCGGTTCGGGAAATCACCCCAGTGCATACCCAGCGCCGCGCACTGTTCGCAGGGGGTCGTTGCCGCCCTTGTGGCACAGCGCCTTGCGCAGCCGCCCGATATGAACGTCCACGGTCCGCGTGTCGACATAGATGTCGCGCCCCCAGACCCGGTCCAGCAATTGCTCCCGCGACCAGACCCGCCCCGGCTTTTCCATGAAGGTCGTCAGCAGCCGGAACTCTGTCGGCCCCAGTTTCAACGCATGGCCGCCGCGCGTCACGCGATGGGTCTCGGAATCGAGCACGATGTCCTGATACTCCAGTTGCAGACCCGCCGCCGCCGGACGGGTGCGCCGCAACTGCGCCCGCACCCGCGCCATCAACTCGATCACCGAATAGGGTTTGACCACATAGTCATCCGCCCCGGTTTCCAGCCCGCGCACCCGGTCCACCTCTTCCGAGCGGGCCGACAGCATGATGATCGGCACATTGCGCGTTTCGGGACGTGTCTTGATCTGGCGGCAGACCTCGATCCCCGACACATTCGGCAGCATCCAGTCCAGAACGATGATGTCCGGCGCTTCCTCCTCGAGCAGCATCAGCGCCTCTTCACCATTCTCGGCGCGCGCGACGCGGAATCCCTCGGCTTCGAGGTTGTAGGTCAGGACTTCGCGCTGCGCGGCTTCGTCCTCGACCACCAGGACGGTCGGTTGATCTGCGGACATGGCGTCAGTCTCCGTCCTCATCCCCAAGCGGCCCATCCGGCGCAAGGCTGGCATCCGTCGAAGTGCGATCCGCCTTGACCCGCGCCTCGTCCGGCTTGTGCCCCGAAGTCAGAAAGATCACCTGCTCGGCGATCGAGGTTACATGGTCGCCCATGCGCTCGATGTTCTTGGCGATGAAATGCAGGTGCATGCAGGCGGTGATGTTGCGCGGATCCTCCAGCATGAAGGTCAGGAACTCGCGGAACAGCGTGTTGTACATCTGGTCGACGTCGCGGTCGCGGTCGATCACATCCTCGGCCAGCGCCTGATCGCGCTGGATATAGGCGTCCAGCGCATCCTTGAGCATCAGCTCCACCTCGCGCGCCATCCGGCGCAGCGAGGGCGCGGTGCCGCCGATGGGCTGCATCTGCACCAGAACCGAGGTCCGCTTGGCGATGTTCTTGGCCAGGTCGCCCATGCGTTCGAGGTTGGCCGACATCCGCATGACCGACAGCACGATCCGCAGGTCCGAGGCAATCGGCGCGCGCAGGGCGATCACCCGCGCCGCCTCTTCGTTCAGCGCCTCTTCCATCGCGTCGATGGCGGCATCGTCGCGCCGCACCCGGTCGGCCAGTTCCTCGTCGCGGGTTTCCAGCGACTTGGCGGACTGGATGATCGCGGCCTCCACCAGGCCGCCCATCTTCATGATCTGCGCCTGTATCCCTTCGAGGTCGCGGTCAAAGGCGCTTGCGATGTGCTGATTGAGTTCAGACATGTCTTATCCGATCCGTCCGGTGATGTAGGATTCCGTGCGCGGATCCACCGGGTTGGTAAAGATCTTGCCGGTTTCGCCAAATTCCACGAGGTTGCCAAGGTGAAAGAACGCGGTCTTCTGGCTGACCCGCGCGGCCTGCTGCATCGAGTGGGTCACGATGACCACCGAATACTGCGAGCGCAATTCGTCTATCAGTTCCTCGACCTGGCTGGTGGCGATGGGGTCCAACGCCGAACAGGGTTCGTCCATCAACAGCACCTCGGGCTCGGTCGCCACGGCGCGGGCGATGCACAGGCGCTGCTGCTGACCGCCCGACAGGCCGGTGCCGGGCGCATCGAGCCGGTCCTTGACCTCGTCCCAGATGGCGGCCCGGCGCAGCGAGCGTTCGACGATCACGTCGAGGTCGGCCTTGTTCTTGGCCAGCCCGTGGATGCGCGGGCCGTAAGCGACATTGTCGTAGATCGACTTCGGGAAGGGGTTCGGTTTCTGGAACACCATGCCGACCTTGGCGCGCAACTGCACCGGGTCGACGCGCTTGTCGTAGATGTTCTCACCGTCGATGGTGATCTCGCCCTGGACCCGGCAGATGTCGATGGTGTCGTTCATCCGGTTCAGCGTGCGCAGGAAGGTGGACTTGCCACAGCCCGACGGCCCGATGAAGGCAGTGACGGTGTTGTCCTCGATGTCCACGTCCACGTCCTTGATGGCGTGGTTCGACCCGTAATACACCTGCACGCCGCGCGCGCTGATCTTGATTTCCTTCTGCGTCACGTTTCTCTCCGAATACGGTGCGTCGTACATTGTCGTTTTCTCCCTATCCGCGGCCCGGCGCGCTTACCAGCGGCGCTCGAAGCGGCGGCGCAGAATGATGGCGATGATGTTCATGGTCAGCAGGAAGATCAGCAGGATGATGATACCGCCCCAGGCCTTTTCGTAAAACGCCTGATCCGCGCGGGAGGCCCATGTGTAGATCTGCGCCGGCATCGCCGAGTTCGCCTCGGTGAAACCCGCGATCAGACCGTCGGGATAGGCGCGGGCGACAAAGCCCACCATCCCGATCAGCAAGAGCGGCGCGGTTTCCCCCAGCGCCTGCGCCAGACCGATGATCGTGCCGGTCAGGATGCCCGGCATCGCCAGCGGCAGGACGTGGTGGAACACCGACTGCATCTTGGACGCGCCGACCCCCAGCGCCGCATCGCGGATCGACGGCGGCACCGCCTTCAGCGAGGCACGGGTCGAGATGATGATCGTCGGCAGGGTCATCAGCGTCAGCACCAGACCACCGACCAGCGGCGCGGATTGCGGCAGATGCATGAACTGGATGAACACCGCCAGACCAAGGATGCCAAAGACAATCGAGGGCACCGCGGCAAGGTTCGAGATGTTCACCTCGATCAGGTCGGTCCAGCGGTTCTGCGGGGCAAATTCCTCGAGGTAGATCGAGGCGGCGACACCGATGGGCAGCGACAGGAACAGCACCACCAGCATCATGAAGAACGACCCCACGACAGAGACGCCGATGCCCGCGCCGCCGGGGTTGTCCACGCCCGCGTCCGCACCGGTGATGAATCCCCAGTCAAACCGCGTCGTGATGATCCCCGCCTTGGCCAGTGCGTCGACAAGGTCGAGGTCGGCCAGCGTCAGAAATCGGCTGTCGGTGAAGCCTTCCCGCTTGACCCGGCCCTTGAAGTAACCGTCGACCCGCGACGAGGCGTTCAGCTTGAACTGCACCGGCGCGCCCAGCTTGTCCTCGTTGGCGCTGTAGTATTCGCGCAGGGTGCCGCCGACCTTGCCCATGATCCGCTCGATGGTCTCCTCATCGAAATCGACCTCGATGTTCTGCGTCTTCAGCTCTTCATTCAGGGCCGAGATGAAGACCCCCGAATAGGCCTTGGTCTTGAACATCTGCTTTTCGGCGGCGTCGTATTGCTCTTGCGTCAGGGTAAAGTCCAGGCTCACCACGGTTGCGGTGAAGGCCGGCGCGCCGGAGCGCACAATCGACACCGCGAGGATGGCGAGGAACAGCAGGCCGGTCGCGATGGCGGCGATGCCGTAGACCTTGAACCGCTTTTCGGCGGCGTTGCGCTTTTTGGTATGTGCATCCTCTGCCGTGAGCGAGATCCGGCGGCGCGGGGCGGGGCTGTCCATGCTTGCATCGGTCATTAGTCGTACTGCTCCCGGTATTTGCGCACGATGTAGAGGGCGAAGACGTTCAGCCCCAGCGTCAGGATGAAGAGGGTCATGCCAAGGGCAAAGGCCACCAGCGCCTCGGGTGAGGCAAAGTCGCTGTCGCCGGTCAACTGGCTGACGATCTTGGCGGTCACGGTGGTCATCGCCTCGAAGGGGTTCAGCGACAGGCGCGCGGCGGCCCCTGCCCCCAGCACCACGATCATGGTCTCGCCAATGGCGCGGCTGGCGGCCAGCAGGATCGCGCCGACGATGCCCGGCAGCGCGGCGGGCAGGATCACCTGCTTAATGGTTTCCGACTTGGTCGCGCCCAGCCCGTAAGAGCCGTCGCGCATCGCCTGCGGCACCGCGTTGATGATGTCATCCGACAGCGAACTGACAAAGGGGATCAGCATGATGCCCATGGTGATGCCCGCCGTGATCACCGCCCGCTGCCCCGCCATCCAGCCAAGGCTGTCCGGGCCAAAGACCGTCAGCAGCAACGGACCGACGGTCAGCAGCGCAAACAAGCCGTAAACGATGGTCGGGATACCGGCCAGCACCTCCAGCAACGGCTTGGCAATGCTGCGTACAGTCGGCGAGGCATATTCGGAGAGGTAGACCGCCGCGAAAAGACCGATGGGAACCGCCACCAACAGCGCCACGACAGAGATGTAGAGCGTGCCCCAGAGCAGCGGCAGAACACCCAGGCTGGACGATCCGCCGCGGCCGGAAAAGCTGGGCGCCCATTCCAGCAGCGTAAAGAACTCGCTGGCGGGATAGAGGCGGAAGAACTCGATGGTGTTGAACAGCAGCGAAAAGATGATGCCTACGGTGGTCAGAACCGCGATGGAGGCCGCCGCGATCAGCAGTGCCAGAACGCCCTGTTCGACCACGTTGCGGGCGCGGAAATCCTTGTTGGTTTCCTTCAGCCCCCACAGTGCCCCGGCCACAGCCAGCAGGATGACCAACCCGGTCATCAGCATGTTGCCGGACTGGTTCAGCGCGCGGTATTCCTGCGCAGCCCGCAACAACGGCTGCGTCACGGTCGAGGTGACGATCTGCCCGGCGTCCTTCAGGCGTTCGGTGACATCAGAGAGGTTGGCGTTCGGGTTCCCGGCAAAGCCCTCTGTCATGACGCCCCGCGCCACGGCGTTGTCCAGACCCTCGGCGGTGCGGCGCACCTCGGACAGGACCAGCCCGAGGCTGGACCCTTCCTGGATCGCCGAGTCCGGGATCATGCCGGAAATCACGCTGTTGACGTAAAAGGGCTGCGCGATCAGCCAGACGACCAGCGCCAGCATGGCCGGAACCAGCGACTTCAGCGCCACGTTCGAACCATAGTAGCTGGGCAGCGAATGCAGGTCGCGCCTGTCGCCCCCGGCGCTTTGCAACGCGCGGCCCGACCCGAGGATATACCCCAGCGCCGCCAGCGCGAGCACGATCACGATGAGCCAGATTACAGGCATGTGCCCCCCGAGTTCCGAAGTTGAGAAAAGGTCTTGAACGCAAGGGGGGCGGCGGAACAGGCCGCCCCCCAAAAAGGTCAGGCAAAATCAAACCCTGTCGGGCTGGATTACATGCCGCCGCCCATCACGACCTCGTCAGCGATCATCTGCTGGGTCTCGGCCAGATCGGGGTCGGCAACCAGACCGTATTGCGCCAGCGGGCCGTCCGGGCCTGCAACTTCTTCATGAGTGAAGAACTGGGCGTATTCCTTCAGGCCGGGGATCACGCCGATGTGGGCCTTCTTGACGTAGAAATACAGCGGGCGCGACACCGGGTATTCACCGGTCGAGATGGTCTCGGTCGAGGGGCTGACGCCGGCCATGGTGGCGACCTTCAGCTTGTCGGTGTTGTTCTCGTAGAAGGCGAGGCCGAACACGCCGATGCCGTGCTGATTGGCGTCGATCGAGGCCAGCGTCTCGGTGTAGTCACCGTCGATGTCGACCGAACGGCCGTCGGTGCGCACTTCGAGGCAGGCGTCTTCGGCTTCGTCTTCGGACAGGCCGCCGTCGATCATCGCCTGCATCGCGCCGGTTTCTTCGCAGCCAACCGCGATCACCTTTTCCTCGAACACTTCACGGGTGCCGTGCTTGGTGCCCGGGATGAAGGCGAGGATTTCGGCGTCCGGCAGATCGGCGTTGAAATCCGACCACTTGGTGTAGGGGTTGTCGACCAGTTCACCGTCGATCATGACCTTGGGTGCCAGCGCGTTGTAGATGTCGGACTGGGTGAAGGTCGTGTAGGCCGGGCCCGACTGCTGCGAGGCAAAGACGATGCCGTCATAGCCGATGCGCACTTCGATGATGTCGGTCACGCCGTTTTCGGCGCAGGCCTGGATCTCTTTTTCGCGGATCTTGCGCGAGGCGTTGGCCACGTCGGTGTGCTCGGTGCCGACGCCCTGGCAGAAACGCTTGAGACCGGCCGAAGAGCCGCCCGATTCAACAACCGGTGTCGGGAAATCGGTGTTGTCACCGAACAGCTCTGCCACGATCGAGGCATAGGGCAGAACGGTCGAGGACCCGGCAACCTGGACGTTGTCACGGGCGGCGGCGGCGGTGGCAGACACGGCAGCGATCGCCAGAGCGGAGGCGGTCAGTTTAGCGAATTTCATTGGGTGCTCCCTGAGCTTAGGAATCGATCATCCCCACGATGACCTCTGGGGCAGAGCGCTAACGGTTGCGCGCAATCCTTTTGTGACAGGGAGGTAACGGTTTTATGACAACCCGCATCAAAAACGGATTTGTCGGTTTTCGATCCGGGAAATCTCCCGTTTTGGGCGTAGAAATCCCTCCGGCCATGCCGACTTAATACATCATTTTCAATCTGTTACGTTGTCTATCCGGGACTCTTTGGAAAGTCCCGTCCGGATTGTGTGCTGACCCGACGGCAAGCGCCCGTGCCGGCAGACGGCGCGAATCGCGGCACCACGGCAAACCGCACCTGACAAAGCGATGCCCGGATGGCTGCACACTCCCGGGATCGTTGTGATGGATCGGGCAGACTGCTACCGGGGCGTCATGACAGCCGCGTTATTCCTGCAGATCCTTGGCCTTGCTGCCCTTCACCTTGCGTTATCCGCCAGACCAAATCACCTGGGCCGACGGATTGCGCTTGTGGTTGCGGGCGTGGCGACCCTGCCCTTCGCCTTTGGGCCCTTCATTCCGATTGCCCATTTCATCTTCGAAGCGACGAACAGATCTGTGCTTTGGGCAATGCAGGGGGTCGGTTCACTCCTGCTTGTTGCGCTTGCAATGCGCCTGATTGCGCGTTGGCGGGATGGGGCCGAAACGGCCCTGCGGCTCCCCTTTGCCGGTATTCTGGTCGGTCAGACCATCTGGCTGGTCGCGGCGATCGTGTTGTCGGACCACGAGCCGGGTCAGGCAACGCAGGACGTCTGGGACGCCCCGGTCTACATGTTTGAATGGCTGGCGGGGATCAGCCTGTGCGTGTTTCTTGCCCTTGCGGCATGGCGCACTGCGGTATCAGGTGTGGCCTTCCGATTGCTGATCGGCGGCTATCTCCTGATCCTCGGACTCCTCGCAATCGGCACGGTCGTCTGATCGGGGTGTCCCCTGCTTGATTTTGAGTAAACCTTGTTCCGGCGTGCGGCCCCGAGCCCCTGGTCAGCCTGCGGAGGTATCCCCTTGCATGACCGGCTGCGCGCCACAGCCGAAAACTTGTCGACGGCGAGCCCAGCTGTTGTCACATTCTTCGGCAACAAGGACAGAAACCTTATTGCCAGGCCGGGGCTGTGCGCCTGAAAAGGTCTGACCGGAAATGAAAAAACCGCAATGCACAAGAGGCGCAGATGACCGCGACGATCCGGATACACAGGCTGCCCGGGCATCAGATCCGGATCGAACCGGCACCCGTTTCGCGGCGCTGGATGGACCAGACCGCGAATCGCTTTGCCTATCGTTGCCTGCCGCTGAACATCGCCAATTCCTATGGATGGCAGGTGTTGTGCCCCTCCGGATTCAGCGTGCGCATGGTCGACGCGGGCGACCGCCCCAGGCTGGAATTCGACTATGACGACCCCGACGCGCCGCCCGCGATTTCGCATTTCGGCCACGGCATCCTGACCTTTCACGTCAATGCCGTGTTCGAGACCGACCCCGGACATGCCCTCTATCTGACCGGCCCGGTGAACCGGCCCAAGCAGGGCCTGATGCCGCTGAGCGGGATCGTCGAAACCGACTGGCTGCCGTTCACCTTCACCATGAACTGGCGCATGTTGTTCAAACAAGCCTGGATCCGTTTCGAAAAGGACGAACCCTTTTGCATGTTCTTTCCCGTCCGCCTGGCCGAGATCGAGCAGACACGGATCGAAATGGCCGATCTGGCCGACACCCCGGAACTGGCCGCCCGCGTGGCGGAGTTTTCAAAAAGCCGGTCCGCGTTCATCGCAGACCAGAAGGACGACCCCGAAGGCGGAAAACGCTGGCAGAAACACTATTTCCGGGGAGAGTCGCCACAGGGCGGCGCTCAGGCGCATGTCACCAGCCTGCGGCTTGCCAAGCCCGTCGAAAGGGGTGGAGGGGACGACGACTGACCGGGCCTCGCCGTCACCCCGTCGGCAGCGTGATCGTGAAACGCAGCCCCTGCCCCGGCGCGCTTTCGACCCGCATCCGGCCGCGATGGCGGCTCACGATGTGCTTGACGATGGCAAGACCCAGCCCGGTGCCCCCCATCTCGCGCGAGCGGTGGCTGTCGACCCGGTAGAACCGTTCGGTCAGGCGCGGCAGGTGGAAAGGGTCGATGCCGGGACCGGTGTCCTCGACCTTCAGGACCACGGCCCGCGACCGCAGGCGCGGCGCATAGTCCGGCGGGCTGAGGCGGACCGTGACGCGGGTTCCCGCGCCGCTGTACTTGATGCCGTTCTCGACAAGGTTGGTGAGCACCTGCCGCAACTGATCATTGTCGCCCGCGATCACAACCGGCGCGTCAGGCAGGTCATGTTCCAGCGTCACATCCGCATCCTGCGCCATCGGGGCCAGCGCATGCAGGACGGACTGGATCAACTCGCACAGGTCCAGCCGCTCGGTCGGGCGCACCCGTTCCTCGGCCTCGACCCGGCTCAGCGACAGCAGGTCCCCGACAAGGCGGTTCATCCGGTGCGCCTCGGACTCCATGATGTTCAGGAACCGCTCCTGCCCCTTGGGATCGTTGCGCGCCGGGCCTTTCAGCGTTTCGATGAACCCGATCAGCGCGGTCAGCGGTGTCCGCAACTCGTGGCTGACATTGGCGATGAAATCGCGCCGCATCTGCACCAGTTGCTGCGCGTTTGTGATGTCCTCGAAACAGACCAGAACCCCGGCCCCGCTGGGCAGGTCCACAGGCCGGATGGAGACCCGGAAGGTGGTGTCCTGCCGCCCGTTGTTGGTCAGGTAATCGGCGCCGCGCGCGACGCCGTCACGCAGCGAGCTTTCGATGGCGTCCAGCAATTGCGGTTGCCGCAGCGCGGTGATGAAATGCCGCCCCGCGATGCCCTCGCCCAGAAGCGCGCGCGCCGGATCATTGGCCGCTTCGATCCGCTCGTCCCGGCGGATCACCACCGCCGGCAGCGGCACCGCCTCGACAAAGCCCGCGACAAAGCTGTCCACCGGGTCAGGCCCGCCCGGCCGCCGCCAGACCCTCGGCGAAGGTGGCGATCAGGGCCTCGGGATCTTCAAGGCCCACGGAGACGCGGAAGAACCCTTCGGTGATGCCGATCTCGGCCCGCGCTTCGGGCGTCAGGGCGCGGTGAGAGGAGGAGGCCGGATGGGACAGCGTTGTCCCCACGTCGCCCAGCGTCGGTGCGAATGCGATGCCCTTGGCGGCCTCGGCAAAGGCATTGGCCTGCGCCCGCCCGCCCTCCAGCACAAAGCTGACCATGTTGCCGCCCTGCCCACGCAACAACCCCTGCGCGCGCGCAGCATCCGGATGGTCGGGCCGCGTGGGATAGAGCACCTGCCTGACCCCCTTGGCGCTGCCCAGGTATTCGGCCAGCCGCCCGGCGGTGTCCTGCGCGCGGGCAAACCGCAGCGAAAAGGTCGCCAGCCCGCGTTCAGCCAGCCAGCAGTCAAACGGGCTGGCGGTCAGCCCGGCGGTCACCGCGAAAATCCGCATCCGCTCGGTCAGCGCCGGGTCCCTGGCCGCGACCCAGCCCAGCGTGGTGTCCGAATGACCCGACAGCAGCTTGGTCACCGAATGCAGGACGATGTCGGCGCCCTGCTCAAACGGTTTCAGCACCAGCGGCGTGGTAAAGGTGTTGTCCACCGCCAGCAGAACGCCGCGCGTCTTGCACAGCGCGGCAATGGCATCCAGATCGGCCAGCCGCAGCGTCGGGTTCGACACCACCTCGATCAGGATCAGCTTGGTCTCGGGCCGGATCGCCGCCTCGACCGCCGCCACATCGGTGACATCCACCAGCGAGGTGTCGATCCCCAGGCGCGGCAGGTCATCGCCCATCATCCGCAGCGAGCGGCCATAAAGCTGGTCCGCGCCGATCACGTGATCGCCCGCCCGGAACAGCCCCAGCAGCACCGCCGCCACCGCCGCCATGCCAGAGCCGGTGACGATGCCGCCCTCGACACCTTCCAGCGCGTCGATCCGCCGGGCCAGAACATCGGCGTTGGGATGCCCCTCACGCGCATAGGTGTAGCCCTCGGCGCGGCCCTCGTATTGCGAATCCAGCTCGTCCGGGGTGGTCGAGGCATAGACGACAGAGGGCATGATCGGGGTCACAACCGGGGTCGAAAGCGAAGCGGGCAAGCCGTCCGGGCGCTGCAAGGTCGGTTTCATGTCGCAGATCCTTTCCGATGACCCTGCGCCACCGCAGCGGCGGCAAGGGTCTTTTTCCTGATGTTTTCGGGTGTTCGCCCAGCCGGCAGCGCCCGCTCTGGCGTCGCTGGCCCAGGGCGGGCGCCGCCGTTCCGATCCCGCTTTATCCCATCGTCCACGTGCCGTCGATAGGCGGTCAACCGCCATGCGCCCAAGAATATTATTGCCATGCAATTGATCAAAATGCACATATCGCCCCACTGCGTGTCTGGGACTGTCCGGACGCATTCCGTTCGACCAGCGCAAGCGCGATAAACGAGTACACCATGCAGCACTGCCACTGGGACAATTCGTCTGACCAAAGCCAGCCAGACCACCCGGCGGCACGCGCACGTTATCAAGAGCTTCTCGACCAGATCAGCACGCATTTCTGGGCACAGGACTGGGCGTCGCTGGAACCTTTCTTCGTGTTCCCCAACAGGGTCAGCAGCAAGGATGCCGAACGGGTCATTGACTCCTTCGAAGCCTGCGTGGCCATGATGAGCGCCGCGCGTGACAGCTATGAACGGATCGGCGCGAAAGAGTATCACCGGCTGTGCCGGGGCGCCCGTTTCACCGATGGCAGCCAAACCGAAATCACGGGCCGTCATGTGACCTATATCCTGCGGGACGCGCAATTCGTGATCCGGCCCTACACCGGGTATCTCACGGCGGTCCTGCATGAGGGCACCTGGCGGGCGGCCGGCATACATGCCGACAAACGCGAAGCCGACCTGCCCACGATCCATGCCGACCTGCTCAGCCCTCAGGGTCTGCACCCGCGCTGATCGCGGCACCGGGCCGGTGCGCCAGACCGGTTTCAGACCGGTTTAAGACCGGCGGCAAAGCGCGCCGCATTCGCCTGATAGCCAAGCGCCGATTTGCGCAGCCCCTCGATTGCGGCCTCGTCCAACTGCCGCACAACCTTGCCCGGCATCCCCATCACAAGGCTGCCGTCGGGGATCTCCTTGCCTTCGGTTATTAGGGCGCCCGCGCCGATCAGGCAATTCCTGCCGATCTTCGCGCCGTTCAGAACTGTCGCGCCCATGCCGATCAGGCTGTTTTCGCCGATCGTGCAACCGTGCAGCATGACCTTGTGGCCGATGGTACAGCCCGGCCCGATCAGCAGCGGATAGCCCATGTCGGTATGGCAGACGACATTTTCCTGCACGTTCGATCCCGCGCCCACGCGGATTTCCTCGTTGTCGCCGCGCAGGGTGCAACCGAACCAGACCGAGGCACGCGCCTCCAGCACCACTTTGCCGATCAGGTTGGCATCCGGCGCGGCCCATGCGTCACCGGCCAGGTCCGGGGCAATTCCATCAAGGGCGTAGAGTGTCATGACAATTCCTCAAATTCCTGTTGCAGGGTGCGGACATGATCCAGAAGCCCGGGCTGCTGGGTGCGCCGCAGACGCGCCGCTGTGACCACGCTTTTCAGCCGCGCCTCGGTCTCGTCCAGATCCTCGTTCACCAGAACAAAGTCATAAGACCCCCAATGGCTGATCTCGTCCCAGCTTTTCTGCATCCGCTTGTCGATCACATCGTCGTCGTCCTGCGCGCGCCCTTCCAGCCGCCGCTTGAGTTCGGCGATCGAGGGCGGCAACAGAAAGATCGACAGCGTGTGCAGCGCCAGTTCCGAATTGGTCATCTGCTGGGCGCCCTGCCAGTCGATGTCAAACAGCACGTCCTGCCCGGCGATGATCGCATCGCGCACCGGCCCCTTGGGCGAGCCGTAGAAATTCCCGAAGACATGGGCATGTTCCAGCATCTCGCCCTGACCAACCGCCTTCTTGAAATCGAGGTCACTCATGAAATGGTAATCCTCGCCGTCGACTTCGCCGGCGCGCGGCGGGCGGGTCGTGGCAGAGACCGAAAACACAATCGACGGGTCCCATTCGCGCAGCCGCCGCGCCAGCGTGGATTTGCCCGCGCCCGAGGGCGAGGACAGGATGATCAGCAAGCCGCGTCTTGTTGTCTGGGTCATCTCCGGGGTCACTCCACGTTCTGGACCTGTTCGCGCATCTGGTCGATCACCGTCTTCAGCGCCAGACCGGCCTGCGTCAACCGGGTGTCGCCGGATTTGGAACACAGCGTATTGGCCTCACGGTTGAACTCCTGCATCAGGAAATCGAACTTTCGCCCCACGGCTCCCGGCTGCGCCAGCAGGTCCTGTGCGGCGGCGATATGGGCGCGCAACCGGTCAATTTCCTCGGTCACGTCAGATTTCACCGCAATCACCGCCAATTCCTGCGCCACGCGGGCCTCGTCGATGCCGTCGGTGTTTTCCATGACCCTCTGCAACTGTGCCTTCAGGCGCTCTGCCTGCTGCGGCGCGCGGTCGACCACTGCCGCCTCGGCCTCGGCCAACAAGGCAGTTATCTCGGCCAGCTGACGGGTCAGCACCTCGGTCAGCGCCGCGCCCTCGGCGGCGCGCATCCCGGCGAAGGCCTCCAGCGCGATATCGAAATCAGCCAGCACCGCGGCGCGCAAGGCGTCGGGATCGACCTCCGGCGCCTCGGCGGTCAGCACGCCGCGCAGGGCCACGACCTCGGCCGAGGTCGAGGGGGCCAGCGAGATCCCCTGTGCCATGGCCTCGGACTCGATCCGCGCCATCGCCGCCAGAACAGAGGCCAACTGCGCCTCGTCCACGCGCAACCCGGCCTCGCCCTCGTCACTGGCCAGCTTCAGCGAAACCTGCAGGTTCCCGCGCGACAGCCGGGCTGTGCAGCGCCTGCGCACTTCGGCCTCCAGCCCCTCGATCCAGTCGGGCAGGCGCAGCCGCAGGTCCAGCCCCTTGCCGTTCACGCCGCGCAGGTCCCATGTCCAGCTGCGCCCGAGCCCCTGCCCCGACCGGCTGGCGAACCCTGTCATGGATTGCCGCATCTTTTCCCTCCCGCTGTGGTGAAAACGGGCCTACCGGCTGACGGGCTGCGGCGCAAGCACCGGTCCAGCCGTTAACCTTCGAAGGAGAATTGGGACGAAATTTAGGCGAATGTCTGGTAGTAATGGTTTAGTAACTTTGATTAAGCAGGCTTGGTGGTCGGGGGCCCCTGCCTTGCTGCACAATACAACAGGAGTTCAGGCATGTTGGGCAAGGGCGGCAAAGGACGCGATGTGGTATCCATGACCGAACGCGAGAAAATGCGCAGGCTGGCGCCGCTGCGTCAGGTCGAGGCCTACTGGAACGGGCTGTGCGAACAGGATGCCGTGCCGCTGCGCAGCCAGATCGACCCGCGCGGCATGGAAGACGCGCTGGAAAACGCCTTTCTGATGGAGCGCATCGCGCCGACCATGGCCAAGGTGCGCGTCGCGGGCACGCATCTCAATGACGTCATGGGCATGCAGGTCGCGGGGATGCCGCTGTCTTCGTTGATCGCGCCCGCCGAACGGGAGCGATTTGGCGAGGCGGTGTCACATCTATTCGCGGACCCGGCAGTCGTGCGGATCGACCTGCGCGCCGAGGGTGGATTTGGCAAGCCGGATCTGGAGGCGAACATGCTGCTCTTGCCGCTGCGGTCGGACTTTGGTGACCAAAGCCGCGCACTGGGGGCGCTGGTCAGCCATGGCCGGATCGGCAGGACCCCGCGCCGTTTCGTGATCCGCAGCATCGAAGTAACCCCGGCGCTGAACAACGCCCGGGTCGTCAGCCGCGAGCCCATCGACGTCGAGGGCCGCACACCCGAACACCTGTTCCGCGACGAACCAACGCCCTATGCACCCAGGACCAAACCCAAGGCGCAAGAAGAGACGCCGCGCCCGGCGCAAGAGGGTGCAGGTCATCTGCGGCTTGTGATCAGCAACGACTGACAGGACAAATCTGACGGGCCAATTCTGACAGGCCAGTCCTGACAGGGACAGCATGAGAGCCCCGGCACATCGCCGGGGCTTTTTTCGTTTTCTGGCCCGCCCCTTGCCCTGCGGCGGGAGAATTTTCCTGTCTCTTCCGGCGGTCTGGTCTTTCATCAGCGCGCTCTTTGCGTGAAGAAGAGGAGACTGGGAATGTGAGGGGAAACAGATGAAAGCCGTCTTTGACGACCGACAATGGCACCATGACCCGAAACACTTCATGGCCAACGGGGCGATCAAGCCAAACCCGGAACAGCCGCGCCGGATCGAGGTTCTGCAAGCCGCCGCCGTGGACGCCGGCTGTGCCTTTGAGGCCCCCGCAGATGCCGGTCTTGGCCCGATAGCGGCGGTGCATACACCTGAGTACCTGACCTTTCTCGAAACCATCTATCCCCGATGGCAACGGATCGAGGGCGCAGGTGAAGAGGTGATCCCCAACATCCACCCCGCCAACCGTGGCGACAGCTATCCTAAATCCGCCGTGGGTCAGGCCGGATACCATCAGGCGGATACTGCCTGTCCCATCGCCTCCGGCACATGGGAGGCGGCCTATTGGTCCGCGCAAAGCGCCATCACCGGGGCAGACCTGATCGCTGGCGAGGAACGCGCGGTCTATGCGCTGTCGCGGCCGCCGGGTCATCACGCCTTTTCCGACCTGGCGGGCGGGTTCTGTTTCCTCAACAATTCCGGCATCGCCGCCGAGCGGCTTCGGGCCAAGGGCTTTCGCCCCACGATCCTTGACGTGGACGTGCATCACGGCAACGGCACTCAGGGCATCTTTTATGACCGCGACGACGTGCTGACCGTCTCGATCCACGCCGATCCGGTGCGGTTCTACCCGTTCTTCTGGGGCCACGCGCAGGAACGCGGCGCGGGGCGCGGGCTTGGCTGCAACCTGAACCTTCCCTTGCCGCGCGGCAACGGGGACGCGGAATTCCTCAAGACGCTGGACACCGCACTGCAGCGGGTGCGCAGCTTTGGCACCAACGCGCTGGTGGTGGCGCTGGGGCTGGATGCCTCGATCGACGATCCGTTTCAGGGGCTGGCGGTCACGCAGGACGGTTTTACCCGCATCGGCGCCGCGATCGCGGCCACCGGCCTGCCGACCCTGTTCGTGCAGGAGGGCGGATACCTCTCGGACACCCTGGGCGCAAACCTGACCCGAACCCTGACCGGATTTCAGGAGGGCACATGACCACTTGGGACGTCCTTGTCATCGGCGGCGGCATCGCCGGGATCAGCGCAGGGGCCGAACTGGCAGCGGATATGTCCGTCACGGTGTTGGAGGCGGAACCGCAGATCGGCTACCACTCGACCGGGCGCTCTGCGGCGATCTTCATCCGCAATTACGGCAACGCGACCCTGCGCGCGCTGAACGCCGTGGCGGCAGGGCTGCTGGAGGCGCCCGAAGGCGTCTCGGACCGCAGCCTGTTGTCGCCGCGCGGCGAGTTGATGGTCGCCACCGAGGACGAGGTGGAGGTGTTGCAGGCCTATGCCGAGGGCGCCGAAGGGCTGGAACGGCTGACGCCTGCGCAGGCGGTGGAGCTGGTGCCGATCCTGCGGGTGGACCTGATCGCCTCGGCGATGATCGAATGGGACGCGCAAGACATCGACGTGGACCGGATGCTGACCGGCTACGCGCGCCTTTTGCGCCAGCGCGGCGGGCGGATCGAGACCGGAGCGCGGGTCACCGGTCTGAGCTATGAAAACGGCCTCTGGCATGTCACGACGGGCGCGCAAAGCTACAGCGCACCCCTGGTCGTCAATGCCGCCGGGGCCTGGGCCGCAGAGGTGGCGCGCATGGCGCAGGTCAGTTCGATTCCCTTTCAACCGATGCGGCGATCGGCGGCGATCCTGCCCGCGCCGGATGGGCACGACGTCAGCCGATGGCCGCTGACCGTCTCGGCCTCGGACCAGTGGTATGCCAAGCCCGAGGCGGGCAAGCTGATGGTCAGCCCGGCGGACGAAGACCCGGTCGATCCACATGACGCCTGGCCGGATGACATGGTGCTGGCCGAGGGGCTGCACCGGTTTGAGCAGGCAGTGACAATGCCAGTCACCCGGGTCGAACACAGCTGGGCAGGTCTGCGCAGCTTCACGCCTGACCGCACCCCCGTCGCCGGTTTCGCCCCGGAGGCCGAGGGGTTCTTCTGGCTGGCCGGACAGGGCGGCTATGGGGTGCAGACGGCCCCTGCCCTGTCACGCCTGACCGCCGCCCTGATCACCGGCGCCGCGCCGCAACTGTCCGACACCGTGCTGGCGGCCTTGTCGCCGCAGCGCTTTCACTCCTGACCCCGAAAGGCAAAACAATGACCCAGATCACCCGCAGCCACACCGGCCCCCGCATGAGCCAGATCGTCACCCATGGCGAGACCATCTACCTTGCCGGTCAGGTCGGCACGGCCGGTGCCAGCGTCACGCAGCAGACCAAGGATTGCCTTGAAAAGGTCGACACGCTGCTGGCCGAGGCCGGATCGGACAAGACCCGCATCCTGCAATGCATCATCTGGCTGGCCGACATGGCGGATTTCGCCGAGATGAATGACGTCTGGGATGCCTGGGTGCCAGCGGGCGAAACCCCCGCCCGCGCCTGCGGTGAGGCCAAGCTGGCGACGCCGGAGTACCGGGTTGAAGTGATCGTGGTGGCGGCAAAGGCCTGACCGCGCAGGACCCAAGATCCGCAAGGGTTTCAACGAAAACGCCCCCGCAGTCTCCTGCAGGGGCGTATCTTGTTCGGACGGGCGGATGCGTCAGGCGCTGGCCGCTTCCTTGGCCTGCGCGCGCCGCGCCACCAGTTCCTCGGCCACGAGAAAGGCCAGTTCCAGCGACTGCGAGGCATTCAGGCGCGGGTCACAGGCGGTGTGATAGCGGTCCGAGAGGTTCTCTTCGGTCACGTCGCGCACGCCGCCGGTACATTCGGTCACATCCAGCCCCGTCATCTCGAAATGCACGCCACCGGGGATGGTGCCCTCGGCCTCATGCACGGCAAAGAACTCGCGCACTTCGCGCAGGATCGAGTCGAAGGGCCGGGTCTTGTAGCCGGTGGCCGACTTGATGACGTTGCCGTGCATCGGGTCGCAGACCCAGGTGACATTCGCGCCCTCGTCCTGAACCGCCTTGATGAGACGCGGCAGGTTCTCGGCCACCTTGCCGGCCCCGAAGCGGGCGATCAGCGTCAGCTTGCCCTCTTCGTTGTTCGGGTTCAGCCTGGTGGTCAGGACCTTGAGATCCTCGGCCGTCGTCGTCGGGCCGCATTTCAGGCCAACCGGGTTCAGCACGCCGCTTGCGAATTCCACATGCGCACCATCGGGCTGACGGGTGCGGTCGCCGATCCAGATCATGTGACCCGAGCCCGCCAGCCAGTTGCCAGAAGTCGAATCCCGCCGGCAGAGCGCCTCTTCGTATTCCAGCAACAGCGACTCGTGGCTGGTGTAGAACTCGACCGTCTGCAGCGAATGCGCCTGATCGCCGGTGACACCGGCGGCATTGATGAAGTCCAGCGCATCCTGAATGCGGGTCGACATTTCGCGGTACTTGGCGGCCTTCTCGGATTCGGTGAACCCCAGCGTCCAGGCGTGCACCTGATGCACATCGGCATAGCCGCCGGTCGAAAAGGCGCGCAGCAGGTTCAGCGTCGCCGCCGCCTGCGTGTAGGCGCGCAGCATGTTCGCCGGTGCGGGAATGCGCGCCTCTGCGGTGAAGGGCAGCTGGTTGATGATGTCGCCCCGGTAGCTGGGCAGCTCGACGCCATCCTTGACCTCGGTCGGCGCGCTGCGCGGCTTGGCGAACTGGCCCGCCATGCGGCCCACCTTCACCACCGGCACCTTGGCGCCATAGGTCAGCACCATCGCCATCTGCAGCATCACCTTGAAGGTGTCGCGGATCGCATCGGCGGAGAACTGGTCAAAACTCTCGGCGCAGTCGCCGCCCTGCAGCAGAAAGGCCTCTCCCCGACCCGCGGCGGCAAGGTGTGACTTCAGGCGCCGCGCCTCGCCGGCAAAGACGAGCGGCGGATACTTGGCCAGCTGCGCCTCGACGGCATTCAGGGCGTCTGCGTCCGTATACTCGGGCATCTGAACCCGCGGTTTCGCACGCCAGTTCGATTTCTGCCACTCGGTCATCTTTTCTCTCCGGTTGATCGTTTCGAGCGCTAACGGAAACGCTGTATACTTAACGACACCGGGCAAGGCCACAGTGTTTTTTGCGACATCTCTTGACGCTGCCGACCACTTCTGCCCATCTGCTTCGATACACTCGGGGACCCCGCGCAAGCCCCCCGACTCAGAAGGGACGACCCGATGTTTCCGCCGCCGCAGCGCCAGGTTATCGAACTGGACACGGTTCCGGCCAAGCCGCGCCGCTTTGTCTTTGTGTTGCAGGACAATTTCACGCTGCTGTCCTTTGCCGCCGCACTGGACTGCCTGCGGCTGGCCAACCGGATGGCCCAGAAGAACCTCTATTCATGGCGCGTGATCGGCGAAGGCGGCCAAACCGCCCGCTGCTCCACCGACACGGTGTTCAATCTGGACGGTGACCTGGACGAGTTGCACCGGGATGACACGGTGGTCCTGTGCGGCGGGGCCGAGGTGCAGAAGGCGACCACCAAGAAGCTGCTGTCCTGGCTGCGGCGCGAGGCGCGCAAGGGGATGGTGATGGGCGGCCTGTGCACCGCCGCCTACACGCTGTCGAAGGCCGGGCTGATGGATGGCAAGCGGGCGACGATCCACTGGGAAAACCAGGACAGCTTTGCCGAAGAGTTCGACGAGGTCGAGCTGACCAAATCGGTCTTCACCATCGACGGCAACCGCGTGACCACCGCCGGCGGCACCTCGTCGATCGACCTCTTCCTGCAGATCATCGCCAACGACCATGGCGAGGAACTGGCCACCGCCGTCGCCGACCAGCAGATCTATTCCTCGATCCGCACCGATCAGGACACCCAGCGGCTCTCGGTGCCGACCCGCATCGGCGTGCGCCACCCCAAGCTCAGCCAGGTCATCCAGATGATGGAATCCAATATCGAGGAACCGATCTCGCCCTCGGTGCTGGCCCGGGACGTGGGCATGTCGACGCGACAGCTGGAACGGCTGTTCCGGCGCTACCTGAACCGCTCGCCCAAACGCTATTACATGGAACTGCGGCTGCAGAAGGCGCGCAACCTGCTGATGCAGACAGAGATGAGCGTGATCAACGTGGCGCTGGCCTGCGGCTTCGCCTCGCCCTCGCATTTCTCGAAATGCTACCGCGCGCATTACAAGACCACCCCCTACCGGGAGCGCGGTGCGCAATCGACGCGCCTGTCGGTGTGATTCGCACCAAACGGCTGCTGCTGCGCCCGGCCCGGCCGACGGATCTGGAGCCGCTGCACGCCATCTTCTCGGACCCGCGCGCAATGCGCTACTGGGACCGGCCGGCCCATGAGGACATCGCACTGACCCGTCGCTTTCTGCGGGGGTTCATGGCCTCGGGCGACGGGCGGTTGGAATACATCCTCGATCTCGGCGGGCGCTGCATCGGCAAGGCCGGCATGTGGCGCGATCCCGAGATCGGCTATATCCTGAGCCCGGACCACTGGCGACAGGGCCTCGCCTTCGAGGCGCTGAACGCCATCCTGCCGGACATCGCCCGCCAGCGCCCGGACCTGTCCCGCCTCACCGCCGAGCTTGACCCCCGCAACACGGCCTCCGTCCGCCTGCTGGAAAAACTCGGGTTCAAACATCAGCGCACCGAAGACAAGAACTTCCTCTACGGCGGCACCGAATGGTGCGACTCCGCCTATTATGCGCGCACCCTGCCGCAGCCGCCGACGCAGTGAGGCTGTTCCCCGGAGCCATCTCTCGCTTGATGCCGATCAGAGCCGGCCGTCCCCCCGGCGCAAGGGGGCGCAGCCCCGCCGCAGGCGGCTTGCCCTTGCGCCGGGGGGACGGCTGGTTCAGGCATCAGCCAAGCGAGGGATGGATCCGGGGAACAGGGTCTGTTCACGGGTGAATCGCGAAGCGGAGAAACGCGCCGCAGGCGCGTCCCGGGATCGGGTTGGCGGGCGGGCGAATGCCCCGCAAGGGGCAGAGTCCCGTCCCCACCCGAACCCCAAAACCCGGGAAACCGCAGACGCACCCGCCCCGGAGCCCGTGCTCCGGACGGGTCACATCGTCTTTCCTGTCCATCAAATCCCGAGGAGGTCGAACCGAAGAACGGCGGCCGCCGGTTGGATCAATCCGCCGGGGTGTGAAACCCGGCGTTCCCGGGCGTCGCCCCGTCAGTCTGCGCAGATCGACAGGCCCCCGGAAGGGCGTGATCCGGTTTTCGGTGGTACCGGGGGTAAAGATGCGGCGCAGATGTTAACGAAAGCCAACAGCACCGTACGCCCCGCGCATCCCAGACTTCACCTGCTGACATCACCCGCCTTCGGCCGGCACCAGCCGATAGAGCGCACCGTTGCCGACGCTCAGGAACCACAGGGCGCCATCGGGCCCCTCGGCCAGATCGCGCACGCGGATCGTCTCGTCGCCCTTGATCTGCTCCACCTCGGCCAGCGGATCCCCCGCCATGCGCGAGATATAGTCGAACTTCAGCGATCCCACGAAGGCATTGCCCTGCCAATCCGTCACGCTGCCGTTATAAAAAGTCATGCCCGAGGGTGCGATGGAGGGATCCCAGTAGAACACCGGTTGGGCCATGCCATCCCGCTCGGTGCCCTGACCGATCTTGCTGCCGTTGTAATTTACGCCGTAGGAAATCACCGGCCAGCCATAGTTCACCCCGGCCTCGATCCGGTTGACCTCGTCCCCGCCCCTGGCGCCGTGCTCGGCGGTCCAGAGCTGCCCCGATCCGTCCAGTGCCGCGCCCTGCGGGTTGCGGTGGCCCCAGCTCCAGATTTCGGGCAGGGCATCGTCGCGGCCCAGGAACGGATTGCCCGGCACCGGCGCGCCGTCGCGGGTGATCCGCAGCACCGATCCGTTGTGCATCGTCAGGTCCTGTGCCTTGTCGCCGTCGCCCCGGTCCCCGATGGTGACAAAGAGATGCCCGTCCGGGGCTTCGACCAGGCGTGAGCCAAAGTGATGGCCGCCACCGGTGCCGCGCGCGATCTCGAAGATCGTGCGCCCGTTTTCCAGCCGGGTGCCGTCCTCGCTCAGCCGCGCGCGGTAGACCGCGGTTCCGGCGCCCCGAAAGCCCTGTCTTTTTGCATAGGTAAAGAAAAGCTCGCGCGTCTCGGCGAAATCGCGCGGCACCAGAACGTCCAGCAGACCGCCCTGCCCCGCGTCCACCACGCGCGGTGTGCCGCCCACCTCGATCCGGTCGGCCCCCCGGACCAGCAGCAGCCGGCCTTCGCGCTCTGTCACCAGGATGCCGCCGTCGGGCAGGAAGTCGAAGGCCCAGGGAATATCCAGCCCCTCGACCACCGGTTCCGCCGTCATTGCACCGGCCCCGGTGGGAATCGGGTCGGCCCAGAGCGGCTGCGACAGGCAGAGCGTCAGAAAGATTGTTGCGAATTTGCAGGACATGAAATCACCTCCGGTCTTTCCAGCGATATGGCGGCGCAACCTTGTGCGACAAGGGCTTGACGCCACTGCACGCCACAGGATCGGGCTTTTCTTTTAGAAAAACCCTGCTTAGTCTCGCGACAGGACATCAGATCCAACCAGGGAGTTAAAAATGAAAAAACTGTTGATGGCCACCACGGCCTGTGCCCTCACCGCCTCCGCTGCCTTTGCCGGCAGCCATACCAGCGAAGCCACGATCGGCATCATCCTGGGCTTCACCGGCCCGATCGAATCCATCACCCCCGCCATGGCCGACGCCGCCGAACTGGCGATTGCAGAGATCAACGATTCCGGCAAGTTCCTGGACGGTGTCACGCTGACCGGGTCGCGGGCGGATTCGACCTGCATCGACGCCGCCGCAGCCACGGCCGCCGCGGAACGCCTCGTCTCCGAAGGGATCGTGGGCATCATGGGCGCGGACTGCTCCGGCGTGACCGGCGCGATTCTCGCCAACGTGGCCGTGGCCAACGGCATCCCGATGGTCTCGCCCTCCGCCACGTCTCCGGCGCTGTCGACGGCCGAAGACGATGGCCTGTTCTTCCGCACCGCGCCCTCTGACGCGCGTCAGGGTGCTGTTCTGGCAGAGATCCTGAAGGAAAAGGGCATCACCGAAATCGCGGTGACCTACACCAACAACGACTACGGCAAGGGTCTGGCGGATGCTTTCGCCTCGGCCTTCGAAGGCACGGTGACCCTGTCGGCACCGCATGACGACGGCAAGGCCGACTACTCGGCTGAAATCGGCGCGCTGGCCTCGGCCGGTGGCGAGTTGCTGGCGGTCTTCGGCTACACCGACCAGGGCGGCAAGGGCATCATCCAGGCGTCTTATGACACCGGTGCCTTTGACATGTACATGATGGCGGACGGCATGTACGGCGACAACCTGTTCACCGAACTCTCCGACGCGCTCGAAGGGTCGTTCGGCTCGGTGCCCTGGGCACAGGGTGCGGGCGCAGAGGCCTTTACCGAGATCACCAAGGCGGCCGGCATCAACGGCGAAAGCTCGTTCACCCGCGAATCCTATGACGCGGCAGCCCTGATGGCGATGGCCATGATGAAGGGCGGCGCAGCCACCTCCGAAGCGATCGCGGCCAACCTGCTGGACGTGGCCAACGCACCGGGTGAGGAAATCCTGCCGGGCGAACTGGGCAAGGCGCTGGAAATCCTCGCCGCCGGCGGTGACGTGGACTATGTCGGCGCATCGGGCGTCGAGCTGATCGGCCCCGGTGAAGCGGCGGGCAGCTACCGTCACTACACCGTCACCGGTGGCGCTGCCGACACCGTCGAGTTCAAGTAAACCGACAACCCGCACAGGAGCAGCCCGGAACCCCCGGGCTGCTCTTCTGCCATTTCAGGTGACGCCCTTCGGGGCGACATCTCTGGGGGTATATTCTTGATCAAGGTGGATAATCTGCACCGTCACTTCGGTGCCTTCCGGGCCGTCGACGGGGCCTCGCTGGAAATTGCGCCGGGGTCGATCACCGGGCTGGTGGGACCGAACGGCGCGGGCAAGACGACCCTGTTCAACGTGATCGCAGGCGCCCTGCCGCCCACGTCCGGCAAGGTTACCATGGACGGCGAGGACATCACCGGGCTGCCGCCGCATGAATTGTTCCACAAGGGGCTGTTGCGCACCTTCCAGATCGCGCATGAGTTCAGCTCCATGTCCTGTCGGGAAAACCTGATGATGGTGCCCGGCGGTCAATCGGGCGAGACGCTTTGGAACACCTGGTTCGGTCGCAAACGCATCGCCGACGAGGAACGCGCTTTGCGCGCCAAGGCGGATGAAGTCCTTGAATTCCTGACCATTGCGCATCTGACCGACCACCCGGCGGGGGCCATTTCGGGCGGCCAGAAAAAGCTGCTGGAACTGGGCCGCACCATGATGGTCGACGCCAAGATCGTCTTTCTGGACGAGGTCGGCGCAGGTGTGAACCGGACCTTGCTGAACACCATCGCCGACACCATCGTGCGTCTCAACAAGGAGCGCGGCTATACCTTCTGCGTGATCGAACATGACATGGATTTCATCGGCCGCATCTGCGACCCGGTGATCGTCATGGCCGAGGGCAAGAAACTGGCCGAAGGCACGCTGGACCAGATCAAGGCCAACGAGCAGGTCATCGAGGCCTACCTGGGCACGGGTCTGAAGAACAAGGATCAGGTGGCGACCGTATGAGCGCAGCGCAGAACATCCCGCCCCGCCGGATCGCGCCGGGACATGGGGGGCTCTGCCCCCGTCTCCCTTCGGTCGACTCCCCCGCGGTATTTGGAAAACCAAAGAAACACGGGGTCCGGTCCCGGCGATGCCTGGGAGGGCGGACATGAGCGGCAACCCCTATCAGGACGACCGCGGCAACAAGGACGCCTCGATCACCAAGCGCGGCGGCGAAGGCACCGTCGATCCGACGCGCCGGTCAGGCAAGGTCAAGGACGCGCCCGGCGGTCCCTTTCTGATCGGCGACAGCATGACCGGCGGCTATGGCAAGGGGCCGGACATCCTGCACGATTGCACCATCGCCGTGGACAAGGGCGAGATCGCGGTGATCGTCGGCCCCAACGGCGCGGGCAAATCGACCGCGATGAAGGCGGTGTTCGGGATGCTGGATGTGCGCTCCGGCGCGGTGCGTCTGGACGGCAAGGAGATCACCGCCCTGACCCCGCAGGACCGCGTGGCGCAGGGCATGGGCTTTGTCCCGCAGACCTCCAACATCTTCACCTCGATGACGGTCGAGGAAAACCTCGAGATGGGGGCCTTTATCCGGCTGGACGATTTCAGCGGCACGATGGAACAGGTCTACGAGTTGTTCCCGATCCTGCGCGAAAAGCGTCGCCAGCCCGCGGGTGAATTGTCCGGCGGTCAGCGTCAGCAGGTGGCCGTGGGCCGCGCGCTGATGACCAAGCCCAAGCTGTTGATGCTGGATGAACCCACCGCCGGTGTCTCGCCGATCGTGATGGATGAACTCTTTGACCGGATCATCGAGGTGGCGCGCACCGGCATTTCCATCCTCATGGTGGAACAGAACGCCCGGCAGGCGCTGGAGATCGCCGACAAGGGCTATGTGCTGGTGCAGGGGCGCAATGCCTTTACCGGTACGGGCAAGGAGTTGCTGGCCGATCCCGAAGTCCGCAAGTCCTTTCTGGGGGGCTGAGCGGTGCGGGCCGCCGAAGCGACCGTTCTGGGCGCGGCCGCCGCCCTCAGCGCCTTGGCCGGGGCGGCGCGGGCGGCGCCTGACACCTATGACTGCCTGCTGGTCCGCGCCGATGCCACGCTGCGCCTGAGTTTCACGCTCGCCCCGGCGAGTTTCGGCCCGGCGTATGACCCGGCGGAGCCACACCAACGGCGGATCAGCCGGGTCACGCTGGAGGGCGCGGGGTTCGAGGCCGAGGCCCTGCTGACCGAGGACGGCACCCGCGGGTTCTGGTCGCCGCAGCGCGCGATGTTGCTGACCCGCGCGCCCGATGGCGCGGCCCGGTTCAGCGACGACGCGCAAGACCTGCCCTGGACGGGCCGATGCGAGGAGGTGTCATGATGCGAATGATCCTGCCGGGTCTGGCCCTGCTGGTGACAGCTGCCGGAGCCGCGCTGGCCGATGGCGTCGACATCATCGAGGAACCGGGCGAGGCCCGCATGACCTGCCAGTACACGGTGGAATGCCTTGATGAAGAGGAATGCACCTTTGCCCAGTTCGGCCATGACCTTGACCTGCCCAAGACGCTGCCCGGCGAGGCGACCATGGCGCTGGGCACCGGCGAGGCCAAGGGCACGGCTCGGGTGGCCAACGGGGTCTTTGTCGTGACCGCCACGGACCAGTTCGGCAGCTACATGCTGACCCGGATGATGGACGGACAGGCCCGGCTGAGCGTGCATTTCGCCGAGCCGCTGACGGTTGTGAACTACCACGGCAGCTGCGAGTTCACCGAATGACGCGCGCTGTGCTGCCGATCCTCGCGGGCCTTGCCTGCCTGACCGCCTCGGCGGCGCAGGCGCAGGCGCAAGCCTATGACTGCCTGATCGAGACATTCTGCGAGAACATCGACACCTGTGAGCCCGGTCCGAATGTCCTGCTGCCGCTGGTTCGGCTGGCGGACGGGGGATACCGGCTGGACGGTGTCGGTCAGCCAATCAGCGGCGATGCGCCGGGCAATTTCGGCGCGCCGGTGATCCATTTCCTGGATGCCACCCAGAACCGGCTGAGTTTCATGGTCACGATGGACCAGACCGGCGGGCTGGTGGTCAGCGGTCAACGGATCAATGAAACTGGCGCGGCCGAGGTCATGAGCGCCAAGGGACACTGCGAGGCCGCGGAATGACCGCCGCCCCGCGCCACAAGACAACAAGAGCGGCCGGACCAACCGGGCGCCGACAGGACGAGGACGACGACTGATGGATTTCCTCAACGCCATCGTGGCGCTATCCAACTTCGTGATCATCCCCGCGATGGCCTATGGCAGCCAGCTGGCGCTGGGTGCGCTGGGGGTCACGCTGATCTACGGCATCCTGAGGTTCTCGAACTTTGCCCATGGCGACACCATGGCGTTCGGAACCATGGTGACGATCCTTTTCACATGGCTGTTCCAGTCCTGGGGGATCAGCCTTGGGCCACTGCCGACGGCGCTGCTGGCCATTCCCTTCGGGATCGCCGGGACCGCAGCGCTGGTGCTGCTGACGGACCGGGCCGTGTACCGGTTCTACCGGGCGCAGCGGGCGAAACCCGTGGTTCTGGTGATCGTCTCGATCGGGGTCATGTTCATCTACAACGGGCTGACGCGGTTCATCCTCGGCGCGGATGACCAGCTGTTCACGGATGGTGAGCGGTTCATCATCAACGCACGCGAATTCAAGACCATGACCGGCCTTGAAGAGGGGCTGGGTATCAAGACCACGCAGGGCCTGACGGTGATCACGGCGGTGATCGTGGTGGCGGCGCTGTTCTGGTTCCTTGGCAAGACCCGCACCGGAAAATCCATGCGCGCCTACTCTGACAACGAGGATCTGGCCCTGTTGTCCGGCATCAACCCCGAGCGGGTCGTGATGGTGACATGGGTGATCGTGGCGGCGCTGATCACCATCGCGGGCACGCTGTACGGTCTGGACAAGTCCTACAAGCCGTTCACCTATTTCCAGCTGCTGCTGCCGATCTTCGCCTCTGCCATCGTTGGCGGCCTTGGCAGCCCGCTGGGCGCCATCGCGGGCGGGTTCACCATTGCCTTTTCCGAGGTGGCCATCACCTATGCGTGGAAAAAGGTGCTGGTCTACCTGATGCCGGAGGGGCTGGAGCCGTCCAGCCTCGTCCAGTTGATGGCGACGGAATACAAGTTCGCGGTCAGCTTCATGATCCTTGTGATCGTGCTGCTGTTCAAGCCCACAGGTCTGTTCAAGGGGAAATCGGTATGAGCCATCAGATCCGTACCTTCACGCTGTTTGCTCTGGTTGCCCTACTGATCCTCGGCACCGGAACGCTGCAAAGCTGGGACCTTGCGCTTGTCATCCTGAACATGGGCCTCATCAGCGCGATCATGTCGCTGGGGGTGAATCTGCAATGGGGCATCGCCGGGTTGTTCAACGTCGGGATCATGGGCTTTGTCGCCGTGGGCGGCATGGCGGTGATGCTGACTTCCTATGCCCCGGTGCCAGAGGCCTGGGCCGTCGGCGGCGGGCGCGCCATCCTTGCGCTGATCCTCGGCGCGGGCACAATCGTCGGTGCGGCGTTGCTGTGGAAGAAGACCCGCAACCGCTACCTGGTGGCCGCCATCATCATCATCGGCTTCATTGTCTACCGTCTGGTGCGTGACCCGGCCGTGGACGCGATCGAGGCGGTCAACCCGGCGGGCACCGGGTTCCTTGGCGGGCTTGGTCTGCCGGTGGTGATCGGCTGGATGGCCGGTGGCCTGCTGGCCGCCGGGGCCGCATGGATCATCGGCAAGACGGCGCTGGGCCTGCGGTCCGACTACCTTGCCATTGCCACGCTGGGGATTTCAGAGATCCTGCTGGCGGTGATGAAGAACGAGGAATGGCTGACGCGCGGGGTCAAGAACGTCACCGGCCTGCCCCGCCCCGTGCCCGACCCGCTGGAATTGCAGAACGACCCCGGCTTTGTCGAATCCGCAGCCGGTTGGGGGCTGGATCCCACCGCCGCCTCGACCCTCTATATCAAGCTGGGGTATACGCTCTATTTCACCGTAGCGCTGATCCTGCTGCTGGTGCTGGCGCAGCTTGCGCTGAATTCGCCATGGGGCCGGATGATGCGGGCGATCCGCGACAATGAAACCTCGTCGCGCGCGATGGGCAAGGATGTCACCTTCCGCCATCTGCAGGTCTTTGTGCTGGGCTCGGCCATCTGCGGCATTGCGGGCGCGATGATGACCACGCTGGACGGTCAGCTGATCCCGACCAGCTATCAGCCGCTGCGCTATACCTTCCTGATCTGGGTGATGGTGATTGTCGGCGGGTCCGGCAACAACCTTGGCGCGGTACTGGGCGGGTTCCTGATCTGGTTCCTCTGGGTGCAGGTGGAAACCGTCGGTCCGGCCTTCATGACATGGGTCACAAGCTGGATGTCGGACGATTCCGTGCTGAAAGAGCATCTCCTGGACAGCGTGCAGCACATGCGCCTGCTGACCATGGGGGTGATCCTGCTGGTGGTGCTGCGCTTCTCGCCGCGCGGGCTGTTGCCGGAACGCTGAGCCTCTGTCCTGCGCCGCGCGGTCAACGAACCGCAGGCGGCGCAGGACCGGACGCAAGGCTGCCGTCCCCCGGCACAACCGATTCTCGACCCACTGCTCCGTCATGTTTGACGCCGCCATCCGCTGCCGGTGTCTGGCGTTTTTCTGCCGCTCATGAAATGGGCAACAGGCAGCACGGACAAGCGTCTAAGAAATAGTTCGACAGGATTTATCAATCTCCGGTTTAAGGCGCATGGCATCGCCAACAACCCTGACTGGAAAACTTGCGACTTTAGTACATGCGGCAGACTGACGCTTTATTGAGCGTCCGGAAAAAGATACATTTCAGGTTTGACGGAGGGGGAACCGTTCAAATGGAGTGCAACATGAACTGGCATGAGCTTTCCGCGAACTGGGACAACATGGTGTCCCGGCTTGAGGGCCACTTTCCCCGCATAGATCGTAACCGGCTGGTCGACCAACCGCGCGACAGCCGTGCGCTGACCCGGCACATTGCGGATGCACATGAACTCACCGTGGAAGAAGCACGCGAGGCATTGCAGGATTTCATCGAGATCGAAGGCCTTGCACGCCGCGCCAGCGAATTGGCCAGCGACTGAGGTAATCGACGCCTGTCCGGGTGACTCAGCCCAGCGACGTCACCCAGAGAATGGTCGCATCCTCGGGTGACACCGAGACCACGTTGTGGCCCATGGTCGCGTCGTAATAGGCGCTGTCGCCGCGCTTCATCTCGACCGGTTCATAGAATTCCGTGTACAGCTTGACCACGCCGGTCAGGACGTAGAGGAATTCCTCTCCGTTGTGGCGCACCCAGCCGTCGAATTCCTCCATGCTGCGCGCCCGGATCCGCGCCCGGTAGGGCAGCATCTTCTTGCGGGTCAGCGTTTCGGCCAGAAGGTCATGTTCATAGGTGGTGGTCGCCTGATGCTGGCCTTCGCCGCTGCGGGTGACCGTCATCCGGCCATTCACTTGTTCGCGCTGCGGCGGCGTGAACAGTTGCGGCACGGTAATCTCCAGACCCACGGCCAGCTTTTTCAGCGCGTCATATGTGGGCGACATCTGCCCGTTCTCGATCTTGGACAGGGTCGACCGGGCCAGCCCGGCCTGCCGCGCCGCCTGTTCCAGCGTCCAGTCCTTTTCCTTGCGCAACTCGCGCACGCGCCGGCCAAGGTCCAGCGGTTCGGTCTGCGCGGTATCGCCGCTTTCACGCGAGATGCGGATCAGGGATTTGGGATCGTTCGCCATGGGAGAGTGCTATAGGGCGCAGGGCGCAGCCTTGCAAGCGCAGCCCCTTGCACGCGACAGCCGCCCGGCCTAAGCCGAATGTCATGTCCGACGATCTCTCTCTGTTCGATCAGGGTCCATTCGCCCCCTGCCCCGCGCCGTTCAATCTGGCGGCGCATGTGCTGGGTGCTGGCGCGCGGACGCCGGAGAAGATCGCCCTGTCGGTGGTCAGGCCCACGGGCGCTCAGCGTTGGTCCTATGCACGCCTGATCTCTGCCGTGCGCGGGACAGCCACGGGGCTGTTGCAGTCCGGACTGACCCCCGGGGACATCCTGCTGATGCGGCTGGGCAATACGGTGGACTTTCCGATTGCCTACCTGGGGGCGATTGCGGCGGGTGTGGTGCCGGTGCCGACCTCTTCGCAACTGACCGAGCCCGAGGTGGCGGGGATCGTCAATTCGCTTGCACCCGGGGCGGTGCTGCGGGCCGATGGCGTGGCCTGTCCGGAGACCGCCGTTCCGGTCTATGGCCCCGACACCTATGAGGGCTGGCATGATCTGCCGCCTGCCGCCTACCACATGGGCGACCCGGAGCGGCTGGCCTATATCATCTACACCTCCGGCACCTCCGGCACGCCGCGCGCCGTGGGTCATGCCCATCGCGCGATCTGGGCGCGGCAGATGATGATGGAGGGCTGGTACGCCCTGACACCCGAGGACCGGCTGCTGCACGCGGGCGCGTTCAACTGGACCTATACGCTGGGCACCGGGTTGATGGACCCCTGGACGCGCGGCGCAACCGCGCTGATCCCGGCGGCGGGCACCGATCCGGCGCAGCTTGGCCTGCTGATGAACCGCTTTGAGGCGACGATCTTTGCCGCAGCGCCCGGGGTCTATCGCCAGATCCTGAAATTCCCGGTGCCGGCGCTGCCGAAACTGCGGCACGGTCTGGCGGCGGGTGAAAAGCTGTCCGAGGCGCTGCGCAGCCGCTGGCAGGCGATGACCGGGACCAGCATTTTCGAGGCCTACGGCATGTCGGAGTGTTCCACCTTCATCTCTGCCGCACCCGGTCGCCCGGCCTTGCCCGACACGCTGGGCCGCCCGCAACCCGGACGCCGCATCGCCATTCTGGATGAGGACGGTGTGCCGGTGCCGCGCGGAACCGAGGGCGTGATCGCCATCGACCGCAACGACCCCGGACTTATGCGGGAATACATCGGCGCGCCCGAGGCGACGGCGGCGAAATTCAGCGGCGACTGGTATTTGACCGGCGACCGGGGCGCGATGGCGGCTGATGACAGCATCACCTACCTCGGCCGTGACGATGACATGATGAACGCCGGCGGCTACCGCGTCTCTCCGCTGGAGGTCGAGGCGGCCTTGGCGGGCCTGCCCGGCGTGCAGGAACTGGCGGTCACCGACATCGCGGTCAAACAGGACCTGCGCATCGTCGCCGCCTTTTACACCGCCGAGGCAGAACTGGACGAAACCACGCTGAAGGCAGAGGCCGAGACCCGGCTGGCGCGCTACAAATGCCCGCGCAGCTATATCCGCGTCGACGCGCTGCCACGCAATCCAAATGGAAAACTCCTCCGCAAGGCGTTGAAGGATCACGTGATTGATCCCTCCGGCGCCACCTGACCGGAGGAACAGGGAGGCCCCATGATCCAACTCGACATCTTTTCGGACCCGATCTGCCCGTGGTGTTACATCGGCAAGAGCTATCTTGACCGCGCGCTGGAGGCGAATCCGGATCATCCGTTCCACATCCGCTGGTTGCCGTTCATGCTGAACCCCGAAATGCCCGCCGAAGGCATGGACCGGCGCGCCTATCTGGAGGGCAAGTTCGGCGGCAAGGACGGCGCGGTGAAGGCCTATCTTCCGGTGGAGGAGAACGCCAAGACCGCCGGGCTGGACATGCGTCTTGACCAGATCGCCCGCACCCCCAACACCGTGGACGCGCACCGCCTGATCCATTGGGCCGGGATCGAAGAGCGCCAGACGCCGGTCGTCTCCGGCCTGTTCCGGGCCTATTTCGTTGAAGGACGGGACATCGGCGACCATGAGGTTCTGGCCGATGTCGCCGATATGGGCGGCATGGACGCCAGCGTTGTCCTGCGCCTGCTGGGCAGCGAAGAGGACCGCCGCGAAATCGTCGAACGCGACGCGGCGGCGCGCGGCATGGGCATCAACTCGGTCCCCACCTTCATCGTCGCGGGCAAACACGCGGTGCCCGGCGCGCAGCCGCCGGAACTGTGGTCGCGGGTGATCGAGGAATTGCGGACCGGGGCCGACCCAGAGGCATGATACCGCTGCGCCTGTTTTCACTCTTGATGACAGTGGCCGCGCTGATCGCCATCGGCACGGTGTTCTTCCGCCATGTCGAGGGCTGGTCCTGGCTCGATTCCTACTTCTTCACGGTCGTCACCCTGTCGACCGTGGGCTATGGCGAGTTGGTGCCGGCGACGCCCATGGGCAAGATCGGCACCACGGTCTTTATCCTTGTGGGACTGGGGATCTTTGCCGTGGCGGTGCAGCAATTCGGCAGCTTTGCCATGCGCAAGCGCGAAGAGCATACCGAATGGCTGATCGCGCGTCTGGGTCACGATCACGCGGCAGGCCGACCGGCCAACGAAGACGACACGCCGCAAAAACCAGACTGATCTGTTCACTTCCTGCGGGCCGTGCTACAGCCGCCGGGTTTATGGCCCGAGGTTGTCATGCCGTCCCATTCCGAACATCAGTCGATCCCCGCCACCGATGGGCTGCCCTCCCGTGGCGAGCTGATTGGCCTGATGGCGATGCTGGCGGCCACCATCGCCTTTTCCATAGACGCCATGTTGCCCGCCCTGCCCGCCATGGCCGAGGCGCTGACGCCAGAGGCCCCGAACCGGGCGCAGCTGGTGGTTACGGTCTTTGTCTTCGGTCTGGGGTTGGGCACCTTGTTCACCGGTCCGCTTTCGGACACCTTCGGGCGCAAGCCGGTGATGCTGATGGGGACGGCGATCTATATCGTCTCGGCGGCGCTGGCCACGCAGGCAGAAAGCCTTGAGCTGCTGCTGTTCGCGCGCGCCATGCAGGGCGTCGGCGCGGCGGGACCGCGGGTTGTGGCCATCGCGGTTATCCGCGATCTCTTCGCCGGGCGGCAGATGGCGCAGATCGTCTCTTTCATCATGATGGTGTTTACCATTGTGCCCGCTGTCGCGCCCTCGATCGGGGCGCTGATGCTGCAACTTGGAGGCTGGCCGCTGATCTTCTGGACCTTTGTGGTCTTTGCGGCATTGTCCGGTTGCTGGCTCTGGCTGCGCCTGCCCGAGACCCTGCCGCTGGCAGCGCGCCGTCCGTTTCGTGTCAGGGCGCTGCGCGCGGCGGCTGCGGAGATGCTGCAAAATCCCGTAGTGCGCCTGTCCATTCTGGTGCAGTGCCTTGTCTTTGCGATGCTGTTCGCGACGGTGTCCACCGTGCAGCCGATCTATGACGTGCTGTTCGACCGGGGAGACAGCTTTCCGTTGTGGATGGGCGCGACTGCCTTGCTGGCCGCCTCCGGCAGTCTGGTCAACGCCATGCTGGTGCTGCGGCTTGGGATGCGTCGGTTGGTGTCCTTGATGCTGCAGGTGCAGATCGGGATCAGTGGCCTGCTGCTGGCCGCGCAGATTGCCGGTTTGCAGGGCGACGGGCTGTTTGCGCTGTTCTTCTTCTGGCAGTTCCTTGCCTTCTTTCAGGCCGGTCTGACCATCGGCAACCTGAACGCCATCGCGATGGAACCGATGGGCCATATCGCCGGCATGGCCGCCTCGGTCATCGGGGCCATCGCAACGGTGGCGGGCGCGTTGCTGGCGGCACCGATCGGGCTGATGTTCGACGGCACCGCCCGGCCGCTGGCCTTTGGCGTGATGCTGCTGGCCGTGGCCGGAGTTGTCCTGATGCGGGCCATGCGCCGGGCGGAAAGCGCGCTGGACCCGGTGTGACAGCGCCTTGAGGGACAGACCCCCTACCGGGCCGCGTCCGACATCCCGCGCTTCAGGTCATCCTCGGTAAAGGTAAAGGCCTCCAGATCGCAGGAGAGTTTCTTGGAGGCGATGGTCATCTTGCGCGACCTTGCCGCCAGTGTCTTGCCGGTCTCGGCCGAGCCCTGGGTTTCGCGGTCCGCCTCGCAGACCTGCGTGTGCAACTGGTTCAGGGCAGCGGCCTGTTCCGCATTGCTGGCGGAAATGGCGTCGGCCTCATCGCTGGCGCGGGTGATCTGCACCTGAATTTCCGAAAGACGCTGGCCCACCGCATCGACCAGTTGGGCCCCGGATTTGACCTGATCGGAACTGCGCGAAATCAGTTTCTTGATGCCTGCCGCAGCCTCGGACGTGCTTTGAGCAAGCTGCCGGACCTCTGCCGCGACCACGGCGAACCCCTTGCCCGACTGACCGGCGCGCGCCGCCTCGACCCCGGCGTTCAGCGCCAGCAGGTTGGTTTGAAAGGCCACATCGTCGATCAGGTCGACGATCTGCGAAATCTCGCGCGAGCTGTCCTCGATCCCGCGCATGGCCTGCGTCGCCTCGGCGGTGACCTTGCCGCTGGCGCTGGCGCTTGTACGGGCCTCACCGGCGGCCCGGGCGGCCTTCTTGGCCTGCTCTGCCGTGGCGCCGACGGTCTCCAGCAGTTGCGTGGTGGCGGCTGTCATTTCGCTCAGGCGTATGACGTGCGCGCTGCTGGCACCAGACAGGTCGATCATCTGTTGCGACAGGATCTGCGCATCCGTCGTGAAACTTTCGGCCAGATCACTGGCGTTCAGGAAGGACTCGCGCAGGGTTTCGACGGTCGAGTTGAAATCCTCACGCAGGTATTTGTAAGCCGGGGGAAACTCCGGCTTGATCGAAAAAGTCATGTCCCGCCCTGCCAGACGCGCCAGCGCCACGCGCAGATGTTCGATCACCTGCGCCGCCTGTTCGCCGGATTCAACCGCCTCGGCCCGCGCATCCGTGGCGATTTCACGTTCGGTTTCCAGCCGCCGCACGACCTTGTCCCGCTCTTCCCCGACGCCGCGGCGTTGCAGGATCGAGATCGACAGAACAGCGGTTTCCGCCAGCAGGACAACCACGTGAAGCCCGCTGCGCAACAGCGTCGATTCCCCAGCCACCGGCGGCCAGACCCAAACGGGCCAGAGCAGGCCGACCCCGAGGAGATGCACCACGGACAGACCGCAGGCAAGGATCAGCGGCGCGGTCCGCCGCATCGTGGCGACGATCGCCAGGACGGCAAAGGAGATGACATGGGTGTCTGTCTGCCAGGGATGGCCGGCAAATTGCGCGGTGACCAATGCCGACTGGGCAACCAGCAGGGCAGCCAGAACCTCATCACAAGCCCGGAAATCAAGGCGATGGACCAACAGGGCAAGCAACCCGAGCGCCAGGATACCAGCCTCTGTCGGCCCCGGCCTGTCGCCCGTCATGAACACAACCGCCACCGTCAGCGGCACGAACAACAGGCTGACCGCCGTTGCCAGAAACCTGCCGTCAAGGTGCTGGAAACGGGTGACAAGGGCATTCATCGCAAACATCTCCACCGGTTCCGGCGCGTTCAGGGCGCCGGACAATTCCGAACTCGTGCTACCCCTCCTTCTGTTACCGCCGGTTTAAGACGCAAATTTTAGTGCTTAAAAACAGAGCGTGCTCCCGGCGCAAGACCGCGGATCCTAGGGCAAAAATCGGTATACATTTGCATACCGCATTCCCGGTGCCATGGATCTGAGGTACAACACACCCGAGTCAGCCAATACGAAGGGGCGCATCATGACAAAGATCAAGGTCGACAACCCGATGGTCGAGATGGACGGGGACGAGATGACCCGCATCATGTGGGATTTCATCAAGCAAAAGCTGATCCTGCCCTATCTCGACATCGACCTGCTGTACTATGACCTCGGGATTGAGGAGCGCGACCGCACCGATGACCAGATCACCATCGACGCCGCCGAAAAGACCAAGGAGGTCGGCGTTGCCGTCAAATGCGCCACGATCACGCCGGACGAGGCGCGGGTCGAGGAATTCGGCCTCAAGAAGATGTGGCGCAGCCCCAATGGCACCATCCGCAACATCCTGGGCGGCGTGGTCTTTCGCCAGCCGATCATCTGCAAGAACGTGCCGCGCCTTGTGCCCGGCTGGACCTCTCCCATCGTGGTCGGGCGTCATGCCTTTGGCGACCAGTACAAGGCCACGGATTTCACCTTTCCCGGAAAGGGCAAGCTGACGATGAAATTCGAAGGCGAAGACGGCACCGTGATCGAGCGCGAGGTCTATGACGCGCCCTCGGCGGGCGTCTACATGGGGATGTACAACCTCGACGCGTCGATCCGCGACTTTGCCCGCGCCTCGCTGAACTACGGTCTGAACATCGGCTGGCCGGTCTACCTGTCGACCAAGAACACCATCCTCAAGGCCTATGACGGGCGCTTCAAGGACCTGTTCGAAGAGATCTACGAGGCTGAATTCGCGGACAGGTTCAAGGAAGCGGGCATCTGGTACGAGCACCGCCTGATCGACGACATGGTCGCCTGCGCGCTGAAATGGAACGGCAAGTTCGTCTGGGCCTGCAAGAACTATGACGGCGACGTGCAGTCCGACACCGTGGCGCAGGGCTTTGGCTCACTGGGGATGATGGCCAGCCAGTTGATGACCCCGGATGGCAAGATCGTGGAGGCCGAGGCCGCGCATGGCACCGTCACCCGCCACTACCGCCAGCATCAGGACGGTCAGGCGACATCGACCAACTCCATCGCCTCGATCTATGCCTGGACCGGGGGTCTCAAGCACCGCGCCAAGCTGGACGACAACGCCGCCCTGCAGGGGTTCGCCGAAACGCTGGAACGGGTCATCATCGAGACCGTCGAAGCCGGGCACATGACAAAGGATCTCGCCCTGCTGGTCGGCCCCGAGCAGGGCTGGCTGACGACCATGGGGTTCCTCGAAAAGATCGACGAGAACCTGAACAAGGCGCTGACGGGCTGAGGTCCACCCGGCCTGTATGGCGCGCGTTGGCAGCGGCGGTGTCGGGATCGTGGCCCTGTGGCTGCGGGACACGAAGGAGATTCGCGCGGGAAACGCGCAGCTGATCTTCGATCTTGGGGTATTTGCGCGCGCCTTCGCGCTGTTTGATTGGCAGGTTGTTCTGCTCTTTCTCGTCAGGGAGGTGGTCCTGAACGTGATGGTCATCATCCTTCACCGCAGGGACCACTACATGGCGCGACGCTGAACGCCGATTCTGACGCAATTGCAATGACTTGTCGAGCAAACTTCCAGCGCGGCGAGGCGCTGGCGAAGCCGCGTCGGCGACGTGCGTCCGGTCCACAGTCCGGACCGTGAAACCGCGCTTGTCCGCCGAAAAATGTGTCGCATTCGGGGCGCACATTCCCCGACCATCCCCAGCTGGAGGTGAGTTGATTTGAAGCCGGGACCGGACGGGGTATAACCAAATGTGCTGCCCACGCCACATGGTCCGGAGGTTTCTGGTGCAATCTGTCTGCTCGCTTCTTCGCCGCGCATCCACCCTTGCCTGCGCACTCATCCTTGCCCCTTTGGCCGCTCAGGCGGGCGAACTTGTTCAGGAACAAGGCCAGACCTTCGACTGCGCCGCGACGCTGACCGGCACGATCGGCGCTGGCGACCTTGACCAGATCCGTCGGGCCAGCAGCCAGCGACAGTTCTCGGGCGACCGTCCGCTGTGTCTGAACAGCGAGGGCGGCTCTTTTGACGAGGCGATCCGGATTGCGGATTACCTGTACGAACAGGGCATTTCCACCGCGATCGACGATGGCGCAAAATGCCTTGGCTCTTGCGCCTTTGCCTTCCTCGGCGGATCGAACCGCGACGGCGGCGCGCCGCGCCTGCCTGACAAGACCCTGCACCTCAACGCGGAGCTGGGCTTTGCGACGCCGAACCTGACCGCCGCGGGCGCCGACCCTCAGGCGATTATCGCCGAAGCGATGAAGGCCGCCGGTGAGATCCTTTCGCGCGCCGACAGGTTCGACATGACTGCGGACTTCGCCGCCAGGGTGCTGTCCGTTCCCGCCAGCGACGTGCTGTACGTGCGCCGCATCGACGAAGCCCGCGCACTGGGTCTGACCCTGCAGGGCTATCAGCCGCCGAGCAGCCTGACAGATGAGATGGTCACCCGCGCCTGCATTCTCGAAGATGCGGAGTTTGACCCCGCGAACACGCGCCCCGAGAAATCGGTCTATGACAACCGGGTGCTGCGGGAAAGCGGCGCGATGACCCATCGCAAGGCAACCTACCTGATCGAAGCGATCATCGACGGTGTGCCGTCCTGGCGTGCCTGCCTTGTGGAGTTGGACAACGCTGGCCGGTCGGTCACCGATCCGACCCCCTTTATCCGCCTGCGCACCAGCAAGGAATGGACCGAAGGCGGCAACCCGTCGCTGCGTCAGGTGCAGACGGACCTGGTGCCGGAACCGTGGAAAGAGATCGCCTATCGGGACATCTGGAAGCTGTTTCCGGCCGCCCAGACCCTGAGCGACTCGGTGCGTCAGCCCTCTCCCGAAGCCACGAATGCAAATATCGTTGCGGCGGTCGGGTCCTTGCCGCCCACCACACGCGGCACCGAGGACCGGCTGGACCTGCTGTTCGACGACCGTCAGGAGATCCAGAACCGGCTGACGCTGCTGGGATTTGACACGCGCGGCGCGGACGGCATCTTTGGCCCCGGCACGCGGGCGGCCCTGCGGGACTGGCAGGACAGCATCGGCACCGAGCCCACAGGCTTTCTTGACGGGACACAGCGCGATGAGCTGATCCGCCAGAGCGAGTCGCAATATCTGGATTTCGTGGCCGAGCAGGCCCGGGAAGAGGCCGAGAGAGAGCGCTTTACCGATCAAGGGCCGACGTTCCGGCCGCGCCCGCGTATCAACGCGCCCGCGCCACAGCCCGCGCCAGAACCTCAGCGCCAGCGCGTGCGCGTCTGTCAGCGCGGCTTGTTCGGAGAGTTGGTCAATTGCCGGATCGAATTCCGCTGATCCCTTGAATAATGGCGCGCCCCGCTTTCAGGGGACGACGGGACGCGCCGGACTGCCTTAGCCTTCTTCGGCCATCGGCAGCAACCCGTCCGCGCGGGCCATGGTGACTTCGTCGGCGTTCAGTGCACCATCGCCATCCTTGTCAGCCGCCGTAAAGTCGTCTTCGCTGACCTCCGGATAGACGGCCTGGGCCTCTTCAAGCGTGATGAGACCGTCTTCGTCGGCGTCCAGAACAACGGCGTCCTGCGCAAATGCAGGCAGCGCCAGTGCGGCCAGCGTGGCGGTGGTGATCAAGGTTGTTTTCATGTCTTCCTCCGTGAGTGGTTGTTGAAAACACCTCATAAGTGGCGGTCTTTTCCGGGGTTTACAGGCTCTGATTGTTGCTGCCGCCAATCTGCGCCAAACCTTGCCGGATCGGTGTCCCGGCATGGGCGGGCCAAGGCCGGTCTCTGGCAGGTGGCGGGTTCCCGCGCTGCAGGACGTCATGATCTGGCACGGCTTGGCCGATTTCAGGTCTATCACCCCTTCGGCGGGAACCTGCACCTGCGACCCGCACAAGGAAAAAGGGCGCCCCTGGTAAGGGACGCCCGAGTCTCGCTGACAAGGCTCATCTGATTCACCGCCCGTGTTTTTCTGCCTGCGGCCTTGTCCGCGTCAGGGACCGGCGCACCGGTCCCGGGATCGGATGTCGGGACGGGACTCCCGGACCACCCTAACCTTACGGGGCCACTGGCAACCGGCCCCGCTCACCCCCCCAGGGGTGTCTCGTCAGGCCCGTTTCCGGACCAGAAACTCCAACGCGCCAAGCGTCTGGAAATATGCGATGCCCGTGCGCATGTCGAACCGCGTCACCTCGATGTCAAAGCCGGTCCCGTCGTGAAAGACGGCCTTGGGCGAGGTGCCGCTGCGCATGGCCGGTCCGACAAAGCGCGCGGGCATTGCGAAAGATCCGGTGCCGCTGACGGCCTGCCCTGCCCCGGTCACGTTGACCGTGAGGGACATGGGATCGCTGAGGACGCCATCCCAGTCGAGCACGCAGTCAAGGCGGTGGACCTCCATCCGTTCAGGCTCCTCAGCTGCAACCGCTCGTCGCGCCGCAGGTGTTGCACTTCATGCAGGTGCCGTTGCGCACCAGCGTGTAGTTGCCGCACTCGCCGCAGGCCTCGCCCTCATAGCCCTGCATCTTGGCCTTGGTGACCGCCGTTATGGCCATCGCCGAGGTTGCGGTGCCGCCGGATTTCGGCCCCGCCGCGGTGGCGGGCACCAGCGTGCGCAGCACGTGATCGGGATCGGTGCCGGCCTCCAGCGCCACGGTCGCCTGACCGCCCTGCAGGACAATCAGTTCCTGCGGCAGGCGCTTGCGCAGATAGCCGGTCGAGCTGATCTGCTTGAGCACCTCCAGCGACCGGGACGCGGCGCTTTCCGACAGTTCCTTGAGGTTGCTGACACCTTCCTCTTCGCCGCGGCCGATGTCGTCAAAGGTGGCACCCTGCGGTTTGACATGGGCCAGATCGGTCCGGTCGAGGTAGCTGACCGCCAGTTCGCGGAAGATGTAGTCGAGGATCGAGGTGGCGTTCTTGATGCTGTCGTTGCCCTGCACCATGCCCGCCGGTTCGAACTTGGTGAAGGTGAAGGCGTCGACAAACTCCTCCAGCGGCACCCCGTATTGCAGGCCGACCGAGACCGCGATGGCGAAGTTGTTCATCATCGCCCGGAAGCCGGCGCCTTCCTTGTGCATGTCGATGAAGATTTCGCCAAGGCTGCCGTCCTGGTATTCGCCGGTCCGCAGATAGACCTTGTGCCCGCCGACGATGGCCTTTTGGGTATAGCCCTTGCGGCGCTCGGGCATCTTGGCCCGCGCGTGGGCGCGTTCGACTTCCTTGATCACGATCTTTTCGACGATCTTCTCGGCCAGAACCTGCGCCTTTTCGTGCGGCGTGCCGGTTTCCAGCACCTCTGCGGCCTCGTCGTCGTCCTCGACCAGTGCGGCGGCCAGCGGCTGCGACAGTTTCGAGCCATCGCGATACAGCGCGTTGGCCTTCACGCCCAGCGACCAGGACAGTTCGTAGGCGCGCTGGCAGTCTTCGATGCTGGCGTCATTGGCCATGTTGATGGTCTTGGAGATCGCGCCCGAGATAAAGCTCTGCGCCGCCGCCATCATGGTGATGTGGCTGTTGACGGACAGGTAACGCTTGCCCCGCTTGCCGCAGGGGTTGGCGCAGTCGAAGACCTTGAGGTGGTCTTCCTTCAGGAACGGCGCGCCTTCCAGCGTCATGGTTCCGCAGACATGGTCGTTGGCCGCGTCGATATCGGCCCGGGTGAACCCAAGGTGGCGCAGCATGTCGAAAGAGGGATCGTTCAGCTTCGCCGCCGGGATGCCCAGCACGTCGTTGCAGAACTCCTCGCCCAGCGTCCACTGGTTGAAGACAAAGCGGATGTCGAATGCCGAGGCGAGCGCGCCTTCGACCTTCTCGATCTGCGCCGGTCCAAAGCCGTGACCGATCAGCGAGGTGTGGTTGATGCCCGGCGCATTGCCCATTGTCTGATGGCCGACCGCGTAAGAGATGATCTCCTCGATCTGGCTGGAGGTATAGCCGAGGTTCTCCAGCGCGGCAGGCACCGAGCGGTTGATGATCTTGAAGTAGCCGCCGCCGGCCAGCTTCTTGAACTTCACCAGCGCAAAGTCCGGTTCGATCCCGGTGGTGTCGCAATCCATGACCAGACCGATGGTGCCGGTGGGCGCGATGACAGAGACCTGCGCGTTGCGGTAGCCGTTCTTTTCACCAAGGCTCAATGCCTCGTCCCAGGCTGACATGGCCAGGTGCACCAGCGTCTCGTCCGGGCAGTTCACAAGGTCCAGCGGCACCGGCTTGACCGCCAGTTTCTCATAGCCCTCGCTCGCGCCGTATGCGGCGTTGCGGTGGTTGCGCATGACCCGCAGCATGTGTTCGCGGTTGCGGGCATAGCCGTCGAAAGCGCCCAGCTCTCCGGCGATCTCGGCCGAGGTGGCGTAGGCGGTGCCTGTCATGATCGCGGTCAGCGCACCGCAGAGTGCGCGGCCCTCGTCCGAGTCGTAGCCAAAGCCCATGTTCATCAGCAGGCCGCCGATATTGGCATAGCCAAGGCCCAGCGTGCGGAAGTCATAGCTGAGCTGCGCGATTTCCTTGGACGGGAACTGCGCCATGGTCACGCTGATTTCCAGCGTCAGGGTCCACAGGCGCGTGGCGTGCATGAAACCCTCTGCGTCGAACTTGCCGTCGTGCAGGAAGGTCAGCAGGTTCATCGAGGCAAGGTTGCAGGCGGTGTCGTCGAGGAACATGTACTCGGAACAGGGGTTCGAGCCACGGATCGCGCCGTCTTCGGGGCAGGTATGCCAGGCGTTCACGGTGTCATGGAACTGGATGCCGGGATCGGCACAGGCCCATGCCGCGTGGCCCACCTGTTCCCACAGGTCGCGCGCCTTGATGGTCTTGGCGACCTCGCCGTCGGTGCGGCGGATCAGTTCCCAATCCTTGTCTTCCTTGACCGCCTTGAGGAAGGCGTCGGTGACGCGGATCGAGTTGTTGGAATTCTGGCCCGAGACCGAGGCGTATGCCTCGGAGTCCCAATCGGTGTCGTAGGTCGGGAATTCGATCGAGGCATAGCCCTGGCGCGCATAGTCCAGAACGCGCTTGATGTAGGTCTCGGGGATCATGGCGCCCTTGGCGGCACGGATGGCCGCCTTCAGGGTCTCGTTGCTCTTGGGATCATATGCGTCTTCCTCTGCCCCGTCCCAGACCTTGATGGCCTCGAAGAGCCCGTTCAGCATCTTTTCGTGCATCTTCGAGCCGGCGACGATGGACGCCACTTTCTGCTCTTCGCGCACTTTCCAGTTGATGAACTCTTCGATGTCGGGGTGATCGGCGTCGCAAATCACCATCTTCGCTGCTCGACGGGTCGTACCGCCCGATTTGATCGCACCGGCGGCACGATCACCAATCTTGAGGAACCCCATCAGGCCGGAGGACTTGCCCCCGCCTGACAGAGCCTCTCCTTCGGCACGAAGGGAGGAGAAATTCGTGCCGGTCCCGGAGCCGTATTTGAACAGGCGCGCTTCGCGCACCCACAGGTCCATGATTCCGCCATCGCCGACAAGGTCGTCTTTGACGGACTGAATAAAGCAGGCGTGGGGCTGGGGATGTTCGTAGGCCGATTTCGAACGGGTCAGTTTGCCGGTCTTGTAATCGACATAGTAATGGCCCTGTCCGGGACCATCGATCCCGTATGCCCAGTGCAGGCCGGTGTTGAACCACTGCGGGCTGTTCGGCGCCGCGGTCTGGGTGGCCAGCATGGCGCGCATTTCGTCGTAATAGGCGCGGGCGTCTTCCTCGGTCGAGAAATAGCCGCCCTTCCAGCCCCAGTAGCACCATGCGCCAGCCAGACGGTCAAAGACCTGGCGCGCGCTGGTTTCACCAGTGCGGGGGGTGTCCTTGGCCGCCGGGACCGAGCGCCACAGGAATTCCGGAACACCTTTTTCGGACACGCGCTTCAGTTCGACCGGAACCCCGGCCTTGCGGAAATATTTCTGTGCGATCACATCGCTTGCCACCTGGCTCCAGCCTGCCGGAACCTCGAGATTGTCGAGGGAAAACACGGCCTTGCCGTCCGGATTCCGAATCTCCGACTTGGTGGTGACGAAGGCGATCTCCGCATATGCGTCCTGCCCTGCCTTGGTGAACTTTCTTTCGATTTTCATCCCTGCTGCCCCTGAGCGCTGTCCCGTGTGTTTCGTGCCGGTCAAAGCGCAAGGAAGCAAAAGGCACCTGCCCGCGGTTGCCGCGCGGTCCGGGGCACAAGGCCCCGTGTATCAGTCTGCTGTGCTATTCTGTCCCTTGCCGCTGACCACTACATGTTGTGGCTCTCTTGACCGGCACACACAAGATGCCCTCTGGACCGTGTCTTCGTCAACGAGTTTTTCACAAATCCGGCACATATTTTGTGTTGACCAGACGGAAGCCCACTAGGGGCGGTAGGCAGGCCCTGACTCGTCCCGATCTGTTAAGGTTTTCTGCACCGCGGCAAGGCCCGGAAAAACAAGGGGAGAGCGATGTTTATTCACAAGTTCCTGTGGATAACTGGCGGTCCGACAGGTCAGGTTGTTAATATTCCTTAACATCTGGCGCCGGTTGAGGATGTTGCATCCGAAACACGATCAACCCCGCAGTTTGGCACCCGGTGACGCTTCCCCCACTACATCTGGTGTGTCTTCCGATTCTCTCACCCTGCCCTGCCTTGCCCAAGATATGGGGGCGCTCGATCCCGGCCAGGACAAGAAAACCGCCCGGGCATCGCGGCCCGGGCGGTCATGGTCAACAGACAGCCGATCCGGTCAGACGAGGATCATGTCGCCCGACACATCGGTCAACAAGGTGTCCTGCAAGGTCACGGTGACGTCCTGATTGGCAAAGACCACGTCCGATCCCTGCTGCGACATCTGGTCGATGGCCGCATTCGCATCCGCAAATCCAAAGGCCGAGAAGTCCAGCATGTCCCAGGATTCCAGATCGGTGACCGCGTGGCTGCTGCCCGCATCGGTGCCAAAGACAAAGGTATCCGACAGATAACCGCCCGACAGCGTGTTGCTGCCGCCGTTGCCCGCCAGAACGTCATTGGTGCCCTGCATCGCGACCCATGCCTCGAGGTCCGGCGCGCTGGAGGTCTTCAGCTCGTTGCTTTCCGAAAAGCCGACCAGCACCTCGGCGCGGCTGGCCCCGGCGTCCAGCTTGCCCGTCCAAAAGGCCACACCGGCGGGTTCGCCGCCCCGGTTCAGCGTGTTCTGGTACAGTGCCTGAACAAACGCCTCGTTGGTGCCGCCGCCATAGAGCGCCTGGAACTCCGGCGCGTTCGAGAACCCGGTTGCCACCTTGCCCAGATCCGTGGCGCCGGTGCCAAGGCCGGTGACCCAGCCTTCCAGGCCCGGCCTGTCAGGACTGCGGTCAAAGGCAGTCTGGTACATGCGGTAGACCTGTCCGGTGATCGCCGTGATGTCGCCGCCGAACATGCCGTCGCCGTAGATCATGTCATCGCCGCCGCCGCCGCCGATGTTGTCGGCGCCCATGTCACCAAAGAGCATGTCGCCCCCACCCGCACCGCGCAGGATGTCATTTCCGGAGCCGCCATAGGCCACATCCGCCATGACGCCGGTCTGGGCGTTGGGCAGGCCTTGGTCGCTGTCAGACCACGACCCGGTGTGGATCTCATCGTTGCCCGCGCCGCCAAAGATCGTGTCCATGCCGTCGGCCATGCTGTCGAAGACGGACCCGGTTGCCTCGGCCGTGCGGCTGTCATCGTCGCCGGTCAGGATCTCGTCCCCTGCGCCGCCCATGATCACGTCGTTGCCCGCGCCACCGGCGATGCCGCTGTCATACTGCGCCAGCGACAGCCCGCCGGACGCACCCGCATCGGCGGCGTTGACCACGTTCATGTCCATCTGGCCTGCGTCGAGTTCATCGTCGCCGTCGTTGCCTTCAAGGATATCTGCCCCGGTGCCGCCCAGAACGGTGTCATTTTCGGCGCCACCGGTGATCGTGTCGTCGCCGCCAAGGCCATCGACCATGTCCGCACCCAGTCCGGCGTCGAACTTGTCATCTCCGGGTGTCAGTGTGAGCATATCCGTGGCCGCCGCCTGCTGACCGGCGAGAATGGCCAGCGCCTCTGCCTGGGTGGACACCTCGATGTCACCGGCTGCGGCGGGCAGGATCGGGATATACCCGTTGGGTCCGCCATCGGCCTCACCTCCGGTGCCTGCGCCGATCCCGTCCGGAATCTGCAGCCCGTGCAGAACGATCTCACGCAGGTCCAGCGGCATGATGTCCGCCGATGTATAGTCGGTCGAGGTGACCGGGCTGAAGAAATTGCTGTCATCCCCCAGGTCGTAGCTCTGGATAAAGGCAACGCGACCAAGGGAATCGGCCATCGGCATCACCCCGTCCGAGGACAAGGGCAGCAGCACGTCGCCGTATTTTCCGACCCCTTCCAGAACCTCGACCATCCCGTCGAGGTCGGCATCGTCGGCAATCGTCGGAGCGACGGAATTGATCGGATTGCCATCTCCGTCAAAAAGCCCGTGAATGTGCTGAACGTGCGTCTGAGACGGTGTCAATCCGGACGCCGAGATGGCAACGTTCAGATACGAGGTGCCGGTGACCTCGTCCGTGTCGATCGCCAGCACCGCGGTGCCAGAGACGCCGGAACTGTTGAGCGCGTCGAACTCAACCTTCCAGAACGAATCCGCCTGCTGCAGAAACGTCTCAAAAGATGTGAAGCTAGAGGCCAAATGGGCCATGAACAATCCTCCTGTCGTGTGTTCCAATAGCCACGAGAGGGGTTTTCGAAAGTTTCAGAATTCTCAAAAAATATTTTTGAAATGTATGAATGCCGGGCGGACTCAGGTCATTTCACCGGTGTGCCCGGGCCAAGGCGCCCAAGAAAACACGGGCCGATGTATGGGGACTGATTTCCTGACCAGCGGACCAGATCGGTTCGCCCGGTGCAGGGCCGTGATTATCAGGAAAATGGTCGGGGCGGCGAGATTCGAACTCACGACCTTCTGTACCCAAAACAGACGCGCTACCAAGCTGCGCCACGCCCCGACTGTTCGTGCGGTCTAGCCGCACGAACGCGCCTTGAAAAGCCCAAATCGCACCCTCAGCAGCGCCAGGCCGCGCGCCGGATTTGAGGGTGGCGCAATTCCGCGCCTTCCTTGATGCCCAGCATCTTGGCCAGACCGCCGTTGATCTCCAGCACGAACTGCACATCGTCGCCACCGGGGATCGAGGTCTCATCGCCCGGCACGGCGCTGTCATGCACCCGGACCACGACGCCCCGGCTGTCGGCAAAGATCATGTCGAGCGGGATCAGCGTGTTCTTCATCCAGAATGAAACGGGCTGCGGCACCGGGTAGACAAACAGCATCCCCTTGCTGGTGGGCATGCTGTCGACGTTCATCAGGCCCTGCGCACGGTCATCCGCGGTCTTGGCCACATCGACGGAAAAGCGCGCCTTGCCGAACGGCCCACGGACATAGATCGTGTCCGGACGGCAGTCGCCAATGGCGTTGTCGGGATCGGGCGGCAGCGTCTCTGCCGGTTTGACATCGGGGATCACCTCGTCGCCGATGGGCAGGATCGGCGTAATGACCGGCGGTTCCTCGGCCGGTTCCGGCGGCACCGCAGGGCCTTTGGCCACAGGTCCGTTGGGGCTTGGCGGTTTGACCGGCGGCACCGTAACGGTGGGCGCGGTCGGAGTCGGCGCCGCTACCACGGGTGCGGTCGGCTCTGGGGCCGTCTCATCCGGCGCCGTTGCTTCAGCAGGTGGTGTCACCACCGGTTCGGTGGCCGCAGGCGGCTTTACATCCGGCTTGGTCACCACCGCCGGTGGTGGAGGAAGCTCCTGACCCGGGCCGACTTCTTGTCCAAATACTGGCCACGCAACAAGCGCGACAACGATACTCAACGCGGCAAAGCGTTTTCCCATGCGTTCACTTCCATCGCCATGCGTCCCCGCTCGCCCTCGACCACGCGGATCGCCAGGGCTTCGCCCGGCTGCAAATCCGCGAGGCCCGAGCGGCGCAGGACCTCGATATGAATAAACACATCTTCGGGTTTTCCAAACACATTTGCAAACCCGAAACCCTTTGCCTTGTCGAACCATTTGACCCGGGCGGGTTCCAGCGGTGCGCGGGCCAGAACTTCGGGGTCGATCCGTTCAAAATCCGCCAGCGGCGCATTTTCCGACGGTTCCGGCGGTTCGATGGCCAGAACCTGCGTGGCCTGAACCCCGCGGTCGGTGCGCTGGACGGAAACCTCGATCCGCGCACCATCGGCCACGGAACTCTGACCGAAGTTGCGCAGGACATTCGCATGCAGCAGGATGTCCGGCCCGCCATCATCCGAAACCACGAACCCGAACCCCTTGACCGGATCGAACCATTTTACGCGGCCGCAAACCGCAGTCTGTGCGTTGTCCTCTTGAGTCACCATGATTTCCACATGTACCAACTTATCCCCACTCCGAGTCTTGGAACAAAGACAATGGTTAACGCAAGACCGGGCATTTGTGCTATTTTGTGTCAGCACAACCGGGTTTCAGGTGCTCATGCATTTGGCGTGACGTGAAATGCGTGTTTGTTTTCAAGGCCCTTCATGGGTTCAGTCGCTCTACAGTCCAATCTTCGTCAACTCCGCCGCGCGTCCAGCGAAAGCGGTCATGCAGGCGAAATGCCCCGTCTGCCCAGAATTCGATCTCTAGCGGACGCAGCCGATAGCCGCCCCAAAAGGGCGGACGCGGCGGATTGCGCCCCAGGCGCACCGTCATCTTCGCCACCTCCGCCATCAGTGCGGCGCGCGACGACAGCGGCTGGCTCTGGCGGCTGGACCATGCGCCCAGGCGGCTCTTGAGTGACCGGCTTTCGAAATAGGCATCGGCCAGCGGGCCATCCTCCTTCTCGACAAGGCCGCGCACCCGAACCTGTCGCCGCAGCGATTTCCAATGCATGACAAAGGCCGCCTTGCCTGCCTGATCCAGTTCGCGCGCCTTGGCGCTTTCGTAATTGGTGTAAAAGACAAAGGCCTCGGCCTCGATCTCCTTGAGCAGGACCATGCGCACGTTGGGCAACCCGTCCGCATCCACTGTCGAGAGTGCGATGGCGTTGGGGTCGTTGATCTCCTGCTCCTCCGCCTCGGCCAGCCATTGGCGCGCGATCCGGAACGGGTCGTCGCCCGCAAAGAGTCCGCTGCGGTCACTCATTTTGTCTTGCTCCTTTTGCGACGGCCCCGAGGGCCCGACGGGTCGATGGGTGTTTGCAGGCTTGATGGTGCACAGCCGATCGCCTAAACCTCGCTCAAACGAGCTATCTGGTGAAAGAGGCGAAGATGTCAAATGGGTTAATGGCGGGAAAACGCGGCCTGATCATGGGGCTGGCCAATGACAAGTCCATTGCCTGGGGCATCGCCAAGGCCTGCGCCGACGCGGGCGCAGAGCTGGCTTTCTCCTATCAGGGGGACGCGCTGAAAAAGCGGGTCGATCCGCTGGCCGGGCAACTGGGGTCCGACATCGTCCTGCCTTGCGATGTGGGCGATGAGGCCTCGATCGACGGGCTGTTCGAGGGGCTGAAGGAGACGTGGGACAGCCTTGATTTCATCGTGCATGCCATCGGCTTTTCCGACAAGAACGAGCTGCGCGGGCGTTATGTGGACACCTCGAAAGCCAATTTCACCATGACCATGGATATCTCGGTCTACAGCTTCACCAGCGTGATGCAGCGGGCCGAGAAGATGATGACAAACGGCGGCAGCGCGGTGACGCTGACCTATTACGGCGCCGAGCGCATCATGCCGCATTACAACGTGATGGGCGTCGCCAAGGCGGCGCTGGAAGCCTCGGTGCGTTACCTGGCCGAGGATCTGGGCAAGGACGGCATCCGCGTGAACGCGATTTCCGCCGGTCCGATCAAGACGCTGGCCGCCTCCGGCATCGGCGATTTCCGCTACATCATGAAGTGGAACGAATACAACTCGCCCCTGCGCCGCAACGTGACCACAGAAGACGTGGGCAAATCGGCCTTGTATCTGCTCTCGGATCTCGGCTCCGGCGTGACCGGCGAGACGCACCATGTGGATGCAGGCTATCACGTGGTCGGCATGAAGGCGGTGGACGCGCCGGATATTGCCAAGGGCTGACCCCGACACATTCCTTGGCATGACGCGCCCCGGTCCTGTCGGTCGGGGCGTTTTCGTTTGACAGGCGGCAGGCCGCGACGCTTGCTGATGGAAACGGAAAGGACGCTCGGCATGACCTGGACCCATCTTCTGGCCTTCAACCTGACATTGCTGGCGGCGATGGCTGCGCCCGGTCCGGCCCTGCTGTACGCGCTGCGCCAGTCCATTGCGGGCGGCTTCCGGGTAGGGATGGCGACAGGGGCGGGGCTTGGCTTGATGGCCGCGGGCTGGACCGGGGCCGCGCTGCTGGGGCTGGAAGTGCTGTTCACGCTGTTCCCCTTTGCTTATGGCGCGATGAAGCTGGCGGGTGCGCTGTACCTGTTGTGGATTGCCTATGGCCTGTGGCGGGATGCCCGGAAACCGGTCTCTGACAGCGCCCATCCCGGCGCGCGCGCCTTTCTGGGTGGGCTGATGGTCAACTTGCTGAACCCGAAATCGGTGCTGTTTGCGGCCTCGGTCCTTGTGGTGATCTTTCCGGCGGGGATGACGCTGATGGAGAAAGGCGCGATCGTGCTCAATCACTTCGTGATCGAGCTTAGTGTCTACAGCGGGTTTGCCGCGCTTCTGTCGACGCCGCCTGCCCGCGCCGGATACATGCGGGCAAAACCGGTGATCGACCGGGTGGCCGCCGCCATTCTGGCCGCTTTGGGGCTGCGGCTGCTGCTTTCGCGGTGACGAGGCTTGCCCCGCGCCGCGCCGCTGACGTATAGGCTCGGGCCACGATGTCTGCCGAGGAGACTGCCATGGACAACCGCCTGCCGCATGAAAAGGGCTTTCACGTCAGCTGGGACCAGCTGCACCGCGATGCACGGGCGCTGGCCTGGCGGTTGCAGGGGCAAGGCCCGGACAACGGCTATTGGAAGGCCGTGGTCGCCATCACTCGCGGCGGCATGGCCCCGGCGATGATCGTCGCGCGCGAGCTGGACATTCGCACCGTCGATACGATCAGCGTGAAAAGCTATCATTCCGGCGGCGGCAAGGCTGACGAGCGGCGCGAGGCGGAGGTGCTGAAATCGCCCGACGCGGAGCTGATGGGCGAAGGCGAAGGCATCCTGATCATCGACGACCTGGTGGACAGCGGCAAGACACTGGAACTGGTGCGCAGCCTGTACCCCAAGGCGCATGTGGCTACGGTCTATGCCAAGCCGCAGGGCCGCCCGCAGGTGAACACCTTCATCACCGAAGTCAGCCAGGACACCTGGATCTTTTTCCCCTGGGACATGGCGCTGCAATACGTCAAACCCTATCGCGGCGACGACTGAAGCGTGATCCATCGGTGCGCCTGACGGCGCGCATTTACTCTTGGGGGCTGCGCCCCCAAACCCCGGCAACCTTGGGGGCCGTGCCCCCAAACCCCGGCGAGGGCTCTGCCCTCGCGCTCCCGAGGGTATTTTGAAAACCAAAGAAGCAGCAGGACAGGGCGAGCGGATGGCGACACGCACCGAGGCGACCTTTTTTCCACCCATCCCCGAGGCGCAGCGCTGGCTGAAAGGGGTGAGCTTTCCACCTGAACGGCCTCTGATCAACCTCAGCCAGGCCGCGCCGGCCGATCCGCCACCGCCTGCGATGCGCCGCGCCATGGCGGAGATGCTGGAAGATCCGGCCAGCCATCTCTACGGGCCGGTCCTTGGAATGCCGGCGTTGCGGGCGGCGCTGGCGGAGGATTGGGAACGGCATTACGGCGGCACGGTCACGTCCGATCAGGTGGCGATCACCGCCGGGTGCAATCAGGCCTTTGCCGCCACGCTGGCCGCGCTCTGCGGCGAGGGCGACGAGGTGATCCTGCCGGTGCCCTGGTACTTCAACCACAAGATGTGGCTGGACATGTCCGGAGTCCGGGCGGTCCCCCTGCCCTGCGGCGCCGGTCTGATCCCCGATCCCGAAGCGGCCCGCGCCCTGATCACTCCGCGCACCCGGGCGATTGCCCTGGTGACGCCCAACAACCCCTGCGGCGTCGAATACCCGGCCGAGGTCCTGGCCGGGTTCTTTGATTTGTGCGCCGAGACCGGCCTGCGGCTGATCGTGGATGAGACCTATCGCGATTTCGACTCACGCGGCGGGGCCCCGCATGACCTGCTGCGGCGGGAGAGATGGGCCGAGACCCTGATCCAGCTCTACAGCTTTTCCAAAGCCTATCGCCTGACCGGCCACCGGGTCGGCGCATTGCTGACCAACACCGATCTGTTGCACCAGATGGAAAAATTCCAGGACACTGTGGCGATCTGCGCGCCCTCATTGGGGCAGCGGGCCGCCCTTTGGGGATTGCAGAACCTCGCCCGATGGAAGGCGGAGCAGCGGGCCGAGATCCTCGACCGCCGCGCCGCCATCGTGGAGCATTTCGCCCCGCTGGAGGCAAGGGGCTGGCAACTGTTGGGCTGCGGGGCCTATTTCGCCTATATCCAGCACCCTTTTGCCGAGGGCGCGGCCAGCCTTGCGCCGCGTCTGGTCCGGGAGGCGGGGGTGTTGATCCTGCCCGCGACCATGTTCACCCCCCAGGGCGATGCCAGCGGCGACCGTCAGTTCCGGGTCGCCTTTGCCAATACCGACCGCGCCGGTATTGCGGAGTTCGCCCGCAGGCTGGCCGAAGTCGACGGGCCTCTTGCAGCGCCGGAAGGCGCGGCATAGACAAGGGCAAACGCGCTACGGGAGGTCGAGATGGCGAAGAAAAAGGGCGGCACGGGAAAAATCCTCGTCTGGGGTTTGCTGGGCCTTCTGTTGCTGGCGCTTGGCGGCTTTGGCGCGACCAATTTCTCGGGCAGCGTGCGCTCTGTCGGGGCAGTGGGTGAGGCGCAGATTTCGACCAACGAATATTTCCGCGCCTTGCAGAATGAATTCCGCGCCTTTCAGCAGCAGACCGGCCAGCCGCTGACCCTCCAACAGGCAGAGGCGCTGGGACTGACCCAGCAGGTGCTGAGCCAGATGGTGGTGACCGCCGCGCTGGAACATGAGGCCGGTCAGCTTGGCATTTCGATCGGCGATGAGCGGCTGGCACAGGACCTGCGCGAGATCCAGGCCTTTCAGGGTGTCGACGGCAGCTTCAACCGCGAGGCCTACAAGCTGACGCTGGAAAATGCCGGTTTGACCGAACGCGAATTCGAGGAAACCCTGCGCGACGAAGGCGCCAGCACCCTGTTGCAGGGGGCAGTTCTGGCCGGGGTGCGCCTGCCGGATGTCTATGTCGACACGCTGATCGCCCACACCGGCGAGCGCCGCGCCTTTACCTGGGCCGAGGTTGGCGAGAGCACCCTGGAGCTGGGCGCGCCGGTGCCCACCGAAGACGACCTCAAGACCCATTACGATGAGAACATTGCCAAGTTCACTCGCCCCGAGACGCGCCGGATCACCTATGTCTGGCTGACGCCCGAAATGCTGGTGGATACCGTCGAGGTGCCCGAGGACAGCCTGCGCCAGGCCTATGAAGAGCGCGAAGCCGAATTCAACCTGCCCGAACGGCGGCTGGCGGAACGGCTGGTGTTCAGCGACAGCGCCACCGCCGAGGCCGCGCTGGCCCGGATCGACGCCGGTGAGACCGCTTTCGAGGATCTGGTGGCGGAGCGCGACCTTGACCTTGCAGACACAGATCTGGGCGACGTCACCCGCGATGATCTGGGCGCTGCCGCCGAGGCGGTGTTCGGCGCAGAGGTCGGTCAGGTCGTCGGCCCGGCGCCCTCCTCTCTGGGACCGGCGCTGTTCCGGGTGAACGCCTTCCTGCCTGCGCAGACCACCTCTTTCGAGGATGCCGAGTCTGCCCTGCGCGGCGAACTGGCACTGGACCGCGCCCGCCGCGTGATCGAAATGCAGGCGCAGGGGTTCGACGATGAACTGGCCGGTGGCGTGACGCTGGAAGAACTGGCCGGCAGCACCGACCTGGTTCTGGGTGACATCGGCTGGACCGGCGACGAAGATGCCGACATCGCCGGTTATCCCGCCTTCCGCGAGGCCGCCGGGGCGGTTCAGGACAGTGACTATCCGGCGATAGCGGATCTGGGTGACGGCGGGCTGTTTGCCCTGCGTCTGGATGAGGTCGTGCCGCCTGCCCCGATCCCCTTTGAAGAAGTGAAACTGCGGGTCGAGGCGGATTGGCTGGAGGCGCAGAAGCGCGACGAGTCATTCCGCCGCGCCGAGACACTGGCCGGGCAGTTGGGTGAGGGTCTGACCTTCGAGGGGCTGGACCTGGATGCGCAGACCGAAGAGGGCCTCACCCGTACCGCTTTTGGCTCCGACCTGCCTGCGGGCGTTCTGCAGGCCGTGTTCGAGATGACGGCGGGCGATGTGCGTGCGCTGCGTACAGATGACGGGGCCGTGGTGCTGCGGCTGGACGAGATCCTCGAGGTGGACAAGGAGGCGGACGAGGCGCTGCAACTGGCGGAGGTGTTCCGGGACCGCGCCGCACGGGATGTGGCGCAGGACCTGTTTCGCGCTCTCTCTGCCGATATCCAGTCCCGTGCGGGTGTCGATATCGATCAGGCAGCGCTCAACGCCGTTCACGCGAACTTTCAGTAGAGACCGATGGCCATTCTGACTCCGACTTTCGACGGTTTTGCCGAAGCCTATGCGGCAGGCCGCAATCAGGTGGTCTATACCCGCCTCGCCGCCGATCTGGACACGCCGGTCTCGCTCATGCTGAAGCTGACCGGTGCGGCCAAGGATGCCTTCATGCTGGAATCGGTGACCGGCGGCGAAGTGCGCGGGCGGTATTCCATCATCGGCATGAAACCGGACCTGATCTGGCAATGCCACGGCACGCAAAGCCGGCTGAACCGCATGGCGCGGTTCGATCCAGATGCCTTTGAGCCACAACCCGACACCCCCTTGACCGCCCTGCGCGCCCTTCTCGCCGAAAGCCGCATCGACCTGCCCGAAGACTTGCCGCAGGCGGCCGCCGGGCTGTTCGGCTACCTTGGCTATGACATGATCCGTCTGGTCGAGCATCTGCCGGATGTGAACCCGGACCCGCTGGGTCTGCCGGATGCGCAATTGATGCGCCCCTCGGTCATCGCCGTACTGGACGGGGTCAAAGGAGAGGTCACCGTGGTCTCGCCTGCATGGGTGCAGGACGGGCTGTCGGCGCGCGCGGCCTATGCGCAGGCTGCGGAACGGGTGATGGACGCGGTGCGTGATCTGGAACGCGCCCTGCCGCAGGCGTCGCGCGATCTGGGCGATGCGGCGGACCTGGGGGAACCGGTGTCGAATTTCGCCCATGCCGAGTACCTCGACGCTGTCGAAAAGGCCAAGGAATACATCCGGGCGGGCGATATCTTTCAGGTGGTGCCCTCGCAACGCTGGACGCAGGAATTCCCCCTGCCGCCCTTCGCGCTCTACCGCTCTTTGCGGCGCACCAACCCCTCGCCCTTCATGTTCTATTTCAACTTCGGCGGGTTCCAGGTGATCGGGGCTTCGCCAGAGATCCTCGTGCGGGTCTTTGGCAACGAGGTCACCATCCGTCCCATCGCGGGCACCCGCCCGCGCGGTGCGACCCCGGCAGAGGACAAGGCGCTGGAAGAGGAGCTGCTGGCCGACAAGAAAGAGCTGGCAGAACACCTGATGCTGCTGGACCTCGGCCGCAACGATACCGGGCGCGTGTCCAGGATCGGAACCGTGAAGCCGACCGAGCAATTCATCATCGAACGCTACAGCCACGTCATGCACATCGTGTCCAACGTGGTGGGTGAACTCAGCCCGGATCACGACGCGCTGTCCGCCCTGCTGGCCGGTCTGCCGGCGGGCACGGTCTCCGGCGCGCCCAAGGTCCGCGCGATGGAGATCATCGACGAGCTGGAACCGGAAAAGCGCGGTGTCTACGGCGGCGGCGTGGGCTATTTCAGCGCCGGCGGCGACATGGACATGTGCATCGCCCTGCGCACGGCGATTGTGAAAAACCAGAAGCTCTACATTCAGGCCGGCGGCGGCGTGGTCTATGACAGCGATCCCGAGGCCGAGTACATGGAGACAGTGCACAAATCGAACGCCATCCGGCGCGCGGCAGCAGATGCGGCAAGGTTCACCGGCTCGGGGAACGGCTGAAAACAACCCGTGGCCTTTGGAGCCTTTCTCCGGCAAGTGCCCGCACTCATTCCAGCCCCCCAAGGTGCCTCACAACACGCAAAACATGGCGCGAGACCGTTCAAGTTCCGCGTCAGCCCCCGCCACTCTGCGAACAAAGGTCCGCGAGTCCCTGTGCTTCTTTGGTTTTCCAAATACCCTCGGGGGAGTCGACCGCAGGGAGACGGGGGCAGAGCCCCCCAAGGCATGGGGGCATTGCCCCTATGCCTGCGCCGCCTCCAGCCGAATCCGCTCGATCATCGCACGCAGCCCGTTGGACCGCTGCGCCGACAGATGCTCGTGCAGGCCAAGGCGGCTCAGTTCGGCGCGGGCATCCACCTTGGGGACCTCCGCCATCGGCAGTCCGTCATACAGCCGGTGCAGGAGCGCGATCAATCCCTTGACGATCAGCGCGTCGCTCTCACCCTGAAAGTGGAACACGCCTCCCTCGGGCGTCGTGTGCAGCCAGACCTGGCTGGCGCAGCCTTCGACCTTGGTGGCGGGCACTTTCAATGCATCCGGCAAGGGCGCCATCGCCTTGCCCATCTCGATCACCATGCGATAGCGGTCTTCCCAGTCCTCGAGGAATTCGAAATCCTCGACCACGTCCTCGAATGCTGCCTGCGCCATTGAACCCTCCGTCTTTCGGCAGACCTAGGCAGGTGTCGGGCAAAGGTCCAGAGCAAGACCGCTTTTCAAGCGCGCCGATCTGCGATAACCCTCACGAAACGCCGGCAAGGGGCATGCAAGATGTTCAAACCGATTTCCGTTCTTCTGCTTTCGACGCTGGTCCTGACCAGTTGCGGCTCTGTCCGCGAAAGCCGCCTGAACCCGCTGAACTGGTTCGGGCGCAGCGAATCCCGGCCGGTGCAGGCAACCGATGGGGTGAACCCCCTGATTCCGAAACGTCGCGACTCGGCCTTCCGCCAGCAGCAGGACACCTCCTACCAGGGATGGGCCCTGGGCGAAGTATCCGAACTGGTTGTCGAACGCCGCCCGGGCGGCGCCATCATCCGCGCAACAGCCGTGGCCGATTACCAGGGCGCCTACGACCTCAAGCTGGTCAAGGTTGAACAGGAAAGCACCGGCGGCACCCTGACCTACGCGTTTCGCGGGATCCAGCCGCGACAGGCGCGCGGTTCGGTCGCCACCCGTACCCATACCGCGGCGGTCTGGCTGACCGACAACCAGTTGTTGGGCATTCAGACCGTGCAGGTCAGAGGCGATCGGAACGTGCGCAGCGTGCGCCGCTAAAGCTCGATCACTTCGACGTTCTTGCCCTTGGCAGCCAGCGCGATCTGACCGTCGCAGAGCCTCAGCGCATCCTCGCCAAAAACTTCGCGCCGCCATCCGTTGAGCGCGGGCACATCGCGCAGACCCGCCGCAATGGCGTCGAGATCCGCCGCCGGGGCGATCAGCTTTGACGCCACGCCCGAGCTTTCGGTCTTGGCCTTCAGCAGCACCCGCAGCAGATCGGCCAGCGCGGGATTGACCTGCAGCTTGTCGCGGAGATTGTCGACCTGGGGCAGCTCATCCTTGTCGCAGTCCAGTCCGGCTTTCACCGCCGCAAGAATCCCCTCGGCAATCGTGCCTTTGCGCGCCTCGCGCAGCAGCAGGCGCGAGCGGCTCAGATCGTTCATGTTCTGTGGCTTGGTCGAGGCCAATTCGACAAGCGCATCGTCCTTGAACACCCGGTTGCGCGGGATGTTGCGCTCTTGCGCATAGCTCTCGCGGAAGGCGGCCAGTTCGCGCGCAATGGCCAGGAATCGGGGCGAATTCGACCGCGTTTTCACCCGCATCCAGGCGTCTGCCGGAAGGGTGACATAGGTATCGGGCGCCATCAGCGTCGCCAGTTCCTCTTCCACCCATCGCGCGCGACCCGTCTGTTCCAGCTTGCGCGCGAGGAATTCATAGATTTGCCTCAGGTGCGTGACATCGGCCAGCGCATAGGTCTTTTGCGCATCGGTCAGCGGTCGGCGCGACCAGTCGGTAAAGCGCGAGCTCTTGTCCAGCGACTGCTTGGCGATCTTCTTGACGAGGGTTTCATAGCCAACCTGCTCGCCAAAGCCGCAGACCATCGCGGCCACCTGGGTGTCGAACAGCGGCTTGGGGATCACCCCGTTGTCGATGTGGAAGATCTCCAGATCCTGCCGCGCCGCGTGAAACACCTTGACCACGTTTTCGTTGCGGAACAGCTCCATCAACGGGTCCAGCGACAGCCCCTCGACCAGCGGATCGACGATCACGGCGTTGGTGTCGTCCTTGCCCGGCATCGCCAACTGAATGAGGCAAAGTTTCGAATAATAGGTGCGTTCGCGGAGGAATTCCGTATCCACGGTCACGTAAGGAAATGAGGCGGCAGCCTCGCAGAAGGCCGCCAGCTCTTCCGTTGTCGTCAAGGTCTTCATCCGGGCTCCGGGCAGAATCAACGAGCCGGAATTGGCCCGCTCCGTGAAAGGTCAGGCAAGGTCTGGACGCCGCTGGCGCCGCCTTGCGTCCAGGCAGCATAGAGCAATCACCGGGGACATTCAAAGCCCGTCTGGCGGCGGTTCTGGCATCCCAATCCATCAGCATCCGTAATGAGTAATAGAAAAAACATTCATTTCAAGAATGCAGAACGATCCCTTATCTGCAGGTCATCGCAAACAGGAGATCCAAGCCATGACCGTCCTCGATCACCACCTCCGCCAGGCCGACAGCCACATGGACACCCGCGCCATCGTCGGAACGATCGGAATGATCGTCACCCTTGCCGCCATCGCCTTCATGGGGATCGCGGCCCTGACCGCCCCGGCATCCGAGCCAAATCCGGAGGCGTGGCACGGCAATTCGGCAGCAATGCGCCCGCTGGCCCGGTGAGCCGCCTGACGGCGCACTGCGCGATGTCCGTCAGGGCAGCATGACCGGCGTTCTGTCACCGGCCGCAAATCGGCGCAGCACCTGCGGATAAAGCTGGTGTTCCTGCGTCAGAACCCGCGCCGCCAGTGCGTCGGGCGTGTCTTCGGGCAGGATCGGCACCCGCGCCTGTCCGAGGATCGGACCGTCATCCAGTTCCGGCGTCACCTCATGCACGGTGCAGCCGGCCTCTGTGTCACCGGCCGCCAGCGCGCGGGCGTGGGTGTTCAGGCCCCGGTATTTGGGCAACAGAGAGGGGTGGATGTTCAGCATCCTGCCTTCCCATGGGGTCACGAAACCGGCGGTCAGAACCCGCATGAACCCGGCAAGGCAGAGGATATCCGGCGCATGCGGGGCCAGCGCCTCGCGCAGCGCCTCTTCGAATCCCGCGCGGTCGCCTTTGAACGGGCGGTGATCCACAACGGCGGTCGGCACACCGAACCCTGCCGCCTTTTGCAATCCGCCTGCGTCGGCATTGTTCGACAGGACCAGACAGGGCCGCGCCGGATGGTCGCCCTCCGCCATGTCCTCGACGAGGCGGACCATGTTCGACCCGCCCCCCGAGACAAGGATGGCGACCTTTTTCACCCCAGCGACCCGCGATAGGTGACGCCCGCACCCGGTTGCAATGTGCCCAGCCGGTAGACCGTCTCACCCGCCTCTATCAGGTGGGTGGTGATCGCGAATTCGCTCTCGGGATCCACGGCCAGCACCATACCGATGCCGCAGTTGAACGTCTTGAGCATCTCGGCCTCGGCGATGCCGCCGACACTGCGCATCCATTTGAACAGGTCCGGCAGGTCCCAGGCATCAAGGTCGATTTCTGCCCCCAGCCTGTCGGGCAGAACGCGCGGCAGGTTCTCGGTCAGGCCGCCGCCGGTGATATGGGCCGCCGCGTGCAGCCCGCCGGTTTCCAGCGCCTCCAGCACCGGTTTCACATAGAGACGCGTGGGCGCCAACAGCGCCTCGCCCAGCGTCGCCCCGCCCCAGGGACAAGGCGCGTCCCAGCCAAGGCCCGAAAGCTCGACCAGCCGACGCACAAGGCTGTAGCCATTGGAATGCACCCCGTTCGAGGCCAGCCCCAGCAGGATGTCGCCTTCGTTGACCTCGGCGGGCAGCGTCTCGCCACGTTCCATCGCGCCCACGGCAAAGCCCGCAAGGTCGAAATCGCCTTCGGGATACATGCCCGGCATCTCGGCGGTTTCGCCGCCGATCAGGGCGCAGCCGGACTGCACACAACCCTCGGCGATGCCTTCGACGACGCGCGCGGCGGTCTCTGTCTCCAGCTTGCCGGTGGCGAAATAGTCGAGAAAGAACAGCGGCTCCGCCCCCTGACAGACGAGGTCATTGACGCACATCGCCACAAGGTCGATCCCCACACCATCCACATGGCCGGTGTCGATCGCGATACGCAGCTTGGTGCCCACGCCGTCGGTGGCGGCGACCAGAACCGGATCGGTGTAGCCCGCCGCCTTGAGATCGAAGAGCGCGCCAAAGCCGCCCAGCCCGCTCATCACGCCGGGGCGGTTGGTGCGCCTGGCGGCAGGCTTGATCCGCTCGACCAGCGCATTGCCCGCGTCGATATCCACACCCGCCTGGGCATAGGTCAGCCCGTTCTTGCCATCGCTCATTGGGATCTCCTTCGGGCCCGCACCCCCGTCTGCGCCCGCGATTAGCGCATCCCGCGCGCCCCTGCAACGTGTGCGCTTGACGCGGAAAGCGAAGGTGATACGAAGAGCGCCACGGTGGGCCTGTAGCTCAATTGGTTAGAGCAGGGCGCTCATAACGCCTTGGTTGCGGGTTCAAGTCCTGCCGGGCCTACCAAACCTACCGTTATTCCAAGACCTTTCAATAGGTTGGCTGTAGGTTCGCCAATGATCAAAGGTGGGTTCACCTACTTTTATTCCGCTTTTGGCCCTTCCGGCAACCGGGCAATGGCCACGTCAGCGGCAATCTGGCGACCAAATGCTTCCAAGTATCGTTGAACTTCTGAGAGCGTCTTATGGCCACTTACGGACATGATTTCGGGCGCTGTCGCACCCGCCTCTGCCAAACGACGACAAATCGCTTTTCTCGGGCCGTGTGCCGAACACTGCGGTAAGCCAGCGGCGTCGCACCAAAGCATCACCTCCAGAAACTGCTCCAGAAAATGATACGGATTACTGTTCCAGGTGACTAGGGGCTGTTGACGTTCATTTGAGGTGAATGATTGTAGCAGCCAACGAGATGAATGCCTTGAAGCTCAGGTCTGTTTTACAAGAACGCATCGCTATCCCTCTGTTTTCCTTCAGTTTGCCGA
>JAXMNQ010000025.1:0-86513 GCA_034670345.1 Paracoccaceae bacterium | reverse complement strand
GTTTCTCGACCTGACAGAGGACGAGATGTTTGACGGCATCGAACCCAACCGCTCCCAGTTGTAGCGCCTTCGTCACGGCGGCATGCAGATCGTCGATGTCGAAGATCTCGAGCAGGCGCAGCACCTGGACATACTCGCGACGTCCGGCTTTGATCATCCGTGCCTCCATCAGGCGGCGCAGGGTCGCGAACTCGGGCGGCAGGTCCCATTCAGCCAAGGGTGCCGCCTGGTCGAGTGCGTTGATCTTACGCTCGATCAGCGGGAGGTAATGCACCGGATCGAAGACCATGTCCTCGCGATCATGGCATCGCGGATGTCGAGCGATGACCTCGCCGCCACAGCCGATCACCACTTCATCGACATAGCCCCGGATCCAGACATCGCGGTGGCCATAGGCGACCGGCACCGAGTAGTCGTTGGTCTTGTAGCGCACCAACGCCTGGGAGCTGACCCGGCCGGTAGCCTGATCGCAGGCATCGAACGTCGCCGCCGGCAGGTCGGACATCGCCGCCAGATCCCGCGCAAGCCGTTGACCGATCGTCTCGGACTGGCCGCGCAGGAGATCCGCCTGGCGCTTGAGGCAATGGTCTTCCAGATGATCGTTGAGCGCGTCCCAGGTCGCGAACCGCGGGATCGGCACCATGAAGTTGCGACGGGAATAGCCGACCAGGCCCTCCGCATTGCCCTTGTCGTTGCCTTTGCCAGGACGACCGTAGCGATCACGGAACAGGTAATGTGACAGGAACCCGCTGAACAGCGTCGCCCGCTTGCGCGTTCCGTCCGGTAGGATCTTGGCAACCAGGCAGCGGTCGTTGTCGTATAGGACCGAGACCGGCACCTTTCCGAAGAAGGCAAAGGCGTGAACGTGACCATCCACCCAGGCCTCGGCAGTGGCTGCCGGATAGGCCCGCACAAAGCAGCCATCGCTGTGCGGCAGGTCCATGACGAAGAAATGCGCCTTTTGCTCGACACCACCGATGACCACCACCGCCTCGCCGAAGTCGGCCTGAGCGTGCCCGGGCGGATGCGCCAGAGGGACGAACATCTCGCGGCTGCGCCGTTCGCGCTGCCGCATGTAGTCCTTCACGATCGTGTAGCCACCGGTGAACCCGTGCTCTTCGCGAAGCCGCTCGAACACCCGCTTCGCCGTGTGCCTCTGTTTGCGATGGACCTCCCGATCGCCGTCCAGCCAGCTATCGATGATCCCCGTAAAAGCATCCAGCTTCGGCCGCTTCACCGGCGCCGTCCGTCGATAGCCGGGCGGCACCGAGAACGCCATCATCTTGGCGACGCTGTCGCGCGAGATGTTGAAATGACGTGCTGCCTCTCGCTGGCTCATGCCTTCCGCACAGGCCAGACGCACCCTACGATACAAGTCCACGGTGAAAATCCTCCCGCCCTCCCTGTCGCCAGAAAGGGCAAAGGTGGACGACTTTTACGCCGCCCGCAGCGGGCTCATCCCGCCGCTACCGTGGCCGACTTTTGCACCGCCGTTCTCATCTTCTTGCGAAAGGTCCTTTTCCCTCCTGATCCTTTGGATGTTTCTGGAAACGCGCGATTGGACAGACATGCGCGGCATGGCGCATGGCAGTCACGCTTCCGACCATAGACTATGAGTCATATTCGGCCTAGGCTGACGGAAGGCCCGAAGTCACTGGCGATATTCAGGAATGCAGGAACAGGCAGGGGGACGTGCGTCCTCGTTGTTGACTCATAGTCTGTCTGATGAGGCAAGGGCTGTCCTGTCGCCCGAAGCCATCCTGCTGCCCGATCATGTGTTGGATTTCATCGATCTGCACGAGGTCTCGCACGGCGTCTATGGCTGGTGGTTCGACCCCAGCCTGCCCCTGGTGCCAAGGGACGGGTGCATCGAGCGTGACGGGAAGCATCTGCTCTACATTGGCATCGCGCCCCCGAAAGACCGGCCAGTGCGGCGAGGTGCGCCGACGCCTGTTAAAAGCCGTCTATGGTGCAACCACCTGCGCGGCACCGTGCGGACATCGACCCTGCGGCTGTCCCTCGCGGCGCTGCTGGAAGAAGAGCTTGATCTGGAGTTTTGGCGTGACAAGCGAGACCGGGTTCGCATGGACCGCCCCCATGAGGACCGGCTGTCGGACTGGATCGCAAAGCACGCGGCTATTTCGGTCGTGCAGCATGACGAACCGTGGTCCCTCGAAGAAACGCTGATCCGGAACGGACCTTCCTTGCCCCTCAACCTGAGCATGTCCGGGCATCCGTTCAGATCGACGCTGAGCGACCTGCGCCGCGCGCTGGGGCGAAACTGACCGCGCCTGCAATTAACCCCGAGCATCGAGAGCGAAACGCGCGCGCGGCGGCGTTGTATTGAGCCAGCAGCGCCGGGGCGTGCCTCGGGCATGGTGATCCCGTCGAAATCCCGGCTGGCGCGCTGTGCGCCGTGCTCACGGCGATCATCCCGGCACCTGCACGGACACGGCGCATCGGCATGGCAACCCCTGTGGTCTTCCTTGCCGGGACGGGAATTTCCCTGACGGGCGACGGTCCCCGATCTTATTGCGCTGGCATCGAATCCAGCCAACGAGGAGACGGAAATGACGATACGCGCGACATGGGCGTTCAACGGCCAGACGAAAATCATCTTGGGCAACTGGCACCGCCTGTGGCGTTTGCTGTTTGGCCCGTTCTATTACCTGTTCAAGGGCACGTTCCTGTGGGCGATCTTGTCGCTGATCACGGCCAACGGCCTTTGGATCTGCTTCCCCCTGTTCAATCGCGCCATCGTGCTGCGCCACTACCATCGAAAGGGATGGGTGCAAGAATGACCGCCCAAGCAGTTTGCCACCCGAGTGGAACCCGGCGCACGATACCGAAGCCCAGCGCGAATGCGGACCGCATGAAAAGGCTCGGCAATTTGGGTCCGGCTCGCATCCGACAGACTGATAGATAGTCAACGGGTCGGTCCGAGGCGTTCCGCCCGGCGCTGTTACAGGGCGACCACAGGGGGATGAGGGGAGGCGTTTTTTTATCGGCGCGCGCCCCGTGGGCGGACAAGCGGTCATGCATACTGCCGAGGTTTTCGGCCCCCAGCCGCTGCCCATCGCGTCAGTTGATCTTGGCGCGGGGGACGACATCGAACTGTAGTTTTCCCTTCCTTCGCAACTCCTGAAACCTCTCGATGTGCGCCATGATCGAGAGCGCATGTTTGAACGCGAGGTCGGTCCGCGAATAGGTCTCAAATCCGTGGATCGACGCATAGAGGCCGGAAATTTCCAGCAGAGCCTCGACAACATCGGTATTGGTGAGATTGATTTCGTCAGTTCCCTCTGTCCTGCCTTCGTTCTGGATTGCCTGCAAGATCGCTGATTTCAGGCGCTTCTGCATTTCTTCGTGCTTGGTCATCTTGGATTTCCTTCTGGTATTTGAAGCGCTTGAGCCGCGAAGGCCCGACAGCGCGGTTTCCGGTGGGGGATGAACACTTGCTCAAAAATCCCACACGTGCGTGACTTCTGAGCAAGTGATCGTGGCGGCGCGGATCAGGGCAGCGACCAGACGGAGGCTTTCCCGTCCTTCGACTTCACCACGCCGAGGGCTTCGCCTGCGCGCCGGAGGGTCGGGAGTGAAATCCCTTCCTCCTTGGCCCAGCCGTCCAGCACCTTCTTCTTGACCGGCCCCTTGCGCAGGACGCTTTCCAGCCAGCCCGTGGCCGTTTCCCGTTCCTTGGGGGGCCGCCCACGCTCCAAGTCAGGCGGCGCTAGCAGTTCGCCCACCGTCAATTCCGGTTCGCAGGGGTGCCAGATCACATGGGGATGAGAGCGCGGCCCCGTGCTCTGCATCTCGAAGACGATGGTCGGCCCCGGCTCGGCATAGTTCGATTTAGCATGTGCCACGGCACGCTTGCGCGGGTCGTCGGGATGTGGAGCGAGGATCAAGCCTGAGCGCACGCGCGCCGATATCGAAATCGACCCGATACCTTGGTGCATGGCATGGTCAGCCCGCGCTTTCCGCAGGTGTCGCACGATCAGGATGGCCGTGTCGAACTCGCGGGCCAACTGATCGATCTGCACCATGAAGTGCATGGTTTCGGTTGCCTTGTTCCCGTCCGTGCCTTCCTTCATGAACGCGATGATGGGGTCGATCACCACGAGCGCGGGCGTGTTCGCCGCGAGTTCAAGCCGCAAGAGAGTGAGGCCGCGTTCATCCAAGGAGAACGGTTCCTCTTGGTATCGGACCTTCGAGACATCGGCCCCGGCTTTCATGAGGCGGGGTTTTAGAACGCGTGATGGGTCATCCTCGGCAGACATGAACAGGACCGAGCCCTTTTCGATGACCTCCACGAACGGCGGTGGCCTGCCTGTCGTGACAGCGGCGGCGATTGCGCAGGTGAAGGTGGATTTCCCTTGGCCCATGTTCCCGTCGAGAACCGTCAGGGCACCCTTCACGATGTAGGGATATGCGAGGAACTGTGGATCATCTTCCTCTACGTCCCCCAACCAGCCGAATGCCGCCTCGTGCCCGGCCTCGTACTCGCTGACGCTCGCGGCGATGCGTTCGACCTCATCGGCGTCGAGTGGCGGGCTGCACGCCGCCACGTTGATCGCCTGCAACGCGCCCGCAATGGCGGTCTCGGTCAGACCGCGAAACCTGAGTGAGCCGCCAATCTTGGTCAGTTCATTGTTGCGGGCACTAGCCTTGAACGTGCCGACCTTGTCGGGTCGCCGTTCGCTTGCCGGGGTCTCCTTCGGGGATTTCGCGGTGCGACCCATCCGTCCCGGTAGACGTGCTGTGGTCTTCGGATGCTGAGGCCGCTGCTTGGTGGGATTGGATCGCTTTTTCATGCGTCATCCCCCAGCTTGCCGACAACACGGGCGATTTCTTCGTTGAGTTTGCCGAGGTCATGCCTATGCTTCTCCACGAAATAGGGGCTTGGCCAAATTACGCTGGCGATTTCATCATGAGACGCGCCTGCCTCGTGTAGCGCGGCGATCATGTGGAAAATCTGGGCAGAGCGGTTCGGTTCATACGCCTTTCGGTTGCCCATCAGGGTTCGCGCCTTCGGGTGCAGGTCCTTGCGATACTTCCTGATGACCTCGGCCCTGTCGAACTTGGTCGGATCGACATCTACCTCGGGCAGAGGACTCGTCAGCTTCGCTCGATCCCGCTTCAAGGCGAGCGGACGCGCGCGGATTTCGGTCCAGTCACATGCGACCGTGTGAACATAGGGTTCGTCGTACTGGGGCTTGTGGTTGACTGATCCCATGAGGCGCAGCATCTTGGTGATCGTCCAGCCGTTCCTGTCGCCACCGTGCCGGTATGCCAGTGCCTTGGAGAACCGCTCGGCCTCGCCCGGCTCGTGGTACGTGTCCCATGACCAAAGCGCCTGATACCGATTGGGTGAAGTCTCCGAGACCAAGCTCGGCCACGGGTCATAGGCGTCGGGGTCACTCTCGTCGATGTCGCACCAGCCGAAGCGAGTAGGCAGGGCATACTGCCGCTTGCGGCGCGACTTGGAGAAGGCGTTCGGGCAGAAATACTGATCGTAATCCCAGCGATTGAATTGGGTCAGGAGTTCGAAAAGCTCTGTCGAGAACGCGCCGTTCCTGATCTTGATGGCCTTTTCGATCCATTTCCCGTCCGAAACCCGCTTGAAACCCAAGAAGGTATAGACTGTCCCTTTCGGCACCTCCCAGAAATCCCAAATATCCATGAAGAATTGGTACTGGCTGCGGGTGACATCGGCGTCGTCGTCAAGGTCCTTGAAGATCCGGGCCGTGTTCTTGGGGTGCTTGTTGGGCACGTAGGTTTTCTTGTTCGTCATAATCGTCTCCGACATGCGACCCGGCAGCCACAGGTGAGGGACACCTTCGGGCGCGCGCAGGTCGCTTAATTTGGTGGGGTGAGGTCGCCGGTCAGTAGTCGGCATAATGGGTGCGAGCGCGCTCGGCAGCGCGGTCAGCGAGCCAGTCCTCGATCTCGGACAGAAACCACGCAACGCTGGTCCCGGCCATCCTGATACGTCGAGGGAAGCGCCCACGGGCCTCCCAGCGCAACAGGGTCGTGTTGCTCACGTTGATGCCAAGGCGCTTGAGGTCAGCGCGTGTGGCCAAGGTCTTGCGACCGTCTGCAATCTTCATGATGGTCCTCCATCGGTAAGATGAAGGGGTCGACCCCAAGGGGTGCATGCAGACTTAGATTAGCAGTGGCGACGCACCGACGCGCGGGACACAAATCAGGTGTTTTCGTCCCAGATCGTTTCAGACTGAACGCCGAGGTTTTCGAGCAATTCGAGAACGGCGATCATCGTGCGGGTGTGTGGCGCGTCAGGATCGAACAGAGACTCGATCTCGGCCATTTCCCGTGTGGTCAACTGGGCACCGGCTTTTCTGCGCAGGCGATGCTCAATAGCGTCATCGCTCACGTTGTCGCTCTTTCCGGCCAGTTCTGCGAAACGCCGCGCGACCTCGCGAACCTTCATGGGGTCACGCGCGATTTCAGTTTCCCATTCGGGCGTTTGAAGCTTTTCGTCTTTCTTCGCGATAGCCCGTCGCAGCCCATCAAGTTCGCGCTTGCGCACCTCGTCAATGACCTTGAATAGCGCCAGATCATCGAATGCGGCCGTTCGACCACGCCCACGCTTTTCGCCGAATAGGGCCTCGCGCACGATTGCCAGACGTTCGGCCTCGCTTTTCCTGTCGGGATGTTCGTAGGCGCGGATGATGCTTAGAAGCAGGAGGTCAACCTGACGCTTGCGCAATTTCGGTTTCGATGGCGTCATTCTTCGACCTGACCAATTTCATCACGTGTTGCGACCATGCGCCGAGTGCTTCGCGCTTCTCGTCCGCGTATGAATAGACATTGTAGATAGCAGCTACGCCCGAGACCACACCCGTCTTATGGTTCAACAGGGCCTCGGTCACGGGTTGCGGGACGCCCAGCATCGCCATGTTCGTGGACATCGTGCGGCGCAGGTCGTGGATGATCCACGGCTCCGTGCCTTCGGGCAGCGCCTTGTCGAGCCGGTCTTTCAGGCGACCGAACCCAGACACGGGCGATTTGCCGGTGGTCGTGAACACGTAATCCGACCCGAGGAACCTCGGCACCCTGCGCAGCACCTCAAACATGGCGTCGGTGATCGGCACCGTGTGCTGCCTGCCGTTCTTGGCGCGCTGCGAAGGCAGGGTCCACAGGCGTTTTTCGAGGTCGAGTTCCGACCAGCGTATCTCGGCGACCTCGGCGCGTCTCTGGCCGCTGAGGATCAATAGCTTCATGCAATCCCCGAAAGGATAGCCTTCGGCGCCACAGGCCGTCCACAGCGCGCCCAGCTCATCGTCGGTCAGCACGCGCTCGCGCGACCGTTCCCTCGACAGCGGTTTCATCCCGGCGATGGGGGAGGCGTCGATCATGCCGCGCTCGACGCACCAGCCCATCAGGTGCTTGAGGTGGGCCAGCGCACGGTTCGCACTGACCGGCGCGGATTTGTGGATCACGTCGCAGGCTTTCACGACATCGGCGCGCTTGATCTCGTCGATCCGTTTGCCGTGCAGGGCAGTGAACTTCGCCAGAAGGGCTTCCTTGCGCTTCCAGTCGCGGTTGTGAACCTTGGCGTGCTTGTCGATGTAGTCGGGGATCACGTCGCCCAGCGTGGGTTTGGTTTCGACCTCGATGCCCGTACGATCCTCGAACCTGCCCGTCTCGATTTCGTAGAGAATTTGGCGCACCCGTTCACGCGCCTCGGCCAGCGACACGACGCCGAACCGTCCGATGGTCAGGCGACGCATCTTGCCGTTTATACGCTTGTGCAGGCAGAACGTCTTGGTGCCGGACGTGCTGATGCGCAGGACGAGACCCGGCATCAACTCGTCACGGAAATCGAGACGTTTCGCCGGATTGGGCTTCTGGCCTTCGATGAACTTCGTGGTGAGTTTGCGTTTCATAAGCCCATGATAAGATGGGCAGGCGAGCCGCGTCAGGGACAACTCTTGAGGGTTTGCAAGTTTTTGGATCAGTCTGCGCTGGAATGGGGGCGGTGTTGTCACCGATACGAGGGCGTCAACGACGCCGACCAAAGGTATAGCGATTTGGTCATGCGGCTATTGGTTGGTTGGCTGTCAAGAACAGCGCGGCTTCTGCCAGTGCCATCGAACAGTTCGTTGACTGCTTCACCCCGCAAGAATGCGCGAACTACTTCACAGCATGTGGATAAGATGCAGATTGATCGGAAACCGCTCTAAACTCAGATTTCCCAGTTGAACTCTGACTTCACGGTCCGATGAAGAGTGATAGTTTATCTTCATCAATAGCTTAGCCATGATGGACCGGCATTTTGCGTGGGGCGCGACGGGTGAATCGCAAACTGGCCTGCTGCGGCTGCAATTCGACCGCTCCGTGAAACTCGCGTTCAAAGGCTCTTCGATCAGTTCCGACGGCGGTTTGCTGATGCACCGCGAACTCGAGGGCACCGCATCCGCCCGGGTGTGGTGCTTTTCGTCATAACTCTGCTTCAGTTCGCAAGAGTATTGCATCTGACGGATTGCTACATCGCAACGATATGGTCGAGTTCCTCGACCACATGCGCCACATCGATCAGATAAATTGGATAGTCCGATTCGCGATCTTCTTGCTGGTTGAAGAAGTCCTCGACGATAAGGGTGACGATAGCCACGATAAGGGCGACAATGACACCAACTGCGATTTCCTTGAGCATGGTTGCCTCCATTGGGTTAGCGCGAACCTCAGTTGCGCGTTCCCATGAGAGCAAACCAGATGTAGTGTAACTACAGACGGAAACCGACGAAAACCTGGAGATTAAGTCTATGGGTCGCCCCCCAAACCCAGATGTGCCTGATTTTGGTTCCAAAGTCCGGTGGCTCTTGGACCATCACTTCCCTACGAACCAAGGCTATCGCAGATACGTTGTACACATCGACGACATTCTGCAGAGCTTGGAGCACAACAAGAAAAACGGCACATATCTTTGGGAAGGAGGCATCCCGGATCGGCGCACCATCGACCGATATATGTCTGGTGACGAAAAACCAGCACCCAAGTTTGTAACTTGGATAACTGACTTATTCCCTGACGTTGATGCCGATAGCTTCAAGAAAGACGGCTCGGCAGAATTCATTGAGAAGCACGAACATGTCATTTCCGCCCGTCAACAATGGGAACCATACATCCGCTTTTACGCAGAAAAGCGTGAAGCATTGAAGGCCGTGGCCTTGCGCTATCACAAAACTAGCCATGAGGTATTCAAGACCCGAAGTGGTCATCAGATCCCATTACTGATAAAACCAGGATGGATACGAGATTTTCCACTGGAGCTTAACGAGGATACAGAAACCCCTTGGCTATCATTTCCATCTCGGTATCAAGATGTGGTAGTTGAACCGCTCGATGGATTCCGGTCCGGATTCACTACTGTAAAAGGGGCATATGCCTATGAGAATAAAAGAGGAGTGAAACCAGAACCTCAACATAATGGTGAAATCTTCGCAGCCGAAGAAGTTATGATCGCAGACGGCGGGTTTATTGGTTTCAGATATAGGTTAGCAAATTATTTTGACTATATCGATCAGTGTGAGATTCTCGGCGTCGAATTGGCAAAAGCAGTTCTATCGAACCCCATGGGTTTGGACGAACTTGCCGATGTGGAAGTTGATGAGAAAGCTGTGCCTAGGCGTGGCAATCCCGAAGAAGCGTTTGATTTGTCGTGGCGCGCCTCTTATCCGGGAGTGAACGCACTATGTGTACTCAGGGGGTATGAGGATGAAGATCATGAGAAAGGTGACTACTTTCTCCTTCATCGGCGAGATGAAACTCAATCCCAAGCCCAAAACACTGTGCATGTAGTACCTGCGGGAGGACATCAAGCATTGTCGGCAGGCTCTTCTGAAGTTGAAGATACTGCAATTTGGCGGACAATGTTTCGAGAATTTGTAGAGGAGTTATTCAACAAGGAAAAAGTTTCACGCCAAGCGACTACGTGGATACAATTCAATAAACATCCTGAAATTCTTGAAATGAGACGCATTTTTCTCAATCCGGATCAAAAGGCACTTAAGTGTCACTTGCTTGGGTTCGGTTTGGACCCAGTAACTTTAAAGCCGGAAGTTTTGTTGGTGGTTGACGTTCATTGGTCGAGCGCCGTGGCACTGAAACCAGGCTTGCAGTTGAAATTCAATTGGGAACTGGAGACTGCGAGAAAAAAGGAAACTCGGCATACTCTGGTGAAACTTTCGGAAGATCGATTGCTCCGACACGCAGAGGGTATGGTTCTCAAAATTGGAGACCGGTTTCTTCCCACACTTCCAGCGGGGGCGGCATGCCTTCTCTTGGCGGCGGAAAACTACGAATCTCTGGGATTACCCTGATGCCTAGGTGTTCAGTTCCGGCATCTGGTGGATTGGGTTAAGGATGAATCTATTCCTCTGCTCCCTGCGCCCGATTCACCGTCATCCGCGACATGTCCAGTGCTGCCGCAGTCTCGCTCACCCGCTTCGAACGCCTACCGGTTCCGTTTATGGAAAATCAGATGTCTGCACCAAGGCAAACTACACGAGCTTCAGAAAATACTTTAAGGAGCGTCTGATTTACTTCTTCGGTTACGCCGATTTTGGAGCAATCGCGCTTTGATTTTGCCGGTGAGGCCCGATTTCGCGCTCTGAGTGCCAGAATTGGCAGCCCTGAGGCGCCCACCCCCTGATTTTGGACAGAGTCCGCCTCATGCCATCAGCTTTCGTCGGACGAGGAACAGGTTGCCAAGGGCGAACAGCGTGAACAGCTGCGCGCGGTTCTTCGCCAGACCCCGATAGCGGGTCTTGATGTAGCCGAACTGGCGCTTGAGCACGCGGAAGGGATGCTCGACCCGGGCCCGCACCTTGGCGATGATCCGGTTGATGTCTTCGTCGATGGGATGAAGCGCGGCGCTTTTCGGCGCCTTGCGCATGACGCCCCAGAACTTGTCGGGGCCGGAGAACGCGGCCTCCCGCGTGGCGCTGACATAGCCCTTGTCCGCCCAGATCGACGTTTCATCACCGTGCAGCAGTTCGTCCCAGACCTGGCTGTCGTGTGTCTTGGCCGTGGTGGTGGCCAGGCTATGCACGATCCCGCTCTGAGCATCGACACCGACATGCGCCTTCATGCCGAAATACCACTCGTTGCCCTTCTTCGTGGACGACATCTCGGGATCGCGCGTCTTTGCTTCGTTTTTGGTCGAAGACGGCGCGTCGATGATCGTGGCGTCCACCAATGTGCCCGAGCACAGCGTGATGCCCTGGTCCGCGAGATGGCCATTCACCTCGGCAAACAGCTTCTCGGTCAGCTGGTGCTTCTCTAGTTCAGGCTGAACAACGTTCTGCATTGCCGAGATGACTGCCTGAGAGCCTGCTTTGCGACATGAATGCAGCGCGTAACGCCCCCAAGATGAGGGCCCAAAAAGCCCTGAGGTGGGCCAGGATCTTTCGGATGTTGTGGCCGCAGCCGCAGAGGACGGCGAAGATGGCATCGCCGAACGTCCCCTTCAGCGGGCAGCGCGACAGGCGTCCATCGGTTTTCATGTGTCCGATCTCGGGCTCGATGGCGCTGCGCCGTCGCAGCAGCATCTTCAGCTTTGGCGTCAGGCCCCGGCGGGTGCCGCTGATCAGGACTTTCCGGCCCGACACTCCGTGGCCTCGATAACCGCGATCCACGACGGCCAGTTCAGGTGTCTGACCGGTCAGGATCGCGACCTGCTCCAGCGCTTCGGGCAAGGTGTGGCCATCGTAGGGATTGCCCGGCAGGGCGCGCATGCCGACGACGAAGCCTTCGTCAATGGTGGTGGCCAGGCTGACCTTGGTGCCGAACTCGTAGCGCTTGCGGGCCTTACCTTTGGAAATGCAGTCGACCTCGGGTTCATGCAGCGCGTAAATCTTGCCATGGCTCTTGGGGCTCTGATGCAGCAGGCGGCCTACCAGCACGAGGGTGTCCAGAACACGCTCTCGGAAAGAGCCAACTGGGATGTCATCCAGTTGGCGGCGGATGTCGCGCAGGATGCGGCCGGTATAACCCTTCAGCTTTTTCAGAGCCTTGCGCATACGCTTGAATTGGCGGGCATGGGCGTAGCGCCCGATTTGCAGCGCCAGGCGTGGAGCCAGACGGTTGTAGTTCTGGCGCAGCGTGATCCCAGCCTCAATCGCGAGGGCGACAAGCTGACGACGGGCCTTCTCATACAGGCGCGCGTCGGTCGGGTGAGCGATGTTCTTCTCCATCACCGTCGTATCGACGGCGACGCGCGAAAGGCTGCAGTCCTCCACTGTCCCCGATGCGCGCCCGGCCTCGATGGTCTTGGTGAGCAGCCACTCGGCCCCTTCCTCTCCGATCCGCTTGCGCCAGCGGGTCAGCGAGGACGGATCGATCGGCGGACGGTGCTGGAAAAACACCTCGCCGGTGAAATGCTGGTAGTAGGGATTTTCGACCCAGCGGGCGACGACAGCTTCGTCGGACAGTCGATAGGCGTGCTGAAGATACAGCAGCCCCGCGACCAGGCGGGGCGATGTGGCTGGACGCCCTGTCGTGGAGGGAAAGAAACCGGCCCATTCCGTCTCGAAGAACTCCCAATCGATCAGCTTTTCCAGCTTCGCCAATTCGTGGCGCAGATCGATCATGTCGGTCAGGCGGGGACGCAGGAGATCATCCTGCTCTTCAGCGCGGGGATGAGGCTTCATCGCAGCTCCGGAAATTGCAAGGTTTCAGAACCCAGCATACGAAACCCTGCAATTACCCGCCACAGTTTTGGCAGGATCAACGAACAAATTCAGAGGATTACGAGTTGTTCAGGCTGAACTCTCTAGCAGGTGGCGGAAGTTGAGAATGGTCGTCTCATCCGGGATCCGGTCGTCGCCGTGTTCGATCCCGGCGAACTGGCGCATGGCGTCGCTGTCATACAGCATCTCCTCCGCCATTGGGTCACTCAGCGCATACCATTGCTGCAAGAAGTACACTCGAAGCATCGTCTCCAGCGGCATCGGCGGACGTCCACCCTTCGGTCCAACCCTCGGGTAGTGCGGTGCGATCAACGTCAGCAATCGTGCCCACGGCACCACCGAAGCCATCTCGCCGAGGAACTTCTCCCGGCGCGTCTGCTTCTTCTTCATCGCATGGCGGAGACAGGGAAAGGCGGGCTGCTTGGGCATCACGGGGCATCCTTCTTCGTCCCGCCCAGTCTATCCCAACCCGCTCCGAGTGCGAGGTTTTTCAGATGTTCCTTAACTCAAGAAAACCGGATCATTTAGAATATGAATCCAACTTATTTATCTGATTTCACTGGCTTTCCAACAGCATCCTGAATAACCTTTTCCATTTCCTCTCTATTTTCAATATCAGTTGCTTTTGCCCGCCGTGACTTGATCCAACTCCATATGCTGGTCCAAATCCACACCAAGAATTTGATTAGCCCCAATAGCCCACCGATCCCGGCACAGAAAAGTAGAAGGGTCTCCCATTTTCGTAAGAACCACGGCCGGATATCCGGCGGTATAATTATCGAAAGCTCTTGTAGTGGTGCGCCAATCTCGGCCACCAGGTTCCCCGCAGTCACATTTCTGGAGAAGGATAGCATTATGAGTTTTGTTCCGTGTTCATCTTCTGGTACGCGTGCGATCCAAAACAATTCGAGGGACGGTGACAGCTTCCTGAAATCAATAGGCTTAACTTCCGAATTTCCTGTAATATCCATACGTATTTCGTAACCAGATATTAGCGCTCGTTCTCTTGCGCTCAGATTTCGACTTGGGTCAAGTTTTAGGCGAATTTCAAAATCTCTATCCACTATCGCTGGGCTCGGGTTTGTTTCTATAATTGGATCCAGAACCAAACGGGACTGAGATAATAACGTCTTCACCCCAAATGGAAGCGTGATCCACTCAGATATTCCTACTGAGACGGGCTGAATTTCTTTGGGAAAACTGAAGCTTGGTGGCTGGGAAGGGTTGTCGACCAAAAGTAATGACCCACTGAGCAGGATTGCCAAAACGGACCCAGAGATGACTTTCCTAGGCCGATCTTTTGCGCCCCTCGAAAGTAGCCAGTCCCAAATTCTTCTTAGCATCTTTAAGGCCTTCAATGAGTATTTCAGGTACTTCTCTTGCACTTTGCCCGCCTGAGTGTAGGCTAACCGAGACGTATCATATTTCGCAACCTATGGGTTCTTTAGAACCGTACTATGGGGAAGTGTGAGATGGGCATGCGCATCAAGTCGTCTTCTGCAACAACGCCTTCGCCTTGCCCTCCATCACCAGCCGCGCATCCTGCTGTGGCTTTGACCGAGCCACCGCAGTGATCCCCTGCACGAAGTCGAACACGCTTTCGGGCGGGCGGCCTTCCTCGGCCAGAACCGTCTCGACGATCCGCCCCGTCTCCGCCTTCGAGAACCCGCGCTTGCGCAGAAAATCCTGACGGTCCTCGTCCGACCGCGCGACGATCTTCTCGCGCGCCGCGCGGATGCCGTCGATGAAGGGCGCGGGCGAGGACTCGGCAAAGCGGCTGAGCGCCGGGGCGGCCTCGTGGGCAAAGCGGGAGGCGGCGTATTTCGAGTGCCGGATCGTGATCTCCTGGAAGTCCTCGACGCCCCAGAGATTGCGGTTCTGGCAGACCGCGCGCAGGTAGAGGCTGGCGATGCCGAGCGTCTTGGCGCCTACCTCGGAATTCCAGCAGTAGAACCCACGGAAATAGAGGTCGGGCGAGCCGTCGGGCAGCAGCCCCGCCTCGATCGGATTGAGGTCATCGACGAGGAACAGGAAGACGTCGCGGTCCGAGGCGTAGAGTGTCGTCGTCTCCTTCGTCACGTCCGCGCGCGGGTTGTAGATGCCGGTGGACCAGTCCAGCACGCTCGGCACATCTATGGCATGGTGGTCGCCCCCTTGGCTTGTCGGGCGAACCGACTGGGCCGAATTGTCCTTCTGTGGGTATCACTGGGGTAGCAGGAGCGGTCGGCTTGAATGCTCCGGCGCGAGACAGGTCGAGACGATTTGCCAAGCACAAAGATCAAGGTTTTCAATCGGCTATGTTAACGCGTCTGACGATTTCTTGACTGCTGGAGACGGCGACCACTGGACCAAGATACTCGGGAAAGCGTTCTGCGCCCTTGTAAATGACGATGAAGCCAAGGGCCATCGCCGCAAGTACCAGTCTAAACGATGGTCTCCAAACACTTTTTTCACTTCGGCGTCGCGCAAATCCGTGGCTCTCCGGCGTGCGAGATCGAGGAACGTCCTGTTGCTTCGGTTCTCCATACTTGCGCGTCAGCCTCATGAGCTGTCGATATTGCTTGTCGCTCAAAGACGTTCGTGGACCATACCGGTCCAGCTTCGCTTGCATGTCGCGGAGAAAGTTTCGCTTCCAGTCGTTTAACGCGGTTGAGACCAGCGCCAGTCTGATCGCGCGCTGAATTTCATCGAACTTTTCTTGTGAAAACGGCATGGTGGCAATGTTTCGGTAGCTTGCTTTGCCAATATGGTTGAGATGCCCGAGACGCACAACGAGATTGGACAGAGAGAGCCGACCGCCAATGAACAAAACCTACGCATTTTCTGATCTTTCGCCGGTCCAACAACAACACCATGAAATCGCCCAGAGCTTCGACGACGAGTTCTCAACCAGCGAGTTCAAAGATCGATATCTGAAAAGGTTTTCAGACCGAAACCCGTCATCGATCTTGCCGAGTGATTTCAGCTTCAACAATGCGCAGAAGGATCGCGACAAATACCCGTCCTTCCTGATCACGGTCGCGCCATCGCGATATCGGTTTGTCGGTCTGGATTATGAACATCGCGATACTGGTGATTACATCGGTGCCCTGAGCCGAACCGACTTTGACCGCGCCTATGATAACCTGAACAAGAACCTGCGTGCCTACAACGGGTCAGAGTTTGAAGATTTCCAAACGGGAGTGATCCACAGTTGGGAAAGCTACAAGGATGACATTCGCCGCATCGCGCTGGAGCGGCTGAACAGTTCTGATTGGACGACGAATGACGTTGGCATAGGGCGCATTCTGTCGGCACTGATCCATGCCATCGAAATCCGCGAAAGCGCCGACATCCACAACAATCTTGTCGCTTGGGAGCCTCGTCCAAACCAGCCGAGCCTGACAATGCAACTGCGCCAAGACGTTGGCAGCGGTCAAAAAAGAAACCAGTTTGAACGCCTGCTGTTCGACCTGTTCAGCGGCAAGACTGACCACGAGCTCGCGCTGACTCGGCTCGTCGAGTTGATCGGTCGGCGTTACTCTGTGATCGCGTACATCTTCTTTCTGATCGACGACACCCGATACATGCCAATCGCGCCGCAAACCTTTGACAGAGCGTTTGCCGAACTGAGCATCGAACTGCGTATGAGCGGCAAGTGTTCTTGGGAGAACTATACTGCGTACAATGAAGCGATCAGTTGGGTGCAAAGCGCGCTGATCGACTGGAAGGACTTGGCAGGTACCCGCCTTTTAGATGCGCACTCATGGATTTGGCTGATGGCGAGACTGCCGGGCAAGATCGAACAACAGCGCAAGCAGGGGGTTTCGAAACCAGATGATATCAAGTTCAAGATGATCGAACTCGGACGGAACATCATAAGCAGGGCCGCCAATGCAAATGGGCAAACTGAGAAGACTGTGGTGAAGAACAAAGAGGTTTTCGGCTTTTCGTCAGACCAAGCCCTTCACAGCTTCTTGGAGCAGCTTTGGGAGAAACAAAGGGGGTTGTGCAATCTGACGGGTCTCCCAATGCAACTCCGTGTCCCAAAAGGTGAGCCCAACCATATGATTGTATCGGTCGACCGGGTGGATAGCGACAGCCAATACTCACCCGACAACCTGCAACTGACATTCTGGTTCGCGAACCGGTGGAAAGGAACGACCCCGAACGAAGAATTCAGCGGCCTTATCTCAATTGTAAGGCAAGGGTTCTCGGAAGACTTACCGGCCGACTCAGTGGTTGATGGTGAGGCCGGTTTCCCCACCAAGCTCCTGGGGGAATGAAAAATTTCTGTCATCACTGATGTCTTTCAAAGAGTGATGGTAGCTAAGCTGAGCCGGACTGTATGTAGTGCTCGGGGTATCACTGGGGTAGCAGGAGCGGTCGGCTTGAATGCTCCGGCGAGAGACGGGACGAGACGATCTGCCACGCGCAAAGATCAATGTTTTCAATCGGCTACGTTACAGGTTGAGCGTTCTCGAGACAGACCGAGCGGACTACAAGGCTAATTGAAAATCCTCGTGTCGGTGGTTCGATTCCGCCCCCGGGCACCATTCAAAATTTTGATATTGCTCGATATTCAATCGTGAGCCTTTCAGGGTTTGACAGTTTTCTTGAAGGGTTTGACAATTTTCGATCTGCGTTCGTTCTCCCTTTCCAGTGTTTCCATCGTGATCCGGTTGCGGTCCGCAAGGTTGGCGGACCGGGAATAGTGGCGCGTGCTGACCTTGCTCGACATGGACATGACAAATCATGTCCTCAAGGCTCGGCGTCCAAGTCGACCACCGGTATTCTCCGGTGCTTCGATCCAATTTGGCCTGGCGGTGAAGGTTCTGTTCCGCCGGTTTTCCGATCCTCGACCGATTGGCGCTCGCGCCATTTCGCCAATGTCTTGGGGTTAATCCCAAACTCCGGACTCAATTCCAAGAGCGAAGCTTGCGATCGTTGTATTGCAGTTCTGACCGCGTGCGTCCCCTCTCGTGACATTGCTGCGCAATGCCCTGCCGGTCAACGGAACGTGGCGCTCCCATGGCGAACCTGACCCATAGTGCTTCCTTCCATTCCTGAGAAAGGATCGCACCATCAAACCGTGGGATCAAATAACCACCCTGAGCGTCAGCGAGTGGGCCAGCGTCTTCGGGGATGCAAAGATGACCACAGCGCTACTCGATCGCCTCACCCATCGCTGACATATCTTGGAGACCGTAAACGACAGCTATCGGTTCAAAGCCAGATCCGAGACAGCGAAATAGAAACGGAAGGAGACAGCGCCATTGACCACGTCATGAACCAGCAATCGTAACAAACGGGCGGGTCAGTTCTCGGTGACAACGCAGGGGCAGTTCTGAGTGCGGTATAGTGGCGAATATCAGAGGCAGGACATCGCCACGAAGGGGTAGGATGAGACGCAGTCGTCGCGCTGATAGAACCGCCGGCTACCCTGTCATTTCACCCTTTGGCAAGAAAGTCGATCTGGCAACGCGCGCCAGTCGGGACAGCGCCATCAGGGTTCGCGATCTCGAGCCGCACACCGAAAGTGCCGCTGGCCGCATCAAGAAATCCGTCGACGATTGCCACAGTGCCACTGTAAGTGCCCTGGAGCGGCGCGTTGAGGGTCACGCTGTAGCTGTCGCCCTTGGCAATTCGACCGAACAGTGTCCCCGGCGCAAAGACCTCCACGTTCACGGGATCGGTTTCGATAATCTCCATGATCGTCGTCTGTTCGGCGGCATATTCGCCCGCCGTCGCATCGACGGCCACGACCAGCCCCGAAACCGGGCTCTTGATCGAGCGGCGCTCCAGCAAAGCCTGGGCTTGACGTACTTCGATCGCGGCGAGTTTGCGGTCGAATTCCGCTTGCTCCAGTGCCAGCACGGTCAGGGCAAGCTCAATCGCGGCGTCATCCAGCGCGGCACCGGCAGCAACGTTGCGGTTCGCCAGTGTCTCGACCCGCTCGAATTCCCTTTTGCGCAATTCCAACCGCGTTTGCTGGGCGCGAAGGTCCAAATCCGTCCCGGCTTTGGCACGGCTGAGTTCCAGTTGCAGCTCCTCGATCTCGCTGTCCAGCCGATAGAGAAGGTCACCAACGTCAACCATGTCGCCCCTCTGCACCGAAATCTCGCGGATCACGCCATCAACACTTGACGTAATCGTCACCCTTGATGCCGGTTCGAGAACGCAATCCACCATCTCTTGCGCCACGGCGGGAGAGATGGCAAGGCAAGCCAAAAGGGTCAAGGTTTTCATTCCGATCCTCCGAGAAACCCGAGAAAACCTTCGCGTCGAAGATCGAAGCGCAGGAGATCAAGTCGGGCGCGTGCCATGAGCCGCTCCGCCCGTTTCTGAGCTTTCTGCACCCCCGCCCAAGTCGCCAACCGCGACCGCGTGCGGCGAGAGCCGAATTTTTCGATGATGCCGTCGTCGCGGGCAAGAATGATCTCGCAACTGCCAGGATCGCCTTGGCGCGCGCAACGGCCCAGAACCTGCCGGTCGATGCGCCCCGCCTCGTTCACCTCGGTCAGGATCACGTGCAGTCCACCGTTGGCGCGCACGGTGTCGGTCAGCATGATGTCGACTCCCCTCCCCGCCATGTTGGTGGCCAGAGTGATCCGTCCGGGCATGCCTGCATCGCCGATAATGGCGGCCTCATCAGCATCCTGTGCGGCGTTCAGCAATGTCGCCTCCAGTCCGGCAGCCAACAGATGCTCTTCCAGCGCCATGCTTGCCCGGATTGTACGGGTGGCGATCAGGACGGGGCGCCCTTCCCCGGCGATCTGTGCTGCGCGTCGGGCCACCTTCTCCCACTTCGCATCCTGCCCACCGAGGATACGGACCCGACCGTACCTGCGACGCGATGGTTTCGGCGGCGGCAAGGACAGAACGCGCAGACCATAGACGGCGCGGAACTCCCCCGCCACCTCACGCGCGGTGCCGGTCATCCCTGCCAGTTTGCGATAGCGGCGAAAGAACCTTTGGTAGGTCATGCGACCCTTTGTCAGGCGGCGGCCTGTGATCTCGACACCTTCACTGGCCTCCACGATCTGCTGCAACCCGTCCCCAAGCGCTCGATCCTGAGCCACCCGGCCGGTGAATTCGTCAATAAGCGCCACCTTGCCGTCGCGGACGATGTAATGTTCGTCGCGCACAAACAGGTGCTTCGCGCTCAAGGCCTGAACCGCCCCGTGGTTGCGGCGGACAGAATTTCGCCAGATGCCCCCCATCCGCTCGCCGCTGTCCGCCAGCTTCGCTTCACCACGCGGGGTCAATTCGACGACGCGCCGCTGACCGTCGAGCGTGTAGTCGCCCCCCTCGTTCAGATCATCGGCCAGCGACAGCGCCTGGTGTGCCCAATCCGGGTCGGCCTCGGCGATTTCCGAGATGATGAGCGGGGTTCTGCATTCGTCGATCAGCACGCTGTCGGCCTCGTCCACGATGGCGAAGGGCAGCCCGTTCATGGTCAGCCCGGCCACGCGGGCGGATGCCGAATGCACCGCCTCGAGCGACAGCCGGATCGCCCCCTGTGCACCGCCCAGCATGATCCTGTTGCGCAGGTAGTCAAAGGCGATTTCCTTGTTCGACGCATAGAGCACGCGGGCCCGGTACTCCGGCGCCCGCTCGGTCGGCGGCACGGAATGAACCACGAGCCCGGTGGTCAGACCCAGCGCATCGAAGAACGCGGCAAATGTCTCGCGATCGCGGGCGGCGAGATAGTCATTGGCGGTCACCACGTGGACGCTTTCACCGCCCAGCCCCGCCAGCCCCGCCGCAAGCGCGGCTGTCAGTGTCTTGCCGGAACCGGTCTCCATCTCGACCAGCCGTCCGGAACAGATAGCAAGCGCGCCCATGATCTGGGTTGGAAAGGGCGTCAGCCCCTGAACCTGGTGACAGATGGCCGAAATCAGGCCAAGGGCGCGCAGCGAATGGCGGCTGAACGGACGGTCAGCGCGCAAGCGCGGTACTTCCCGGGCCAGCGCCTCTTGCAGGTTCTCCAGCGGCAGGTTTCGGTTGCGGGCCGCCACGCGTGACACACGCAGCGCCGCGAGTCGCAGGTTCAGGCGGGAGACGGGGTCACGCAGGGCGCCGATGACCGCCTCGGTGCGCTGGGTGACATGGAAACGCCAATCGACCGGTCGGGGATCACTCTCTGCCCGGGCCATCTGGCGCAGTTCGCGCAACCGCGGCATCTGGGCGGCGCGGCGTTTCAAGCTGGTTGCAGTCGCGTCAGACATTGAACCGCTTCAGGAAAAGCTGACGGACACGGCGATAGACCCGCATGGCGACGGGTTCATCGCCGTGGTCGATCCGGACATAGACCCGCATGCCGATTTTCGGATCTTTCAGCGGCGTTTCCGGTGCCACGTCAAATTGCAGGATGGGTTCCAGCGTATGCGGATCGGGCCCGCGCTCGGTATCCGGGGCAAACATGCCCCCACCTTCCAAAGTCAGGGCATGCGACACGATGCGATGCCCCAACGTCGGAACTTCGCGCACGATCCGGGCCTCCCGGATGGTCCCCAGGTCGTCCGCCGTCCGCAGCGACAGAGAAAGGCTGCGCGAGCGGATCAGGTCGGCCTGATCCTGGTGGACGGCCACCCGGACGATAAGATCTTCGGGGTCGATGATGTAGCCCACGACATCGCCGCGCATCAGGAACTTGCCCTCGAGATCCGCGGCGTCGGGCAAAATGAACAGCCCTTCGCGCGGCGCGAGCAGGGTCATCGACGCAAGCCTGTCGCGCATTTGCGCCGCCTCCTGTTCTGCCTTCGCCGCCTGCGCCCGCCAAAGACGAACGTCGTAGGCGCTCTCGCTCAGGGCCTGTTCGTACCGCAGCCGGAACTTGCGGGCATCGGCCTCGGCCGCCTCCAGCCGGGCGCTCGCCAGCGGGTCGTCAATCGTCAGGATGGCCTCACCAGCCGTCAGCCGCTGCCCCGGCGCACTGATGAGATGTGAGACCTCTCCGATCTCGGTGGCGTGGATCGTCGCTTCGTAAGGCGCATAGACAACGCCTTCGGCAACGGTGCGATAAGGCACCGGAAGAAAGCCCAGTGCCCCGACCAGCAGGCACACCACCAACGCAACGACAGTGACCGCGCGATGACGGATGCCGCGCAAACTGGCGCTGGTGGCGACGAACTTGAGGTGGTTCAAGATCGGTTTCAGGAAGATGAGCGTCATCGACCAGATGGCCAGCAGCACGCCCAGCGCGAAAAAGCGTGTCGCGACGACCAGGACGATGGTCAAGGAAATCAGCAGTCGATAGCAGAAGGCGGCGATCGAGTAGGTAAAGAACCAGAACCTCTCTCCATCCGCGCGAACGGGGGTCTTGGCGCGCGGATTGCCGAAGGCATAGCGCTGGATCAGGTAGCCAATATAACGGTTCGACCGCGTGGACAGGTTGGGGATTTCCAGCAGATCGGACAGGACGAAGTAGCCGTCAAATCGCAGCAGCGGGTTGCCGTTGAACAGCAGGGTCGAGATGCCGCCGATCAGCATGACGTTGAAACAGGCCGCGCGCAGCAGCCCATCCTCCAGCTGAAGCCACAGCAGCATCGCCACGGAAGCCAGCGCCAGTTCCACGAGGATCCCCGCTCCGGACACGAGGATGCGGCGCCACTTGCTGGTGTAGGCGGTCGAGGCAGAGGCATCCACGTAGGGCACAGGTATGAAGACGAGGAACATCACCCCCACCTCGCGCACCTCACCGCCCCATTTCTTGACCGCAAACCCGTGCCCCAACTCGTGCAACAGCTTGACCAGCGGATAGACCAGCACCAGCAGAAGGATACTTTCCATGGCAAGGATGCGATCGAGCAGGTTCCCGGTCAGCGCCCCCCAGTTCAGTCCCGCCTGAACGGCAGCAGAGGTAAGAAGGGCCAGGTAGAGCACCGCCCCGAAGATGCTGAAAAAGGGTCGGGCAAAGGGCCAGAGCGCATTCAGAAGCGCATTGGGGTCGAACAGGGGAAAGCGCACCGCAAGCGGGTTGAGAAAGCGCGATATCAGCGTCCGACGGCGTATCTGCCCGGCCCGGTCGGACATGGCGTCCACGTCCGGAAACCCGTTGGTGTGCAACAGATCGAGGCCAGCCAGCTGCGAGATCAGCGCGAGCATGTCATCCTGCGCCGGCGCCGCGTCGGCCAGTTCGGCACAGGCGGCGTCCCAGACCTCGCCCAGCGTCCGCCGGCCATCCATCTGGGCCACCAGCCAATGCGCGGATTCGGTGATACGCGTGTACTTGCCGGTCAGCGGGTCGCGGATCACGTACCAGACATGCCCTCGGAACAACTGCCGGGTGACCTCGGCCCGACGGGCCAGCACCGGGCGAAGATGCGCAGCGCGATACCAGCTCTGGCTTTCGAAACTCAGGGCCATGGCAGCCTCAAGGCGTCCAACGCCAGATCGCGAGGCGGATCCAGTCTATGATCGGTTGCGCCCAGACGCGGATCAGCAGGCGCTCTTCCACATCGACCTTGGCGACGCCGCGCATCCCCGGCCGGATCTGGTCAGATGTCTCGTTCAGACGTCCTTCGACCATGGCGACGTTCTTGCCGTCCTTGGCCTCCAGCCTGGGCGTGATCCGGATGACCTCTATCGGAAAGCCGTGGTCGGGCAAGGAGGACAGGACCAGCGTTCCGGTCTGCCCGACCTCTATGTCGTCAAGTTGCGCTTCCTCGACTTCCATCGACACGCGGTAACTGTCCAACGGTGCAATCTGGAATAATTCTTCGCCACGCCGAACCGCGCGCCCGACGGATTGGCTGAGGTCGCCCTCGATCACGATGGCGTCGAAAGGCGCCACCAGCGCGGACCGCGCGATCTGCCGTTCGACAAGCGTGGCCTTGGAACGGGCCTGTTCGATTTCGGCCTTGGCAATCCGGGCGGACGCAGCGTCACGATCACCCAGCGCGCGGTCATATTCGCCTTCGAAGCGGCTCAGGTCGGTGCGCCAGCGCAGCAACTCGATTTGCAGATCGCGTTCATCCAGCCGCGCCAGTTGTTCACCCGCAAGGATGACATCACCGGCGCGCACGAACTGTTGGGCGATGTTGCCATCGAAGGGCGAGACCAGAGAGCGCACGACCAGCCCCTGCACTTCGGCCTCGGCCGGAACGCGGTAATCGCCACGTGCAAAGCTGAAGAACGCTACGATGGCGACCAGCGTCAGCACAAACAACTTGCGACCGATGTATCCCGGCCCCAGCAACCGGACGATCAGCCGCCACAGCGACGCAGCGCCGATGGTCAGGGCCGACCGGTCGGCACGGCGTTTCTCGTCCAGAACCGGTGCGATGGAAACCGCGGTTGCCTCGGCGATCATCAGATCGAGGTCGTCGAAAGTTTCACCCGGCGGTTTTTCCAGATGGAGCGCACCAATCACCCGGTCCCGCAGAAACAACGGGATCGTCAGCAGGTCGCCGGTCGCCTTCAACCGCATCAACTCCGCGTGCAAGGTGGTAACGGCATAGGGCATGCCCTCACGCCGGGGATACAGGACGGTGCCTTCCTGGTCCGTGGCCTCTGCCATCGCCTGAGCAAGCTTCTCGGAATAGAGGCTGTCCATACGAAAATCTGCCACGTCCGACACTGCGGTCAGCCTGACGCGGCGTCGGCGCAGGAAGCCGACGGCAACCTGCGTACAGGCAAGACGCCGCGCAATCTGAGTAGCCGCCGCGATAGAGGCCGCACGGACATCCGACGCATCAAGGGCCGCTCCCAACACATCCAGAACCGCGGCCTGTTTCTCACGCTCTGCCTTGTCGGACAGGGAAAGGTCTCGCCGCACTGCAGCATTCAGCCAACCGATACCCCAGTTAAGCATGCGAAACGTATGGCCGGGATCCTTGGGGGGCGTAACGTACTCGAAGGCGACCGCGCCCATGACCGAGCCATCCAGCGTCAGAACCTTGACCAGCGTATGGCCGTCGGCAACCACATCGCGGCCCTTTTCAAGGGCCTCTTCGATCCCGTCCGCCAGGCGCTGCGTCGGGCGGCTGTCCTTGGGCCAATTGGCGACAGGGACCATGCCCTGCGCCGTCTCCAACACCAAGGTCGCCCTTTGGGGCGTACCAAGCTGCCGGATTTGCAGGGCAAGCCAGACCCTTGCAAATTCGCGCAGGTCGCGGTCCTCCGAGAAGCGCGCCCACAAGGCTTGATCGAGGACTGAAACCTCGGCTTCCTGCCGTGGCTCGGTCTGATCGCGGCTATCGACCATCGTCGGACCCGACCTCCGTTACGGTCAGTTTCGAGTACCGTTCTTGGCTGCTGCGGCGGCTGCTTGAAGCCCGTCAAGCTTGATCTCGCCGAACCGCTTCTCGTATTGCGCCAGAACCGCGCCCATCAGGACAAACAACCGCTTGGCCGCATGTGGGTTCAAGACAACGCGCTCTTCAAGTTTCACGTCAAAGGTCTTGGCCGCTGTCGGATTCCAGGTCTGATTGGTCCCGAAGAACAACGTGACCTCTTCGCGGGTCGAAGCCGCATTAACCACGTTCGCGTAGGTCGTGCGCATCTGGCTATCGTCCCAGTTGACCACCGGGGCAGCAGGTGCGCCCACTTCATCCGGAATGCCTTTTGGGGCGTCTTTCGTTTCCGAGGTCTCGTCGTTCATGAACGATTCTCCGTCTAATTTCTGTTTTTCCGAGGAACAGGCTGCGGGAGCACCCCCTACGGCACCATCCGCTTGCCACATAACCCTATGATAACCGGATTGATTTGATGTGTCGATTTTATTCAGCCGCCCATTTCACCCGGCCCTTGCCCTTTCCGGTTGTCACAACCGTCTCTGTGTCCACATCTTCAACGCTGTCCAGCAACAGGAGTTCGTCCTCGGTCACCATGGCATCGACGCGTGGATCGTAATAGGTCGCTTCACCACTGCCGTTCGCCGACGCCTGGTAAGGCTCGCTGTCTGTATTGGCAGGCTTGAACAGGCCGAGCCGCTGTGAAGGATCCAGGAAACCGCCCATGAGGTCGTGCTCGTCCGAAGTATCCGACAGATCCAGCGCATGGCCCAGTTCGTGCATCAGGATCGTCAGAAGATCATAACGGCCATCCGCATCGCTGCCTTCCCGTGCCGAACCGTCGTCCAGGAACTCTTGGTCGGCATGTGCGGTCTCGTCGATGAAATAGCCCGTGCCCGCGCCATCGACATCCAGCGTGATCAGGCCGTCGCCATAGGTTGCCAGCACGTCGCCAGAGAGATCGCCGATGGTCAGGTCGACCCTTTCCAAGACAGCAACCTGATCCTGCGAGAGGTCCATGGTCAGGGCCATTCGCCGGATTGCCTCGTCCATCAGGGCATCCGCATCCGCGAAGGCCACCGCCTCCCCGCCGGTGCCGGTCTCGCTCGCACGCAAGGTCTCGACGATCTCGACCGCGATACGCGCGTCATCCGTCTCCAGCTTGAAGCTGTCGAAGGACGCGGTTCCGTCCCGGGCGATCAGGCCCGACTGACCGTCAACGCTGACGGCGTTGAAGGCATGGCTGCCATAGACCACCCCGTCCAGTGTGACCGAAACCGTCGAGCCGGAGATGATCAACGACATCTCGTAGGTCGTGTCAGCGTCTATTCCGCCAGCCACCGCCACGGAATAATCAACAGCCCACTTGCCATTGCCTTCGTAGTGGCCGATTTCCACGGTGTTCGTCGCCGCATCGACCATGGCGAACTTGAACCGGCTGTTCGACACCAGGTCGAACACGATCCCGGCCTCGCCAGAGGTGGTCACGTCGGCAGTCAACCGCAGCTTGGCATTGTCCTCCAGCGAGAAGGCGCCCGCCTCGTAACCCGCATCCGTTGATAGATCGACCGTTGCCAACGCAAATCCCGCGCCTGCATCGACACCGAAGGCTCCTCCAGCCACAGACCAATCGCCGACTGATGTGCCGGTGAAATAATCCGCCGCACCGTCCTCGAAATCCTCGGTGTTGGCATAAGACAGATTGGGCGGCAGCACCTGAACCGTCAGGTTGTCGACCTGGGTAAAGGAATTGTCCGCCCCGACCCCGATCATACCGGCGTTCAGCCCCTGCGGAATCCCGTCGACCACACGAGGATCAAAGGTATGCGCGACCGACTTCTTGCCATCCACAAGCAAGGTCACCGTTGTGCCGTTGACCGAAACCAGCACGTCATAGAACGTGTCCGACCAAAGCTGCATGTTGGACTGTGCATCCACGATCCAGCCCGTCTCATCTCTATGGCCGATCTGGATCTTCTTGGTGTCGGCGTTGATGCCCGCAAACTTGAAGTCCGTCGGCGACTGATAGTCGTAGATCAGGAAGCCGTTGGAATCGTAGCCAGCCCTGTCCTTCTCCGCGGCCAAAGACGCCGTGATTTCGAAGTATGTCGGCAAGTAGCCGGCAGCGACATGATAGACGCTCACGCCGTCCAAACCCTTGGCTTCGGGTGCGATGACGGCTTTGCCCGCCTCTGTGGACCACTGGCCGCTATCCGCGGCCAACGCCACCAGCGCATCCGCACCGTTGAAGCTTTCCGCCGCCATGGTGTCACGTTTGCCGCCCGGGATGTTGCCCGGCTGCGGATCGTCCGGCGCACCGGTCTGATCCTGCCAGAAATCATCCTGCTGCTTCACCGCGCCGATCTCGCCATAGGGCTCGCCATTGCGCGCCGCGTCGCCGTCCACGATCCGCGTGGTGTCGGCGCCGTCGGCCTCGGACAGATCATAAACATAGTCGAAGATCTGAGGCTGCACGTTCCGGCTGATGGTGAACGCACCGAAGGGCGCGAAGGGTACGATGTAGGAGTTGAACTCGCCTACCCAGTCGATCAGACGGTCACCGCCGGTGTTGCCGATCAGGATATCGCGACCGCCGCCGCCATAGGCGATGTCGGCATAGGAGTTCGCGGTATCCGGCGTGTCGTTGGCCCCGCCGGTGTCGTGATCGTCGTCGGCGTTCAGCAGGTCGTCGCCAAAGCCGCCGTAGATGTGATCACGCCCGGTCCCACCGACCAGCCAGTCATGGCCGAGGTCGCCGAAGATGACGTCATTGCCGTCCGAGGCCGTCGCCGGGCCGTCGCCGGTGATCGGATCTGTGGCCGCGCCGTCAGTCGGATCGAAGTTCAGCACGAAAGGCACCGCCCCCGGCGTCAAGGGATCGACAAAGGAGAAGGTGACCGGATCGACCCAGACCTCGGGCCGCGGGTTGAACTCGTCATAGGCCGCGAATTCGTTCGGACGCGGGTTGCCCTCGGCATCGACACCCGTGCCATAAGCCAGAATGTCGCCCGGGTTGCCCGGATTGTCGAAGGTGTACGGCAGGGGCAGGCCCAACTCGGGATACCGCATCGCTTCGGCACCCGAGATCGCGTCGGACCCATAGCCGCCGTGCAGGCTGTCGCTGCCAAGACCGCCAAAGATGATGTCGTTGTCGTCGTTGTCGACATCGTCAGAATTGTTCACCCGGTCCACAAGCCCCGGAACGTCCGCTTCGTTTTCCGGGAAGAAGGGCGTCAGATCTACGGTCTTCTTCAGGTAGCCCTCCAGATGGATCGTGGACTGCTGGATCTTGCCGGGGGTCGAGATGAATTGGTTCGTGTCGACAAAGCCGATGCCGTAGATGGCCTCGGAGTGGGTCGGGCCGCCGCTGCCGCTCGGCGCGTCCAGGTTGCGCGAGGTGTAGATCCGGCCGTCGCTGCCGATCACCCCGTCAAGACCGGTTCCACCCGAGATCCAGTCGTTGCCATGACCCCCGATGATGTCGTCGTCGTCGGCATCGCCGAAGAGCGAGTCGTCACCGACCATGCCGTAGACGCTGTCGTCACCGCCCTCGCCATGCACCTCGTCCGCCACGCCATAGCTGGGTGCGCCAAAGGCGTCGCCGCCCTCGGTATAGTCGAGCAGGTCGGCACCGCGGATCACGATACGGTCGGTTCCGCGCGACAGGTCGCCGGCGCCGTAATGCTCGGACGCAACATCGTCGAGGGTGTCGTAGTTGAAGGACAGGTACTGCCCCGAGGCGCCGAGGATGCGGAAGATATCGCCGTTGTCGCCCATCACCATGTCCGCGTCGCGGGAATGGCGATCCGCAATCAGGATGTCCACGACCTCACCAGCCACACCGCTGGGCGACTCGGTATACTCGTTCCGCTCGATCCGTTGGCCGGAACCGCCAAAGATCATGTCGGAACCTATGCCAATGTCCGTGCCGCCAACCATGAGGCCGAAGCGCTCAGAGGCATCGAGGCTGAAGAACGAGGAGTTGTCACCGACGATATCGTCCTGGCCAAGACCGCCAAAGACCACGTCGTCGCCGCCATTGCCCTCGATGTAATCGTCATCGTCGTAGATGGTCTCGAAGCTGGCGTTGACCTGCAGCACGCCGTTGCCGTCGCGGTAGGCATAGACGCCGTCCGTGGCGATCCCGTCCGCAAGGGTCCGGTCGATATCAAACGCCTCGGTCGTCAGGTAGGCCTCTTGCGAGAACACGCCCTGCACGCCGCCGTCGCCCTGGATCACATCGTCGCCCAACTGGCCGAAGATGCTGTCCTGCGCGCCGCCACCGGCAATGTAGTCGTCTCCGAAGAGCCCGTTGTCCGCGCCGTTCTGGTCGTGGTCGAGGATCTCGATCTCGTAGTCACCCCAGGCCGCCGTGCCATCCGGATTGGCGAAAGGCGTGCCGGTATCCAGCAGCAGCCCTTCGACCGCATCGCCGGTCGACATCTCGCCGGCATCGACACTATACAGCTGATTGCCTTGCAATGTCGTATAGCGCGGATCGGTGAATTCCCCGAAGACGGCGCCCCGGCGGTCCAGTTCGACATTGTCGCCAAAGATCAGGTCGCGGCCCGCCAGTTCACCCAGCGGATCGTCCCGGCCTTCGACATTGTCGCCGTCGATGACATCCGAGCCGAGGCCGCCGATCAGGACATCCTCGTGCTCATCGCCAAAGATCGTGTCATTGCCGCCAAAGGCGTTGGTGTCGTCGATGCCGTCGGCGTTCTGGCGGATCGACAGGAACTGGATCGAGCCGCCGATGATCCCGGCAAAGCCGTGGTCGCCCAGCACGGTGTCGTCTTGCGTGCCGCCCAGGATCAGGTCGCCCCCGGTGCCACCCAGGATCAGGTCGTTCCCGGTGTTGCCCGAAATCGTGTCGGACGCGCCGCGCTCTTCATCATCCGTGTCGTGGGTAAAGGCGATGGTCCGCACGTAGTTGTCGAAACCGCCCTGCCCCCAGACAACTTCGCCGTTGTCGCCCAGGATCACGTCGGCGCCGTCCTCGTCGCTGTCCGTGGCAAGGCTGTGGTCGCCCCGGATCAGGTCTGCGCCAAGGCCGCCAAGGATAATGTCCCCGCCCGCGTCGCCGGTGATCGTGTCATCGGCGGCAAACGGCAACAGCAGGTTGTTCGAATCCAGCGGGTCTTCGCCGGTGTCGAAGGTGCGGATATCCGTGAAGCTGCCCCCGCTCAGCACGATCTCGCCGTTGTCGCCGAGGATGACGTCGGCCCCGTCCAGCGCGGTTTCGTAGTCCGCCTGATCGTTGCCATGGAGCAGGTCGCCGCCATAGCCACCGATGATCCAGTCGGCTTCGGCGTTGCCCGATATGTCGTCAACGTCGCCCAGCCCGTCTTCAAAACTGCGCATCGCCGAGATGGTCAGGCCGTCGGCCTCAAAGGTCATCTCGCCATTGTCGCCAATCAGCCGGTCAGCGCCGTCCAGGGTGCCATCAGGCGTCGCATCGTCGCCGCGGATTGTATCCATACCGACGCCACCAAAGATGGTATCGGCCCCTGCCGTTCCCTCGATGGTGTCGTTGCCGCCGGTCGTCGCGGCAAGCTCGCGTGTTGCAACCCGCGAGAGCAACGACAGTGCCCCGCCAACCACGGCAAAGTCGATTTCTGCCGTGTCGCCAAAGATCAAGTCACCCAGGTCGAAGGCGCCCGAGGCCGCGGTCTCGTCGTCGCCGCGGATCAAGTCGGCATCCGAGCCACCGATGATGGTATCGGCCCCCGCGTTGCCGGTGATCATATCGCCGCCGTCGATGGTCTCCAGCACACCTTCGATGCGCAGGATGGTCGACTCGGTCGGTGCGACGGTGTCGTCAAAGGCGTAATCAACCCGGCCATGATCACCCAGGATCACGTCGTTGCCATCAAGGTTAGACCCTGTCGGTATGACTTCGTCGCCGGCAATCGTGTCTCCGCCGAGACCGCCAAGGATGACGTCAGAACCGAAGCCGCCCGCGATCAGGTCCGCGGCGCCCTCGGTGCGGTAGGTTTCCAGCGTGCCCAGCACACCGTCGGTATAATCGGCAAAACCCACGTCACCCATGATGGTGTCGTCACCGGCATCGCCGGACAGGTCGTCCGAACCCGCGCCGCCGATCAGCAGGTCATTTCCATCTCCACCGGAAATTGTGTCATCCCCACCAATGCCTATCTGGATGGCAAAGACGCCGTCACGATAGGTGGGTACGATCTCTCCAGGCACGCTCGGTTGAGGATTGTCCCCACCGAGGAAAGTGTTGCGCACCATGCCAAGATCACCGAAGCCGATGTCGTTGCCCGCGCCGAGGTTGATGTCGTCGTCGCCTTCGCCGCCCATCACCGTGTCGTTGCCCGCGCCGGTGTCGATCACGTCGTTCGCGCCGTCCCCGGCGATGGCGAGGATCAGACCCGCCTGCCAACTGAAGCCGTCCGCCTGGTCCTCCGGAAGGGTGGAAATGCGGAACCGGCTGTCGGCCGCGAGATCCACCGTCAGCGCCGGAACGATGTCCAGCACTTCGTTGGTGTTTCCGGTGATCAGCTTGACGGGTGTCTCGAAACCCGTGCCGTCATTGATGTCGACATAGAGCCCGGCCAGACCGATATCGCCGGTCTCGAAGGGATCGTCGAAGGCGGTGCCCAGTGAGGTATCCGCCACCGGGAAAATGTTCTGGTCGGTGTCGATGTTGTCGCCATTGGTGAACTGGCCATCGACGAACCCGAGGAAGGCCTCGGGCGCTTCGCCCAGCCGCGTCACGATCGCGCTGAACCCGCCGAAGAGATCGACCGGCGTCGGTTCCGTATCGCCTTCCAGAAGGAACGAGAGCGCGTTGAAGTAATCCACCCGGCCCAGATCGCCAAAGACGATGTCGTCGCCGGCGGCAGTGGTGATCGTGTCCTGACCGGTGCCACCAAAGACCACCAGACCGCGGTCGCCGGTTGCGGTCAGCATGTCCTCACCGCCTTGAAGGTCGACAGACAGCGCGCCATCGGCAGGATCTACGATATCCCAGCCGATGCCAACCGTGCCAGCCTCCAGTTCGATCGGGTCGTCCAGTTCCAGCGTGTCCCCCGAAGAGCCGACGATCCAGCGTTCGATGGTCTGGGTCTGCCCGTCCACATCGATGGTCAGGACCAGCTTCTGACCAAGGTAGAAGTCGTCAGCCACCCCGGGATCGGTGTCCATGGTGAACACCGTCTCGTAGTCGTTGCCCGAGAACGGGTTTTCCACGGTGTAGGTGGTGCCGCTCAGAAGAGTGTCGTCAGATGCCAGCAGGTTCACCGTTACTGTGTCACCCACCGGCGCGCCGACCAACGGATTGCCCGGCAGCAGCGCCGCGTCCACGGGCACTTCGGTGCCGGTTCGGATGATGGTGCGGGTCTCGTACCCGTCGGACCGCGTGCCGGTCCCGATCACATTCAGATTGTTGTAGCCGACGCCAAGGGTGATATCGACCACCTCGAGTTCGCCATAGGTGATGCCACCTTGGCGCGCACGCTCTCCGATGACGGTATCCGGACCCATGTTGAAACCGAACAACCGGTTCGAGGTCAGCGTACCGGCGCTGTCCGCCGGGCTGTCGTCGTCCTTGACGAAGAGCACGTCGACCGAGACCAGTTCGTTGACGAAGAAGTTCAGGCTTTCCGAGGTCAGCGCATAGCGGTTGACCGGATCGTCCAGCGTGCTTTCCAGCGTATCCGTCTCGGCCGGATGGCCTGCGTTGCCCGGCAGGTTGGCATCCGCCGGGTCAAAGCTCTGCGTCAATTCCAGAGGCCCGACCGGAGACAGGTCATAAGGCGCGTTCAGAAGCAGCGTGACGGTATTGTCGCCGTTGATGATGACGTCGGTGATCAGGCGGAACTGGTCCACCGTCTCGGGTGCGGCGGGCGCACGGGTTATTTCCAGCGTCTTGCCGATCAGCGCCTCGATCTCGGCGTCGGTCACGGCGGAGCCGGGATAGCCCGCGTCGCCCGGTTCCAGATCGTCCGCGTTGGCGCGCAGGCGCAGGTCGATCATGACCTCGGCGGTCAGGTCGTCGCGGCTGACGGTCAGCGACGGCGTGGCTTCGCCGTTGTCGATGTCGCCCGGGCCGAACTCGCCCACCGGCGCCTTGACGTTGGTTTCACCCGGCAGCATCAGCGGATCGGCCAACCCGAAGAGCGAGCCATTGCCACCGGCGCCGTTCGTGATGACCGGCCCGAGGATTTGCGCCAGCGTCGCGGGCGACGGGGCAAAGACCTGGGTGTCATCGCCGTCGACCACCGAGTCCTGCACAGCCTCGACAGTGACGAGGACCGGCACATCCCAGTTGGTGTCGTCGAAGCTTATCGCAAGTTCCATCACCGGGGCGCCGGACTCGTCGAACAACAGGTTGCCGCTGTCGTCCATCGCCTGTGTCTTGAGGGCATCAAGCGCGGCGCCACTGATCGTCGCACCGCCCTGCTTGATCTCTATGATTTCGACCTGGATGTTGTCGTAGCGAATGCCGCCCGTCTTGGTCGTCTTGGTGATGATTTCCGAGAGGTTGATGTCAACCGTACCATCGACCGGTGCCGAGGTCAGGCGCAGTTCGTAGGTATCGGTCGGCCCGCCTTCGATCACGTCGGTGCGGCCCTGCGTTTCGCGGACCAGCAGCGTCGGCGCGTCGTCATCCGCGATGCGGACCAGGACAGAGCCGCCAAAGGCCTGCTGATAGGTGATCTGCGAATAGCTGTACTGGATCTCGACCGTGCCCGAGATTTCGACGATATCGTCACCGTCATAGAACAGGATCTGGTTGGAGCCTTCGATCAGGTGGTAGTGCAGGCCGATGGCCTGGACGTTCTCGTCGTAGACCGGCAGCGATTCCGTGCTGCCGTTCAGAAAGACCCCGGTGATGCTGTCGGGCTTGAAGGTGGTGCCGACCGAACTCCTGGGATCGGTCGCGTCGATCTGGAGGGTCAGCGTCTCGCTGCCGCCATCGCTGGCCGGAATGCCCGAGAAGTTGCTAAAGCTGAAGTCGATCTTGGCCGTATGCGCGCCTTCGCGCGCCTGGTCGTCCACGGCCCAGACCTCGACGAGGTGGGACAGAACACCGCTGGAGTAGTTCAGCGCGGTGATCGCCGTTCCGCCCGGACCGTCACCCGCCGCCACGACCTTGATCTGCGCGGTGTCGTAATCCAGGTCCATCGTCATCGTCTGGCCGCCGGTCAGCGGCTGGCTCAGCGACAGCGTCAGCACGTCGCCTTCGCCGTTCTGGTTGCCGTCCGCACCTTCGATCACCGCGGTGATCGTATCGTTGCTGATGCCGGTGTCGACAGTGCCATCGCCGTTCAGATCGCTGGTCTGGTCTATGTTCAGACCCGGCATGTCATTGTCATTGATCAAGACCTCGACAACCTGGCTGTTCAGACCGTCGTATCGGCTGATCCGGAAGACGGAATCCGAGTCCGGATCAATCGACCAGATTGCGTTGAGCGTCAGCTCCTCGCCGTCCGTTCCGAGAATGAGCATTTCCTGCCCGGCCCCGGTGCCACCGATGATCTGCAGGGTAAAGCCGGTGAGATCGCCGTAAACGGCCTCGAAATCCAGCGCGGCACCCGCGCTGTCCTTGCCGGTAAAGACCGTACGGTCATCGAAGATCTCTTCGGCCTTCATCTCGACCGACGTGGCATGCGTGCCAGTGATGGAATCGTCCAGACGGATGTTGAACACCGTGTTCTGGGAGCCGCCAACGGTCGGAACCTTGCCCTCGTCCCAGGGCTCGCTCAGCGTCAGCGTGTAGTCCGCACCGTTGTCAACCACGCCGACGATGAAGCGGAAGTCACCAAAGCCCTCGCCCTCGACGATCGAGATGGTCTTGCCCAGCAATTCGTCCTGCGCCATGCCGAGCTTGTTGATCGTCATCGTCCCGGCGACATTGTCGACCGCGACCAGATCGCCAGCCGTCTCCAGTCCCTGCACCGTCCGGCCAGAGCTGAAGGTGTGGGTGATGACGGCGTTCGTCGGCCCTTCGTAGGCCGTATCGTCAAAATCGAAGTTCTCGGGATCCGAGAAGGTGTCGCCGGCAATGTCCTGACGGGTGAACAACCCACCCGGATAGTCGTTCATCACGCCATCCGCGATCACCTGGACCGTCTGCGCGGTGTCCCAATTGCCGGCAGTGAATTTCAGCACAACCGAAGAGCCATCGCCGCGGACGACCGCATCGGGCAGCGCCACCGCATCGACATCCAGTCGGAAGGCATAGATGCCCTGCTCCCGCAGGCTCGGGCTGGGCAGCGGCGCACCGATGGTCACAAAGACATCCTCGGTGGGCGCCTTGGTCAGCCGCACGGTATAGCTGTCACCCGTCGCATCGCCCTCGGTCACGATCGTGGACCCCTGGGTTTCCGTCAGGATGGCAAAGGGCGTGTCGTCGTCGGCCACGTTGGCCGAGATGCCGAAGACCGTCTGACCATCATAGCGGACGTCTCCGCCTGCGGTCATCTCGTGGGTGATGATCCCGGAATGGCCGCGGAAATCGTTCGACACCACCGGCGGTGTCTCACCGCTGGTAAAGAAGGTGTCATCGCCCAGCCCGCCGAAGAGTTCGGTCAGCACAGTTTCCAGCGTCGATTGCAGGAAGAAGCGGTCGTTGCCCTCGGCGCCGTCGATGCGCAGGCTCTCGATGTTGACGAAGTTGACGTTCAGCCCGGCACCAAAGACACCGTCGTCCGTGATGACGAAATCATCGCCGAATTCCGTACCGATCACGATCAGCGTGTCGAACCCGTCACCGCCGTTGATGTTGACCGGCGCGTTCACCGCGTAGCGCACGGTATCGGCGCCGTCACCGCCCGTCAGATCGGTGCGTTCCCGCTGCGGTTCCTGCGAGCCGACCAGCGCAAAGGCCCGCACCTCGAAGATGTCGTCGCCCGCCTCGCCATTCAGGGTCAGAACGGCCTTGTTGTGATAGACGGTAAAGTTGTCGTCGCCGATGCCGCCGTTGATCGTCATCGGGAAGCTGATGCCGTTGGACAGCCAACCGCGCGTGACCTCGATGGTGGCAAAGAAGTCGTCCGTCGCGATGCCGGTCGGGATCTGGTTCTTTTCCTCGTTCACGAACCGCGCTTCGCGGAACAGCTGACCGATCTGGAAGCTGTCGTTGCCGCTGTCGCCGTAGATCGTGATCTCGGCCGAGGTATCGTCCGAGGCGAAGATATCGTCGCCCGCGCCGCCCGAAACGATGATCCGCTCCAGCGTCTTGTCGTAGTTGATCCGCTCGACGTTGAATTCCCCGTTGAGGTTGGCAACAAATGCGTTGTTGCCCGACACGTCGGCGCGCAGCAGGATGTGATCGGCCCGGTCGGTGCCGTTGACCTCCAGCACGTCGACGTCGGACGAACTGATCCCGCCGTCCGAAATCTCGATGAGACTTTCGGTCGTGCCGCCGGACAGATTCACCCTGTAGGTATCGCTGCCCGAGCCGCCATTGACGGAATCCGCCCCCTGGGCCGAAATGATGACGTCTGCGCCACCATCCCCAAAGGCCGTGTCGGCACCGGTGCCGCCGTCCAGCACATCGTTGTCGTCATTGCCGCGCAGGAAATCGGCCTGCCCTTCGCCAAGCAACGTGTCGTTGCCGCCTTGGCCTTCGGCGGAATCCGCGCCCGCACCAAGATAGACCAGGTCGTCACCGTCGCCGGCCAGCACCGTGTCGTTGCCCTCCTGTCCGAAGATCAGGTCGTTGTCGCCTCCGCCCAGAATGCTGTCGGACGCCCCGCCGGACGCCAGTGCGATCCGGTTGGCCAGCTGCACGATATCGCTGGAATTGCTCAGCGCGCTCATGTTGCTCAGCAGGTCGCTCTGCGGCGTGTTGAGCAGCGATGCCAGTATACCACCGATATCGCCCAGGATAAGGTCCGCGCCATCGCCGCCGTCGACGGTGTCGAAGCCCGCGCCGCCAAAGATCGCATCAGCCCCGGTGCCGCCCAGCACGTCGTCGTTTCCGCCAGATGCAAAGACCACGTCGTTGCCACCCCCGGCGTCGATGGTGTCCTTCTCGCCTTCGTTCAACTTGTCGGTCTTGGTCACGCCGCCTTCGTGCAGCGCGTAGACGTTGGAGAGGATCTTCTGCCCGGTGGACATGAACTGGATCTCACCGCCATCGCCGAGGATCAGATCGTTACCGTCGTTGCCTTCGATGGAATCCTGTCCGCCGCCGCCGATGACGATGTCATCGCCGTCACCACCGGCCACGGTGTCGCGGCCCGCGTTGCCCAGAAGATCGACCTTCAGGCTGCTGGCGAAGAAATCGACCTGGTCGCCCAGCACGAGGTCCGCCCCGGCGCCGCCGTCGACATCGTCGTTGCCCGCACCGCCCTCGACCAGGTCGCGGCCTCCGGATCCGATGATCGTGTCGTTGCCAAGGCCGCCGATTAGCCGGTTGAATGTGGTGTTGGACCCTGTGCCGCCGCCGGAGAACTCGATGCGGTCGTTGCCGATGCCGCCTTCGATGTCAAAGAGAACCTCGTCCCCATCCCAATCGATGAGATTCACCACGTCATCCCCGGCCCCGGCCCGGACAACCAGCGCGGCACCCGCCTTGATGATGTATTCGAACTTGTTCGAGACGATCGGGCTGTCTTCACCAAATCCGTTCGGATCGGTCCAGATCGCCACAGTGATGTCATCGCCGGACTGGCTGACTTTCTGGATGTTGACTGTCTCGCCAAAGTCGGTGGCATTGCCCAGCAAGCGCTGCTCGGCAAAATCGCCGATATTGATAATAAGGTCGCCCGTGGACGCCTCCGAAGCCACGACCGGTGGCCGGAAGAAATCGATCTCGAAGTCGAGCAGGGTGATCGGGTCGACGAAGTCCCATTCCTTGTCGACCTCGAAGAAGCCGAAATCGATCTTGAGGAAGGCAAAGAGCCGGGCAAAGATTTCACCCGTGACGTCAAAAATGGCCAGCGGCGCCAGCAGTTTTTCGCCATCAGTGGGCGCGCGCAGTTGGTTGGTGAAATTCGACGCCAGTTCCGTGATGCGCACCTTGCCGTCGTTATCGGGATCGAACAGGTCGAACAGGATCTCGATGAACAGCCCGCCAGCCACACCGGCGCGCGCAATCCCCAGGTTCAGTTCCGCCGCAGCGGTGATCCCGCCGAGGAAGGTCAGTTCCGGCACATCGGCGCCGGAGCCGTCCGGATTCTCGGTATCGGAAATGAACAGCCCGTTGAACAGTAGCAGCGGGTTGCGGAAATCGCTGTCGACGAAATCGCTGATGCCCTGGGTGTCGTAGCCAAAGGCGAAATCGGCTGTGAATTCGATAGTCAGGCCAAGCGAGACACCCAGCGGACCGAAGATCGAGAAGAAGAAGCTCTTCTCGAACCCGACGATCAGCGGATCGAGATCGAAGGTCACCAGCGTTGCCGGATTGCCCATCAGCAGACCGAAGATCTGCGCCGGATCATTGATGATCGGGAAGTCGAACGAGCCGCCCGCCTTCAGCTTGGTCACCGTCTTCGCGGCGTCCTTGTTCTTGTCGCCGCCGGTCGTGGTGGAATCGTCCAGCGCGGAGAGGAACGCGGCTGCCGCGTCGTCGAAGGCCCCCGCGGCGTCGCGGTCGTTGAACGTCTCGAGGCCGCTGAACCCGTCGGCAAACGGGTTGTCACCGGTTCCACCGCCGCCGGCGATGTTGTCGAAGATCACGAAGTCCCCGATCGGAACGATCAGGTCCAGCTCTCCGGGACCGTCGCGCAGCGCGGCGATATCGTTGATCAGCGTGATCACCTCGGCCAGCGTCTCGATCAATCCGGGGTCGAAGTTACCAAGTGCCGCCGCGAGGTCGAGCATCGTCAGGTCGATCCCGAACACATCGACGACTGGAACCGGCGCGGTCAGGAAGTCGATGAAGGGCTGAAGCGGTTTGGTGTATTCCGCCACGGCATCGACGATCGGGCCAAGAACGTCGGTCACGAATTCGCCCAGGTTCAGGCCGACGTCACCGAATGCCAGGTACTTGATGCCGACGTCCAGATCGGCCTTGTCGGTCGACCCGCCAATCAGGTTGTAGGTGTCGCTGAAGGTCCAGAGGAAGTCGAAGCCCGCCTCGACCGAGGGGAAGCCGTTGGCGAGGGCGTCGCCCACCAGTGCCTCGTCGAGGCCAAGCGTCAGGTCCAGTGCCGCCGCGGCCACCACGTCGATGCCCATCATCAGGCCGAGGCTGCCCAGTTCGGTCATCGACACCTTGTCCGCGGACACACCGTTGAGCAGGATATCCAGCCCGACATTGGCGGTCAGGCCGGTCTGGGTTCCCGCCCATTCCAAGCCTACATCCTCTTCGGCAAATCCGGTCTCGCGATCCGTTGCCGTCAGACCAAGGAAGCCCAGGGACCCGCTGACGGAACTCCCGTCCTCAAGACCCACTTCCACATTGAAATAGACGTCATCCTCGGTGTCGTCGAAGTCGAAGTAGAAGCCTTTCTGCGCCGACAGGCCAAAGCCCAGCCCGATTCCCCAGTCGATCAGGAACTCGATCGCGCCAGTGGTCTCAAGCCCGAGGCCGGGAATGCCGATGTCGAAATCAAGCGGCACATTGGCCAGTTCCTGCTGCCCGTCCGTGCCCAGATCGAAGTCCCAGGATATGTCGGCGAGGTTGAACTGCCCGGTGTCCAAGGCTTCCTGGTAACCGGTCGCGTTCAGAAGGATATAGTCGCCCGCGCCGCCATTGCCGGTCCGGTCGGCCACGTCCAGCAGTTTCAGCAGGCCCAGACCGTTCGGGCCCAACAGGTCAAAAATCAGCTTGGAAATGATGTTCTTGTCCGGATCGGCAAAGTCGTCCGCCGCGTCCTCTACAGCGTCAAGCGCGATGCGCAGGTTGCCCACGAACCCTTCGCGGAAGTCACCGATGAAGTTCGCCGCATCGCCAAAGCCCTCGCCCACGATGGGCAGGTTGAGCTCGGCCAGTTCCCCGAAGATGTTTTCCTCCAGCAGTCCCAGGAACAAGTCGAAGCCATCCGCCGCCAACCGGATGTTGTCGAAGATCGACAGTTCGGCAAAGTTGAAGGTAGTGAAATACTCGGTCAGCTGGGACACGTCGATCACGACGTCAGCCGCCACGGGGGTCGGGTCGTCCTCCGATCCGGTCAACACCTTCAGAGCAGCCGGTCCAACGGTAACAAGGCTGTCGAGCGCGCCAAAATCGGAGCCCGAGCTGCCCATAACTTCTTCCTGGTAGGTCGTGCCGATCAGGATATCGCCGATATGATTGCTGTCGGTCGGAAAGAAGACAGGCAGGCGACCGGAAATCTCGCCATAGGCACCGCCACCGATCCCCGAAAGCGCGAAGGCAGATCCAAGAGCGACATCACCTTTCACCAGGTCCTCAAGCGACAGGCGCCCATCGGTGAAGGCGCCGCCTTGCGTGGCCAGTTGAGCCCCCGCGCTGATCGCGATCTCGGCGGCGTCAGACCCGTTGTTGCCGATCGCCAGCGCAAGCGGCCCGAGTCCGGCATTGAACGCGAGGTTCGACCCCTGCGCACCGATCGAGGCCGCAAGCCCGGTCTCCTCGAGCAGGTAGAAAGCATCTTCGACGCCTGTCGTGGAGTCACCGTCGGTGGCAGCTGTCGCCAGTTCGCCAAGGTCGATCCCCAGCCCGATTGTCAGGAATATGCCGCCATTCGCCGCCAGCCCGGCGGACCCGCTGAAGTTGATTGGCCCCAGATCGCCCAGAGCGTTGAACAGATCGTCTGCAAACGGCAGATCCGACAGGCCGACGTTGATCGCATCCGAGAAGGCCGCCCCGAGGTTGAGCGAGAAGGTCAGCATCTCCTTGCCTGCGGCGGTGTCGTAACCGATGACGAAGGCCTGGTCCGGCGCATCGTTGCCGCCGCCCGTGCCATAGGCGAGGTCATAGGCTTCTTCCAGCGTCGCCGCACTCAGCCCGATGGCGTCGTTCAGAGCACTCTCGACGAATTGCAGGCTGCCGGCCGGGTTGGCGCGCAGACCGTCCACGAAGTCGCGCAGGTCATCGGCGAGCGAGAACAGGTCATGCAGCGACTTGTCGATCACCGGCAGTTTCACATCCAGGAAATCAAAGCCCTCGATGGCGGACAGCGCATCGGCCAGCATCACGAGCGCGTCCAGCAGCGTATCCAGATCAAACGAGCCAAAGCCGACATCCGACAGCGCACCGAAGTCCGGCAGGTTCACGTTGACCGAGGGACGCAGGGTGATGTCGGTGAAATCGGTCAGCACATCCGAGGCCGTCAGGGTCGTCACCTCGGCGCCCGACACATGGACAAAGCTGGCCGGATCCAGGTCGATGGTGGAGACACCGCCCGAGAAGTTGACCGCGGCGATCTTGGCCTCGAAGACCGTGGGTTCGGTCTGCCCGGCCTCGACCGGTTTTTCAAAGCGCAGCGTGGCGCCGACCGGCAGCAGATCGGTAAAGTCCTTGTCGACGACGAAGGTATCCCCGTCCGTGATGTCGAAATTGCCCGCCTGGTCCAGCCGCGTCTGCATGAACGGGTCGCCCAGCGCGATCAGGTCGATGGACGCAGAGATGCTGTCGTTCCCGTTCAGCAGGGCGTTGGCTATGGCGTCGAAGCCCGGCGAGCCCCCGGCCAGCGCCAGTTCAAGGTTCGCGGTTCCGAAGTTCGGGCCGGGATTGGCCGTCAGTTCAGGGAACACGAACAGGTCGAACAGCGCCGAGACGCCGTCGTCCTGTGCCGCGTCGATCACGTCGACAACCTCGCCCAGCGTGACGATTCCGTCTTCGGCGGGCTTGCCCGTTCCCGCGTTGAACCCGAGCGCCAGCTCGACACCGAAGAGCGCCTCGCCCGTCAGTTCGACACCGACAAAGCCCAGCGATGCGCTGGCGTCGATGCCGGTCCTGATGATCGCCTTGCCGCCGGCCTGGTCGGCGGTTCCTACATCGACCGACGACCCGTCGGATGCGTCGACGATCCGAACGCCGTCAACGGCATTGCCGCCAATTGAGCCGGTTGCAACTTCCTTGATCTTGTAGACGCCGTCAGCAAAGCCGGCCACGTCGAGGATTTCGATCTCGAGCCACTCCGCCAGTGAGCTACCCTCGACGAAATTCCTCAGATCCAGAGATGACGAGAACAGGATATCGTCCCCTGCCAGTTGCAGGTCCTTCACCAGACGCCCGGCCTGCGCCGAGAACTCCAGCGAGGCAAGCTCGCTTTGCGTCGCGCCAACCGGTACGTCGGACTTGATGAAGAACCGGTCGATCAGACGGATTCCGCCTATGTCCGCGCCCTGAACGATGCCGTCGGGCGTGTCGCCCTCGGCGTTGGGGTTCACGTCGGCGCCGATCAGGCCCAGGTCCACGGCGGTGGGCGATCCGTTGATGGCCGACAGCCCCTTCAGCGTGTAGGAGCCGTCCGAGATCTTGACAGAAATGCTCTTGCCCGCCTCGCTCTTGGCGGTCAGCGGGTCGTCCGGGGTCAGGTAGACGGCATAATCGTCCGCCGGATTACCTGTCACATCCCCGGGGGACAGACCCAGGGCGCTCTCGACGGCCGCGGCGATGTCATCCAGCGCATCCTGGATCGTGACCGCCCCGTCAAAGGAAACCTTGATCAGCACATCGTCGGAGGATCCGGTGTCATCCACGGTCAAGAGCAGGTCGGCACTGTCCGCGACCAGCGAGGTGTCAAAGCCCAGTTCCGGCACCGCGCTGGTCAGTTCCAGGTTCGTGTAGCTTGATCCTTCGGTCAGAGTCAGGACCAGACGCGTGCCCTGGAAGGCCGCGGTCACATCGCCCGTGAGGTCGACAGTCGGCGGAGGATTCAACGGATCCGGGATGGGCAGGTCGTCCGTATCGCGGGCCTCCGCCAGGGCGGCCTTCACGTCGGCGACAAGGCTCACGATGGAGCTGTTGATCGAGGTCAGCTGGCCGTTCTGGACCGACAGGGTCGCTGTGTTGGGCAGCGTGATCTGGTAGGTATCCCCGTCCAGGTCGATTTCAAAGACCAGGTCGTCGCTAATGACACCCGCCGCGCTGAACGGCTGGATCGCCTCGGCGGCGGACAGTGTGCCCGTCGTCGAGCCGGTGTTCCACAGTCCCAGCAGAGCCGCCGCCGGGTCGGTCGAGAAACCGTCTGCGTCGTTGTCAATCTCGAGCGTGTGGGCTGCCGCGGCGCCGGTGTAGGTAAAGGTCAGTCGCGTGTATTCCTGAATCGCCGGCGTCGCCTGAGGCGGGGCCTCATCCACGAAAGTGGCCGTGATGTCCGTTCCGGCGAGCTCGGCATTTATCTGCGCCAGGATATCGGCCTTGTAAGCTCCGAAATTGGCGGCAAGTTTGGCCGGCGAAGCGTTCTTCAGATCCACGTCGGTCAGCGAGACCTCGATGACTTCATCCGGGCCGCCATCCTCGGTCAGGATCAGCGTGAAGGCCATGTCCGTCTGCGCCACAGGCGCGACGTCGCCAGTCACGGCGTTTTCCTGCTTTTGCGAGATGCCGATGTTTTCCAGAACCGTCGACAACTCCAGGTCACCCGCCGGCCCCGGCAGGCCACCGCCGCCCGCCCCGGTGGACAGGTCAAAGCCCAGCCCGAGGTCAAGCGAGGCACCGCCCGAAATCACCAGCCGAGAGGTGGAATTGATGTTCAGCAGGTTGCCGAGGTCCAATTCGAAATCGGTCGGGATCTCGACATCGAAGAGGTCGGAACCGCCGAGATTGACGTTGTACAGAAGCTGGTCACTGGATTCGTCGTAGAAGCTGGACAGGTCATTGGCATTGAAGCCGATCGCATCCAGCACGCCGATATCGTCCAGCCGGACGATGAATTCCTGGATCGATTTGAAGGTCGGCGCGTTGAACCGGTCGATCAGCTTGGCCACGTCGTCGCCGATCCCGGTGTTCTCGTCCAGCGCGCTTTGCAGCAGTTCGAACGTGCCATCGAACTTGCCGCCGCCATTGAAATTGACACGGATCGTCGTCGCCAGCGAGGCCGCGCCCAGCGCGAGGTTGCCGGTCAGGAAGTCCAGCGCGGATTCCGTTCCGTCGAACTCCAACCCGTCTGTCAGCAGGTCGTTGATCGACAGACCCAGCGCGTTGATGGCATTGCCTCCGATGATCTGGACGCTGGAAATATCCGGGTCGAGCCAGTTCAGCTTGAAGCCGGAACCGAAGCCTTCGAATTCAAGGTAGGCATCCAGTCCCGCCGCCAGAAGCGCGTTGTTCAGGTCGGTGACCAGTTTGGCTTCGCCGTCCTTCACGCCGTCGCCGCCGTAGTCGTACAGCAGCTGGTCCGACACGACCTTTCCGATCTGGGTGATGTCGTCCAGCGCGCCTTCGAGGAACGGGATGTCGATGCCTGCCAGCAGGTCGCTGTCGGCCGTGTCCTGCAGCCAAAGCGCAAAATCCGCGACGGCGCGGACTATTTCGGTCGGGGTCAGGTTGTTGAAATCAAGGAAATCCTGCTCGAAACCGCCCGAGAATGTGACCGTCGGCGGCGTCCCGTCAAAGAGTCCGCTCACCCCGATATCCAGCGTCGCGGACACAAGATTCGCATCCGCGGTCAGGCTCAGGGCAACCGAATAGCCCTGCTGGCCGGCCGCCTGGAACGTGAATGTGTCGTTGCCGAAATTGTAGTCGAACCCGCCCACCGTCAGGCCAAGTTGCGTAAGCAGCGTCGCTGCGGAATCGGTGTTGGAGAAACTCACCGCCCCATCGTCGACCAGCGCGATGTCCAGAAAGACATCGCCCGTGGCCGAGCCCGTGACCACGCCGACGCTTGCGTTCGCCGTGAGGCCGGAGGATTCAATCTCGGCGCCCAGCCCGAACTGGTTGATTGCGCCCGAGAAGGTGACATTCGACGGATTCGTGGCGTTGATGTTGAAGTCGGCATCAAAGGCAAAACCCGCGGCAAGCAGCAACTTGGCAGAGGCATCGAAGGACAGGCCGAGTCCATCGGCCTCTTCACCGAAGTCAAAGCCGAATTCCGTCCGGCGGGAGGCTTCGAAATCGAAGTCCAGCATCAGGTTCGTCGCGTTCTGGATCGACAGGTTCACATTGTCGAACCCGAACTCCAGGTTACCAAGAGCGGTCAGCCGGTTGGTGATCTGGTCCAGTGTCAGCGTGACATATTCGACCGCGTCAAAGCCCAGCAGTTGAGCGGCAAGGTTGTCGGCGCTGGCGTTGGACGCCCTCACCTTGATCTCCTCCACCGTGTCGGACACGGCCTGGAAGGCGATCCGGCCCGCATTGATCGTTGGCACGACGAGGCCTGACAGGTCCGTCGATCCCAACTCGGCACTGACAAGCGAATTGAGCGCCGTCAGACCATCCAGCGCCACCCCATCGACGATATCGCCGATCGCGTTGTTCACATCCGAGGCGGAAATGCTGAAGGTTTCGGTGATCGTGTCGAGCGTGCCGTCCGCCTGACGGACCTTGCTTTCGACGGTGAAGCCAAAGAAATCCGACAGGTCGGCAAGCACCGCCGCCTGCACGTTGGCCGCCGTTGTCGCAATGACGCTCATCGCCGCCGGGGCGATGCCCTCGACAGTTGCCGTCGCGGCGGCGATCGCATCCTCGATTTCCGAGACCTGCAGGCCATCTGCGACCCGGCTCTGGATTTCCTTGAGAATCTGCGCCCGCGCGTTGTCCAGCGTGTCGTAGAGGTCCAGTGCGCGCGCCAGCGTCACGTCCGCCTGCCCCACAAGGTTCGACCCGCCAATCAAAGGCAACGCCGAGATCAGGTCCAGCGTATCACCCGCGGTTTCCAGAACCCCGGCCAGCGTGCCGAAGACCGCGTCGACCGCCGCGATCACGTTGGTCACGTCCAGCACGATGCTGTCGCCGGTGATCGTGGTGAAATCCGACAGGGGCTGCAGGTTCGCGACACCGATAGTCAAGCCGTTGAACTGCGTCGTCACCTGATCGCCAATGACCGTGGTCGTGTAGACACCGGGCGTCGGAAGCCCCTGCACGGCCGGCAGATCGATTTCCAGAACGTCCGCGCCGGTGCCGCCGTCGATGTCCAGCGTACCGTAGTCCGCGCCCAGCGAGATCGTGTCGTCGCCGCCCTCGGCGTTGATGGCCAGGATCCCGTCGAGGTGCGTTCCCTCCACGCCGCTGATCGCGATCTCGTCCGCGCCGTCGCCAAGGTTGATCGTGACCGAAGTTGTGCCCGCGGTAACGCCAAAGTTGTGCGTCTCGATCCCCGGACCATCCAGCGCGAATGTGTCGGTGCCGCCCGCGTTCGACACGAAGCTGAGGGTGAGGCCGGTGTTGGCAGTGTTGTCCAGATTGAAGACCAGGTCCGATCCGCTGGTGCCGGTGGTGTCGACCGGCTCCATTCCCGTGTAGAGGGTCGTCAGATCACCGATTGTGATCCCACCTGCATCGGGCGCCGTAGGTGTGTACCCGACCGGAAGCCCGCCGGCGTCGATCTCGACAATGTCAAAACCGCCCGCGCCGCCCTGCAACCCGCCGGTCGACTGGCTGCCGACTGTCAGCAGGAATCTGTCTTCGTTGTCCGCGCCGCCGGTCAGGACCTCGACGCTATCGAAGTTGAGCCCCTCGACTGAACCGGAATCTATGCCGTCCAGGATCCAGGTCGCATCCAGCCCATCCTCCCCGATGAGCTGGTCGTTGCCTTCACCGCCCGAAAACGAGATGCCGTCGGGAAAAAACCATATGCTGTCGGGAAAGATGTAGCTGCCGGCCATGTCCATGTGCAGCACATCGTCGCCGTCGGTCCCTTCGATCTCGATCGCCGATGTCTCGGCGCGCGCCTTTTCCGCGACAAGCGTTCCGGTGATGGTATCGTGGACCTGGATCATGTCCGTCGCAACATCCAGCGACAGCGTCAGGTCGGTTTGATCCGCCATCATCGCCACCGCAAATGGCGCCAGATCGGCAGACAGCAGGATGCGCGGCTCAAGCGGTTCGACCTCTGCCTTCAGCACCTGCTTTCGGACCTTTGGCTTGGTAAGGATCGCCGCCAGAGACGTGCTTCTCAGAAGAGGTTTCGCAGCGGCCGCTCGCTTGCTGGTAGAGCCCCCCCTACGGCCATCAAGAATATCAAAACAAGGCTTAGGAGCTGTATTACGCATGGCGGAATCCCCCGAACCCGCACACCACCACGTTTAATCGCGGAAAAATGTTGCGGGTTAATTCCAAAAAACGGCGTTCGAAGTCCGGCGTTTCGAGCCACAGGCAGCAAACCAAAACAATCTACTAGCAAGCAAGTTGATGGGTCTCAAAAACGGTCGGGATGCGAATCCTGATATCAACTATAACGCGATTGTCACCAAACAGTGAAGTAATTTTCAACTTAAACAGCGGCAAGGCCTTCCTTAGGCAATGGGGAGGACGCCCTCCGGCGGCATCGCTGTGCCATGGTCGCGGGTGTTGAACCACCGCTACAAAGAAGAGCGTCCATGGCAGATGTCAGCTTCATCGGCCTGGATTTGGCCAAGTACGAGTTTCAGGCGCATGGCGCCGGGTCGGACGGGTCGGCTGTATCCGCCGCAAGCTAACGCGCACACATCTGCTGAAGTTCTTGACCGATGCCAAGGCGATTGCGGAGGCCGCATCGCGGCCGACCATACGGTCCGTTGCCGTGAAGAGTGAGGCCCGACAGGCGATGGCGATGGCCTTCAGGACCCGGGGCCTTCCGGTTCGCCAACGGACCCGGACGTTCAATGCCTTGCGCACATTTGGCCAAGCAGAGCATCGAAGCTCCCACCGGCCCGGCGCATGTCGGGCACCTTGCGGCCATTATCGACGGCGATGACGGCATGTTGCCAGCAGCGTTCCGCAACCTGCCGCGACTGCTGCTGTCCCAGATCTCTGGGCTGGCCGAGAAGATCACGGGCCTTGATGCCGAGCTGGGCAGGCGCGTGGCGACCGACGATCTGAACCGCACCTGGTTCACCGGAGAGTAAGACACTCAAAGGATGAGCCCTATGAAAAAGCAGAGATTTACCCCCGCCTTTCCGGCCGAGCTTCGCGAACGCGGTGTTCGGCTTTTCCGTGAGAACCGCGGCGACTACGCCAGCGATATGGCCGCCTCCAAGACGATTGCGCCAAAGCTTGACTGGTCGCCGGACGAGGCCTTTGATAACCGGAACCCGAACCTCAAGGCTGCCGCCTGAAATGAAACCGATGCTATTGCTTGGCTTGGCGGCAAACTGGTCGAAGATCTGCGTCCACCTCTATGGAACGTGGCGCTGCCATGACGAACTTGTCCCATAATGCTTGCTACCATTCCTGCGAAAGGATCCCTTCATCAAACTGCGGAATCAAACTCCTGGGCAGGACCAATATGCGTTTTCCGGCTCTTGCGCTGCTCCTCAGCCCTGGACTGCCGCCGAAACAAAATCCAGACCGATATCCAGCGTCGGCGCGCTGTGAGTGATCCAGCCGAGCGAGATCAGATCGACGCCACTTGCGGAAACTGCAGCGGCCGTATCGGGCGTGATGCCGCCGGAGGCCTCGGTGATCGCTCGGCCATCGACCATCGCCACGGCCTTGCGCAGCGTCTCCGGATCCATGTTGTCGAGCAGCACCGCGTCTGCGCCGATCTCGAGCACCTCGCGCAGCTGGTCCAGCGTGTCGACCTCGATCTCGATCTTGACCATGTGACCGGTCGCGGATTTCGCACGTTCAAGCGCAGGGGCTATGCCGCCGGCGATGGCGATATGGTTGTCCTTGATCAGGACGGCGTCGGCCAGCGAGTAGCGGTGGTTCATTCCGCCGCCCGCGCGCACGGCGTATTTCTCAAGCGCGCGCAGCCCTGGCGTGGTCTTGCGGGTGCAGACAATAGAGGCCTTGGTGCCGGCCACCGCGCGCACCAGCCCCGAGGTCACGGTGGCAATGCCCGACAGGTGACCGAGAAAGTTGAGCGCCGTGCGCTCGGCGGTCAACAGACTGCGGGACGGACCTTCGAAGGAAGCGACCCGGGTTCCGGGCTCAACCGCTGTCCCGTCTTCGACATGGCGGGTGACCTTGATGGCCGGATCAACCAGCGCGCAGGCCAGTTCCGCACAGTCCAGCCCGGCAATCACGCCGGAGTTGCGGGCCATCGCGGTGACAACCGACCGATGGTTCGCCGGGATAACAACCGCCGAGGTGATGTCACCGGCAAGGCCGAGATCCTCCTCCAGCGCGGTGCGCAATGCGGGTTCGATCAGCAGGCGGGGCAATGGGACAAGCGTCAAGTCAGGCACTCCGGAGCATGGGTTCGGAAATTTGCAGTCGCGCGAAGGCATCGATTTCGGCCAGGGTCAGTCGGCGCGAGGTGCTCCCGGCCAGCGGCGCGGGATGATCAAGGCGGGCATGCGCTCCGCGCGACTCCGTCCGGAGCAGCGCAAAGGTCGCGATGGCCAGGCCGATGATGGCTGGGTCGGCTGACGGTCCGTCGCTTTCGGCCAAGGGCAGCAGGGCCGCCATCGCGGCGCGAAGCCCGGCGTCGTCGCGGATCAGGCCGAGCCCGCGCGAGACGATCCGGCGGACCCCTGTCAGGTCTGCTGCTGGCGGCAAGCCACAGGATGACAGACCCTCCGCGACGCCGACTGGAGCGGGCAAACCGCCAAGGTCCCGGGCCGCGCGACCCGCCATGACCACCGCCTCCAGAAGCGAGTTGCTGGCCAGCCGATTGGCCCCATGCAGGCCTGTGGCGGCGCATTCGCCGACAGCCCAGAGTCCTTCAAGGCTCGAACGCCCATGCGTGTCGGTCACGATGCCGCCCATGTGATAATGCGCGGCGGGCCGGACCGGGATCGGTTGCTTGGCAGGGTCGATTCCGGCGGCGCGGCAGAGCCGGTCGATGCCGGGAAACCGCGCGCCGAAACCTGCGCCGAGTGTTCTGCGCCCGTCGAGGAATACCTCACCGCCCCGGACGATTTCCGCCTGGATGGCGCGGGCGACAACGTCACGGGGTGCAAGTTCGGCGCCGGGAACCGCCGCCATGAAGCGCTCCCCTCGTGCATTGATCAGGATCGCTCCTTCGCCGCGAACCGCTTCGCTGATCAGACCCAGCGGCGTGCCCGGCACAGCCAGTGCCGTCGGGTGAAACTGTACAAATTCCATGTCGGCAAGTTGTGCCCCGGCACGGGCGGCCATCATCACGCCCTGGCCAAAATTGCCCACGGGGTTCGTGGTGGCGTCGAACAACCCGCCGAGTCCGCCCGTGGCCATCACGACGCGGGACGTCGACAACAGGCCAGCCCCCGCGCCGCCCTTCAGCAAAAGGCCGCTGACCTTGCCGTCGCGCACCATGAGCCGCACCACGTCGGCCTCGGTCAGGACGGTGATGGAGGGGCAGCGGTGGACTGCCCCGGCCAGGGCGCAAGTGAGCGCTGCGCCGGTTCCGTCGCCGTCGATGTGCAGGATACGCCGGCGGGAATGCGCGGCTTCGAGACCGCGCGCAAACTGGCCGTCTGCCGAACGGTCGAAGTGGACGCCATGCGCTTCCAGCGCTGCAATAGCGCCGGATGCTTCGTCCAGGATCGTCTTAGCTGCCTCCGGGTCGCAAAGTCCTGCCCCGGCGGCCAGCGTGTCGGTCAGGTGCAGGGCGGCACTGTCGTCCGCCCCCAGGCTGGCCGCGATTCCCCCTTGCGCCCACTGGCTGGAGCTTTCCCGTCCAAGCGCGGCGCGGGAGATCAGGACTACCGGCTCGGGCGCAAGCTCAAGCGCGGTCATCATCCCGGCGATGCCTCCGCCAACGACGGCGATCCGCCCGTCGAGCCCGGTGATTTCTGTCATTTGACTGCAAGCATCCGTTCGACCGCGCGCCGCGCGTCATCGGCGATGGCCGCATCGACGGTGACTTCATGCCGGTGCTGTTCCAGCGCTTCGCGGATATTGCCGAGGCTGATGCGCTTCATGTGCGGGCAGAGGTTGCAGGGGCGCACGAATTCCACGTCGGGGTGATCGACCGCCACATTATCGCTCATCGAACACTCCGTCAGCAGCACCACGCGCCCGGGCTTATGGTCGCCGACGTAGTCGGACATGACAGCCGTAGAGCCAGAGAAATCGGCTTCCGCCACGACCTCGGGCGGGCATTCGGGATGCGCCAGCACGGTGACACCGGGGTAAGCCTCGCGCATGCTGCGCACGTCCTCTGCGCTGAACAACTCGTGCACCTCGCAGTGACCATGCCAGGCAATGATCTCGACCTCAGTCTCGCGCGCCACGTTCTGGGCCAGGTATTCGTCGGGGATCATCAGCACTTTCGGCACGCCAAGGGATTCAACGACCTGTTTGGCGTTGCCCGAGGTGCAGCAGATATCCGAGGCCGCCTTAACCGCGGCGGAGGTGTTTACGTAGGTGATGACCGGCACACCCGGATGCGCCTGGCGCAGCAGCGCGATGTCCTCGGGCGTGATCGAATCGGCCAGCGAACAGCCGGCCTCCAAGTCGGGAATCAGCACGGTCTTTTCCGGATTCAGCAGTTTGGCCGTCTCGGCCATGAAATGCACACCGGCCAGAACGATGATGTCAGCCTCGACCTCGATGGCTTTGCGGGCCAGCGCGAGGCTGTCACCCACGATGTCCGCCACGCCGTGAAAGATCTCGGGGGTCTGGTAGTTATGCGCCAGGATCACAGCGTTCTTTTGGCGTTTCAGGTCGAGGATGGCGGCAATGTCCTCCTCGTACCGGATCCAATCCGGCTCGGGGACAATCTTGCTGACCCGGTCATAGAGTTCGGGAAGGCGAAGGTAGGTCATGGCAACTCCTTATACTCGGAATGAGTACATCTTGGAGCGGTTGATATTCTCAATTCGAGTTTATGTCAATGCCGTGACACGGGCAGCCTTGGTCCCGACAAGGCCAGCGCCTGCAGAACCCTCGGGCGATACCTGTAGAGCCTGGCCGGGCGACCGCCGGTTACGCTCGACATTTCGCCGGTTTCCTCGATCAGTTCCTGCTGGTCGATCTGTCGCCTGAAATTCGGTTTGTGCAGACGCAGGCCCGACAGTGCCTCGACGGTGCGTTGCAGGTGCAGCAGCGTAAAGCTGTCTGGCATCAGTTCGAAGACCACCGGGTGATACTTGATCTTGGCGCGCAGGCGCGCGATGGCCGTCGCGAGGATCCGCCGGTGATCCCCGGTCATCGGCAGCCCCAAAACCTCGGTTGCCGGGCGAGAGGGGCTTTCGGCCAGCTTGGCTTCGTACATCAACTCGTAGCGCTGCAGCGCCAGATCCTCGCTCCAGGGCAAACCGTTCAGACCAAAGACAAAGTCGATGCGCTGCCGGCGCAGGTCGTCGGTCCCGGCCCAGGTGTTCAGCCGGTCGGTGATGGCGTGCAGCACCTTGGGGCGGCTGTCGCGGTGATCCTCCCAGGGGAAATACTCGTACCAGCCATGCCATTCCGGCTGACCGGCGCCGGGAGTGACCTGCTCGCGCACGAGGCCCAGGTATCCGATCGAGATCTGCCGCACGCCGTCGGCCTCGGACTCTGCCAAGGCGTCCCTGTCCCGGTCGGCAAAGGTGTAGAGCTGTTCCAGGTAGCCCACCGGGTGGCCGGTCTGGCTCTCGATCCAGGCGCGCAATCCGCTTTGCAGGCTGCGATGCTGAGACTCGAAGGGACCCGATGGCAAGGCCTCACCCGCACGCACGGTCATCACGCGCGGCTCGTTGTCGGTCACGGCCACGAGAACGGCAATCAAGTCGGCATTTGCTTGTCCTGCGCGCAACTGGGCTCCTGTCATATTCGGCTCTTCCGGATAGCATGGATTCCAGAGGTCCTGTCAGAAGAACCCGCTTGAGACAAGACGGAGCGCAGGATGCCGGTCATTCATGACGAAACGCGGTCCTTGGCCTTCTAGGTTCACAACCGATGCTGGTAACGCGGCGTAGGCTTCGTACCAAAGAATCTCGACTATCAAGTTGAGGGAAGGCCGAGTTGGTGTCCCCGCGCGTTCTCCAATCGCCTTGGTCAAAGGCTGATCTTGCTTGCTGTGGATCATCCTCCGTGTCGGGCTCTTTGGTTGTCTCTGTGGTTCTCTCCGTGGTCGCGGCGTGTCGTCGCGCCGCCTGCGGATGCCGCGCATGTCACGGCCAGCGTACCGCCCACCAGCGCCCGAAAGCATCGTCCCGACAGACCAGAGGCCGACCATGCACCGACATTCCGACTGGACCACTCGATGGGGGCAGACCAATCTCGAATGCGCATCGCCCAGATTGACGCAACAGTGCCCAATATCGTCAAGACCGGGCGGAAGAGGGCGAAGAACCAGCCATCCGCTCCAACCCGTCCAATTCGCAGAGATCATCCGCGCGAAGGCCAAGCGAGGCCAGCGCCCAAGGCTTCAAGGCTCTCTCATGGCCTTCAATACGGGCGCTCGACCCGTTGCCGTCCAGATCGCAGATCCGCAGCACCGGCATGTCGCTGTCTTCGGCCATCTTGAGTGTCGAGACATATGCGCCGCTGGCCTCGACCCGCAGCCACTGGCCCTTTGGCCCAGCCGTGCCGGATCTCGCCACATGAGGTGTCACGATTATCGGCTTGTTGAGCGTCTCGGCCATTTCCACTGCTGCATTGCGGCTGATCTTCTTGCCCGCGTGCAACCAGATCGTAAAATCCTGCTCACCCTGATCCATATAGCGATAGCGCGCCCCGGCCTCGACAGGGATCGGATCGTGGTGTGCGAAGACGGGCGAGCGGACGGCGGTGACAAAGACGGTGCCATCCTTACCGGCAAAGGAATATTTGGCATCGCTGACCAAGGCGACTTCGCGGGTCGGGCCCGTGGCGCGGATCCAGCGAAGCGCGGGCACCTCGCGACCGTCCATCGGGCGGGCGGACCATCCTCCGGGAACCTCACATTCCATTTCAGTTGCGCCCGTGGGATAGGCAAGTCTGAGCAACGTCCGCTGTTCGCGCCAATCCAGGTGCACGCGCAGTTCCACCGGCAAGGTGCCATCCTCGGGCAGGACAATACGCGTGATCATGCACGAGGCGCGGGCGGAACAAGTGACCTCGACCACCGTGCGCACCGGGCCTTCCTCGATCACCCGGACCTTTTTCAGCGTCATTGCCTCACCGTCCAGACCAAAGGACTTGCCACCGTGCCCCCAGGTGTCCGAGAGATCCTCGACCAGAATTGCCTTGTGGCCGGGAGCAGTCAGAATGTTCGCCCCGGAACCATCGCGCAAAGAGGCGATGGCACCATTGCCGTCGATTTCCATCGCGTAGCCTGCAGTCCGAAAGCTGCGTTGTTCGACGGGCTTGCCGAAACCTACAGGCGGGGCGCTGACACCCTCGTCATCCACTTTGAATCGCAGCATGCGCCAGCCATAGGCGGGCATGTCCAGCGGAAAGACGATCCGTTGCAGTCCCGTGGTCTTGCCATGCGGGTCGGCATACTGGAAGGGCACCGGCGTGCCCTCTTCGTCCACCACGATCCGCCGGGATACGATATCCTTGTCCACCCATGGTTCGGCTTCCATCAGGCAATGCGCGGCCTGCCCGTTGGTATTCACCAGAAGCATGGTGGCATCTTCGGGATGCGGTGAGGGCGCGATGGTCCGGGCAAGGTGGCGAATTGCAGCATTCAATTCCAGTTCGGCACCGTGGATCACGCCGCCCAGTTCACGTTCGGAATCGATGCAGGCGGATTCGAGGCTGGTGCCGCCCAGCGTGTCGTGAAACTGGTTGAACAGGAGGATGCGCCAGAGCCGTTCGAACCGGTCGCGTGGATATGGCACGCCGGTTTCCCGCGTGGCCAGCGTCGCGGCCGCTTCGGCCTGTTCCAGCAAGCTCTCGGCCTTGCGGTTCAGAGTCTTGAGCGCGGAGGCGGCGGCATAGCAGCCCACGGCGTGAAATTGCAGTTCGTCCGCAAAGACCGGCCACTTGCCATCCTCCACCTCGTCGAAAAACGTCTCGGGGTCGGAGAATTTCAACCGCTCGCCGGCCGCGATGCGCCGTTCGATCTCGTCGATATTGGCCTTGGTGGGCGCACCACCGTGGTTGCCAACGCCGTAGAAGCACATGAAGGGATGCCCCGCCGCCGCGATCTTTTCGTAGTGCAGGTCGGTCTTTTCCGGTAACGGCATTTCGCGCTTGGAGGTGTTGTAGGCGCCCTGGATCCTGAAGGCGTTGACCTCGGAGCCATCAGGCGCGCGCCAGCGGAAAATCTCTCCCGGCAGGTCAAGTTCAGAGGCGTTGGGCCGCATGAAGGTGTAGCTGGTCGTTCCGGTGTGGCGCAGCAACATCGGAAAGGTGCCGGGATGGCCGAAACTGTCGACATTGTAGCCTGTCGGCACGTCGATCCCGAATTTTTCCTTGAAATAGCGTTTGCCGTAAAGCGCCTGGCGGATGACGCTTTCGCCCGAAGGAATGTTGCAATCCGGCTGGATCCACCAGCCGTTGACCACGACCCAGCGTCGTTTCGCGATGTAGTGGCTGATGCGGGCGAAGAGGTCCGGATCCAGTTCCTCGATCCAGGCATAGATATGCGCCTCGCCCTTGGAAAAGACAAATCCGTCCCCTTCCTCCAGCCGGTCGATGGCAGCCCAGCAGGTGCCGATGGCCTCGGCGCAGCCTTCCTGCCAGCGCCACAACCAGACGGGATCGAGATGCGCATTCCCGATCATGTGCAGCATCGGTCGTTTGCCGGTCTCGGTCATGGTCTTATCTCCCACGGGTTTATGACGATCTCGTGCTCTCCGGCGCCCAGCTCAAACCGGCAGCCCCGGCCAAGCGGTTCTGGCGTGGATTGGTTTACCTGAACGGTTTCGGCAGGTTGCTCCAGTTCCAACGTGCCACTGCAATTCGGCGGTATCTCCACGGTCCATCTGACGCTGTCACCCTCGATGGCCCAAGCGCTGCGATAGGTTCCCGTCGGTGCGGTGTAGCGCGCCGTGACATGTCCGATCCGGCGGTCGAAAAGCGGGCGCAGCCGGGCCTTGCGGAAACCCGGAGCGGTTTCGTCCCAGTCGATCCCCGCCATCCGGGCAAAGAGCCACTCGCCGACGCTGCCATAGGCGTAGTGATTGAACGAGTTCATGTTGGCACTCTGAAAGCCGCGCTCGGGCGTCCAGCCGTCCCATCGCTCCCAGATTGTGGTGGCCCCGTGACGGATGCTGAACCCCCAGCTTGGATAGCTCTCGTTCAGCAACAGCCGGTAGGCATAGTCCGCCGCACCGTTGTCGGCGAGCACGCGGCACAGGTGTTTCACGCCCAGAAACCCTGTCTGAAGATGCCCGTCCGCCGCATCCAGCGTGCGGAGCAGATGGTCGCGTGCGACCGAGCGCTGGGAATCCGGGAGCAGGTCGAAATCCAGAGCGAGCAAATACGCCGTCTGGGTGTCGCCGGTCATCCGCCCGTCCTGCGCCACATAAGCGGCGTTGAACGCTGCGCGGACTTGCCGGGCCGTGTCGCGATGCTGGACGGCTTCGGCCCCGTGACCCAGAACATCTGCAATCCGGGCCATCAGGTCGGCGACATGCGCCCAATAGGCCGTGGCCACGAGCGTGCGATCCGAGGGCGGGCCGACATTCAGCCAGTCGCCGTAATTGTTGTGCACCCGGTTCACGCGCAGAAAATCGGGATTGGCTTCGGCGATATACGTCGCCCAGCGCGACAGCGCGGGCCATGCCTGTTCCAGCAGATCCCGATCGCCGTAGCGCAGCCAATGCTGCCAGCACATGATGACCGGGCCGTCGCCCCATCCCGGCGCCCCCGGCTGGCCGGTCAGCCGGTAGGGGTTGAGCGGTTTCGAGGGCGCCACATCGGTGAAGGCGCCGTCGGCAAGCTGCGCGTCGAGGATATCGTCGAGCCATTTGGCATAGAAGCCGGAGGTGTCCATCACGAACCCGGCAGTGCGCCAGAAGACCTGTGCGTCGGCGCTCCAACCATAGCGTTCGTCCCGCTGCGGGCAATCGGTCGGAACGGAGAGGAAATTGCCGCGCTGGCTCCATTCTATGTTGGACAGAAGTTGGTTGACCAGAGGGTTGCCGGTCTCGATCTCACCCGTGATCGCCAGATCGGACTGGATGGCGACGGCGGTCAGGGTTACGGAATTGGGCGACATGCCCTTGGGAAGGGTCAGCCCCACATGGCGGAACCCGTGGAAGGTGAAGCGTGGCTTGAAGCCCTCCCGCGCGGCGCCCTTGGCGGTATAGTGATCCGTGCAGACCGCGTGGCGCAGGTTGGCGGTGTAGAGCCCGCCCGCGTCATCCAGCGTTTCCGCATGGCGCAGGGTGAAGCGGTCCCCGGCCTTGGCGCCGGTAATCTGGATCTCCACATAGCCTGCGATATTCTGGCCGAAATCGAAGATCCATTCATCGCCCGCTTGATGCAGGCGCGTGCCGGGAAAACGGACCGTTTCGCGGCATGGTGGCGATTTGGACGCGGTCAACACCGGTGCTGCCGGGTCGGGGTCGTAGACCTCCACAGGTTGCCAGGCGCTGTCATCAAAGCCCGGCTCGGCCCATCCGTCCTGCTCCAGCAGGGCATCGTAATGCTCGCCCATCAGGAAATCGCTGTAGCGGACGGGGCCTTGCGCCGTGCGCCAGCTTTCGTCGGTTACGATCCGTTCGGAGCGGCCATCGGCATAGTCCAGATGGATCTGGCACAGGAAACCGGGTCGGCCGCCATAATGGTTTCCAGCGCGGCGCTGGTTGTGCCCGACCCGGCCGGAATACCAGCCTTCGCCCAGGATCGCACCGATAGAATTTGATCCGGGTTGCAACAGATCGGTGACATCATGACACTGATAGAGCGCACGCTGGTGGTAATCGGTCCAGCTCGGCGCCATGACCTCGTCGCCGATGCGCTGGCCGTTGAAGTAAAGTTCGTAGAGCCCAAGTGCCGAGACATAGGCGGTCGCGCACTTGACGGGAGCGGGTAGCGTGACCTCCTTGCGCAGGTAATCCGCGGGCCGCGCCTGCCACGGGTTGTCATAGACGTCATCGGCGGGCGCCTCCCGCCCGGCGGGCAGGACGAAATATCGCGCGATCCAATGCGCCTGCCAGTCCGAGGGACTGAGCAGCCCCGTCATGACCGGGGCCGGAGCGGCCCAGTCGGAGACAGCGCCTTGCGTGTCCTTCACCCGAACAGACCACCAAAACCGCATATCCGATCCGAGCGGCGCCCCGTCCCACCGGGTCCAGAGAGTATTTCCGCTTTCGACCCAACCACTCTGCCACAGATCGCCCCGGCCCCTGGCTATGGACTGCGGGTCCTGTCCCGCGCAGATTTCATAAGCTGTCTGGCAAAGCGGGGAGCCATCCGCTTTCAGCGCCCAGGACAACCGGGGCCGTGCGGTGGCAAGGCCGCGCGGGGCACAAAGGTATTCACAACGAAGGTCGATGGGCGTCAGCGGTGTCACGGGGATCAAAGCTCGATTGCCCGGTCCCGCGCATTGTGAATATGCGCTTCGATTGCCGCCACCGCAGCGGCGGTATCCCGTATTTTCAGCGCTTCGATCACCGCCAGATGGTCACCAAATGCCGAAGGCAGCGTCAGCTTGGTCAACCTGATCCGGTCGAGCTTGATAAGCCGGATGCGGATCGAATTCACGTTATAGGCCTGAATTATCAGGTCGTTGCCGGTCGACGAAATCAGCAGGTCGTGAAACGCGCTGTCAATATCCTGGCCTTCATCGAAGAAATCCGGCGGCGGGTCGCCCAGTGCGGCCAGCCGATCGAGGATCATGCGATGCTTGCGCTCCTCGGCCTCCAGAACCTCGTCCGGCATCTTGCGCAGGGCTGACAGCACCGCTTCGCGTTCCAGTGCGATCCGCATCTGGAATGCGTCGCGGATCATCGGCAAATCGATGCTGGTGATCTGGATGCCACGCTTGGGCATCACGTGCAGCAGACCTTCGGCTTCGAGCCGCGGCAGAAGTTCGCGAAGCGCTCCGATCGACATGTCCAGCAGCGTCACCAATTCCTTCTGCGAGACCACCTGCCCCGGCCTCAGCCGTCCCTGCAACAGTGCTTGCTGGAACCGGTCGTAGGCCGCTTTCTTGAGCGGCGTGTCGGCCCGGTTGACCCCGGCGCCGGTGCTGTCAGTTGCTGCGGTCATCAGAGGTCTCCCGGTCGCTATCAGTCAGGCTGGGTCACCCGGAACGTAGCCTGTTTCGGCAAGCGCTGCGAGAACCCCGGCCTCTGCCGCGTCCGACAGGGGCGCCAGGGGCGGAACGGCGCGAGCCCATCCCGGATGCCCGTATTGCCGCGCGAGCATCGCCTTCAGGACCGGAAGCCCGCCATGGGTGTCCACGGCCTCGATCCGGCGCGCGGAGGCATTGCGCAGCGCCTCGGTCTGGACGGCGTCGGGATCTGCCAGAATGCGCACCGCATCCGCGGCAAACAGGTTGGGCATCCCGCCGATCATCCCTGCCCCGCCTTGCAGTCTTAGCGCGGGCATCACCCGGTCGTCGCCGGTAAAGATCGCCAGTTCCGGGAATGCCTTCACCAAGGCCAGCCCGCTCTGCAGATCCCCGGTGGAATCTTTCACCCCGACGATCCGGTCGCCGAAACGGTCGATCAGCATGGCAATAAGCTCAGGCGTGTAGGCGACCCGGGCAAACCGGGGAATATTGTAAAGCAGCAAGTCAATCCGCGCCGATTCCGCGCGGTTCAAGAGCGCCTCGAAGAACGAGACAATGCCCTTGTTGCCCGCATCGACATAGTAGAACGGCGGCAAGACCAGCGCCGCGCGGCACCCCAGGCTTTCCGACGCAGCCAGCATCTCGGCCGCCTCGGTCAACACAGGTGTCATGATCGCGGGGATCTGGCGGTCGGCCGGAACTCCGGCCGCTATCAGCCCGGACAGGGCTTCGATCTTCTCGTGTGAGGAGAATGACGCGCCCTCTCCCGTCGTGCCAAAGACCGACACGAAAGCACAGCCCTCGTCCAGAACCCGTGTGCAATGTCGCGCCAGTTGCGCCACATCGATCCGATATCGGGCATCGACAGGCGTGGCCGCCGCGCAGACGATCCCGGTCAGTTCGGCCTTGTCCGACATGCTGGCCCTCCCTAAGCCTACATCTGATACAATCAGATGTTCAATCAAACGTCATACCACTGTTTACATCAGCCGGGGAATGATGCAAGGTCCGATTGTCAAAACCGGCTGGGCGGCGCAGGATCGCCGGGAACGAGGACCGTTCCGCAGCCGCCATTATGGAGGGAGGAGCCATATGAAGACCCGAAAGATCACCCGCATCGCGATGTCCGCTGTATCCGCGGTCGCACTCACTGCCGGTGCCGCGCTGGCGCAGGATCCCGTCGAGGTGAAGTTCACCACCGTGTCCGTGCCCACCGATCTGCACACCCAGGCGATGGGCATCTTCAAGGAGAAGCTCGACGAACTGGAGCCCGGCACCTTCGACATCCAGCTTTACGATTCCGGCTCGCTCTTCGGTCAGAACGGCGATCTGGACGCCCTTCAGCGCGGCAATGCCGAAATGGCCTATGTGTCGTTCCAGCTAATCGCCGACGCGATCCCGAAATTCGGCCTGCTGACCGCCGGCTACCTGTTCCAGAACGCGGATCACTACCGCGCCTTCATGGACAGCGACATCGGGGCAGAGTTCAAGGACACCGTGCGCGACGAGATGGGGATCGAGCTTCTCTCTGTCTGCTATCTCGGCACGCGGCAGCTGAACCTGCGCAGCGCCATGGATGTGCAGACACCGGCCGATCTGGACGGTGTGAAGCTGCGGATGCCCGGATCCGACGCATGGCTGTTCCTGGGCGAGGCGCTTGGCGCGAACCCGACACCGCTGCCGTTCTCCGAGGTCTATCTGGGCCTTCAGACCGGCACGGTCGATGCGCAGGACAACCCCCTGCCCACCGTCGAGGCGGCGAAGTTCTATGAGGTGACCGAGCAGATCACCCTGACCAGCCACCTTGTCGACGGTTTGCCGATGGTGGTGAACACGCAGACATGGGACCAGCTGGACGAGGCGCAACAAGGCCATATGGTCGAAGCCGCGCAGGCCGCCTGCGACTGGAACAACGAGCGCCGCTACGCCGAAGAAGACCGGCTTGTGGCCTTCTTCGAGGGCGAGGGCCTGACTGTCACGACACCGGATGTGGACGCCTTCCGTACCCATGTGCAGGACGTCTACATGAACTCCGACCGCGCGGCGGACTGGCCCGAGGGCTGGGTCGAGCAGATCAACGCACTGGCCGGAAACTAAGCCCGCATGTCGGGGAAGGCCGTGTCAGGAATGGCCAGGCCCCTGTCCTGGCTGAAGCGGGGTGCCGACGCTGTCGGCATCCTGCTCTTTCTTGCGGCCTTCTGTGGCTTTCTCATTCAGGTGTTCTGGCGCTACGTCCTGAACGATCCGCTGGCCTGGACCGAAGAGTTCGTGATGATCTGTTTCATCTGGACCGTATTCTGGGCCGCGGCCTTCATGGTGCCCGTGCGCGATCATGTCTCCTTCGACGTGGTTTATGACGTGGTCACTCCGCAAACCCGGCGCGGGTTCTGCATGGTCACCTTCGCCACCATTGCCATCGCCTTCGTCTGGCTCATTCCCTACACGTGGGACTATCTTGATTTTCTCACACGCAAGAAATCCCCGGTGCTTCGCATCCAGATGCATTGGATCTACGGGTGTTACCTTCTCTTCGTTGCGGCCTTCGCGTTTCAGTCGGCCTGGCGGCTTGCCGAACTCTTCCGCCCCAACTGGCGGGACCAGATCTGAGGACTGACAGGACCTGATGCTCGCTTCCATCGCGCTTCCGCTCATGATCGCCATCCTGATCGGCACAACAGTCTTGGGCATGCCGCTTGGCATTTCGATGATCGTCTCGTCGATCTTCTACCTCATCATGAGTGGCCGGGACGTCGGTCTGGCGGCGGAAATGGTGCTGAACGGTGTGTTCGGCAATTTTGTGGCATTGGCGGTGCCGCTTTTCATTTTCGCCGCGAACATCATGAACGCATCAAAGATCTCGGACCGGTTGCTGCAATTCGCGCTGGCCATGGTCGGGCGGCTTCCGGGCGGGCTCGCGCAGGTCAATATCTTTACCAGCCTGCTGTTTTCCGGCATGAGCGGCAGCGCCGTGTCAGACGTGGCGGGCGTCGGCAAGATCCTGACCAACATGATGATCGAGGGTGACCGTTATCCGCGCGGGTTCGCAGGCGCCGTGACCGCGACCTCCTCGGTCGTCGGGCCGATCTTTCCCCCCTCGATCCCGATGGTGTTCTATGCGCTGATCTCCTCGACCTCGGTGGGCGCGCTTTTTCTTGGCGGCGTCGTCCCTGCACTGATGGTGGTTGTCACGCTGGGCGTCGTTGTTGGGGTCATCGCGAAACGGCGAGGCTATCCGGTCGAGGCCGCCCTGCCCTTGCGGGCCATCCCGATGATCGTGCTGCGCGCCTTGCCGCCGCTGATGATGCCGGTGATCCTGCTGGGCGGGATCTATACCGGGGCCTTCACCCCGACCGAAGCCGCCGCCGTCTCTGCCTTCTACGCGCTGCTGCTTGCGGTTTTTGCCTACCGGTCCCTGTCGGTCGCCGAATTCATCGAGGTGGTCGTGTCGACCGTGCGGACAACGGCTGTCGTGACCCTCGTGCTGTGCGGTGCGTTCATCTTCAACTACGTGGTGACGGTCGAGCGCATCCCCCAGTCGGTGTTCCTGTTCTTCGATCAGTTCGAGCTGAATGTCGTGATGTTCTTCTTGATGATAAACCTTCTCTACCTTGTACTGGGCTGCTTTCTTGACGTCTCGACGATCATGCTGGTCATCACGCCGCTGTTCATCCCGACCGCCGCAGCGCTGGGCATCGACCTGCACCATTTCGGGATCGTCATTGTCTTCAACATGATGATCGGGTTGATCACCCCACCCTACGGAATCCTGCTGTTCATCATCAAAGCGTTGAACGGCATTCCGCTGGGCGAGATGATCCGCGAGATCTGGCTGTTCATCGGTGTGCTGATCTTCTTGCTGCTCCTCATCACCTTCATACCCGCGCTCAGCCTTTGGCTTCCCAAGTATGCCGGTCTGCTGAAGTGACTCCGGGCTTGCCGACGAGCCCGAAGAACTCGGGGGATACCGGGTAAGCACTGGCCATTTGAGTCCGTTGCATTCATGTCGGCGGCCCGCAGTTTGGGCCGTCTGTGTTCTCTGCTTTTTGCCTTCCGCAAACAACCTGGCGACGATGTCGATCTCGTTGATCACCCGGATCGCTCAATTTCCATTGCCGCAACGCCGCTGCTGATGAATTCGGGTCACCGCTCTGTTTTTCTGCGGTGAATCACGACGCTGGCCTGAAATCAAAGGGGCCTGACCCTAACACCGCGGCGGGAGAACCGGAATTACCCACCGAGCACCTGTCCTTTCCGGCCATATTCACGACCGCATCGCCTTACTGATTCAGCGATGCGGCGTGTCTCTACACCTTGAAGAGATTAGCTACCCTGAAGTAGCCAGAAAGGGGTGTTCGCGGCTTAGTTTTTTCGATTTTACGTCACATGAGGGGCGTCAATACGGAAACAACGGCATTGATTCCTACCCCAAAGTAGATATTGTCTGATGCGGAGCCGCCGACTTCGATCAGGCCGGCCAAACCATGCGTGGGAGGAACACTATGAACACCAGAAGAGACTTCATTCGTACTGTCAGCTCGGCTGCATTGATCGCGGCGACCACCGCCGGAAGCGCGGTTGCGCAGGGTTATCCCGAAGCCCCGGTGACCATCATCGTCGGTTACTCCGCCGGCGGCCCAACCGACCTGATGGCCCGCTTCGTGGCGCAGCAGCTGTCCGAGCTCTGGGGACAGCCGGTTGTCGTTGAAAACCGGCCCGGCGCGTCCGGAACGCTGGCGGGCGACTACGTAGCCAAGGCCGAAACCGATGGCCTTATCCTTCTTATGGGCAACAACGCCGCGCAAGGCACCTATGAGCTGCTCAACCCCAGCAATACACCCTACATCACCCTCGAGGCCTTCGAGCCGATTTCGCTGATCGGTCTTTCGCCGCTGGTGATGGTGACGTCCAACAAAGTTCCGGTGGACACTGTCGAAGAGTTCATTGCCTGGGCCAAGGAACGCCCCGGCGATATCAACTACGCGTCCGCCGCCGTGGGGTCCGCCACCCAGATGGCCACAGAGTTCCTCAGCGATCTCGAAGGGCTCGACATGGAGATGATCGTCTACCCTGGCGCGGCCCCTGCCCTGCAATCAATCGTGGCTGGCGAAACCGACATGTACATGGGCGGGTTCTCGACCGTCTCCGAACAGGGTGCGGCTGGCAACCTCAAACTGCTTGCCGTGGCGGCCGACGATCGCATTCCGCCGGCGCCTGACCTGCCCACATTCAAGGAAGCTGGCATCGACTTTTCCTATGGGTCGTGGTTCGGGTTGCTGGCGCCGGCCGGAGTGGATGCCGAGATCCTCGACAAGATCAACGCCGATGTAACCGATGTGCTGTCAACCGAAGACAGCGCCAAGACGCTGGAAGGCTACGGTTTCGTGCCAAAACTCATGGATCGGGACGGATTCCGCACCATGCTGGAGAGCCGCATTTCCAGCGACGGTGAACTTATCAAGAAGGCCGGGATTCCCACCAACTGACCCGCCGCGTTCTGCACCGGTCCCTTTTGCCCAGAGCCTGAGGGGCCGGCACTCCGATGGCCGCCATGTCGCGGCTCTGCTATTGTTCAGACATTTGCTATCATGGGCTGTTCCGCGGCGGGGGCAACGGTCAGCCCCGAATAATGCACTGGAACCATAACCACGGAGACAGCTTTGATTTCGCCTCTCAACTCTGAGCGACTGATCGGCGGGCTGATCGTCTTGGTCGGCCTCGCTTATGCTCTTCACAGCTTCAACAGCTTCGACCTCGGAACTTTCCGACGCATTGGACCCGGGATGTTTCCGTTGGGCCTCGGGATCGCGATGACTTTGCTGGGGCTTGGAATTGCGCTTCTCGCCCCGGATGCAGACCGCGAAACACCCGATTTCGCGACCAGACCACTCACTCTGGTCATGCTCTCGATCGCAGGCTTCGCGCTGGGGCTCTCATTTCTTGGCCTTTTTCCCGCGGTGGTCCTTTGCATCTTTGTAGCATCGCTTGCCGAGAGGCCGTTCAGGCTGATCGGCGCGGCAGGCGTTTCCATCGTGCTCTGCTGCGCCTCGTGGCTCATTTTCAAAGTGGCCATCGGCCTCACACTTCCGCTCTTCAAGTGGCCCTTCTGATGGAACTGCTTTCAAACATGGTTCTCGGGCTTGAGGTGGCATTGTCGTGGAACAATCTGCTCTACTGCTTTCTGGGCGTGCTTCTCGGAACCATCCTGGGCGTGATCCCCGGAATCGGTGTGCTTGCCGCCATGTCGATGCTGTTTCCCATCACCTTTTACCTTGAGGCCGACACCGCGCTGATCATGCTGGCGGGCATCTGGTATGGCACAACCTACGGCGGATCCACCTCGTCGATACTGTTGAATGTCCCCGGAACGCCGGCCAATGCCGTCACATGCTTCGACGGCTACCCGATGGCGCAGCAAGGCAGGGCGGGCACGGCACTCCTGATGACAACGGTGGCGTCATTCTTCGGAGCGACGTTCGGGATCATCCTGTTGATGACGCTTTCGCCGGTTATCTCCGAATATGCGTTGCGGTTTGGCGACGCCGAGTTCTTCTCGCTGATCCTTCTGGGTTTGGTCACTGCGGCCAGCATCTCGGACGGATCGGCCATGAAAGGGCTGGCGATGACGATATTCGGCATCATGATCGGACTCGTTGGTGCAGACCTGAACACCGGCGTCCACCGCTTCACCTTCGGACGGCTCGAACTGGTGGACGGAGTGAGCATCGTGGCGCTGGCCATGGGCCTGTTCGGTGTCAGCGAGGTGATCTCGAGCATCGGGAAGGTCCCAAAGGGCCGGGTGAAGAGCGAGGAACTGAAACTCAAGGCGATGATGCCCGACCGGCAGGAAATGAACCGGACGTGGATGCCGATGCTGCGCGGCTCATCAATCGGCTCGTTCTTCGGCGCTCTGCCCGGCGCCGGCCCGGGCATTGCCGCCTTCATGGCCTACGCGGTGGAAAAGCGCGTGTCAAAAACCCCCGAACGTTTCGGCAAGGGCGCCATTGAAGGCATCATGGGGCCGGAGGCCGCCAACAACGCCGCCGACCAGACGGCCTTCATCCCCACGCTGACCCTGGGAATTCCCGGCAGCGTGACCATGGCGCTGATGCTGGGTGTTCTGATGATCCACGGCATCACGCCCGGGCCGAACATGATTGCCCAGCAACCATCGCTGTTCTGGGGGCTGGTGATGAGCTTCTGGATCGGAAACCTGATGCTCCTCGTGCTCAACATTCCCTTTGTCGGGCTCTGGGTGCGGCTTCTGTCGATTCCCTATCACCTGATGTTCCCGGCGGTATTGGTGTTCATCGCAATCGGCACCTATTCCCTGTCGAACAGCGCCTTCGATGTCTGGTCGGTCGCCTTTTTCGGTCTGCTGGGCTACTTCATGCGTTGGGCGCGGCTCTCGCCCGCTCCACTTCTGCTGGGGTTTGTGCTCGGACCAATGATGGAGGAGCATTTCCAGAGGGCCATGCTTCTGTCTCGTGGAGATTTCGGCACCTTCATTACCCGCCCGATAAGCGGCGTACTACTCGGGATCACGGCGCTGATCCTCATCTGGTCCGTTTGGGGAGGCTGGAAGGCCAAGGTTCTTGGTCGCGGCACCACCCGTAAACCCAGCACGTGAAGACGGACGGCGCTCGGGCCGCTGAAAAAGTCTGACCGCCCCTGAAAATGCAGGAAATGGTCCTTGCTGTCAGACATTGTTTCGGGGCGAGGAGGGCCGCGCCAGTCTGTGGCTGGTGTGCCGAAGAACGACCATCCGGGTTACGATCCGGAAAGCGCAACTGAGTTTGTGTTTCAGAAGCCTTTTGACAGCCCTGTGATTGAAACCTCAAGAGACGTCCGGCGGTCCACCGAGAATGTCCCAGGCACGCACAGCGAAACGGTGCGCCAAAGGTGGCGAAGCGTGCGGCGTCCGGGTCTGACGCGATCCCCTGCGCGGCGCGGTCGGTCAGGTGATGGCCAAGGGTGGACAGTTCCCAATCCAGCACCGCGATCACCCGCGGCGCGAAGGGTTGCACCAGCATGTTTCCCAGCCGGCAGTCGCCGTGCGCTATCGCGGTCAGCCCGTCGTCCTCGGGCCGCTTTTCGGCGAGGCGTGCGCCCAGGGCGGTGAGCAGCGGGTCAAATATGGTTTGCGCCGCGACAAGCTGGCTGCCCATCGGTGGATCTGCCGTGAGAAGTAATTGCCGGGCTTTCCGTAGTCGGAGAGACCAATCTCATCCGGTCGCACTCGGTGGATCCGGGCCAGCGTTTCGGCCACGGAGAGATTGAGAGCGCGGCGGTCGGTCGGCGACAGCTCCGGCAGGCGACAACCCGAAAAGGCACGGCCCTGGACATAGCTCATCAGGTAATAGGGCGATCCAAGGACCGAAATATCATCCTCGCAGTAAATCGGCTCGGGCACCGGAACGTCGTTGCCGACCAGCGCCTGCATCACCCGGAACTCCCGGTTTACCGCATGTGCGCCGCGCAGAATGTCACCCTTGGGTTGCTGCGCAGCACCATCTGGCGACCGTTGTGGGTGACGAAATACCTGGGGTTGGACGGTCCGCCGCCGAAACGTTCGACGCTCAGCGCCCCAGCCCGCGACCGCCATTCTCAGGGGAAAGTTGCAGGCACCAGAGCGATTGTGCGCGCGCCCGGGTGCGAAGGATTTCGAGCAGGGCGAGATCAATGTTCTCATGTGCGTCATAGGCGGCGGGATCGGCCTCCAGCGGAAGGAGTTCCTGCGCCCCAAAAGTCGCGATTTCCCGGCGGAGGGTGTCGAGTTCGGGTGAGATGGTGAAATCCATGCGGGTCCTCAAAGGGTGGAGGTCAGGTGACCGCCATCGACAGCCAGCACAGAGCCGGTGATGTAGGCAGCCTCATCGGAGCAGAGCAGGCGCAACGGCGCGTCGAGGTCGGTCAGCTTGCCCAGACGGCGTTGCGGGATGCGCTTGATCAGGGCCTGGCCCGCCTCGGTCGCGAGGAAACCGGCATTCTGCGGGGTTTCGACATAGCCCGGGCAGAGCGCGTTGACGCGGATACCGTGGCGCGCCCATTCGAGCGCGAGCGCCTTTGTAAGTTGCACAGAGGCGGCCTTGGAGGCGGTATATGCGGCCACGCGCAGGCCGAGTATGGAGGCCACGTTGGCGATGGCGCCGCCACCCTGCACCTTCATCCGCCGCGCCGTTGCCTGCGCCACCCGGAATACGCCGCCGAGGTTGGTGTCCACCACCCGGTCGAAATCGTCGGGCGCGGCCTCCAACGCGGAGCCTGTGGCGGTGATGCCGGCATTGTTCACCAAAACGTCCATCCTACCCGGGATGCCGTCGACGGCGCGGGTGACCGATGCGGCGCTGGCCACATCCATTTCGACGGTCCGGGGCTTGCCGCCTGCCGCCGCGAACTCCCCGACAAGGGCGTCGAGCTTGCTCTTGCTTCGTGCGGCGAGGATTACGCTGGCGCCTTCTTTGGCGAAGACCTTTGCGAAATGCGCGCCCAGCCCGCTGGATGCACCGGTGATCAGGACGGTTCTTTGCTTACCGTGTTCCTAGACGACCGCAACGGGCCGCAGCGGCGAGGCCGTGGCGCCCTTCACCCGGAGCGGCAGGGCGAGAAACAGGAACGCGCTGTGTCTTTTCGCGGAAAGGGTTTCAAGCGCGAGATTTTCCATGATGTGGATGTGCCGTTCGATCAGGAGCAGGCGGTGAACGGGGGCGGCCTCGGTCACCGGTCCCTTCTCGAAGACCGCGGTGTCGCTGCCGACAAGCTGCACCTTTCGGTCGGCCAGCCAGGTTGCACCTTCGAGGTCGGGCCCGGGGGTTTCGTGGCCGATGTAGGCCTCGGTTCCCCAGTGGCGGCCCCAGCCGGTGTAAAGAATGACAACATCGCCCGCGCTGACCTCCACACCCTGCACTTGCGCCGCGCGCTGGAGTTCATCGGCGCTGATGACGTGCGAGGGAGAAAGTGTTTCGACACCGTGCAGGCCCGCGATATCGAGCAACACACCACGGGCGATGCAGGGGCCGAACTGAGCGGCGTCGCCGGGCGCGTTACCACTCTCAAGGGCGACGTTGTCGACCGGAGATCCGTCGAACATGCAACCGTGCTGTGAGACGTGACAAAAGGCGTCTATATGCGTGCCGGTGTGGCCGCCGAAGGACCACTGGCAACTGGCCGAACTGGCCCCGTCGCCCCGCACTCTGTCGCCGTGCTTGCGAAACAGCGAAACCTCGAAGTCCGGATGAGTGGGGTAGTGCGGCATGCCGGCGTGAAACACCCTGCCCAGTTCGACGATCTGCCCGTCGCGCACAGCGCCGCTTGCGCGGCGCCAGGCTGCTGCGCCCAGGCTGGTGATCTCCTCCACGATATCCTCCTGCCTACCAGTGGGTAGATTTCTTGGTATTAAGCAAGCGTCAGCCGGCTGTCAACTGCACCCTGCCGACGCGCCAGGTGTTACGGGCAGACAATTTCATTGCGAAATTCTACCGATGGGTATAATCCGACGAGCGATCAGGAGAAAGGACCATTGCGATGACCGAGAGTGAAAAGATCGACCAGCTGGCCGGGATCGTGATCGACACGCTGCTGGCCACGCAAAGCAGAGAGAAGGCGCTGATCGTGACCGACGTGGCGGGGATGGCCGAAAACGGCGACATCATCCGCGCCATCGCCGCCCGCGCCCGTGCCGTCGGCGCGGAAACCTTGCTGGTGGAGGCAGACGACAATCCGCGCAAGGGTGGAGAATACCTGCCCGAGGGCGTTGAAAAGATGATGCCGGGCCAAGACATCATCATCAGCCTGACCCGCACGACCTCGGCCCCCCTGCCCCACCACAAGACACCGATCGGCCTCATCCGTTCCGGCAAGGCTCGCGGCGTGTTCATGGTCAAACGCAGCCGCAGCGATCTGCTGGATATCTGCGTACTCGAGGCCGATTACGCCGCCATGTCGAAGGTGGCGAATTACTGGCAGCGGGCATTTGAGGAGGGGGAGACGGTGCGCGTGACGTCTGCCGCGGGAACGGACCTGACCGCGAGCATCAAGGGCCAGCCCTCGCACCGCTCGAACTTTGCCCATGAGCCGGGCCGCATGTCGCCCTGCAACTGGGGCGAGGTCTATCAGGGACCGGTTGTGGGCACCACAAACGGACGCTTCGTTTGCGATGGGCCCGTGCTCGGCTTTCCATGGCCGCGGGAGCCGGTGGTGGTGGACATCAAGGACGGGCTGGCGGTGAGCGTGACCGGGGACCCGGAGGTTGCGCCGGCACTATGGCAGCTTATCTGCGACAACGAGAACGGCGCCAACATCGCCGAGATCGCATTGGGGATCAACGCCAAGGCCAACGACCGCAGCTGCAACACCTACAAGAAGGGGCTGGGGCGGCTGCACATCGCCGTTGGCAATGGGTTGGTCTACAATCAGGATGTGAACTCCGACATCCACATCGACCTGATCATGCACGAGCCAACCGTCGAGATCGACGGCCGGGTGATCGTGCGGGATGGGATAACCACGCAGGCCGACTGAGCGGCGCAACTCTCAGCCCAGCGGTCCGCCTTTGGCTTCGGCGGCATCCGCCTCGTGGCTCACCACGCCCTGCTCTTCCAGCGCCGCGATTTCCTCGCCGGTGAACCCGGCATCTCCGAGGATGTCGCGGGTGTGCTCTCCCACCAGAGGCGAAGGCGCTGCCACGCGCCCCGGAGTTCGGCCGAAGCGCGGTGCAGGGGCGGGTTGCCAAGCTCCCGCCACCTCTACGAAGGCCTCACGTGCCTTTGCGTGCGGATCCTCGAGGGCTGCGTCGAAGTCGAGTACAGGCGTGAGGCAGGCGTCAGTTCCCTCGGTCATGCGGCACCATTCGTCAGCGTCGCGGGTGCGAAAAATCTCCTCCAGTCGGGCACGCAGAGCAGGCCATTGCGCACGGTCGTTCCGAGCTTCGCGAAGCTCCGTATCGGTGATTCCGCACAAGTCCAGAAACTGCGCCCAGAATGCGCCCTCGATCGCGCCCAGCGCGACGTATCGACCATCGCGACAGCGATAGCAGCGGTAATAAGGAGCACCGCCGTCAAAGAGGTTCGATTCCCGTTCGGGGTTCCAGAGGCCCTTGTTGTGATAGGACCAGATCATGCTGGCCAGAAGGCTCGCGCCTTCCGACATCGCCGCATCAACGACCTGGCCTTTGCCCGAGCCCCCTCTCTCTACCAGTGCAGCAAGAATGCCCGAAACGAGAAGCAACCCGCCACCACCGAAATCGCCAATGAGGTTCAGGGGCGGAACCGGACCATCGGCTTGCGTTCCTATGGTGGCAAGTATGCCGGTCGTGGCAATGTAATTGATATCGTGACCGGCCAGGTCGCGGCGCGGCCCATCCTGGCCCCAGCCTGTCATCCGCCCGTAGACCAGCCGCGGATTGCGTGACTGACAGACATCGGGGCCGAGACCGAGGCGCTCCATCACACCGGGGCGATAGCCCTCGATCAGCACGTCGGCCCTGTCGATCATGCGCATCGCCACCTCGGTCGCGCCCGGCGCCTTCAGATCAAGGGCCATGGACCGGCGGCCCCGGTTGAGCACGTCGCTGCGGGTTTGGTTCCAACGCTGACCGGGTCGATCGATCCGGATGACCTCTGCCCCCATGTCGGCGAGCCACATGGCGGCGAACGGCCCGGGCCCGACGCCGACGAATTCAAGCACGGTGATGCCACGGAGCGGTCCGCTGCGTTCAGTCATTCCACGTCTCCCGGATGTACTGTTGAGTAGGTTTTTGCAGTTCCCAGCATCGTTGAGCAAGCCTTTTTGCGCGCCCATCTGAAACCTTTGCTCAAAAAAGCCTGACCGTGTTGACACCATTCCTACTCGTTGGTAGGACTTTTGGAAGAACCGGGATCGCGCGAACCCGAAGCCCAGGAGGAACGAATGCTCGATTACCAAACCGTCATGAACTGGGCATTCGACGAGGTGGAGCAGAGCTACTCCAGGCGCGACACGATCCTTTACGCACTGGGTCTTGGTTACGGGCAGGACCCGACCGATGCAGACGAGCTGACATTCCTGCTGGAGGACCGACTGGTGGCAGTGCCGACCATGTCGGTCGTGCTGGGCGGTCCCGGTCCGTGGATGACCGACGCGCGCACTGGCATCGAATGGATCAAGAGCCTGCATGGCGAACAGGGACTGCGCATTCACAAACCTCTGCCGCCGGAAGGCCGGGTGATAGGCCGCAACCGCGTGACGGACGTGATCGACAAGGGCGAAGGCCGCGGTGCGCTGCTGATGCTGGAGCGCGACATCGTGGATGCCGACAGCGGCGAGCTGATTGCCACGCGCACCTCGACGTCATTCCTTCGCGGCGACGGCGGTTGCGGCGCGCCCGCCAAACCGCAGCCCGTGCCCCACCCCATTCCGGACCGGGAGCCCGATATCTCGCACTCTCTGACCAGCCGCCCGGAAGCCGCCCTGATCTACCGTCTTTCCGGCGACTGGAACCCCATTCACGCCGATCCCGAGAAGGCCAGGAAGGCCGGCTTTGAGCGTCCGATCATCCATGGTCTGTGCACCTACGGCATGATCGGCCGCGCACTCATCGCCACCGTCTGCGACAAGGATCCAGCCGCCCTGCGCGAGTTTGGCGGCCGTTTCAGCGCCCCGGCCTACCCCGGCGAAACGATGCGTGTGGACATCTGGGACGAAAGCGAGGGCCGGTACGGCTTTCAGGTTTCGATCCCTGCGCGCGAAAAAGTCATCTTCAAGAACGGCCTGGCAAGGGTGGGCTGAGATGGACACCGTCTATGCCGGCAACCTGCCGCGCCCCACCCCTGAGACCCAGCCGTTCTGGGACGCCTGCAAGGACGGCAAGCTGATGCTGCCGTGGTGCAAGGCATGCGGAAGGCCGCATTTCTACCCGCGCGCCATTTGCCCGCTCTGCCTGTCCGGCGATCTCGAGTGGCGCGCCGCGTCGGGCCGGGCGACACTGCACACCTTTGTCATCAACCACCGCGCGGCAAAAGGTTATGACGCCCCCTATGTGATTGCGGTCGTGGACCTTGAAGAAGGACCACGGATGATGAGCAATATCGTCATCGACAACCCCACACCCGAGGCGCTCGCCATCGACATGCCCCTGGAAGTGACCTTCGAGGCAGTTACCGAGGCAGTGACACTGCCGCGCTTCCGCCCGGTGGCGTCATGACCGGCCGTCTCTCACGCACCTGCGCCATCGTCGGCGCCGCAGAGACCGACAGCATCGGCAAGCTGCCGCACCTGTCGCGGCTGGGCATCCATGCCGAAGCGGCAAAGAACGCGCTGGCCGACGCCGGGCTGACACTGGCCGATGTCGATGGTCTGTTCACGGCGCCCGCCGGACCCAACGAAATATCGGAATATCTCGGGATTTCCCCGCGATACGTGGACGGCACCAGCGTCGGCGGGTGCTCTTACATGATATTCGTGCGCCATGCAGTGGCGGCGATCAACGCGGGCTATTGCGACGTGGCGCTGGTGATCCACGGCGAGAGTGGTCGCAGCTGGCTCGACATGCCGGGTCTCGACGGCCCGAGCACGCCCACCGGCCAGTTCGAGTTGCCCTTCGGCACCCGCGGCGCGCCCACAACCTATTCCCTTCCCGTGCTGCGGCACTTCCACGAGTTCGGCACCACCAAGCGGCAGATGAGCCATGTACCCGCCGCGACACGCGAATGGGCGGTGCTGAACCCGCGCGCGATGATGCATGACAAGGGGCCGATCACGCCAGAGGATGTCGAGGCCAGCCCAATGGTGTGTTACCCCTACAACCTGCTGGACTGCTGCCTTGTGGCCGATGGTGGCGGGGCTCTGGTCATCACCTCCACCGAGCGGGCGCGCGACATGAAGAACAAACCCATCCACATTCTTGGAACGGGTGAGGCGACCGCGCACCGTCAGGTGGCAATGATGCGCGATTTCACCACGTCCGACTCTACGGTCATCGCGGGCCGCGACGCCTTTGCCGAGGCCGGGCTTGGGCCCGCTGACATCGACCACCTGATGCTCTACGATGCCTTTTCCTTCACGCCGATGCTCTTTCTCGAGGATTTGGGCTTTGTGCCCAAGGGCGAGGTTGGACCCTACCTTGCTGAAACCACCGAAAAGGACGGCGGGACGATCTACAGGACCGGCCCCGGCGGCGCGCTTCCGATGAACACAAACGGCGGCGGGCTCTCCTATTGCCACTCCGGGCGCTACGGCATGTATGCGCTGATAGAGGCTGTGACCCAACTGCGTGGAGACGCGGGCGCGCGGCAAGTCGAGGGGGTTGAAACCTCGCTCGTCCACGGCCCCGGGCGGCAATTCGCCGCCGCAGGCACGGTGATCCTTTCCAATGCGTGACGACATGACCTCATATCCCGATATCGCCCTGCTGATCGACGGCAGCTTCCGACCGGGCAGCGGCAATGACGCGCTTCCCGTGACCAACCCGTCGACGGGCGAGATACTGGGTCACTTCCAGGCTGCTTCCGAAACCGACATCGGCGCAGCGATCGCGGCGGCCCACGCAGCCTTTCCGGTCTGGCGCGCCACGGATTCGCGCAAGCGTGTCGCGATCCTGCGCCGCGCGGCCGAGCTTGTCCGCGGCAGGGAAGCCGACCTTTCGCGCCTGATGGCGCTGGAGCTGGGCAAACCTGTTGCTCAAGGCCCGGCCGAGGTGGGACGCGCCGCGGAGCATTTCGAGTTTCATGCCGAGCAAGCCCTGCGCACGCTGGGTGAAGTCGTGCCGAGCCCTGCGGGTCTCCGCCAGACCACCCTGCGCGTGCCGGTCGGCCCGGTGGCCGCGTTTACCCCGTGGAACGGCCCCGTGGCTTCCCCCTCCCGGAAGATCGCGGCGGCGCTTGCGGCGGGCTGCTCCATTGTCATCAAGCCGGCGGAAGAAACGCCCGCCTGCGCGATGGTCATTGCCCAGTGCCTCGTCGAGGCCGGGGTACCACCGGGTGTGGTCAACATGCTTTTCGGTCATCCGAAGCAGATTTCCGAGGCGCTGATTTCGGACCCGCGGATGCGGATGCTGACGTTCACCGGCTCCGTGCCGGTTGGACGCGCGCTCGCTGTAACCGCCGGGCAGCACCTGAAGCCCTGCATCCTGGAACTCGGGGGGCACTCTCCGGTAATCCTCTGCGCCGACGCGGACCCGGCATCGGTCGCCCGGCAGGCGGTATTTTCGAAGTATCGGAACAGCGGGCAGATCTGCATCTCGCCAACCCGGTTCTTCGTGCATGATGATATCTTCGAAGCCTTTACCGACGCTTTGACCCGCGGGGCCGAAGCGTTGAAGGTGGGCGACCCGCTCGAAACAGGCACCGACATGGGCCCGCTGATCCACAAGCGTCGGCTCGGGGCGGTGGACGCCCTGATTCAGGATGCCATCTTCATGGGTGCCACCCTGCGCACGGGTGGCCTGCGGCTGGGCGACAAGGGGTGCTTCTATGCGCCCACCGTACTTTCGGACATCCCGGCGGGAGCGAAAATCCTGAAAGAGGAGCCTTTTGGCCCTGTCGCGCTTGTGCAGCGGTTCACCGACCTCGCCGAAGCCTGCGACCGCGCCAACGACACGGCATATGGTCTTGCGGCCTACGCGTTCACCAATTCAACCGACGCCGCCGCAATGATCACCGACAGGATCGAGACCGGCATCCTTTCAATCAACCATTTCGGCGGCGCCAATCCCGAAGTGCCTTTCGGCGGCGTCAAGGACTCCGGCTATGGGCGCGAGGGCGGCAGCTGCTGTTTCGACGGCTACCTCGTGCCCAAGGCCGTTTCGCACAAGACTTCCGCGGCCTGAGCCGCGCCTTTTCAAGAGGAACAGCACAATGCGGTTTGAAAACAGATCAGCAATCGTGACGGGCGGCGCCCGCGGCATCGGGCGTGCGATTGCCGAGGAACTCGCCAAAGAAGGCGCGAAGGTTGTCATCATGGATCCGGGCAGCGCCAAGGACGGCGACGGTGGTGACGGTGCCTCCCCCGCCGAAGAGGCGGCGCAGGCCATTCGCACCGCTGGCGGCACCGCCATAGTGGCCGCCGAGAGCGTGGCCGATCATGACGCCTGCGGGCGTACAGTCGAGATGTGCATGGACGCCTTCGGTTCGGTGGACATCCTGATTAACAACGCGGGCGTGCTGCGCCCCAAGATGATCTGGAACATGCCGATCGAAAGCTGGGACATCGTGGTGAACACCCACATGCGCGGAACCTTCTCGATGATCCATTTCGCGGCGTCGCACATGCGCGCCGCCCGCTGGGGCAGGATCATCAACATGGGCAGCGAGGCCTGGCGCGGCACGGTGGGCGGCGTGAATTACGGCGCGGCCAAGGGTGGCAACTTCTCGATCTCCCGCTCGATGGCCCGTGAGCTCGGAAAATATGGCGTGACCGCCAACACTATCTGTCCCGCTGCCGCCACCCGGCTGACGCTGGACGAGGCCGTGAAGGAGGGGTTCCGCAAGCGGCTCGAAGCCGGTCTCGTGACGCAGGAGCGCTATGACGCCGTGGTCAACATGGGCGGGCCCGAGCATATTGCCCCCTTTGCCGCCTACCTCTGCTCGGACGCCGCCGCAGACATCAATGGCCAGGCCTTCCGCGTGGAAGAGGGCAAGGTGGCCATCTACAACGAGCCCGAGATCCGGCACTCGCTGGTGAAGGAGGGCAAGGGCGTCTTCAGCTTCGACGAACTGGCAAAGATGGTGCCGCAGGCCCTGCTGCAGAACTACACCAACCCCTCCCCCGCCGAGAAGCCCGAAGCGAAGGCCGCGGAGTGAGCGCCATGATGGAGAACCGCGCCATCTATGGCCCCGAATACGAGGAACTCAGGCGCTCCGCCCGGAAATTCTTTGAAAGGGAGCTTCTGCCGAATATCGACCAGTGGGAGGCCGAGGGGATCATTCCCAAGGACCTCTGGCTCAAGGCCGGCGAAATGGGCCTGCTTTGCCCCACAGTGGGCGAGGAATACGGCGGCTTCGGCGGCGACTTTCTGCACCTGTCGGTCATCGACGAGGAACTGGGCTATACCGGGCAGGCGAGTTTCACGATCCAGACGCACACCGACATCGTGGCGGCCTATGTCGAGGCGCTCGGCACAGAAGAGCAGAAGCAGCGCTGGCTGCCCCGCATGGTAACCGGCGCGCTCATCGGCGCCGTGGCCATGACCGAACCGCAGGCCGGTTCGGACCTCAAGGCGATCACAACAACCGCCAAACGCGACGGCGATCATTGGGTGATAAAGGGCCAGAAGACCTACATCACCAACGGCATCAACGCCGACCTCATCATCGTCGTATGCAAGACTGCGCCGGATTTGGGCCGCAAGGGTGTGAGCCTGATCGTGGTCGAGGCCCCGACCGAGGGCTTTGAACGCGGCAAGCGGCTGAAGAAGATGGGAATGAAGGCCTCGGACACTGCCGAGCTTTTCTTCGACGACGTGCGCGTCCCGGTAGCCAACCTGCTTGGCCAAGAGAACGCCGGGTTCGCCCAGGTGATGCACGAGATCCCCAAGGAGCGTCTCTCTATCGCGACCATTGCCCTGGCCGCCTCGCAGAAGGCCTTTGACATGACCGTGGCCTACGTGAAAGACCGCATCGTCTTTGGCAAGCCGCTGATAGAGTTCCAGAATACCCAATTCAAGCTGGCCGAACTGAAGACACAGCTTCAGGTCGGCTGGGCGCATCTCGACTGGTGTATCGCCCGCCACCTCGAACGCAAGCTGACCTCGGACGAGGCCGCCGCGGCCAAGCTCTTCAACACCGAGCTTCAGTGCCGGATGGTGGACGAGTGCCTGCAACTGCATGGCGGCTGGGGCTACATGGCCGAAACGCCGATCGCCCGCATGTATACCGACGCCCGCGTGCGCCGGATCGCGGGCGGCAGTTCGGAAATCATGAAGATGCTGATCGCGCGAACGCTATGACCGATGCCCCTGCCCTTCCCCTCGCGGGCCTGCGCGTGCTCGACCTTTCGACGGTCGTCGCAGGCCCCTTCGGCTCCGACCTGATGGCCTCGCTGGGGGCCGAGGTGATCCGAGTCACGCCAAAGGCCGCGCCGCCGCCCAGGCCCCGTGCGCAGGGCCAGCCGGTGAGCGATGCGGACGGCTTCACCTATGCCTTCCAGCGCAACAAGCGGGCCGTGGTGCTGAACCTCAAGGATGTGCGCGACAAAGCCGATTTCTTGCGGCTGGTCGAGACGGCGGATGTGGTTTACGACAACTTCCGCCCCGGCGTCACCGCCCGGCTGGGCATCGACCATGAAGCCCTGAGCGCGGTGAACCCGCGCATCATCACCTGCTCGATCAGCGGCTACGGCGCGACCGGCCCCTGGGCAAAAGTGGGCGCCTATGACGTGACCGTACAGGCGCTTTCGGGCGGCATGAGCATCACCGGCAGCAACGACAGCCAGCGCATGCCCTGCCGGTGGGGTGTGCCCGTCGGCGACATCTGCGGCGCGTTCCATGCGGTCATCGGCATTCTCGCGGCCGTCGAAGACCGGGCGCATACCGGCACAGGGCAGGCCGTCGAGGTTTCCCTTCTCGACGTTCAACTCGCCCTCAATACCTATCGCGTGCCGCAGGCCTTCGGGGCCGGTCAGACCTTCCGCGCGCCCGAGCCGCGGCGCGGGGGCGCGGGCACCGTACCCTACGGCCCCTTCCTCTGCGGCGACGGCAAGTGGCTGGTGATCGGCGTCGCCTCAAATTTCTGGGTGCGCTTCTGCAAGGTGACCGGGCTCGACGCCCTCGTGGCCGATCCGCGCTTCGACACGCTGCAGAACCGCCAGGCCAACCAGCAAGCGATAGAGGCGATCATCGAGGAGCGCCTTGCCCGGGACACTGCCGAGAACTGGCAGGATCGACTGATCGAAGCCGGCGTCCCCGCGGGTAAGGTCAACTCCATAAGAGAGGCCTTCGAACAGCCCCAGGCTCAGGCGCGCGGCATGGCCGTGACGCTCGAAGGCACGACAGACGTGCAGACCGCCGGCCTGCCGATCCGTTTCATCGGAGAGCCCGCACCCACCTTCGCGGCGCCCCTGCCAGACGGCGCAAATGACGCCGCCTCGCTGATGCGTCGCACCGCCCTGGCCGGGTCCCGGCCTGTCCCCCGCGATGCCGAGGTTTCCGCGCTGGCGGCGCAGACCGGACCGCTGAACGGCACGCTGGTGCTGGAACTCTGCGGCGACGAACCTTCGGGCACGCTCGGCACCCAGATGCTCGGGGACCTTGGGGCGACCGTCATCAAGGTGGAGCGGCCGGGCAAGGGCGCGGGTGAGACATCTCTCGAAGCTCTCGAGATCACGCCGCAAATCGCCTATTACTTCGGTCTCAACCGGAACAAGCGGTCGCTTTGCCTGGACCTGAAATCCGACGCGGGGCACAAGGGCTTTCTGGCGCTCGCGGCCAGGGCCGACGTGGTCTACGACAACCACAAGGGCGGAACGATGGAGCGGCTGGGGCTGGACCCAGCGCGCCTCCGTGCCGTCAATCCGCAGATCATTACCTGCTCGGTCTCCGGCTTCGGCAAGACCGGGCCCTGGTCTCATGTCCCGGCCTATGACGCGACGATCCAGGCCTTGGGCGGCGGCATGAGCATCACCGGCACTGGCGAGTCCGGCACCATGCCGGCGCGCTATGGCAACCCGATCGGCGGTATCGGCGGCGCATTTTACGCGGTCATCGGCATTCTCGCGGCGCTCCGGCGGCGGCGCGAGACGGGCCAACCCGCCTCGCTCGACATTGCATTGCTCGACGCGCAGCTTGCCATGCATGGCTACCGCGTGGCACCGGCGCTTTCCGGGCGGGACTATCCCGCAGTGCAGCGCCGCGGTGGCAGTGGCGCCCTGCCCTATGGGCCTTTCCGCTGTGCCGACGGGCGCTGGTTCGTCCTGGGGATCACTTCGCAATTCTGGCCCGCCTGCGCCAGCGCGCTTGGCCACCCCGAATGGGTGGACGATCCGCGCTTCGCCACCGAGGCGAAACGACAGGCCCATGAAGACGCGCTCAACCCGCTTGTGGAAGAGGCCATGCTGACCGCCGAAGCCGATGTGTGGCAGGCCCGTTTCGTGGAACTCGGCATTCCGGGCGCCGCGGTGCGCTCGATCCCCGAGGCCTACGATCACCCCCATGTGGCCCCGCGCCACATGCTGGAGAGTTTCGACCACCCCGTGGGCAAGCAGCTGAAAGTGGCGGGCAACCCGGTAAAGCTTTCGGCGCATCCTTTCCGCGCCTTCCGTCACGCGCCCGCGCTGGGAGAGGATGGCCTGGCGATACTCACCGGGCTGGGTGGCTTCTCCTCCAATGAAGCCCAGACCCTCGGCGGCCTTACTGCTGGCAATCTTCCTCCATCATACGCCCGCCCGAGCGTGGTGTGATCCGATGCACAGCAGATATTGCCGGGGAAGAAGTGGTCTCGCGTCCTGCCGCTGGCTTGGGGCGCGAGGCGACGGTATGCTACTCGTGGTTAGACAGATGAGGAAGACGTCGACATGAGTGAAGCCCCCGCCAAGCGTGCCAGTGCCCGGAACACGAAATCCAACAAGGAAGACCGCGAGGCAAAGCGCCACTCGATCCTGGAAGCGGCCGCAAAATTCTTCAATGAGAAGGGTTTCAACAACACCTCCATGGCCGATGTGGCCGAAGCGCTCGGGGTGTCGAAGCCGTTTCTCTATTATTATCTGAACGACAAGGAAGACTTGATCTTTCAATGTTCGCGCATCGCCACACAGCAGCTGCACGAGTTGCTCAACGAGGTACGCGAGGCCAAGGTGTCCGGGCGCGAGCGGCTGGAGATGCTGTTTCGGCGTTATGCCCGCGTGATGACGACCGACTTCGGGATCTGCCTGATCCGGTCCACGTCGCCGGGCAGTCTGACCAACAAGAGCCACGAGTCGCTCTGGACCGGGCGACGCCGCCTGAACCGGGAAGTGGAGCGGATCGTCGCCGAAGGCATTGCGGATGGCTCGATCCGCAGTTGCGACCCGCGGATGCTCTCGTTCGCCATGTTCGGGTCGTTCAACTGGATCAGCTACTGGTTCAACGACAGCGGGCGAAAGACACCCGAAATGATCGCAGATGATTTCCTGGATTTCTTCTTTCGGGGCGTCGAGTCACAACGCGGAGACCAATACGATGCGGGTTCATGACTGGTTCGAGTATCACGCCAGAAGCCGCCCTGACATTCCCTTTCTGAAGCAGGACGGGCGCACGCTCAGCTATGGCGAGGCCGAGAACCGCGCCAACCGCTGGGCCAATGCGATGATCGACGCGGGACTGAAGGTCGGCGACCGGATCGGGTATCTTTCCACCAATGACATCGACATGGGCGTGATGTTCATGGCCTGCTCCAAGGCAGGCGTTGCACCCGTCATGGTCAACTACCGCCTTGCGCCGATCGAGATGGAGTGGATCCTGAAGGATGCCGAGGTGAGCGCCGTCTTCACCCGTGGCGAGGGTTACCTCGGCGTCATGGACGACCTGCGCAAGGAGGTGCCCTTCGTCAGGCACTGGATATCCGTCGGTGCTCCGCGCCACGGCTGGACCGTGCTCGATGACTTCATCGCCTCCGCCTCTGCCCGTGCCCCGACCCTGCCACTGACGATGGAGGATATCTATTACCTCATCTACACCAGCGGCACGACGGGCCACCCCAAGGGCATCATGATCTCCCACAAGAACATCATCGCCCATGTGGAACAGTCGATGTCGGCTTCCATCGCCTCGCGCGCACCGGGCAGCCGCGCGCTGATGACCACACCTCTCTATCACGCGGCGGGTGCCTTGCGCGTGGCCACCGCCGCGATCAACGGGGGCACGATGGTTCTGATGGAGCACTTCGAACCGCATGCCTTTCTGCGCAACGTCGTCGACGAGAAGATCAACACCGTCAACATGGTGCCTGCCATTGTCCAGCAACTGCTCGAGTTGCCGGAGGCGCGCGACCTCGATTTCAGTCACCTGCAGGTGATCTACTATGGTGCGGCGCCCATCGGAGAGAGCGTTCTGCGCAAGGCGCTGGAGGTCTTCGATTGCCCGCTGATCCAGGGCTACGGTCTCAGCGAGTCGAGCGGTGGTGTTGCCTATCTCAACGAGGTCGATCATCAGAAGGCGCTGGCAGGCCGGCCGGAGCTGCTGAAATCGACAGGGCGGGCGGTGGTGCTGGCCGAGATCCGCATCATTGACGACGCGGGCAATGAGGTGCCGCGCGGGCGCGTGGGCGAAATCGCCGTGCGCGGACCCAATGTGATGAAGGGGTACTGGCGCAATCCGGAAAAGACCGCCGAGGCCATTCGGGATGGCTGGCTGCGGACCGGCGACGCCGCCTACATGGACGAAGAGGGTTACCTTTTCCTGCAGGACCGGATCAAGGACATGATCGTCTCCGGCGGGACCAACATCTACCCCAACGAGATCGAAAGCGCCCTGCTCGCGCATGAGGACTTGCGCGATGTTGCGGTCATCGGCGTGCCGGACCCGAAGTGGGGCGAGGCGGCCTGTGCCGTCTGCGTGACCCGGTCGGGCGGGCAGATCGAAGCCGAGGCGCTGATCGAGTTTTGCCGCTCGCGCCTGGGCAGCTACAAGATCCCGCGGCAATACGTATTCGTCGACGAATTGCCCCGTAACGCCAGCGGCAAGGTGCTCAAGCGCGTACTTCGCGAACCCTATTGGAAGAACCATGACCGGGCGATCGCCTGAACCCGCGACCCATCCCGCAACCGAAGGATAGCCCATTGGATCACCACATCGCTGCCGGCGGCCTGAACTACCGTGGCCAGCCGCTTGTCACATCGCGCTTCGACAGCCAGACCGTCGCCGAGGAGGTCATTGCCGGGCAGGACCTGACAGGCCTGACGGCCATTGTCACCGGTGGTGGTGGCGGCATCGGAGTGGAGATCGTCCGCGCACTGGCCAAGGGCGGGGCCAGGGTGCTGATCGCCGATGTCGATATCAAGGCTGCGAAAGGTGTGGCTGCGGAGATCAACGCACAGACCGGCAGCGAGCGGGTGCAGGCGGCACAGGTCGACCTGGCGGCCTTCGCTTCGGTCGATGGCTTCGCGGACAGCTACCTCGACAGCGGCCAACCGCTCGACATTCTCATCAACAACGCGGGTGTGATGGCCCCGCCACTGCAGCGAACGGCGGAGGGGCACGAACTTCAGCTCGGGGTCAACCACCTCGGTCATTACCGGCTGACCATGAGCCTGATGCCCGCCCTCATGGCGGGGAAGGGTGCCCGCGTCGTCTGCGTTTCCTCCATCGGTCATCGCCGATCCGACATCATCTATGACGACCCCGACTACCTGACCCGGCCCTATGACCGTTGGGAGGCCTACGGGCAGTCCAAGACCGCCTGTGCACTGGCCGCCATCGCCTTTGACGCACGATACTCGGGCGATGGCGTGTTCTTCAACACCATGAACCCGGGCGGCTCGATGACCGGACTCCAGCGGCACATGAGTGAAGAAGAGTTGCGCGCGCTCGGCTGGATCGACACCGAGGGCAAACCCATGGCGCGCTGGCGTTCGCCCGCACAATGCGCCGCCACCCCGGTCTGGATCACAACCGCTCCGGAGATGGAGGGCGTCGGCGGGCGGTACTTCGAGGCCTGCAACGAGTCCGCGCCATGGCGGGAAGACCTGCCGATGAACGGGATGCATCCGCATCTCAACGAGGACAATGCAGAGCGGTTCTGGGAACTCACACAGCGCCTGGTCAGCGCCTGAGTCCGCTCAGGGTTCGAGCACCACATGGCCGATCCGGCTACGATCCTCGATCAAGCGGAAGGCTTCGGACACTTTTTCCAGCGGCAGACGGGCGGCGATGGTCGGGCGGATACGTCCGGTCGACATCCATGACGCCAGCGTCTCGAAGATCGCACGCACCTCGGCTTCGTGCCGTGTCCGTGCGTCGATCTTGTAGTAGCCCATGTAGAGCCCGCAGACAGAGATGTTCTTGACCAGGATCAGGTTGGTGGCGACCTGCGGTATCTCGCCCGAGGCAAAGCCCAGCGGCACGATCCGTCCTCCGGGACGCAGGCACCGGATCGACTGGGTAAAGAGGTCGCCGCCGACCGGATCGAGCACAGCGTCGACCCCTTCGCCGCCTGTCACCTCGCGCACGCTGTCCCGCAGCGCAGCAGGCTCGGAGGACAGCACCACGTCGGCGCCCAGTCTGCGCACATACGCACGTCGCCCGGCCTCCGAGGCCGTCGCGATCACACGGGCGCCGATTGCCCGCGCGATCTCCACCGCCGCAGAGCCCGCCCCGCCCGCAGCACCGTGGATCAGCACCGTTTCCCCTTGCCGAAGCCCGAGAAGACGCGGCCAGGTGAGCGCGGCATAGACAGAGTTGTAGGAGGTGTTCAACGCGGTGGCGGCGGCAGGGTCCACGCCTTCGGGCAGGGGATAGACGTTGACCGCAGGGGCCACCACCGCCTCGGCCAATGCACCATATTCGACCGAAGCCACTACAAGCTGGCCCAATGTAAGCCCGCGTCCTGCCCGGGATCCCAGTTCGACGATTTCGCCCACAGCGGTATTTCCCGGAATGAAGGGCAATTTCGGCTTGCGCTGGTACTTGCCTCTTACCAGTAGACCCAATGCGTGGCTCACAGGCACGGCTTGGACGCGAATACGCACCTCCTCGTCTCCACACCGGGGCGAGTCAAACTTGGACAGGCGCAACTCGCCGGGCTCCTGCCATCGATCTATGACCACTGCTTTCACGGCAGGCCCTCTTAATTCCGTCTTGCAATAAGCCTACCTTCGGGTAGATTTTGTAGCAAGAAATTCGGGTGAGATGCATCAGGATTGCACAAGAAACCGTCATCTGGATCGCCGTATTCGGCGCAATACCTACTTGAGAGTACGCCGAAGTGTCCAATCGCAGCGCCATCGACCGTATCCTGGCTCCCCGGAGCATCGCTGTAATCGGTGCAAGCGACCGCCCTGGGTCGCTGGGATATCGCACCATGCAGAACCTCTCCCGGTTTACCGGGCGGCTCTATCCCGTCAGTCTGAGGTTGACGCAGATCGAGGGGCACCGCTGCTATCCGTCGGTCGCGGACCTGCCCGAGCCACCCGATTGTGCCGTGCTGGCCGTCCCTGCCGCAGCGGTCCAGACGCAACTCGAAGACTGTGCGAGGGCTGGCACAGGCGGCTGTGTTGTCTTTGCCTCCGGCTACGCCGAACTGGACGCCGCCGAACCCATCGCCGCGCAGTACCGGCTTGCCGAGATTTCCCGCGCCTCCGGAATGCGGCTCCTTGGCCCGAACACGACCGGCTTTGCCAATTTCGCCATAGGTGCACATGCAGGCTTTGCAGAATTCCCCGGGGGCGTGCCGGAGGGTCAGGCCGGGATCGGGCTCATCAGTCAGTCGGGCGCACTGGGGCTCGCACTGGCGCAAGCAGCTATGCATGGCACAGCGATCAGCCACGCCCTTACCTGCGGGAACTCGGCCGATCTCGATGTAGCGGATCTCTTGCGTTTTCTTGCCGGACAGCCCGAGGCACGCGCAGTCGCGCTGACCTTCGAAGGTCTGTCCGATCCCGACCGCCTGGTTGCGGCTGTTCGCGACACGGTAAAGCAGGGCAAACCGGTCGCAATCTGCAGGGTGGGCGCGACCGGTCCCGGCGCCGCGGCAGTCCGTTGGCACACCGGCACGGACCCCCAGGTGAACTTCGCCTGGGACAAACACTTGGCGGAAGCCGGCGCACATCTTGTGAATGCGGTCGATACTCTCATGGAAACGGCGTCGTTTCTGGCAAAGTCGTCCACACTGCAACGCCCGGATCGACCACCGCGCGTTGCCATCCTTTCAAGTTCAGGCGGTTCTGCCATCCTCGCGGCCGACAGTGTGAGCCGAGCCGGACTTTCCCTTGCCGAACTCGACCATGCGACCCGCGAAAGCCTGACCTCAATCCTCCCCAATTTCGCCTCTCCCAGAAACCCGTGCGATGCAACGGCGCAAGCAACCTCTCATCCCGAGATGATCGTTCGCTGCGCCGACAGTATCCTTTCGGATCCCGCCGTTGATGCGCTGTTGCTGCCATGGGGAAAAGCATGGAACTCGGGGCAATTCGAAGCTCTGTCCGACCTTAGTTGCGTTCACCGAAAGCCGATCTGCCTCGTCTGGATGAGCCAATGGCTCGAAGGACCGGGCGCAGCCGATGTCGAGGCCTGTACTGGTCTGTGCCTGTTCCGCTCGCTTCTGAGTTGCTCGGCTGCACTTGCCTCATGGCACAACTGACAACTGACCAACGATGTGGGCGACAAACATATTGATCCTGCCCCGGCCTGGTGGACACCCATAATAGGCTTACGCGCCAACGGAAGTCGTGTCCGATGGAGAAGAAGAAGCGCCAGTATCGCAAATGTCTATGCGTCCAAGGCTGGCAAACTCGTTGCGACGCTCAAAGCGCCAGGTATCCCGATGCGGATGCGCCAAACGGGCTCTGGATCGAACTGTACGGTATGCGTCCGGTGTGACCGGGCGTTGACTTTCAGCGTTGGTGCCAGTGCCAGGGGGCGAGTTCGTCGATACGGTTGATCTTGTGATCGGCGATGTGGGTCAGCACCCAAGTCAGCCAAGCTTCGG
>JAXMNQ010000024.1:0-90038 GCA_034670345.1 Paracoccaceae bacterium | reverse complement strand
CGAAGCGCCGCCGCCAGCATCCGGCGCGCGCCATTCCGGGCAATCTCGGTCAGCGGATCATCAACAGTTTCCGGCTGACGCAGGGCGATTATGTCGGTATCGTTCGTCATAGGCGTATCGTTCCTTCTGGAAGTTCTGGCAGGCTTGATCACCCGCCACGATACGCCGCCTTCTCAAACACCGTCACCCATTTCCCGGCATAGCTCCAATCGGCGATCTCTTCATTCTCATCGCTCAACACAGGGCTGTATCTGTAGCAAGTCTCGCTGATCTGAAACGTCCGGCAGGCCAGAGCGATACTGGCCCCATTCTGCGTGACTGCCCTTATGGCCATCTCTCGCCTTCGAGACGGCCTTAACGCTTTTTTCCAAGAGCCTCCTTCGGCAGATCATTCTGCATGCTCATCTCGGCATACATGCACTTCAGGCGACGGTTCTCTTCGGCCATGTCCTTCATCTCAGACATCAATGACGCGTCCATCCCACCAAACTTGGCGCGCCACTTGTAGAAACTCGCGTTACTCATCCCGTGCTCACGGCACAGGTCAGAGACCGGCACGCCGCCCTCCGCCTGCTTCAGGATCGCCATAATCTGCGCGTCGCTGTATCGTCCGTTCTTCATCGTAAATCTCCTCAGATATCTTGCCGAGAAAATTCTACTTTTGAACACCGCTAATTCTAGGGCGGATTACCCCGGGCCTTTGCGTCGATCCGCAGAACGCGGTCGCGCTGTGCTGCGCGATATCGGGCCACGAATGCCGGGTCATAAATTGCGCCTTCGGGGTCGTAGCCGTTTTCGGACGAGAACGGGAACAATGCGGGATCGATGGAAAGGGGGTCTGTTTCCTCCGTGACCGAAGGGTCCAGAGAATTCATCAACAATATGCCCTGCCCAGGGTGCGGTGCGACAAAGATCATCAGATCAGGCCGTGCCATGGGTGCGGCAGCCAGCTTGACCGGGCGACCAGCGGGGCTCTTGGCTTCACGTGCCTCGGGCGACAGATTGGCCTGCTCGGCGTAATAGGCAAAAAGCCCACCACCGCCGGAATTGCCGACCAGGTTGATTTGTGCGTAGCCCCGGTCTTTCAGGAACGTGGTTCCCGCATCGACGTCGAGCACGGCAAGCTCATGCTCAAGCCGTAGATCGTTGCCCGCCGCACGGGACCCCTGGACCCAGACAGCCGAACCCGCTTCAAGCAGTTCGGGCACCAGATGTGAGTCGCAAGAATTTCCCGCGGGTGCATCAGGCAGCACACCGCCTTCTCGCCGCCGCGCCGGTAGAGGTAGCCGGTAACATTGGCCCCATCGATTGTCGTCAGAGTGTGGACCGACGCCACGAGGTCCGAAGGCAGGCGCTCCGGGGTCCATTGCGCGCCGCGTAGTCCTGCTAGTGGTCTGAAGTTTGTTGATGCCATTGGTGCCTCCCAGCGCCCTAGGAAGCCACATTTATTAACAACATATCAAATAAATAATTAAGATGCAGTCAAATAGGTTTAAAAATATTTTTATAACAATATCTTAACCGCGCTTCATCTGACTCTGGGCTCCCGTAGATTCTGTTTCGAGGTGCAGAAGTGTGCCTACCGAAACGCTCACAGCCTCACGTGCGATAGTGTCGAAAAGTGGCGCGTCTCCCGCCGTGACTTTGCCAACGATCGGTTCAAGGACAACCTGATCGGCCCCTGGGGACGCGACAACGGCAACGGATGGTGCCTGTCCACCGACGCAAACGACATCAACGGGTCCTTCAAGGATCGGTCCACCAGCTCGGGCTGCGTCACCGCGTTCCGCTTTCAGGTCGAGGACGAAAAGGTCTTCAAGGTCCGCTGAGCCAAGCTCCGCAGGCAATGGTCGTGCCGGTTCCGTTTGCCATTCTCGCTGTCAGCATCCTGGCCTGACAGGCTAAATTGATTGATTCCCTGATTGAACCCAACGACAGAATCCTGGGTCGTATATGGCGCTAGGCGGGCCATCAGCGGAATGAAGCGGTTCAGGAAGTGCAGCTCCACCGGGAGTGGGCAAAACCTGTTGGTCGGCGTGATAGGGTAAGAGTCTCGGAACAAGGCGAGACCCGGCATGGATGTAAGTATTTTTGTCGAGACGACTTTTGACGATGGAGAAACTCGGAGGCACGACATCGTTCGACTTCGCCGTGCGCCCGACGAATTCGGTTCCGAGAACTTGGGCTTGCTCCTTAACGACGCAAAAACCTTGTTGAGGCGGTTGCAGCAAGCAATTGTACGGTCGAATTCGAGTGAAGTCGCCAAGGGTTCGACGCTGCTGGTGCCAATCGGCAGGGATCGCAAACACTGGGCCACAATCTCCATTTGCTGGGCTTTTCCCCGATCGTGCGACGTCAGAACTTCGACGCCTGCAGGCAGAATTGGGGTCGAGGCACTCGTTTCGAGAAGCCGCCCGATTGATCGAAATGTTCCTGCCCTGCTCGGCTCAGTTGGACACGACAGTTCGAATTCGTTTGGGGTGCATTGCCGACGAACTCGGCTTCGACGAAGAAGGCCAAGGAGACGCGGAAAAAGACGCGGCATCCTCCCAACTGACTGTTTTCCTGGATGGTGCGCACATACGATGTCGGCCTGAATACCAGAAACGGCACCTTGATGTCGTAGTCGGTAAGGTTGAAAGTCTCAATATGAGCCGACGATTTGGCCTCGTTCAACAAGCAACCGCATCGCCTGCCATACAGCTCCGAATGACCTGATTGCGCAAGGTTGGGATGGCCAAAGCAAGGTGACGGTGATTTCAGACGGCGAGCCAGCCTTGCCAAACCTGGTGCGGCGTGCCGTTCGAGGTCCCGTCTCCCACATACTGGATTGGTGGCATATCTCGATGCGGGTCAAGCACATTGAAAATGCGGTGCAAGGACTTCTGCGATCGAAGAACTCTTCAGGGTTGCGACTATTCTTCGAGCGACCTGCCGAAACACTGCGCTGGTACTTTTTGGCACGGCAAGGTGATGACCGCCGCGACAATCCTCAAGGTTTTCCAAATCGATTGTGATCGATTGCGCGCCGAAACCCGTGCATTACGGCAAGTGGTCAGAGGCGTCAAAGCCCGGTGCCAGGATCTCTATTCCTACCTTTCCAACAACTTTGACGCTCTTCAGGACTATGGTCACAGGTACCGAAACGGTCTCGCGGCTTCATCGTCCCGGGCAGAAGGCTGCGTCGATGACATCGGCAACACCCGCATGGGAAAACGCTGCCGAATGAGATGGTCACCGCAGGGCGCCCATCGAGTTGCCGTTACGCGGGCTGCTGCCCTTGATGGCAGGTTGAGAATCTCAAAGGTAGCCCCATGAATGACCACCGTGTCTTGCCCGCTCCCGGCTCCGGATCCGCAAAATCTGATTTATTAGGGTACAGTGACACCAATGGTAGCAGAACTGTGGATGGTGCGTCTGTCTGCGGGAGGGTAGCCTTCGGGAATTCAGTTCATGTTTCGGCACCATGGCATCATGCAACGACTTCATGGTGCCGATATGCCACGGCGGAACGCGCGGCGTGAGATTTGCGAAGGTAGCAATGGTCGATCTTGTCAACATCCAGGACATGCGCAGGCGTGCGCGTCGCCGCCTGCCGCGGATGGTCTTTGATTACCTTGAAGGCGGGGCCGGTAGCGAACGCGGCTTGCGGCGCAATCGCGACGCATTGGATGACATCCTGTTCGATCCGCACCGGCTTGTCGCGGTGGATCATCGCGATCAGTCTGCACAACTGTTCGGCAAGACCCATGCCATGCCCCTGGCCATCGCGCCGACCGGCCTGAACGGAGTCTTGTGGCCCGATGGCGATCTCGCGCTGGCGCGGGCAGCTGCCAAGTATGACATACCGTTCTGTCTGTCGACGGCTTCGACGTCCACAATCGAAGATGTGGCACGTGCGACCGATGCCGAAAAATGGTTCCAGCTTTACGTCATGAACCGTGACCAGGCGCGCGACTTTGTCCAACGCGCGCTGAAGGCGGGTTATTCGACCCTGGTCCTGACGACGGATGTTGCGGTCAACGGCAAGCGGGAACGCGATCTGCGGTCGGGCTTCAAGGTGCCTTTCAAGCTGACCCCACGGATCGTTCTCGATACGGCAACCCACCCGCTCTGGAGTCTGGCGCAGGTCAGGCATGGCCTGCCGCAGCTTGCCAATTTCGCCTCGGCGGACGCGACCGATGTCGCATCCCAATCGGCGCTCATGGCGCGCCGGATGGACGCAGGCTTTGACTGGGACGCCTTTGCAGCCCTGCGTGATCTTTGGCCGCACAAGCTGATCGTCAAGGGTGTCCTTTGCGTCGAAGATGCGCTGCGGTTGGAGAAGGCGGGCGCGGACGCCGTCGTCTTTTCGAACCATGGCGGGCGACAGCTTGAGGACGTCCCGGCCCCGATCAGCCTGTTGCGGGACGCGTCGGCGGCCCTGCAAATTCCGATCCTGATGGACAGCGGCATCCGGTCTGGCGCTGACATTGCCAAGGCCGTCGCTTCGGGCGCGGTCATGACGATGTCCGGCAGGGCGCTGCTGTACGGTTTGGCCGCGGGTGGCGAGGCCGGTGTCTGCGAAGTCCTGGACCTGATGAAAGCGGAACTCGATACCACCCTTGCGCTGATTGGATGCCCGCGCGCCGACTTGCTTTCGCCCCGTCACCTGGCAACCGAAGCGCGGGCAGCACATCCACAAAAATGAGGATGCATTGTGCGCTTGGCTGCGGATAGACTGAACAGAACGCCAACGACATCGAAGCAAGACTGCCATGGGCCACGACGACCATACACTGCCGCCATCCTCGCTTGCGCTGCGCATCAAGGCGATCGAGACGCTGATGGTCGAGAAGGGCAAGATTGATCCCGGTGCCGTGACGGAAATCGTCGACATCTTTCAGAACAAGCTTGGCCCACGCATCGGTGCCCGTGTTGTCGCGCGGGCCTGGAGCGATCCTGCTTACAAGGCGCGCCTTCTGGCGGATGGCACCGAGGCCCTGAAGGAATTGAGGATCGGTGGCTTGCAAGGCGAGGCGATGCATATTCTTGAGAATACGCCGGTGGTCCATAACGTGATCGTTTGCACCCTGTGTTCGTGCTATCCTTGGACTGTCCTCGGACTGCCACCATCCTGGTACAAGTCTGCGGCCTACCGCAGTCGCATTGTCATTGAGCCGCGCGCCGTACTTGCCGAATTTGGCCTGCAGATCAGCGAGGACTGCGAAGTGCGGGTGTACGACAGCAACGCCGAGATCCGCTACATGGTTCTGCCCGAGCGCCCGGCCGGCACAGAAGGCTGGACCGAGGACCAACTGGCAGCGCTGGTGACGCGCGACTCGATGATCGGCGTCAGTGCCTTGACGGCCGTTGCGGCAGGCTAGGGGGTAAGATCATGCGATCAATCGCCGATATGGGCGGAATTCAGGGTTTTGGGCCGGTCGACCAGGCGGATGGCGGGACCCGGTTCAAGGCCGAGTGGGAAGCCACAACCTTTGCGGTGAATCTTCTTTCGCTGGCGGCCGGCTGTTTCAACATCGACGAAAGCCGGCATTCGATGGAGAAAATCCCGGCCATCGAATATCTGACAACGACCTATTACGAGCATTGGCTGCTTTCGCTTGAAGATCTGCTGATTTCCAAGGGGGTCTTCTCGCAAGAAGAGTATCAGGCGCGGATCGCGGAACTTGCGGAAATGGGGGCTGGTCATGCTGCCTAAGGACATGGTTGCCGTGGCTGTGGCCACCGGTGCACCAACCCTCCGCACAGTCGAGACTTCGCCCGGATTTCAGGTTGGGGCGTCGGTCAGGACCATCAACGACACGTTCTCCACGCACACGCGTCTGCCGGGCTATGCGCGCGACAAGCCCGGCACAATTGTCGGGTATGAAGGCGCGCATGTTTTTGCTGACGCGCATGCCTCGGGTCAGGGCGAATGTCCGGACCATCTCTATTGCGTGCGCTTTGACAGCGAAAATCTGTGGGGCAAGGGCAGCGACGGGCCAGGCGCGGTTTACCTCAGCCTTTGGGAGAGGTACCTGCTGGCCGGAGACGCGCAGTGACCACGGCGGAACCGACGATTGATCCGAAATGGCTGGACAATGGACCTGCCTTTTCAGAGCCCTGGCAGGCAGAGGCCTTTGCCTTGACCATCCAATTGTCGCGGGCGGGCCATTTTACCTGGAACGACTGGGTCAGCACCTTTTCGGCAGAGATCACCGCATCGCCGCAAACCGCCGATGAGGATATCAACACCGCCTACTATCGTCAGTGGATGCAGGCGCTGGAAAAGATCATTGCTGCGCGTGCCTTGATCACTGCGACGGAAGCGGCGGACTACGAGGAGCATTGGCGCCGGTCTTACTTCCATACCGAGCACGGCAAGCCAGTCGAATTCCGCAAGGGCCTGGAGCGGATTCCGTCAGGCGCGCTTGCGGAACTGGACCATGACCACTGCCATGACCACGATCACGACCATCACCACGGTCCGGTGGCGATCAGCCCTGCGCGCCATCTGGGGTCGTGAAGGCCGAAAGGTCGGCGCTCGCTGAAATCTGACCTGCCGCTTGGACGGAATTGCGTTTCTTGCGGGACTGGGTTGGCAAGAGGCCTGTGCAACGGCGCAAGCCTTGGGTGAAGCCCGGAGCACAGGCGGCCATCCCTCCGCCCGAAGGCTGCGGCCCGCGCCACCACAAAATCCAGCCTGAGACGACCATAATGACCGGGCCAGGGCCGGTTGGGGGTCTTTGGCAATGCACAACAGGAATCCTGACGGTCGGAAACAGGGCCAGACACCATCAACAATTCTGCTGATACCGGGCCAAGAAAAGCACCTCTACGCTATGACGACACAGTTGTTGTCGACCGGCCATCTGGACCGGGTGCGGCCATACAAAGGGGAGAAGAGCAACATGAAAAGGCGTTCGCGTGTCGCCGGCATGACTCGGCGGGAAGCATTGAAGGGGTTGGGCGGTACTGCCGCCACTTTGGGGCTGAGCTCTGGACTCGCCACCCCGGCACTGGCCGGCGCAGACGTTCTGCGTATCGGCTACATCAGCCCGCAGACTGGCCCTGTGGCACCTTTTGCCGAGTCTGATCCGTTTATGCTACAGAAGGTCCGCGCCGCCTTGGCCAGCGGCCTGACCATCAACGGCAAGACCTATGACGTCGAGATCTCCGAAGTCGACGACCAGTCGAACTCGGACCGTGCCGCAACCTCCGCCAACCACCTGATCAACGGCGACGAGATCAATCTGATGCTCGCGCAGGGCGCCGGCACTGTTGTTCCGGTCTCGGCGCAATGCGAGGTTGCCGGGGTTCCGTGCATCACCACGATGGACCCCTGGCAAGGCTGGATGCTTCCGCAGGGGGGCGACCCCGCCGTCGGGTTCGAATACATCAACCATTTCTTCTGGGGGATTGAGGATATCATCTCGACCTTCATCGGCATGTGGGACGGCCAGGCCACCAACAAGCGGGTCGCGACGGCGTGGTCGAATGACCCTCCCGGAAAGGTTTTCGGCAACAAGGACATCGGCTTCCCGGCTTCGCTTGGGGCAGGCGGTTACGAGATCACCGATGTGGGTGAATTCCAGGTTGGCGCCGACGACTTCTCGGCCCAGATCATCGCATTCCGCGACGCGGGCTGTGACATCGTCACCGGCCTCTTCAACCCGCCGGAATGGGCGATCTTCTGGCGGCAGGCACAGCAACTGGGCTTCAAGCCCAAGATTGCGACCCCGGCCAAGGCGCTGCTGTTTCCGGCAGGCATTGCGGCCCTGGGCAACGGCGGCGACGGCATGTCGACCGAGATCTGGTGGACGCCTGCCTATCCCTACAAGTCGACCCTTACCGGGCAAACCTCGCAAGAGCTGGCCGACGACTACACCGCCACCAGCGGCAGGCCGTGGACGCAGCCGATCGGCGTCGTCCACGCGCTGTGGGAACTCGGGATCAACGCGCTGAAAAACGCCGCCGATCCGATGGACCCGGATTCGGTGCAGGACGTGATCAAGAACACCAACATGACCACGATCATCGGCGACATCGACTTCGCGGGCAGCCCGGTCAAGAACGTCGCAAAGCTGAAGATCGCGGGCGGCCAGTGGCGGTTGCAGCCCGATGGCAGCTATGCGCTGAAGGTAACCTACAACGACGCCGCGCCTGAAGTGCTGATCGAGGACACGTTCAAGCTGGGCGTGGGTGGCTGAGTTATGACCGGGTCCGCCGTATCAGCGATTGCTGTCGAAGGAATCGTCAAATCATATGGCGGCCCCAACGTGCTTGAGGATGTCAGCCTTGAGGCCGCAGCGGGCGAGATTCTGGGGATCATCGGGCCGAACGGTTCGGGAAAGACCACGCTCTTCGGCGTGATTTCAGGGGCGCACGCGCCCTCGGCCGGCCGGATCCTGTTGCAGGGGCGCGACATCACCGGCCAGAGCGCCGCGGAACGGGCAATGAACGGCATTGGCCGCACCTTTCAGGTGCCACAGACGTTCTCGCAGATGTCGGTCTACGAAAATCTGCTGGTCGCAGCGAAGTTTGGTGCCGGGCTTGCCGATGACCCGGCCGAGGTTCTGATCCGGGAAACACTCCAGCTCTGTGACTTTACGCACCGTACCGATGCCCAGGCCGGCGAACTGTCTCTTCTTGATCGCAAGCGGCTGGAATTGGCGCGGGCGCTGGCAACCAAGCCCGCGGTACTCCTGCTGGATGAGATCGCAGGCGGCCTGACTGACAAAGAGGCGGAAGGCCTGATCGAAACCATCACGGCACTGGCCGCTCAGGGCATCGCGGTGATCTGGATCGAACATCTTGTGCACGTTCTCACGCACGCAGCTCATCGACTTGCAGTGCTGGGCGAGGGCCGCATCATCGCCGCGGGCCAGCCTCACGAAACAATGCAACTGCCCAAGGTTCGGCAAATCTACTTTGGGATGGAGCCCGAACAGCATGATCTCGATTAATGATCTTCATGCCGGTTACGGTGCACTGTCGGTCCTGTTTGGCGTGTCGCTTCACGTCGCCAAGGGCGAGACACTGGCGCTGATCGGGTCAAATGGCGCAGGCAAGACCACGACGTTCTCGGTCCTGACCGGGTTCCTCAAGCCGCGATCCGGCAACGTGACGCTGAACGGCGCGGTCATTTCGGGCCTGACACCCACCGATATCGTTTCCATGGGCCTCGCCATGGTTCCCGAGGGGCGTCGGCTTTTCCCGTCGTTGACGGTAGAAGAGAACCTGATAATCGGAGCGCATTGCAGTCGCGAAGGGCCATGGGATCTGAAAAGGGTCTATTCGGTCTTCCCCGCCCTTGAACCGCTACGCAAGCGACCGTCGTCGGCGCTTTCGGGTGGCCAGCAACAACTGGTGGCCATTGGGCGTGCGCTGATGTCCAACCCGATTGTCTTGCTCTGCGACGAGCTGTCGCTGGGTCTGTCGCCGGCCGCCGTCGACGTCGTCTATGCCGCCATCTCCCGGTTGCGGGCAGAGGGCATGACGCTGGTGATTGTCGAGCAGGACATCAGCCGGGCGCTCGCCTCTTCGGATACCTACGCCTGCATGAGGCACGGCGGCATACCGCTCAGCGGTCCCTCAGCCGAGGCGGACCGCGCGGAAATTTCAAGCGCCTATTTCGGGATGGATTGAATCATGGAAGTACTGATCAACGGGGCCTTTATCGGTGCTCTTTACGGGCTTTACGGTCTTGGATTGGCGCTGACCCTGGGGCTGATGCGCCAGATCAACCTGGCCCATGGCGATTTCATCGTCTTCTCGGCCTTTCTGACCTTGCAGGGATCTCTTCTTCTCGGCGTGCACCCGCTGTTCGTCTTGCCGGTGGTCGCGCTTGTGATGTTCGTCGTCGGGTTCATCCTGCAGCGGCTGGTGATCGAACGCACATTGGGCCGGGGTGAAATGCCGCCCATCCTGGTGACCTTTGGCCTGTCGATCATTCTGCAGAACGTCATGCTGGAACTGTTCAGCGCCGACACGCAGAATCTGAATCCCGGTCCGCTGGGTGCGGCATCGATCCAGGTCGCGGGCCTTAGTCTTGGGGTTCTTCCCCTGCTGACGCTGGCCGTCTCCTTTGCGATCTTCTGGCTGACAAGCGCGATCTTCGGGTCGACCAAGTTCGGGCGCGCCATCCGCGCCACGTCGGACAGCGATCAGACCGCGCAATTGATGGGCATCAAGACAAGCCGCATCTTTGCCGTGTCCATGGGCCTGACTCTTGCCATTTCCGCTATCGCTGCCGGTTTCTACGGCATGCGCGGAAACTTTGACCCTTCGACCGGTCCCGAGCGGATGCTCTTTGCCTTCGAGGCCGTCATCCTTGGCGGCGTCGGTTCGATCTGGGGCACTCTGGCCGGGGGGATTGTTCTGGGACTCTCGCAGTCTGCGGGGTCGCTGATCAATCCCAGCTACGGTCCCCTTGTCGGCCACCTCGTCTTTCTTGTCGTGCTGCTTGCCTTGCCAGGCGGTCTTATGTCCCTCCGCAGGAGACAGTGATGCGCCTGCCTTCCATAAACCGATCCTTCATCGTGCTGGCGATCATCGTTGTTTTGCTGATCCTGGTGCCATTCCTGGGTTCGCGCCAGACAGTCATCCTCGTGGCCGAAATGGCCGCCGTCCTGGCCATCGCATTGATGTGGAACCTCCTGGCCGGCTTTGGAGGCATTGTCTTCATGGGTTTCCAGGTCTTTGTCGGGATCGGCGGTTACGCCGTCTTCGTGGCGGCCAATGGATTTCAGGTCTTGCCCTTCCCGTTCATCCTGCTGTCGGCCGTGCTGTGCGCTTTGACCGCTTTGGCCATCACACCCATCCTCTCCCGGCTGAAAGGCGCAGAATTTGCCATCGCCTCCTGGGTGATTTCCGAAGTGGTCCGGCTGATCGTCTTCCACACTTCGTTTCTGGGCGGCGGCGGTGGGCTCTCGCTGATCGCCATGCGCAGCGTCCCGCGCGAGCTGCGGATGTACGGCACCTATGGGTCGGCAGCACTGGTCCTGATCGTCGCACTTGTGGTCTGCGTGCTCTTGATGCGCAGCCGCGTCGGTTTGGCGCTGCGGGCCATCCGCGACAATGCGTCCGCCGCTGAAGCCATGGGCATTGACCTTCGCCGCACCCAGGGGCTGGTCATGATGATCGCTGCCGCGATCACTGGTGCCGCAGGTGGCGCATATTACATGCTCGCATTGCAGATCGGACCCGGAACTGCCTTCTCGATGAACTGGATGGCAATCACCCTCTTTGTCGTCATCCTGGGCGGAATCGGAACGCTGGAAGGTCCAATCGTCGGTGTCGTGGTCTATTTCCTGCTCCGGGAAACCCTGTCCGATCTCGGCTCGGTCTACTTCATCCTCCTCGGTCTGATGGCAATTCTTGTGACGCTTCTGTTTCCCAAAGGTGCCTGGGGCGGCGTGCGCCAGCTTATCGGGCGGGACCTCTTGCCCATTCGGCGAAATCCGGCAGAATCGAGAGGCTGAACATGTCTTTTGAAGAACTGACGGCTTGTGATGCCGCCGATGCAATTGCCGCTGGCCGGCTCAGCGCCGAAGAACTGGCTCTGAGTATCTTGGAGAAAATCGAACGGCACCATGACCTGAATGCCTTCACCAGCATTGACCCCGGGCGAGTTCTGAAGGGAGCCCGTGACGCGGACCGCCGGGCGGCCAGCGGACAGGTGCTCGGCCCGCTGCATGGCGTGCCGATCTCGTTCAAGGACAGCATCAACGTATTTGGTCACCCCACGACGGCGGGCACCAAGGCATTGAGAGACTTCTGGCCCAACTGCAATGCACCTGTGGCGGAGCGGCTCCGCCGATCGGGTGCCATCATGCTTGGCAAGGTCGGCATGCATGAACTGGCCTATGGTGCGACCTCGCAGAACCCGGCCTTTGGCACCCCGCGCAACCCCCATGACCGCAGCAGAACGGCCGGCGGGTCAAGTGGCGGTTCGGGAACAGCCGTTGCCGCATGTCTGGGACCGGTCTCGATCGGCACCGACACGGGCGGCTCGGTCAGGATACCGGCTGCCTTTTGCGGTGTCTGGGGGTATCGCCCGACAACAGGCCGCTGGCCGACCGATGGCATTGTCCCGATCTCGACCAGCCGCGACACGCCGGGCCCGCTGGCCCGTTCCGCCCGCGATCTGGCGCTGATCGATCTTTGCGTGACCGGCCAGACCACCGAACACCGGTCGCTCCAGGGTTTGCGGATCGGCGTTTCCGAACGCTACTTCTGGGAAAATGCCTCGCCCGAAGTGGCCGCCCTTTGTCAGGCCGCCCTTCACCTTGCCGAGAAGGCAGGGGCCGAACTTGTCAACGTGGACGCCTCTGACCTTGTGCGACCGCACCGCGATAGCGCAATGATTGTCCCGGTCTACGAAGGGCGGATCGAGCTGGAGGCCTTTCTGGCCAAGCACGGGCTGGCACTTAACTATGCAAAGGTCGGCGATCTGGTCTCCAGCCCCGACGTTCGGGCAATCTTCGACAGCCAGCGCGATCCGGCAACGCGCATCACCGAAGAAGCCTACCGAGAGGCGGCAACCGTCCATCGTCCTGCCCTGATTGCTGCCGCTGCCGGCCTCTTTGCACGCAACCGGATCGACTTGCTGGCCTGTCCTACCACCCTGCTCGCAGCGCCGGAACAGGACGGGCCCGGCACCCTGCGTCTGGGCGGTCAGGACCTGCCGGTTTTTGAAGCGATCATCCACAACGCCGACCTCTTGTCGAATGCCGCCTTCACGGGTGTGTCCGTTCCTGTCGGAAAGACAGACAGGGGGCTTCCGGTGGGTCTGGCCCTGGACGCACCGCCGGGGGGCGATTCCCTGGTGCTCGGCGCTGCGATGGCGTTCGAACGGGTGATGTCCATGGCCTCCTCGTGAGCAGAAATCGTCATCCTGTACGGCGCGGCGGACCAGCACACCGTCAAAGCCCGGCATCCCTGCGTCAGGGTGTCTGCCCGACAAGGCTTTGTTCCACCAGATCGCGAAACCATCGAAAACCGGCATCGGATTCAGCATGTTCGGCCCAGACCATGTTGACAGGTGATTCCGTGTGACCAAGTTCCAGTGGCAATACCTTTGCGCGACCCGAGCGGGCCAGATTTTCACCATAGTTGCCCGGAACGATCGCAAGGTAGCGTCCGCCCTGCAGCAGTTCGGGCAGGGCGGCGAATTCCTGCATGATCAGCGCGACGTTGCCTTGAAGGCCTAACCGCGTCAGGATCGCCTGGATTTCGCGGCCATAGGTTGCCGCAGGGGCCACAAGGAGCAGCCGTTCGTTCCGGAGATCAGAGATCGTTTGCGGCACCTGTTCCCGGTCCGGCGCGCTGATGGCGACATAGCTTTCCTGATACAGCGGCAGATTGCGCACGCCGGGTGCCGAAACCGTAACCAGACCCAGCGCCAGGTCAGTGCGTCCCGTCAGCAGGCTGTCCCCCAGCTTCGACAACGGAACCGGATCGTTCTCCAGCATCACAAAGGGTGCCGTTTCCCCAATCGATTTGGCCAAAACAGGTAGGAACACCGCCTCTCCAAGTCCCGACAGCGACACTCTGAACTTCCTGCGGCTCTCCTTCGGCTCGAAATCTGCCGCGTGGTTCAGCGCCTCGGACAGGGCGGAGAGTGTCGCGCGAACCGTCGGCAGGATCAGGGCGGCGTAGTGCGTAGGGACCATCTCGCTTTTGCTGCGGATGAACAGCGGATCACCGAGCGTCAGCCGCATCCGCTGTAGCGCATTGCTTGCCGACGGCTGGGTCAGGCCGACCTGCGCCGCCGCCCGAGTTACCGACCTGGTTTCGGCCAGTGCGACGAACAGCTTCAAAAGGTTCAGGTCGAAGGATTCCAGTCGAATTGATTTCATCAATGTCTCCTATATCAATTATAATTTAGACAGTATTTTCCTTCAAGACTATCCTTAACGAAAAATCGAGAGAGGTTGCCAATCGGCAAGGGGGAAGTCTGAATGCGGTTAGCTGTTCTTGGCGCAGGAGCCATGGGCTCGGTCTTTGGGGCGCGGCTTGCGCTTGCCAGGGCCGAGGTGACTCTGCTGGACGTGAACGAGGCGCATCTCGCTGCCATTGCGCAAGAGGGGCTGCATGTCGATCTGGATGGTGTCGCACATCAGTTGCGGATTCCGGCGATGCGGCCCAGTGACTTTGCCGGCCCAGCCGATGTCATCTTGTTGTTCACCAAGGTGTTCCACACCGCTGCGGCGCTGGAATCCATCGCAGGTGCCCTTGGTGGGGCGACGGTTCTGACGTTGCAGAACGGAATTGGCAATGACGCGCGGATCGAGCCGCACATCCCCCGCGACAGGGTAATTCTGGGCTTGACCATGACCCCGGCCGAGTATCTGGGGCCGGGCCGCGTGGCCTCGCATGGGAAGGCGACCACGACCTTCTATTCCGCCGATGGGGTGCATCGCCCTTTGCTCGACGACCTGGTTGCGCTGATGGACCGGGGCGGCATCACCGCCAAGGCCGATCCCGGCATCGAGGCTGCGATCTGGGAAAAGGCGGCCTTCAACTGCGCGATGAACGCGATCAGCGCGCTGACCGATGGCACGCCGGGGGGCATCGGCGCTTTCCCGGACTCGCTGAAACTGGCCAAGGACACCGCAGCCGAAGTCATCGCTGTGGCCAAAGCCTCGGGCGTACAGGCCAGCATTGATCACGTCACGGCGCTGATTGACCATGCCGCCGCGCACCACCTGCTGCACGAACCCTCGATGTTGCAGGACCGCAAGGCCGGTCGGCGCAGCGAGATCGACGCCCTGAATGGCGCCGTGGCCACGCAGGGCGAGGCCTTGGGCGTGCCGGTGCTGATCAACCGCACGCTGGCAACTCTGGTGCGGCTGGCCGAGGCAATGCCGCAATATCGGCGCACGATAAAGGAGCCACTGGCATGAGCGACGGAATGATCACGGCAGGCGGGGCGATTTTCAGCAAGCTCAAGGCGCTGGGTGTCGAACATGTCTTTGTGAACTCCGGCACCGATTTCCCGCCGATTGTGGAAGGTCTGGTCGAAGCCGGTCGCAGCGCGCTGGACCTGCCCGAGCCGGTCATCTGCCCGCACGAAAGCGTGGCGGTTGGCATGGCGCACGGCTACTATCAGATTTCCGGCAAGATGGCGGCGGTGATGCTGCACACCAATGTTGGCCTCGCGAACGGGGCCATGGGGGCGATCAACGCCTGGTGCGATCAGATCCCGATGATCCTGATGTCAGGCCGCACGCCGGTGACCGAAAGCCGCCGCTTCGGCGCGCGCACGGTGCCGATCGGCTGGGGGCAGGAGATGTTCGATCAGGCGGCCCTCGTCCGCGAATGCACCAAATGGGAATACGAGCTGCGCTTTCCCGAACAGCTATCGGAAGTGTTCGAACGCGCCTGGGCCATTGCGGAATCGACGCCCAAGGGTCCGGTCTATCTCAGTCTCCCGCGCGAGGTGCTGTGCGAACAGACGGCCGAGCACGGTCTCGACCAACCATCGCGCATGGCGCCCGCCATCGCTGCACCCGAAGCGTCATCGCTGGCACGGGCCGCGGCATTGCTGGCTGGGGCGAAATCTCCGCTGGTCATCGCACAACGCGGGGCCGGAAGTGCCGAGGCCTTTGCTGCCTTCGCTCCGTTTGTCGAAAGCTGGGCGCTGCCGGTGTCGCAATACTGGGCCAACACGCCCACCCTTGCCCTGTCGCATCCGATGCACATAGGCCAAGATCCCACTGCCGCCCTGGCCGGGGCCGATGTGGTTCTGGTCATCGACTCGCTGGCACCCTGGTGGCCGGACCAGGTGCAGCTGCGCCCCGATGTGACTGTGATCCAGCTTGGCGCCGACCCGCTGTTCAGCCGCACGCCGATCCGCAATTTTCCGGCCCATGTCACCCTGGTCGGGGAAACCGGACCCAGCCTGCTGGCCCTGATGGACACCATGTCTGCCCTTCCGCGCGATGAGGCATCGCTTGGCATCCGGCGCAAGACCGTCGCCGCCGAATCTGCCGCAACCCGTGCGTCCCTTGTTGCAACGGCGGAACGCGGCAAGGGCGGGCCGATGACCAAGGCATGGGTCGCCCATTGTTTGGGGCAAACGATCAAGGAACAGGCAGGCAAGGGGCGCAAGGCCACGGTGTTTCACGAGTTGGGATGCCCGCTGGGCCATCTCGATGTCGAGGATCACAAAAGCTATTTTCAGGAGCCCCATTCGGGCGGATTGGGTTGGGGGTTTCCCGCGGCACTGGGCGGGCAGATCGCCGACCCTGACCGGCTGGTCTTTGCCACGATGGGGGACGGCAGCTACATGTTCGCCAATCCCACGGCCTGCCACCAGATCGCCGAAGCCCATGCCTTGCCGGTGATCGTTCTGGTTCTGAACAACGGCGAATGGGGCGCGGTCCGGCAATCGGTGCTGGGCCTCTATCCAACGGGCGAGGCAAAGCAGGCCAATTCCGTGCCGCTGACCAGCCTGCAGCCAAGCCCCGATTTCACCCGGACCGCCGAAGCAAGCCGGGCCTGGACCGCGACGGTCGACCAAGGGGAAGACCTGCCCGGTGTCTTGCAAGAGGCGATCCGGGTGGCAACCAGCGAGCGGCGTCAGGTCCTGTTGAACATCGCCATCAGCCCAGACAACTGAGAGCAAAAAACGAGGAGGAGGAACCATGAAGATTTCGATGTTGATCGGAGGCCAGGCCGTCGAGGCCGAAGGCGGGCGGACCTACGACCGCCACGATCCGGTGACGGGCGAGGTCGCAACCCAGGCCCCGGCGGCCTCGGTTGCCGATGCACTGCGTGCCGTTGCCGCGGCCCAAGCGGCCTTTCCGGCATGGGCGGCAACAGCCCCGGGCGAGCGCCGGGCGGTTCTGAACAAGGCCGCCGACAAGCTGGACGCCATGACCCCGGATATCATCGCGGGCGGTATCGCAGAAACCGGAGCAACCGGGCCATGGCTTGGCTTCAACTGCATGTTCGGTGCCAACATCCTGCGCGAAGCCGCCGCAATGACCACGCAGATCACCGGCGACGTCATTCCATCGAACAAGCCGGGCTGCCTGTCCATGGCGATACGCCGCCCCGTGGGGGTCTGTCTTGGCATCGCGCCCTGGAATGCGCCCGTCATCCTTGGTGTCCGGGCCGTGGCGATGGCGATGGCCTGCGGCAACACGGTGGTGCTCAAGGCCTCGGAGCTGTCGCCCTTCATCCACAGCGCCATTGGCGACGCGCTGACCGAGGCGGGGCTGCCTGCCGGTGTGATCAACGTCATCACCAACGCGCCGGAAGATGCGGGAGAGATTGTCGCGGCCCTGATCGCGGCCCCCGAGGTCAAGCATGTCAACTTTACCGGCTCGACGCGGGTTGGCCGGATCATCGCAATGAAGGCGGCAGAGCATCTGAAGCCGGCGCTTCTGGAACTGGGGGGCAAGGCGCCTCTCGTGATCCTTGATGACGCGGATCTTGAAGGTGCCGTGAATGCAGCCGCGTTTGGCGCCTTCATGAACCAGGGCCAGATCTGCATGTCGACCGAGCGGATCATCGTCCACGAAGGTATCGCCGATGCCTTTGTGGCGGCCCTTGCCGCCAAGGCAAATGCGCTGCCCTCCGGCAACCCACGCGACAAGGTCGTGCTCGGCGCACTCATCACGCCACAGGCGGCCGAAAAGATGGACCGGATCATCAGCGACGCGACGGCGAAGGGCGGCAAGGTCATTGCCGGTGGCGCGCGTGACGGATCGGTCGTTGCCGCCACGCTGATCGACTACGTCTCGGGCGATATGACGATCTATCAGGAAGAAAGCTTCGGTCCGGTCAAGCCGATCATCCGTGTCGCCAACGACGACGAAGCGGTGCGGGTCGCTAATGATACCGAGTATGGCCTTTCGGCCGCGGTCTTCAGCCGCGATATCAGCCGGGCCATGGCTGTGGCGGGACGGATCGAAAGCGGCATTTGCCACATCAATGGCCCGACCGTTTCGGACGAAGCCCAGATGCCCTTTGGTGGCGTCAAGAACTCGGGCTATGGTCGCTTCGGGGGCAAGGCCGCACTTGACGCATTTACCTTGACCCGCTGGATCACCATCGAAGATTCTGGCCAGCACTACCCGTTCTGACACAGCGCGTGCCGGGACCGAACCGGCCTTCGCGCGCCAAGATACTGCCTCGCCGCCGCCCAGACGGCGAGGCAGACGCCCGGGGCGACGTGTCTGCGGGCGTACCCCACTCCGAAGGAGGAGGATGCCGATGACGCAAGCGATCTACGACATGACCTCGGAAGAGGTTCAGTTGCTCACCCGGATCGTCGCACGTCTTTGCCAGCCCGAACCTATTTCGGACGTTCGTGAAGAATTGTTCCCGTCGATCCTGAAACTTCTACGGGCGGATTTCCTTGCCTCGTTCCGCTGGAACCGGGCGACGAACGCGTTTGAAGACCCGTTCATACTCAACCAGGATCCGGCCAACATTGATCGGTACCTGAACTGGTTCCAGTTTCACGACCCGATGTCGTTGAAACTGCGCGCGCTGTGGCGTCCCGCTTTTGTCGAGGAAGTCATTCCGCGCAAGCAGTTGTGCCAGTCGGAGTTCTTCAACGATTTCCTGCGCAAGGACGGGATGGACCACGGCATCAATCTGTTTCCCAAAGGTGGGGAACGTTCCGCTGCCGACCTTCGTGTCTGGCGTCGTGCCTCGCGGCCCGAGTTCGGCTATCGGGAAATCGGGCTCCTCGGCGTTCTGACCCCCTATCTGGAGCAGGCAGAGTACGTGCTTGGATCGGACCCGCTTCTAGTATTGACCGCGCGCGAACGCGAGGTCGCTGTCCTCGTCGCGCGAGGGTGCAGTGACAAGGATATCTCAAGGCTTCTGGAAATCGGCTTTGCCACGGTCCGCACCCATATGCAGAAATGCTTCGAAAAGTTGCACTGTGCCAATCGCGCAGAGCTTGCGGCGCTGGCCGTCCGAAGTGGCCTGCCATCCCGCGTCTGAAACCGACACATGAAAGCTGATCCGTGCCGACCGACATCAGGATGCGCCTTGTGACCTTCGGTGGGTTCAGTCGCAAACCCCGACGTTGAGCGTCGATCGGGAGGATGAGCGGCGCTCGGCCCAGGTTGTATCAATTGGAGGACATTGTCTGTTCTCTGCACCGGCGCGCCGTTTTCAAAGGGCGTGGCGTCGATGCAGACCCTGCAACGCCGATCTGCCGGCCCGCGCATCACCGGCGACATGTCGCAATGTTCGGTATCTGATCCGATTCAGGTCCTGTTTCACGAAAGACCCATGCCCCCTTGTAACTTATTTTGTGTCCGATCCGGCAAAAGAACCGGCAAAACACCACAGGCATTCACAGTTTTCCGGGGAGAAAATCAAAAATGCACATCACCTCTACAGCCGGGCCCATGCCCCAGACAAGGGTGGGAGTTCCGTTCATTGCCAGTTTTGTCATTGCCTTTTTCACCATGTGGATGGCTATTCTGACGCCCGTCGTGGTGGCCTTTGCCTTGCGGGTCGAGCAGATCGACCCCGCCAACAAGGAATCCAATCTGGCCTTCATCCTTGGCATCGGTGCCATTGTCGCGCTGATCGCAAACCCGGTCGCCGGGTATTTCAGTGACCGCACAACCTCGACCATCGGGATGCGCAAGCCGTGGATGTTGGGCGGCTTTGCGGTGGCTGTCGTCGGGACATGGCTGATCGTCACCGGTGGCTTGACGTCGATCGCCATCGGCTGGCTTCTGATGCAGCTTGGGTTCAACGCTTTCCTTGCGGCGATCACGGCAGTCTTGCCGGATCAGGTTCCCGAAGAGCAGCGCGGGGTTGTCTCTGGCCTTTTGGGAATGTGTATTCAGGGGGGCATTCTGGCTGGAATTTATGTGGCCCAGTTTTCCGGTGGCGATGTCGTCAAGATGTTCACCTGGCCGATGTTTGCCTGCGCGGGCGGGCTTGTGCTGTTCATGCTGACGCTGAAAGACCGTCGACTGGCCAAGGAAGACGCTGCCCCGATCGATCTGGTCCGCTTTGCCAAGGATTTCTGGATCAACCCCAGGACCGCACCCGATTTCTCCTGGGCCTTCGTCAGCCGCTTCATGCTGTTCATGGGGCTCGCGACACTGATTTCCTATCAGGTCTATTATCTGATTGATGTGCTGGGCATCGCGCCCGCGGACGTGCCGACCTATCTGTTCAAGGCGACCGTCGCACTGACCATCGCGACTGTCGTCAGCAGTGCGCTTGCGGGCTGGCTTTCGGACTTGATCGGGCGTCGCAAGATCTTTGTGCTGATGTCGGCAGTCATCTATGGTGCAGGTCTGATCGTGATCGGTTTGGCACCGGATTTCAATCAGTTCGTTGTTGGTGCCACCATCTGCGGGATCGGGCAGGGGGTCTATGTGGCCGTCGACCTGGCGCTTGTCGCGGCTGTTCTGCCCAACAAGGGTGCCAACGCCGCCAAGGATTTCGGTATCTTCAACATCGCCAACGCACTGCCGCAGTCGTTTGCACCAGCCATCGCGCCGATCTTTCTTGGCCTCGGCGCCGTGGCTGATGGCAAGAACTATACCGCATTGTTCATCGCTGCGGGCGTTTTCGCGATTATCGGTGCGCTTGCCATCGTCCCCATCCGCACGGTTCGGTGATTCCATGAACACCAAGATGTCAGACAAATTTAATGAACAGGATACGACGATGAACAAGCCGCTTCCGCGCAAGGACTGGCGCACCTCGCCAGAGGTTGAAACCGAGGTCGAGACCCTGCTTGGCCGCATGTCGCTGGATGACAAGATCGATCTGGTTACCGGAGACATCAACCACCATTTCGGCTTCCACAACGCCGCCCTGCCACATCTTGGCATTCCCGCGATGACCATGGCCGACGGACCTGCAGGTATCCGGATCGGCAACCCGGAAGTCCACGGCCAGTCGGCCACTGCCCTGCCTGCGCCCATCACGCTGGCAGCAACATGGGACCTGGACCTCGCCCGCCGCTATGGCGAGGTTCTGGGCCACGAGACCAGAGCCAGCGGACACAACGTGTTCCTCGGTCCGGCGGTCGACATTGCCCGGGTCCCGGTTGGCGGGCGGACCTTTGAATCCTCGGGTGAGGATCCGGTTCTGAATGCAAGGATGGCCTCGGCGCAGATCGAGGCGATCCAGTCCAAGGGTGTCGCATCCTGTCTCAAACACTTTGCCTGCAACAACCAGGAATATCAGCGCTACTCGATCGACGTGCAGATCGAGGAAAAGGCGCTGCGCGAGCTGTATCTGCGGCCGTTCGAGGCCGTGGTGCGCGGCACGCAGGTCACCTCGTTGATGGGGGCGTTCAACAAGGTCAACGGCACCTACAGTTGCGAACATGACTGGCTGCTGACGACGGTTCTGCGCCAGGAATGGGGTTTCCGGGGTTGGGTGATGAGCGACTATGGCGCCGTTCACTCGACTGTGCCTGCTGCGCTGTCGGGTCTGGATCAGGAAGAACCGACGGGGACCTTCTACGGGCGGCGTCTGAAAGAAGTGGTCGAACAGGGCGACGTGCCACCGGCCCATCTGGACGAGATGTGCCGCCGCATTCTGCGGCCTCTGCTGGGGCTCGGGATCCTGGAATGGAGCCCGTCGGTGTCCGACATGAACCTTGAGGACCACGCCACCACCGCACACGAGATCGCCGAAGAGGCGCTGGTGCTGCTTAAAAATGACGGCGGGTTCCTGCCACGCGCACCCAAGACCCTGCGCAAGGTCCTGGTGATCGGGGCCGATGCCGACAACTTTTCAACCGCTGGGGCCGGCTCGGGTAAAGTGCGCCCGGCGGGTGGCTGTTCCATGTTGCAAGGCTTTGAAAAGCTGCTGGGTGACGATGCCGAGGTGGTTTTTGCCCAGGGCTCCGATCCGGTTTCGGCTGCCGATCTGCTGGAGGGGCCTGACAGCATCCCGTCCAGCTTCCTGCGCACGCCGGGCGGAGAGCAAGGCGTCAAGGCCTCGTTCTGGACCAACCTGCATTTCGACGGTCCGCCGCATTCCGTCCTGACCATGCCGCAGGTCGCGGTGAACTTGGGGTTCTATAACTTCATGGGCACCGGCAGCAATTCAGAGCGCTACCCCCACATCCCCTATGAGCTGTGCGTCAACACGGCGGTGCGGTTTGAAGGCAGTCTCGTGGTTCCGGTGTCGGGCAGTTACGAGCTGGCCGTCACCATGCTGGGCACGACCAGCCTCTGGCTGGACGGCAAGCAGATCTTTTCCGAGCGCCACCATGGCGCCGCGACCGAAACCGTCAGCACCGCGCCCACAACGGCCGAGATCGCTCCGGATGAGCCTCTGGCCGCCATCGGCATGGGCCAAGCGTCTGGCGCAGTTTTCGGCGGCAGTGGCGCGCTCAACAACGTGGCCGGCGGCGATCCGAAGGTGTTCCGGATCAAGGTTGATCTGACGGACCGGCCGGAAGGTCATAGCCTGCGCATCGACCACCAGCCCGACTCGCCCTCACAGGGCGTGCTGACTGGCGCGCAGATCCGCCTGGGTTGGGAACCGCCGGTGCCCTTGGCCAGCGACCTGCAAAACGCGGCGGTCGCGGCGGCGCAGGATGCGGATCTTGTTATCGTGGCGACACGGGTGTTCGAATCCGAACATGGCGACCGCCCGAACCTGAGGTTGCCGAACAATCAGCCCGCGCTGATCCGGGCGCTGTCAGAGGCAAACTCCAGTGTTGTCGTCGTAAACCAGTCAGGCGGGCCGATCTGCACAGACGACTGGGATGCACAGGTTCCCGCCATTCTGCATGGTGGCTATCTGGGGCAGGAACAGGGCGCGGCGGTAGCCCGCGTTGTCACCGGCGTGGTCAACCCTTCGGGGCGGCTGCCGCTGACCTTCCCGAATGACGACAAGATGGATCTGTTCCCGGATACCACCTGCTATCCGGGAACCGAAGGCAGTGTTCATTACAGCGAAGGTGTGTTTTCGGGTTACCGCGGCTTCATCGACGGCGGTATCGGGGTCGCCTATCCCCTTGGTCACGGCCTGGGGTATTCGGCGTTCGACTATTCCGATTTGCAACTGGACGCGACAGATTCAGAAGTGCGGGCCAGTGTTACGTTGACCAACCGGGGCGACAGGAACGGCAAGGAAGTTGCCCAGCTTTACATTGAACTTCCCGGAGAGGCGAAGTCGGTTCGCCGGTTGGGTACCTTTGCCAAGGTCCACTTGAAGCCCGGCGAATCCCAGCAGTTGCAGTTCACCTTGCCCCGCGATGGAGTGGAACGGCCTCTGGCGTATTGGAATGACGGATGGAAGGATGCCCATGGCGCGCTGAAGGTCTTTGTTGGCGCAAGTGCTGTGGACATCCGCTTGTCTGGAGAGGTCAGTATCTGATCCGATGGCGAGACAGACTGAACACAGAAGGCGGCCCGCGCGGCCGTCTTCCACCCCTTGAAGGGTGAAAGGCTTGGTTTCAGCGCGCACCATCGAGCTTATTCGGTTCCCTGAGAAGCTCAGGGTTCGCAGTTTCTTACATAGCGAAAGCGATGTTGGCCTGCACCTGCATGGGGCGTTTGAACTCATCGTCATGCTGTCGGGCGGGCTTTTCTTGCAGACCGACCGCGAAGCGCGCATCCTGACGGTCGGCGAAGTGGGCTTGGCCCATTGTTGGCAACCCCACGGCACGCAACGCGCCGGAGAGAAGAATCGCATGCTGGTCGTCCAGATCGACCCGGCCATCGCCAGCGCCGACGCCTGCTTTCAGCGCCGCCGTTTTACTCTGCCCGCGTTGTCTGGGTCGCCTGTACAGGGGGAACTTGCCGCGATTGCCGCGCGGCTGCATCTGGATGCTGTGCAGCAGCGAAAAGGCTGGGCTTTGCAGGTGGAATCCCATGCGTTGCGGATCATGGGAGTGCTGTTGCAGCAGAAGGGGGGTATTGTTCTGGAACGCTCTGAAAGCTTGCTCAGCCCAGAGGAACGCAACGAGCTCGGGGCGGCACTGCGCCGTGCAATGGACTTTATCTTTGATCACTATGATCAGCCTATCAGTCTGGGCGATGTTGCAGCGGCACAACGGATGTCGGCGGACTATCTGGCCCGGTTGTTCCGGTCTCAGGCGAAAACCAGCTTCTCCCGTTTCCTGACGCAGTTACGACTGATGCGCGCCGCCGACCGCCTGAAGAGTGATCCAAGGGCAACTGTGCTGTCCATTGCTCTGGACGTTGGCTTTTCCAACATTGCAGGCTTCAACTCCGCTTTCAGGCGCAGCTTTGGAACAACCCCGACCGAATGGCGCAAGTCTGCGGTGACATTGGTACAAAGCAATGGCTATCCTGTCACGTCCGACCACGAGGATATGGACACACTCAGCACTTTGGCTGCCGCATATCGCGTCATCGGGTCCGCGTGACAAGATGTGGGTGCTGGACTGATTGACGAGCTTTGCCGGGAAATGGGTGACGGTGTTTGAGAAGGCGGCGTATCGTGGCGGGTGATCAAGCCTGCCAGAACTTCCAGAAGGAACGATACGCCTATGACGATCGATACCGACATAATCGCCCTGCGTCAGCCGGAAACTGTTGATGATCCGCTGACCGAGATTGGACCTGTCGCGCTTTCGTGTCGCTCCAAGTGCTCGACGGCGCCGGCTGGCATGGCTCGAATGCACTGTGTGTTCCCAACAACATCACCCGACTGCCGCTGCCGCCATACGCGCCGGACCTCAACCACATCGAAAACGTCTGGGCCTAACTGCGCGCCAACTGCCTCGCCATCTCCATCTTCAAAACCTACGACGACATCGTCGCGCAATGCTGCGACGCTTGGAACTTCTTCGCGAACGACATCCCCACCGTGCGCTCAATCAAAACCCGAGAATACGCGAAAGCGGTCAATAGCTATGGCCGTTGGTAAAAAAGCAAAATCGCTTCCAGATATCTTGAATCGTATGTCTGACGTCAGACACTTGACGCCTGGAATTTTGCGAACCTGTCGCGCGCCAAAATCCCGGTGTGCACAGCAGTCATTTTCGGATAATCGCCGACACCAAGGTCTGCATCAAGACAATCGCGCCTGAGATCGGCTGCAACTGGCTGGCAGTATCCGTGCCTGTCAGCAGTGCAACCTCGGCGTAGGTGGCAAGCGGGCTTTCGGCGCTATCGGTCATGGCGACAATACGACGTCCAGAGACATGGGCATCCATCACAACATCGACGACTGGCTGAGAGTAGGGTGGAAAAGCGATGGCCAGAAGGACGTCTTCGGGCCCGATCGTTGCGATTTGCGGCCCTGCCATACCGCCGTTGAAATCGAGCGCGGAACACGCGCGTTCCCCCCGGATCAGACCGTAGTGGAAATACTCGGCAACCGGACGCGACCGCCGCAAACCCGCAACGTAAATGTGCCGCGCAGGACGCAAGATCTGTATGGCGAGATCAAGCGCCTCGATATCACAATCCTGCGCCAACCGTTGCACCGATCCCAGATGGGCCGCAATAGAAGCGTCCAGAAGAGCGCGCGCGTCGGGCGGTGGGGTTGCGTCGTCGCGTTCCATGACATGGTTGCGGAGGGTGGGCTGTCCTTCGATCAGACGCTGACGAAAGACGCGCTGCAGGTCCGAGAATCCTGAATAGCCGAATTCCTTGGCAAATCTGATCAAGGTCGATGGCTGAATTCCAAGTTCGCCCGCGATGACCGGTGTAGTGTTCAGCGCGAACCCGCTGGGCTCTTCCAAAGACGCGCGCGCGATGCGTTGAAGATGCGGACTCAAGTCAGTGAAGCGGTCGCGAATGCGCTGTCGCAGAGCATCGAACGTTTCGGGCGGTGCGGTGGGGGGCGCGGCGGTTCTGTTTTTCATAACAAGTCTCTAGCACGCATTCAAACGGAGTGAAAATATTTTCATTGACTCTGACCGAAAATATTTTCTAAACAATTGACACTGATTTCTATCGACTCGAGGAGTGGCCGAAGTCAGTCACGACCCGCCTTTCGGTGGATCGCTTTAGGGAGGATGACAATGTCCAATTCGAAGTTCACGCGTCGCGGTCTGCTGGGCTCTGCAGCAGCTGCCGGCGGGGTCGCAGCGGTTTACGGTCCGTGGAAGCACAACCGCGTCTATGCACAATCCACCGACAAGCCGATCCGCATCGGCATCACGTCGGATGCCAGCGGCCAATACGCGAATTCCGGGGCTTCGGACCGGCGCGGCATGATTATGGCCATCGAAGAGGCCAACGCCAACGGTGGCGTTCTGGGCCGTAGGATCGAATATGTCCACATCGACACCGAGACCACGCCGGCCACCGGCAGCCGGGTCGCGGAACGTCTGATCACCCGCGAAGACAGCGGTTTCCTGATCGGCGCGGTCAGTTCCGGAGTGGCCAATGCGATCAGCCAAGTCGCGCAGCGCTATGGCGTCATCTATATGAACACGAACTCATCCTCGCCGACGGAAAGCGGTGAGAACTGCCATCGCGTCAAGTTTGTCTGGGATGGCAATGGCGCCAACTTCTCCAAGGCCGCGATCCGAAACTCGCTCGACGCCTATGGCGGGAACGTGATTCTGGTTACCAACGATTATGTCTGGGGTCACGATACGGCCAAGGCGACTCGAGCGCTGGTCGATCAATATGGCGGCACGATCATGGACGAGATCCTGATCCCGCAGGGCACCCGCGACTTTTCGGCGGCGTTGCTGACGCTACAACAGGCCGGACCCGACGTGGTTGCGGCGGCCGTCGGGGGCGACGACCAGATTGCCCTGCGCCAGCAGGTCGCACAGCTTGGCATGGGCGACAGCATGGCCTGGATCAACAACCAGCAGGACTGGCCGGATGTCTATGGCCTGCCGATGGAGAACCTGTTCGGCGTGTTCGGGACGACGTGGTATTACGGGCTCGATCTGCCGGGCGTGGACGCTTTCGTGGCGCGCTACCAGGAGATGTATCCCGATACGTCCATGCGGGTGCCCGGCAATGTGTTCTACAACGGATATATGGCCACCCGCGAACTGCTCGCAGCCATAGAGCGTGCCGACACGACAAGCAATATTGCCGTCATCAAGGAGTTGGAAGGTCATGTCATGTCGGCGGAGAGCCGGATGCAGCACCATGACGCGGTGATCGATCCGAATACCCATCAGGTCCAGCAGACGATCTATCTGGCGACCGCCAACCCCACCCCGAGCGAGCCGGACGACATGTTCAAGATCCTCACACAATCCGACCCCGAAGACGTGCGCGACGAGGCAAGCCTCGGGGCGTGCAAGCTGGAAAGCTACGAGGACACGCCGACTTTCGACGCCTGATGTCCGAAACCAAAGGCGGTCGGATCGAGGCATGTCCCTCGTCCGGCCGCAGCTGTCCATTGTGCGATGAAAAAGGCCTCAGGGGACGACCATGTTCGAGCTCATACCGCATATCATCAACGGCCTGACCCTTGGCTTGCTCTTTGCGCTTATCGCGCTTGGCTTTACTTTGATCGTTGGCGTCATGGAAGTGATCAACCTTGCCCATGGCGCGATGTTCGCGCTCGGCGCCTATTTCGCGATGACGACCATCGGCGGTGGTTGGTTCGGGTCGAGCGAATTCGGAAAGTGGTGGCTGTCCTTGCCCATCAGCACACGCTACTGCATCGGCGTGGTCGTCGGTCCGTTGCTGGCCGCAGGCGCAGGCATGGTTCTGGAGCTGTGTTTGCGCCCGACCTACGGCAAGGCGCCGTTATACGGCCTGCTGCTGACTTTTGGCGCGGCGCTGGTGATCGAAGAAATCATCCGGCTTGGCTGGGGCACCGGCGAACAAAGCCTGACTGTGCCTCAAAGCATCAACGGCGCATTCCTGATGGGCGGGCTGATCTTTTCGAAATACAAGTTTTTCGCCGCCATCTTTGCCAGCGTCGCCATCTTTGGCGTCTGGCTGTTCCTGGAAAAGACCCCCTACGGTGCGATCATCAAAGCTGGCGCCCACGACAGCGAGATGGTGCGCGCACTCGGTTACGACCTGTCCAGATTGCGGCTTTTGGTCTTTGGCTTCGGCGCCGCGCTGGCCGGACTCGCCGGCACTGTCATGGCACCGATCTGGGGGCTGCGCCCGCATATCGGAATCGATGTGATCATCCCAGCATTCCTCATCATCGTGCTTGGCGGTGTCGGCAGCTTCTGGGGTGCGGTGATTGCCGCCATCTTGGTCGGGTTGTCGGTGGGGATAACCGGGGCCTATGCCCCCGCCTGGTCGATGCTGTCGATGTATCTGCTGCTGATTGGCGTTCTCGGCTTTCGTGCCCGTGGCCTTCTGGGCCGCAAATCCGCACTGGAGAACTGAGCCATGTCCATGATCACCTTGAGCGACATTCCGGCGCGCGGCGGCTCGCCCCTGACCCCGGCAATGGGCGTCTTTCTTCTGGCGCTGGCCACGGCACCATTCTGGCTGCCCGCCGTGGGACTTTACCAGTATCTCGGGATCGAGGTGGCGATCTGGCTGATATTCGCGCTCGGATTTAACCTGCTGTTCGGGTATATCGGCCTGCACTCGTTTGGTCATGGCGCTTATCTGGGGATCGGAGCCTATGCCTTTGGCCTGTTCCAGCAGGAAGTCGCCGTCAGCCTCTGGGGCGGATTGCTGGCCGCCATCGCCGCGGCGATGGTTGCAGGCGGGTTCGTCGCCGCGTTCATCTCTCATCGGCGCGGGATCTACTTTGCGCTGATGACGATCGCCTTTGGCCAGATCTTCTGGTTCTGCGCGATCAAACTGCACGGGATCACCGGCGGCGAAGATGGGCTTCTGGGTATTCCGCGTCCCGACTTCGTGCTTGGGCCGATCCGGTTCAGCCTTGCGGACAACACCACACTCTATTGGTTCTGTGCCGCGGTTCTGAGCCTTGTGGCGGTCGGTTTGTGGCGGCTGGTCAATGCGCCATTCGGCCGTGTCCTGCAGGCGATCCGACAGAACGAAACCCGCGCCCGTTTCATCGGCTATGACGTGTGGCGCATCAAATGGCTGACGTTCACGCTGTCAGCCGCTTTCGCTGGGCTGGCGGGCGGCCTGTTTTCGATGGCCCAGGAAAGCGCCTATCCCGATGTGATGAGCCTGCACCAGTCCGGGCTGATCGTAATGATGATCCTCGTGGGCGGTGGCCTGGTCAGCTTTTGGGGCCCCGTCCTTGGCGTGATCCTCTATTTCGTCGCCCGCGACGTGATCGGAGGCCTCACCGAAACCTGGCTTCTGTGGTTCGGTCTGATGTTCGTGGTCATGGTCATGACCCGCCCCGAAGGCATCGCGGGCCTGATCCATGTTGCGCGCGTACGTTTGGGGCACGACCCTGCCCCCCGCCCCACGCCCAAACCGACGGAGGTGTGAGCATGGCCCTGTTCGAAGCCCGCAACCTGCGCAAACGCTTCGGCGCGCGCGTCGTCCTTGAAAACATCAGCCTGTCGATCGAAGAGGGCAGCGTTCATGGTATCATGGGGCCGAACGGCGCCGGCAAGACGACCTGTTTCCATGTGCTTACCGGCCATCATGCGCCGGATGGCGGCAAGATCATCTTTGACGGACGCGACATCACCGGCCAGAAGCCGCATCAAATCGCGCGCATGGGGATTTCACGGTCGTTCCAGATCATGAACCTTTTCGACGACACCGTGGTGATCGAAAACGTGATCCTTGCCTTGCCCGAGTTTCGCAACCAGGGGCTCAACCCTCTGCGCGATGTGTTCGGCAATACCGCTCTGATAGACCGGGCGCTTGCGGTGCTGGATCAGGTGGGGCTTGCCCATCGCGCTTGGGAAAAGGCGGCATCCCTGCCATACGGCGAACGGCGTGCACTGGAGATCGCGGTGGCCCTTGCACCCGAGCCGCGCATCGTCTTCCTTGACGAGCCGACATCGGGACTGGGGACAGAAGCGACGCGCGCGCTGGCCGAGCTGATCCGCAAATTGCGTCGCCGCTACACCATAGTCGCCATCGAACATGACATGAGCTTTCTCTTCGACCTCGCCGACCGGATTTCGGTCATCCACTGGGGCCAGGTCATCGACGAAAACACACCGGCCAATCTCAGAGCTAACAAATGGGTGGCACGATCCGCTCTCGGAGAGGTCGAATGATGCTGAACGTCGATTCCATCGAAACCTTCTACGGCGAGACCCAGGCGCTGTTTGGCACGACTCTGAGCGTGGGACCGGGTGAGGTTGTATCGCTCCTGGGCCCGAACGGTGCGGGCAAGACCACGACCCTGCGCTCGATCCTCGGTTTGTCCAAGCCGCGTGCAGGCGGGGTTCAATTCGAGGGTGCGGACATCACCAGCATGCCGACGCACAAGATCTCGCGTTTGGGAATCGGCTGGGTGCCGGATGACCGACGCGTATTTCCGTCGCTGTCCGGGCGCCGTAATCTGGCTCTGGGGACACGGAGGACAAGATTTCGCCGCTGGTCGCAGGATGAGATGATCGAGATCTTTCCGGCGCTGGAACACCTCCTTGCGCGGGATTGCGAGAACATGTCCGGCGGTGAGTTGCAGATGGTCGCGATCTCGCGCGCTCTGCTCGGGTCCCCCGGCCTGATATTGTTTGACGAGCCAAGCCAGGGTTTGGCCCCCAAGATCGTGCAGGACGTGATGCGTACAGTGCGCCGCCTGAAGGCCGAAGGCATTGCGTGCCTGATCGTGGAACAACACGCGCTTGCCGCGTTGGAGGTTTCCGATCGGGTCTATGTGATGGACCGAGGCCGGATCGTCCACGAGGGCACGGCACAAGAGCTTTTGGACAACGCGCCCCTGCGGCGGCGCCTGATCGGGATGTGAGCGCATGAGCACGATGCTGGACGTCAGAAACCTTGAAAAAATCTACACAAAGAACCGGTTCGACCGCACGCCGACCTTTCGGTTGACCGCGAATTTCGCGATCGACAAAGCCGGCATCGTCGGGATGATGGGGCCGAACGGGTCGGGCAAGACGACGCTTTTCGAGCTGATCACAGGCTCTAATACACCCACCGGCGGCGAAGTCGTGGTCGCCGGACGCAACATCCACCAGGTGCGCACAGACCAACGCGACCGGCTGGCAATCCACTATCACCAATCCTATCAGGTGCGTCATTTCCGGTCCTGGAAGCCGAACGTCCTGTTGCAGCCTGCCGGTTCGGATTATCCGCTGCTGCACCTCTTTGACGAGCCGCAGTTCAACACACAGGACGGCTATATCGGCTTCATGCTTGATTTCTTCCGACGCCTGCGGGATCAGGGGCGGCTGGTGTTTCTCTGCGTCCATCCGAACGAACGCTTCCACCTCGAGATCGTCGAAGAAATCTGCGAGAGCTTCATTTTCGTCAACAAGGGCAGCGTCACCCCTCTGCCGGACTACACCTCTGTCTTGAAACACGAACCGGCGCGCGCCTATCTGGGCGATCTGCTGACCGAGTGCACAGCATGACGGGTGCGTTCCGCAAAGCGGCCTATGCTGTACCGGTGTCACAGTCGGTAGTGTCAGAAGATTTCCCGGGGTTTTCCTTTGGTGTATTCCGCGACCCGCCGGGGCAAATCTGGGCCGATTTCACTCATGGCAAAGCCGAATTCGTCGTCCTGGCCGAAGGCAAGGTTCAGATCGAAGTCGCGGGAGAAGTGGCGCACTGCGTCCCGGGCGATCTGGTGATGATCCCGGCGCGGGTGTCGCATACCCTGCGCACATCGCCCGACGCAGGCAGTGTTTGGTATTATGGCTATGGCCAGTTCGGGGGCGATCATGACTGAGCGGTTGCGCATCGCGCTTGTGGGCTGCGGCCTCATCAGCCTTTATCACCTGCGGGCGTGGCAAGCGGCGGGGGCAGAGATCGTTGCGCTCTGCGACACCGACCGCGCCAAGGCCGAGGCGCGCGAGGCGGAGTTTGGCTGCTCCCGCATCCACACCGACGCGGCCGAGATGTTCGCCCAAGGGGGCTTTGACGCCGTGGACATCGCGGCTTCGGTCGGCGCGCATGGGCCCGTCGCACGGATGGCGGCTGATCATGGCGTGCATATCATGTGCCAAAAGCCCTTGACCGAAACCGTGGCCGAGGCCGAAGACCTGATCGCCTATGTTGGGGACCGCGTGCGCTTCATGGTGCATGAGAACTATCGTTTCCGGCCCCACTACATGACCGTGCGCCGCTGGATCGACGAAGACCGCATCGGCACCGTCCGTCACGCGCAGATTTCCTGCCGCGGCTCGGGTCTTTGCCCGCGCGAGGGCGGCGTGCCCTTCCTGATCGAACGTCAGCCCTACCTCACCGGGTTCCGCCGCAACCTCGTGTTCGAGACGATGATCCATCACCTCGACGTATTGCGCTGCCTCTGCGGCCCGCTGCGCGTGGTCTCGGCACGGTTGAACCGGCTGGCCGAAGGGCTGCCCGGGGAAGACACCGCCGCCATCTTGCTGGAAGGGCCGAACGGATTCATTGCGACCGCGGATGGTTGCCTTGTGGCGCCCGGCTATCCGCCACTGCATGGCGACCGGCTGGAGGTGATTGGCACCACCGGCACCATCGTGATGGATTTGAATCGCGCTTATCTGGTCGGTCAGGAAGAGACGGCCGAAGAAGTCGATCTGCTTGGCCGTTACCAAGAATGTTTCGACACCGTCATGGCGGGCTTTGTGCAAGGCCTGTCTGACGGCACAAAATTCGAGACGGACCGTCTCGACAATCTGGAAACCCTGCGTCTGATGGAAAGCATCTATCTGGCTGCAGGAGTGGAGGTTTAGTCCATGAACCGGCAAGCCGGCCTGACGCCTGAGATCGACCCGAAACGGATCGACCAACTGTTCGACATTAGGGGCATGCGCGTGTTCCTGCCCGGCGGCTATGGTGCAATTGGAGAGGCGATTGCGACGGCGATGGCCCGGCACGGCGCTCATGTGGTCGTTGCGGGCCCGACCGGCGACAAGGCCGAGACGCTGGCGGCCCGGCTCACCGAAGCGGGGGGAACGGCCCATGGCATCGCGCTGGATGCGCGCTGCGTGGCCGATATCACCCGTGCGACAGCGCAGGCCGTGGACCTGATGGGGGGCATCGACGCACTGGTGAATTGCGTCGGCATTCAGCGCGAGCAGTCGCTGATGGAAGTGACCGAGGACACCTTTGACGAGGTCTACCAGACCAACCTGAAATCTGCGATGTTTCTGGCCCAAGCCGTCGCCCGCGATCAGATCGAGCGTGGCAAGGGCGGGCGGCAGATCCATCTTCTGTCCGTGCGCTCGCAGCTTGCCTTGCGTGGGCGGGGATACTCTGCGTATTGCGCCACCAAGGGTGGGCTGGCGATGCTGGTCAAGCAACACGCGATGGAGCTTGCCCCGCATGGTATCACCGTCAACGGCGTGGCCCCGACATTCATCCAGTCGGACCGCATCCGCCCGCATCTTGACAACCCCGCATTCCGCGACTTCATTCTCGAACGCAATCCTTTGGGCCGCATCGGTGACCCACTGGAAGTGGCCGGACAAGTCATCGCTATTGCAGCGCCTGCGGGCAGCTACATGACCGGGCAAATCGTCTATGTCGACGGCGGCGTGACGGCCTCGCAATGACGCGCGAACTTCGATTTGCACGCTGGTTCGCGGCAGATGATTTGCGCGGTTTCGGGCACCCTTCGCGGCTGATCCAAACAGGCTGCTCGATAGAGGATTGGTCCGTCCGTCCGGTGATCGCCATCGTCGACGCCTGGTCCGACATCAACTCCTGCCATGCCCATTTCCGCCAACGCATCGAAGACGTGACGCGTGACGTCTTGTAGTCACGTGGCTGTCCGGTGCCACCGCCCGCCGGTCCGATGCTGCGGGGGCGAGGTTCCGGGATCTGCCGCGGTCTTGGCCGGGCCTTTGTGCGCCACATGATGCAGGCCGATCAGGGTTGCGATTTCGACTATCTCAAGACCGGGTGCCGCGCGGCGGTGCCCGCGCCTGAAATCCTCCAGCCAAAGGTGAAATGATGACCCAGACGCAGCCGAAGCTCCTGATCGGGGGCGTATTCCGAGACCATGGCGGGGCCGAGGCCGTGCCCGTGGTCAACCCCTGCAACGGCGAAACCCTCTGGACCCAACCCGCATGCGACGCGGGCGACGTGGCAGAAGCACTGGCCCATGCTCGCGACGCACAGGTCAGTTGGTCGCAGGTACATGGATGGGAACGCGGCCGCATCCTGCGCAACGTCGCCGCCGAGATGCTCGCGCGCACAGATGCCATCGCGCTCGCCCTGTCGCTTGAAATCGGCCGACCGATCAGCCAAGCCGCAGGCGAGGTCAGCGCCGCCATCGAACAGTTCGAATGGTTCGCGGGTGAGGCAGAGCGTCTGTTTGGCGACACGATCCCCTCGCGTCAGGGCGGCCGCCTGCTGACGGAATACGAACCGGTCGGTATCTGCGCCGCCTTCACCGCCTGGAATTTTCCCGTCAACCTGCCGGTCCGCAAGATTGCACCCTCATTGGCAGCAGGCTGTGTCATCATTGTGCGCCCCTCCGAACAGGTGCCGATGACCTCGACCCTGATCGCAGAAGCTTGCGTCGCGGGCGGCGTACCTGAGGGTGTGGTGCAACTGCTGCTTGGCCGGGCCGAGGACATTTCGCCCGCGATCATGGAGGCGGACGAAGTGCGCAAGATTTCTCTTACCGGTTCTACGCGTGTCGGGCAGATGTTGATGGCCAAGGCAGCCAAGACGGTAAAGCGTTGCTCAATGGAGCTGGGCGGGCATTCGCCAGTTGTCGTCTGCGCGGATTCCAATGTTGAGGCCGCTGCCGTGCAATGTGCCACGTTCAAGTTCCGCAATGCGGGTCAAGTCTGCATCGCCCCGAACAGGTTCTACGTAGAGGACAGCGTGGCTGACCGCTTTCTTGATACCATGCAGAAGGAAGCCGAGGCGTTGGTGCTCGGCGACAGCCAGGACAAGGCGACCTCAATGGGTCCGCTGACTCTGGCCTCTGGCCGCGACAAGGTCGAGCGCCTGATCGCGGATGCGGTGGATCAAGGTGCGCGGCTTGTGACCGGCGGCAAACGCCCCGAGGGGCGCAACACCGGGTATTTCCTGGAACCGACGGTCCTTGCCGATGTACCCGATGTCGCCGAGATCATGTCTGAAGAGCCCTTTGGGCCGGTCGCCCCAGTCGCGACCTTCACGGACTTCGACGATGCCATTGCCCGTGCCAACTCCACGCCCTACGGCCTTGCCGCCTATGCGTTTACCGGTAGCCATGCCAAGGCCGAGGCCCTTTCCAAAGGCCTTCATGCGGGGATGGTGGGCATAAACACCTTTTTGGTCGCCCATGCAGAGGCACCTTTTGGCGGCTTCGACCATTCCGGCATGGGACGAGAAGGCGGCCGGGAGGCGATTCGCGATTACCAGAATACCAAGCTCACGCACATGGTGGCGCTGTGAGGCTGGTCACGGTGTCAGACAATTCTCTGCATCAACTTGGGACAAAGGGTGGGCTGCGCTTAACCGCTGGACCACGGTAACTACACCGCTGGCGGTCGAAGCGAAGGTTGCCGCCGGCGGGACACGCTGACCGTTGACCTGCAACATGGCACAGCTGATTGTCGAGACTTGGCGAGCTTACTGTCGATGATCGAAAAATCGGGCGCGGTGCCACCGGTCCGCGCTCCTTGGCTGAACGAGGGACCAGCTGCGGGCGGTTCTTACGCGATCAGTGGAAGAGCTCAGAATTGGCCTCTGAGCGTCTCCCCGAAAATCGGACCGCGAAGGAAGCTACGATCTGACATCTGCTAACCTCCGAGAACGAGGAGATCAGAACATGTCAACACGCAGAAAGCATGTTGCGGGCTTCAAGTCTCGCGTTGCGCTGGAAGCCGTCAAGGGCGAGCGAACAAACTCAGAGAAGATGGGCTATGAGCTGAATGGGAGGATACAATGCGGCCCGTCAGGTTGGTGTGCATTGCAGCATCCTTTACTTTGGCCACTGACAAGGAATTCGCCGCGCCGGGCGACGCCTTGCCAAGTGATGTCCCTGCCGCCCGCACTTCATGCAACCCGAGCCTGAGTTTCTCGACGGTCTCCCTGGTTTCTGACATTTGCCGATCCCGCCTCAGCCGCTCCTTATCCGGATATGGAAAACTCCCCGACTGACCCGCATGCAGAACCATGAGCGCCGGATCCTCGAAATACTTGATCCGCCGCGCCCGGATCGGCATTCGCGCGTCGATCACAAGGATCACCTCGTCAAGGTCCATGCGCCGGACCTGATCCTGGGTCAGAAGCGGCGTGTCCACTGTCCGCTCTGAGAGGCTGCACCCCTCGAATGGATTGCGCCCGACGGAACGAGACCTCGTAACCACGCGCCTGGTGGTTTTGCCGACAGCCTGGCTCAGCTCCTCCATGGTCTTTTGCGCGGAGGGGGTGAGGTACAGCTTGACACCCGCGCCGCCCTGCGGCGAGCGGCGGCTACGACGATGATCGCTGCGGCGGTATCTGGGGACGAAGTTGAGGCGACGGGCGCAAGCGCGCGCGGTCACAACACGGACGAGATGGCTCATCGGGAAACTCCGAAGGGAAGGACTGGATCAGGGCCGGACACCCTCTCTCGAGTACCCTCGGACCTGACCTTCCCCGGCCCTCCTCTTTTTCTCTACCCAAGGGGGCGCGACAGGTGACTTGACTATGTTCCTGTTATGTTCTAAATTCCAAACCAAGCTAGAAAGGGAATTTCCAGATGGAAAGCACCACTTTTGCCCTGCCCGCAACGCCGAAACAGATCGCCTATGCGCGATCACTGGCACTGCGCAATCATACCCTTCTACCGTGGGAGGTTCAGCAGGATCGCCGATCCCTCAGCGCCTGGATCGAGGCGCAGGCCAAGCTGAACCCTGTCGCGCAGGACAACCGTCCAACCTCGAAGCAAGTCGCCTTCGCCGAGCGTCTCGCGCGCATCAAGCGGCGCGCCGTGCCGGATGAATGTTTTCGAGACAGGGAACTGATGTCGAAGTGGATCGACGGGAACCGGTGAAGGCTCAGGTGACCGCGATGATCGAATAGTCCGGCGTACCTTCCCAAATGAGATCCCAGGACGCGCCCGGGCGGACATTCTGGATCGCGCGGGGTTCGAAACAAACGAGGCAGTTTCCGCCAGGTGCCGGCGCTCGGACAGACGGGTAGATCAACCCACGTGAGCCTTCACGCCGCAGGTGTTGCGCTAGGCTTTGGCCCTCGGGATAGCCGACATCTGGATCAGCATTCAGTGCCGGATGCTCCGGTTCATCCGTAACATCATCGAAAACCCCGATGAAATCCGACATAATCTCGACATAGCGGGCGCTATCCTCAAAACGGCCTGTGTAGCCAAGCTCTCGCGTCCGGTGCCACGCAACCTCGCTGACAGAGACCATGACATCCCAGGCACAATACCAGGCACCACGCTCTTCAGAATTAAAACGGTTACCGCCCCTCCGAGTATAGGTGAAAGCCGCATTGACGTGGCTGTCGCCATAGATGCGCAGGTCTCGGCTTCGACGCTGCCAGGCAAGCTCGCGTGGATCCAGATGTGGGTTCCGGCCGCGCTCAGCCTGAAGACGACCACTGGTGAGTCCCTCGATCTCCGCGAGTATCTCGAGTTCCTCCTCTGTATCGACGACACCGCGCAGCGCGGGTGGCTTGTGATAGGTTGCGAGCAAGAGGCGAATGAGACCGCGATCGGATATCTCGGTTTGCCTCATGCGCCACCGCGAAGGGCGTCGAGATAGGTCCGAATGGCAAGTATCTGGGGCAGGCCACCTTCGATCGCCGTCTCAACGGGACGGTGGCCACCGAACAAGGGGCCCGCGTTCGGCCGCGTGAACCAACTTCTCGCGAGTGGTTCGGAAAAATAGAGCTCGAGCGACTTGTAGATGCCAATCACCGCGCTGAGGCGCAGGAGCTGATCCTTGGTCAACTCTCCTGCGAAATCGGGCTTTTTGGCGCGCTTCCATGTGCTGTCTGACATATCTGCGAGGCCTGCAGCATCTTTCAGGCTGAGGGCCCAAGCATCGACAATGCGCGCATAGGCTTTGAGCGCAACGGCGTTGACCTGAGCGGGTTCGCGGGTCGTGGCGACAACTTGCATCGTGGGTCTCCTTCGCGATCAGCATAGACCATATGGACCCAATGTAAAGATCATATGATCTCACCATGCACATAAGCAGTCCGTAGGGCGCTGCCTTTTTTCATCGTCACCGGCTTTGATGATGTGACCGCCGGCCTTCATTGTCTCGGCCTAGTACGGAAGGCCAGTGTAATTTTCGGCCATGAGCCGCCGTGCTGTGGCGGAATTTTCGAGCTGTGTCAGATCGGTGTCCTGCATCCTGCGGTCATAGTCGCTGGCACCCGGGAAGCGGTGCATCATCGTGGTCAGTGACCAAGAGAACCTCATTGCCTGCCAGACCCGGGCCAGGGCGCGCTGCGAATAGGCCTCGATCCCGCGGTCGTCGCCGCGATAGTGCGCGGTCAGGCCTTCGTAGAGGTAGTGCACATCCGAGGCCGCCAGGTTCAGCCCCTTGGCCCCGGTTGGCGGCACGATGTGCGACGCATCACCGCAAAGGAACAGCTTGCCCCAACGCATCGGCTCGGACACGAAGGACCGCAAAGGCGCGATGGACTTTTCAATCGAAGGGCCGGTGACGAGCCCCGTAGCCACCTCGGCAGGCAGACGCGCCTTGAATTCGGCCCAGAATGCGTCGTCGGACCAGTCCTCGACCCGGTCGGTCAGCGGGACCTGGATGTAGGATCGCGACAGGGTCGCGCTGCGCATCGAGGAGAGGGCAAAGCCACGATCATGGGCGGCGTAGATCAGCTCGCTGTCCACCGGGGGCGTATGCGACAAAATGCCAAGCCAACCAAAGGGATAGACCTTCTCGAACTCGCGCCGGGCCTCGGCGGGAATTGTCTGGCGGCTGATACCGTGGAACCCGTCGCAGCCGGCGACGAAGTCGCAGTCGAGCCGATGGGAGCCACTTGCGTCGGTCCAGGTGACATGGGGCGAGCCGGTCAGGTCGTGCGGCATGACGTCTTCGGCCTCGTGGATCACGGTGGCGCCGATGGCATCCTGAGCGTCGTAGAGGTCGCCCGTCACCTCGGTCTGGCCATAGATCATGACCTGTCTGCCGCAGGCCTCCTTAAAATCGACGCGGAACATCCTGCCATTCTGCGCCAGATGGCAGCCGTCGTGAAAATGTCCCTCGCGGGCCATCCGGTCACCGGCACCGGCCTCGTGCAGAAGGTCAACCAGACCGGTTTCCAGCACGCCGGCGCGGATGCGGCCGAGCACATAGTCGCGGCTTTTCCGCTCCAGAACGACCGTCGAGATCCCGGCCCGGTTCAGAAGTTGCGACAGGAGCAGTCCCGAAGGACCGCCTCCAATGATTGCCACCTGTGTACGCATGGTTTTCTCCTCTTTCCTGGGTTCTTTTGTCTCATGCGGGACCGGGTGCGAATGGACGATGGGAAGGAATGCTGGTACTTTTCGGCCATGAATACGATTCCGGTATGGCAACTTTACGGTGAGGCAAGTCCGTTTCCGGACATCTTGCACATAGAAAGGATCGTGGACCGCGCGGCCGGAATGGACTGGCGCATCGCGCCGCATCGTCACGTCAATCTGCACCAGGTCTTCCTGATCCGGCAGGGCAACATAGCCGTGACCATCGATGGCCACACCGTCAGGCCGGAGCCGCCGGTCGTGCTGAACATCCCGCCGGGGACCGTGCATGCGTTCGTGTTCGCCGCTGGGACCGACGGCCATGTCCTGACCCTGCCCACGGCCGACTTCGCGGAACTTTTCGGACCCGAGGCGGCGTTGTTGGCCCGGCCGTTCCACGCCGGGGCCACCGGGCTGTCCCCCGCCATCGAACGGATATCCGGGCTGCATGGCGAAACCTCGCCGCTGCGCAACCTGCGCCTGCGGGCCGCCGCCATCGAACTGGTCTGCGATCTCTGCGCCCTGGACAGGGCTTCGGGCCCGTCGGCACGACATCCCAGGCTGGCCCGGCTGGAAGAGCTGATCCGCAGCCATCTGGCGGATGGGTGGTTGGTGGCCGACTACGCTGCGGCCTTGCACTTGTCAGACCGCCACTTGCGCCGACTGTGCCTGGAGGCCTCGGGCTTGTCGGCGCATGGATTCATCGAACAGGTCCGCCTGCGCGAGGCCTGTCGGCTGCTGGCCTATACCCGCATGCAGGTGCAGATGGTCGCCTATGCCCTGGGCTTCGAAGACCAAGCCTACTTCACCCGAACCTTCCGCCGTTGCACAGGCCTCTCGCCAACCCAGTACCGCAAGAAACTCGATGCCGCCGAAGAGGCAGGTCAGATTTCAGCGACCGCCGACCTTTCGACCTCCACTACCCCCGAGCAGCGCGCAGGGATTATCGCTACCGGACCGTGGTGATGGTTGTGACCGTGGGGATTTGTTGCACAAATCAGGTGATGGGCGGACTTCCTGCAGCGCGACATTCAGGATGAGAACGTTGGGATGGCGCGTCGAAGGGCGGGCTTAGCCCGACCGGAGAGGCGGCATCCCAACGGTTCGCCCGGAATGGGTGGGCGCCATTTTCGAGACCGAGGTGGTGCCGCTGCTGCAAGCATCGCCGGGGCTGTGGCCGGTCGCGGTTTTCGAGGAACTCCTGCGCCGCCACCCCGATCTCGGGCCTGGTATCCGGCGCACGCTGGAGCGGCGGATCCGGGCCTGGCGGGCCGAGCATGGCTCCGAGCAGGAGGTGATCTTTCGCCAATCCCACGAGCCGGGCTCCCCACGCTAAAGAACCTTAGGTTAGGCAGTGTCAAAGAAACTTGGCTTGAGGCGAGGCAGGGGGCTCGTTGCTTACGCCTGTGACCAAACTCGGCCCCGCGGCAACGCTTGGCTGAAAACCTTCGATCCGTCCGCAGCCTCTCCATGTGCGTGAAGCGAATTCTTGGCAATATCCAGTCCTACAATGGTGACCTTTCCATGGGCGCGGCCTCCTCGTAACATATTTCGACAACGCTACCTTGGCACAGCGACGCTGCGAGGGGACGTCCACCCCATCAAGAGGAGACCAGCAGGTTCAGGGGACCATCGGCGCGGCGATACGGGAACTGGACGGCCAGCGTTTTCTGCCGTCGGCACAGGGTCGTGTAGCCGGGCACCGCCCAGTCCAGGTCCGCCATCTTCAGCAGGCTGGCCACCATCCCGGTCGTTTGTCGGAGCGGCAGCTTGAACAGAACCTTGATCGTCAGGCAGAACTGGATCGCCGCGTCGGAGTAAACCGCAGGCCGACCGAGGCTGCCATCATGCGGCACGAGCCAAGTCATCTTCTTGTCCAGCCACACTATTACACATGCAAGCATGTTCTGCCGGGCAGTGGATCAGCAGTGATCCGCGCTTGCGCAGAGACGCCGTGTCGCTGGACTAGGTCGTCGTGCGGTGGCGGGCGGGTGTCGGTTTGCTCATGCGCTCGGACTAAACACATAGATTCGCGAAGTGAATCCTTTGAAGACAGAGGTATGCAACAACGCTCCTGGGAGGCAAAGACATTGGCCCTGTCGACGCAGGTCAGACGCCCGGATCGCCCCCTTTCCCTGCGGTGCCGGGCAAGGCGAAACCCCAAGCAGGCGCTTGTATCCCGCAGATCAGGCGAGCGTGACCTGTTTGTTGCATGCCGACAACAACTTGCAGGCGCGGCATTCGAGCCTCGACGGCCCGCTGTGCCGGGCCTATCTTGGCGCGGACGCTACTTTTTAACAGGCGGAACAGACGCTTTCATGACCGAGATCGACGCCACGCTGGGAGGGCGTGCCATGCAAGGAGCAAGCGCCGTGCCAGAGGACACCGGCCATGCGGAGGGGATTCTTGTCGTCGATCTGGACGGAACCCTGCTGCGCAGCGACATGCTTTATGAATCGTTCTGGACCGCCTTCGGGCGCAACTGGAAAGTCGCCTTCATCTCGGCCGCGGCACTGGCACAGGGGCGCGCGCGGTTGAAGCGACGGTTGGCCAAACTCGCCCGGCTTGAGGTAGCGACACTGCCCTACGACCGAAAGGTCCGGGACTACGTGACAGCATGGCGCGCGCGCGGCGGGCGCACCGCGTTGGTCACCGCCAGCGACCAGAGTATTGCCGAGGCCATCGCCGCGCATCTGGGCATCTTTGACGAGGTGCATGGCTCGGACGGCGCCCGGAACCTGAAGGGCGAAGAAAAGGCAGCCTTTCTGACCCGGCGCTTCGGCAAGGGCGGCTACACCTACATGGGCGACTCCGGCGCCGACCTGCCGGTCTGGCGCGATGCCGCCCGCGCCGTCACCGTCAACGCCTCATCCAGCCTGCGCGAAAGGGCAGAGCAGGCCGCCCCGGCGACGGAACACCTTGCCACCGTGCCGAACAACATCTCTCCGTACCTGCGCGCCCTGCGTCCGCACCAATGGCTCAAGAACGTGCTGGTCTTTCTGCCGATCCTGGCCGGTCATCACCTCGACTTGCCAACCGTCCTGAAGGCGGTCCTCGCTTTCGCGGCCTACAGCGTGATCGCCTCCAGCGTCTATGTCATGAACGATCTCTTCGACCTGAACGCCGACCGCGCGCACCCGCGCAAATGCAAGCGTCCCTTCGCCTCTGGCGCGGTGCCGCTGTCGCACGGAATGGTCATGGCGGCGACGCTGTTGTTTGCGGGCGCGGTACTGGCGTTGCTGGTCGGGCCGCCGTTCTTCCTTGTGGTGTGTATCTATTTCGCCCTCACCACCGCCTATTCGCTGCACCTGAAACGGCAGATCATTCTCGATATCTGCGTTCTGGCCAGCCTTTACACCATGCGGATCGTGGCCGGAGGCGTGGCCACGGGCGTCCCCCTGTCGGTCTGGATGCTGGCCTTTTCGATCTTCTTTTTCCTCTCCCTGGCTGCCGTCAAACGTCAGGCGGAGCTGGTCGACAGCCTGGAACGCGGCACGCTGAAGGCACGTGGGCGCGGCTATCACGTCGATGATCTGCCGATCATCACCATGATTGCCATCGCCTCGGGCTATGTCTCCGCAATGGTGCTTGTGCTCTACGTCAACTCGCCGGAGGTGTCGGACCTGTACGAAACGCCCAGCATGTTGTGGGGCATCGGGGCGGTGCTGCTGTTCTGGATCAGCCGCACGGTCATGGTCACCAGCCGTGGTGAAATGCATGACGACCCGGTGGTCTATGCCGCCCGCGACCGGCTCAGCCAGGTCTGCCTTGCGATCTGCCTTGGCTTTGCGGCCCTCGGGACGCTGTAAGTTGACCCTGCACGCCCTTGTCCTGCGCTATGCAGCCTTTGCCGTGCTGGCCACGCTGGCCAACCTGGCGACTCAGCGCGGCGTGCTGATCTTGGGCGAGGGCGGGGCGGTCTTTGCCGGGGCGGTTGCGGCGGGCACCCTGGTGGGCCTTGTGGTCAAGTACCTGCTGGACAAGCGTTGGATATTCTTTGACGGCTCTTCGGGCGTCCGCGCCCACGGCAAGCGGTTCACGCTCTATACCGCCATGGGATTGGTGACGACGGCGATCTTCTGGGGCACTGAAACCGCCTTTTGGCTGATCTGGCAGTCCGACCTGATGCGCGAAACCGGGGCCGTTCTGGGCCTCGCCGTAGGATATGTCATCAAGTACAACCTCGATCGCCGGTTTGTCTTTACCGATGCCCGGCTGGAGGCTGCGTCATGAAACTGTCCGGCTGGGGCCGATTTCCGCAGGTCGAAACCAGACTGGCGGCACCGCGTGACGTGACCGCCCTGCGCAGGCTTGTCACGGCGGACACGCCGGTCATCGCGCGCGGCAATGGCCGGTCCTACGGCGACAGTGCCGTCAGCCCGGGCACCACGGTTCACATGCGGCATTTCAACCGGATGCTGGCCTTCGATCCCGAATCCGGACAGGTACAGGCAGAGGCGGGGGTGCTGCTCAGCGACGTGATCGACACCTTCCTGCCGCGCGGCTGGTTCCCGATGGTCACGCCGGGCACCAGGCTGATCACCCTGGGCGGGGCCATCGCCGCCGATGTCCACGGCAAGAACCACCATAAAGAAGGCAGTTTCGGCACCTGCGTGGACTGGATCGACGTGATGGGCGCGGACGGGCAGATCACCCGCGCCTCACGCGAGGAAAACGTCGACCTGTTCCGCTGGACGATTGGCGGTATGGGCCTGACCGGCGTGATTGTCCGCTGCGCCATCCGCCTGCGCGGCGTGGAAACCGCCTGGATCAATCAGATCACCCGTCCCGCGCCCAATCTGGACGCCGCGATGGCGCTTTTTGACAGCAATCAGGACGCGACCTATTCGGTGGCGTGGATCGACTGCCTTGGCAAAGGCGCGCATCTGGGCCGCTCGCTGATCATGCTGGGCGAACACGCTCAGGTCAGCGATCTGGACGCCCGACGCGCCCGCGCGCCGCTGGATGCGGGCCACAAGCGCAAGCTGACCGTGCCGATGGATTTCCCGGGGTTTGCCCTGAACCATTACACCGTCAGCGCCTTCAACCGCTTGTATTACTGGATGGGCACGCGCAAACAGGGCGCGCAACTGGTCGACTGGGACAGCTATTTCTACCCCTTGGACGCGATCCGGCACTGGAACCGGATCTATGGCCGGCGCGGCTTTGCGCAGTTCCAATGTGTCTTGCCTCTGGACAGGTCGCGCGCCGGTCTGACGCTGCTGCTTCAGGCGATCTCGGACGCGGGCGCGGGGTCATTCCTTGCGGTGCTGAAACGGTTCGGTCCGCAGGACAGCGTCTTTTCCTTCCCGATGGAGGGGTTTACCCTGGCGCTCGATTTCCCGATGAAACCCACCACTCTGCCGCTGCTGGAGCGGTTGGACCGCATCACGCTGGAGCATGGCGGACGGTTCTACCTTGCCAAGGACAGCCGGGTGAGCGCCGCCACCCTGCGCGCCGCCGATCCCCGCGTCAGCGATTTTCAACAGATGCGCGCGGGCGGCGCGGCAGATCATTTCATTTCGGCCCAATCACAAAGGCTTTCACTGTGAGCAAACCTCCCGTCCTCATCCTTGGCGCGCGTTCCGACATGGGGCTGGCGATCGCCCATGCCTTCGCCGCCGAAGGCCATCCCGTCCAGCTTGCCGCGCGCGGGCCTGAACGCCTCGAAGAGGCGCGCGCCGATATTGCCCTGCGCCACGGGGTCGAGGTCACGCTGCACGGGTTTGACGCGCTTGATCTCGCCTCGCATGAGGCGTTTCTGGACAGTCTGCCCGCGCTGCCGGGCGTCGCTGTCAGCGCCGTTGGCCTGATGGGCTTGCAAGAGGACAACGAACGTGACCTGTCCCGCGCGGCCGAGGTCATGCGCTCGAACTTCGAAGGTCCGGCCAGCATCCTCGCCGCGCTTGCCAACCGGTTCGAGGCCCGTGGCAGCGGCACGCTGGTTGGCATAAGTTCGGTCGCCGGAGACCGGGGGCGTGCCACGAACTATGTCTACGGTGCGGCCAAGGCCGGGTTCACGGCCTTCCTGTCCGGGCTGCGGAATCGTCTGGCGAAAAAGGGGGTGCATGTGGTGACGGTGCTGCCCGGCTTCGTGAACACCGCAATGACAGAGGGCCTGGACCTGCCCGGCCCCCTGACCGCCGAACCGCAAGAAGTCGGCGCCGCTGTTCTCAAGGCCGTCCAGAAGCAGAAGAACGTGATCTACGTCCGCCCGGTCTGGCGTCTGATCATGGCGATCATCCGCAACATACCCGAACCCGTCTTCAAGAAGCTGAAGCTCTGAACCGCGTGGCAAGCCGGGCTGCGGCCCGGTGCCTCGCAGGGCTTTGAATCCTGACCGACGGTGAATTTTTTCCGGTAATCCACTGATCTCACTTACTCGCCAAGCTGTCCGCGCGTGGACAGTCCGGTCGTCGAGATGCGGAAACTCAGGAAAACCGGATCTGAGCTTTGATCGCCTTGGTCCGGTCCGAGGCCAGACGGAACGCCTCCTCCGCCTTTTCCAAAGGCACGGTCTGGGTGATCAGAGGCGTCACATTGATCCGCCCCGTCTGCATCATCTCGACGGCGGTGAAGAATTCCTCGTGAAAGCGAAAGGACCCGCGCAGTTCCAGTTCCTTGGCGGTCATCGCCTGCACGGGCAGGGTCATGTCGCCACCCAGCCCCAGCTGCATCAACAGCCCGCCCGGCCGCATGGCGGGCACCGCCCCGGCCAAGGCAGGAGCCGCGCCAGAGCATTCGAGCAGCACGTCGAACCGGCCCTTGTCGGCATGCCATGGCGACAATCCCTCGGGATTCTCAGCGACATTGATCGTCGCATCCGCCCCGACCCGCGCCGCCATCTCCAGCGTGAAGGCGGTCATGTCGGTGGCCACGATCTCTGCCGCCCCGGCGGCCTTTGCGACCAGCACGCCAAGGATGCCGATAGGGCCGCAGCCCGTGACCAGCACGCGTTTGCCGAACAGATCACCGGCGCGGCGCGCGGCGTGGATCAGCACCGACAGCGGCTCTGCCATCGCGGCCTCGCCCGCGCTCAGGCCATCTGCAGGGGCACATTGGGCTGACTCGGCCACGAGGTATTCACGAAAGGCGCCCTGAATGTGCGGGAAGGGCATGGCCGAGCCATAGAAGCGCATGTTCAGGCAGTGGTTCGGCTGGCCTGCGTGGCAAAAGCGGCAGGCATGGCAGGGGCGCGAGGGCGAGACGGCGACGCGGCCGCCCTCGGTCAGGCCGGTCACATCTGGGCCAAGTGCCACGATCCGGCCAGAGACTTCGTGGCCGAGGATCATCGGTTCTTTCAGGCGGACGGGGCCGAAACCGCCATGCTGATAGTAATGCAGATCAGAGCCGCAGACGCCGCCGGTTTCGATCCGGACGAGAACCTGCCCGGGGCCGGGCGAGGGCATGTCGCGCTCTTCGATTCTGAGATCGAGGGCGCCATGGGCGACGATGGTTTTCATGGCGGTCTCCTCCCGCAGTTTCAGGCGGCATGATGGGGCGGGGAAGGGGCCTTGTCGAGGGGGGGCGGAAAAGGCATGTTCCATCACGGAAAGCTATTGGGGCACGCAGGATCAAGGGGTTACAGGGCGAATTGCCCCTCATTGGCCTATGCTCCTGGCGCGGGGGCCGCGTCGCGACCTTGCGGCTGTCTTGGGTGTTGACCCATACTCGCCACGTATGTCCCCGGGGCAGACCCGGGAAAAAGGCGGTTGGTCTTGTGACACTCGACATTCTTTACGATCAGCGGGTCGTCCTTTTGGACGGAAAGGAAATTGCGCTTGGGGCAAGGGCTTTTGATGTTCTGGTGCATCTGGCCGAAAACGCGGATCGCGTGGTGTCCAAGGCGGACCTGCTGGACCGGGTCTGGGCGGGCTTGATGGTCGAGGAAAGCAATCTCACTGTGCAGATCGCCGGTCTGCGCAAGGCGCTGGGCCGCACGACCATCAAGACGGTTCCCGGGATCGGATACCGTTTCATTGCCCCGGCCATCGGCGACGGGGAAATTGCCCCTGTGCCGGACAGGGGGCTGCCAGTACCGGATATTCCCTCGCTGGCCGTTCTGCCTTTTGCCAATCTCACCGGATCGGCGGATCGTGACTACCTCGTCGACGGGATCGTGAACGAGATCATCACGGCGCTATCGCGGGTTTCCTCCTTTTTCGTGGTCTCCAGCACGTCGAGCTTCACCTACAAGGGCCGCGCGGTGGACCTGTCCGAGGTCGGGCGCGCGTTGGGCGTAAGATACATCCTCGAAGGCAGCATCCAGCAGGCCGGGGACCAGATGCGCATCTTTACCCAGTTGATCGAGGCCGAGAGCGGACACACGATCTGGCGTGACCGGTTCGACGGGCAGGCCAGCGAGATCTTCGACCTGCAGGACTGGGTGGCCGAACGGGTCGCCGCAGCACTGGAACCCAAGCTGATCTGGGCCGAAGCGGCGCGTGCGCTGGCCAAGCCGACCGACAGCCTTGCCGCTTATGACCTGTGTCTTCGCGCCTCGCCGCTGGTGTTCCGGCAGAACACGCTGGACAGCTTGCTGGAGGGCCTGGATCTGTTGCAACAAGCGCTGGCGCTTGACCCGGACTACCTGCAGGCCAAGGCGCTGGTCTGCTACGCACACACCGGTGCCGTGGCGACACGTTGGTGGACCTTTGAACAGGCGCGCGCCGCAGTGCCACTGGCGCGTGAGGTGCTGGACGCCAACCCGGACGATCCGCTGGCGCTGGCCTATGTCGGACATTACATCGCTTATGTGGGCGGCGAGACGCGGCGCGGGCTGACGGCGTTGCAACGGGCCAAGGCGCTGAACCCCAATTCCGCAACCGTGGCCATGCTACTGGGCTGGGTGCACAATTACATGGGCGACAACGAGGCGGCGATCGCGGAACTGCGCCGCGCTCGGCGGATTAGCCCTCTGCATCCCCAGATTGGTGTCATCACCGCAGGCATCGGCAACGCGCTGTTCCAATTGAAGGACTTTGAGGGGGCGTTGGCGCAATACGAACAGGCCCTGAGCGAATACCCGGAGTTCGCCACGATTCATCTGGGGCTGATGGGGATCTACTGGGCGCAGGGACGCAAAGAGGAATCGGCCCGAATGGCAGAGGCTCTGCGCCGTAAGGCACCAGACACAACGGTTTCGAATTTTCGCAAGAACCGGCCACAGGACAGCGCGTTTTACATAGACACGATTGCTGACGCGCTGGAAGGCAACGGCTTTCCGCCTTAGTGGGGTTGCCGCATCAACCGGTCAACGGCGGCGCGTGCGGTCTCGCGGCGGGCCTGAGCGGCAAGGATCTCCTCGGGCGATCTGCGAGGACGGTCGGCGCGGCGCGAGAAGGCAGCGGTCAACCGGGCCGACAGGTCGGAGAGCGTGACCATGAGGGGCGAGGCGGGGCGGTTGTGGATCGGGAGAAAGGCCATGTCGGTGCTCCTATGCGTGTCTGGATCGTGGGTTGATCCTGTCACGCAAGGACGCGCGCCGTCCTGAAGCCGGTATTAAGCCTTGTTAAGCGGCTCCGAAATTCGGGAAAGCGTCGCGACCATTGCGCCCGGGCGCAAGCGGCTTGCAAGCCGCTTTCAACGCGCGGACCGCGCGTTGAAAGGCTTTTGCAAAAGCCTTTCCGGCACCCAGCCGTGCCGTCGCTGGTTCAGGTCAGGTGCTTTTCCAGCCCTTGCAGCATCGCCAGACAGGCGGCCAGTTGGTCCCGGCTGACATACTCATCAGGCTTGTGCGCCTGTTCGATCGAGCCGGGTCCACAGACCACGCAGTCCATGCCCAGCGACTGGAACAGTCCCGCCTCTGTGCCAAAGGCAACCACGTCCAGCCCGTTGGACCCGGTGAGGGTCGAGACGATACTGGCCACCTCGCTGTCCCTGACCGGGTGCAATCCTTGCGTTTCGGCGATCACCTCCCGCGTGATCGTGGCTTCTGCATGGACGGCGCGCATCGAGGGCAGCAAGCTATCGGCAAAGCGGTCGATCTCGGACAGGACGTGATCGGCGTCAGACCGCTGAACGGGCCGCATTTCCCAGTCGATTTCCGCGTGGTCTGGAATGACGTTATGCGCGACGCCGGAATGGATGCGACCGATGTTCAGCGTGGTCCAGGGCGGCGAAAACGGGCTGCCGTCCGGGGTGCGGGCGCGCAATTCGGACTCCAGTTCCATCAGCCGACCGGCGTAGCGGGTGGCGCAAACGGCGGCGTTGACGCCGTGGTCAGGGGCAGAGCCGTGACCCGCGCAACCGGTGATGTGGGTGGTGTATTCGTAACAGCCCTTGTGACCGTTGATGACGCGCATCATCGTCGGTTCGCCAAGGATTGCGGTGGCGGGATAGAGGCCACGCGCGCGCAATTCGTCCACCAGTGCGCGGGCGCCGAAACAGCCCACCTCTTCGTCATAGGTCAGCGCGATGTGGACCGGGCGGGTCAGCCGCCAGTCTGCGATCTGCGGGGCAATGGCCAGCACGCAGGCGATGAACCCCTTCATGTCACAGGCACCGCGCCCAAAGAGCCGCCCTTCGTGGTCCTCCATCACGAAGGGATCCGACGACCATTCCTGATCCTCGACCGGGACCACGTCGGAATGCCCGGACAGCACCAGCCCGCCGTCACCCTCTGGCCCGAAAGTGGCGAAGAGGTTGGCCTTGTGCCCGCTTTCGTCCAGCGCCACGTCACAGAACGCCCCCAGACCCTTGAGATAGTTCGAGGCCCAGCCGATCAGGTCGAGGTTGCTGTCCGCCGAAACGGTGGGAAAGCCGATCAAGTCCCCCAGCAGGCCTTCGGTGCGGTAGAGCAGGTCCATGTCACTCCTTCACAAACAGCTTGCGCGGACGGTCGCAGAGGCATTCTGCCGGTCCGTCTTCGCGGATCAGGATGGATTCCGTGATTTCGAGTCCCCAGTCCTCCATCCAGAGGCCGGGCATGAAGTGGAAGGTCATGCCCGGTTGTAGCACGGTTTCGTCGCTGGTGCGGATCGAGATGGTACGTTCGCCCCAATCGGGCGGATAGCTGAGGCCGATTGGATAGCCGCAGCGCCCGGTGCGGCGGATGCCGCCCTTGGCCAGCGCCTCATAAAGCGCGCGGGCGATGTCCCCGGCGGTGTTGCCGGCGCGCGCCGCCTCCAGCCCCATTTCCAGACCTTCAGACAGCGCCTTTTCCGCGTCCAGCATGTCCTGCGGCGGCTTGCCCAGAAAGACGGTCCGGCAGAACGGCGCGTGATAGCGGCGGTAACAGCCCGCGAGTTCAAAGAATGTCGCCTCGCCTTTGGCGAAGGGGCGGCCGTCCCATGTAAGATGCGCGGCAGAGGCGTCGAGTCCCGAGGGCAGCAGCGGCACGATGGCGGCGTAATCACCCCAGTGGCCGTCCGCGCCGCGGATCGCATCAGCATAGATTTGTGCCACCAGTTCGTTCTTGGGCAGGCCCGGTTCGACCCGTTCAAGGATGCCATCCACCAGCTTTTCCGAAATGCGCGCGGCGCGGCGGATAAAGACGATCTCCTCATCCGATTTCACCGCCCGCTGCCAGTTCACCAGCGCGGTGGCATCTACCAGTTCCGCGTCGGGCAGTTCGGCGAGCAGCGTCATGTGGGCCTTGGCGGAGTAATAATAGTTCTCCATCTCGACCCCGATCCGGCCGGTGTCCAGCCCGCGGGCACGGATGTGGCTGGCCAGATCCTGCATCGGGTGGCGGTCGGTCGCCTGCACGAAGTCATCGGCGTAGCCGAGGATGCGTTCGGGGGGCATCCAGACGGTGCGCAGCGCGCCGTAGCCATCCATCGACCGGCCCCACCACAGCGGCGCCTCTCCGGGGATGACCAGCACGCCCTGATGCACGTAAAAGGACCAGCCGTCATAGCCGGTGAGCCATGCCATGTTCGAGGGATCCTCGACAAACAGGGCGTCCAGTCCCAAAGTCTCCATCCGCTTTTCGACAAGCCGCAGGCGGCGGTCATATTCACCCTGCGAAAAGGGGAGATTGGGCGCTGTCATGGTCTGTGCCTCTTCCATAGTCCGTGACGCCATGTTTTGGCGAAACGAAGGAACTGCAAGGAAAAACTCTGCGGGACAGCTTGCAGTCGTAGGTGGCGATTGGTCATTGTGCAGAATAGGGACCGACACGGCGCGGCTCGAAAACGACCGGGTGAGGGAGCCATGACCGATTTCACGCTGGACCGCGTCTTTGCCGCGCGCAACCGGATCGCCGGTATTGCCGACCGGACGCCGTTGATCCCCTCGGCGCTGGCGTTGCGGTTCGGGCAGGAGTTTCTGCTGAAACTGGAGATTGCGCAGCCGGTGGGTGCGTTCAAGCTGCGTGGCGCGGTGAACGCAATCTTCGGATTGCAGGGCGATGTGGCCGGGGTGACCTGTTGTTCAACCGGCAACCATGGGCGCGGTGTGGCTTTTGCGGCGCGGGCGCGTGGGCTGCGGGCGGTGGTCTGCATGTCGTCCCTGACGCCAGAGGCGAAAGTGGCTGGCGTGCGCGCGCTGGGGGCCGAGGCGCGGATCATCGGCAACAGCCAGGACGAGGCCCAGGCCGAGGCAGAGCGTTTGGTGCGTGAGGAGGGGCTGACCGAGATTTCGCCCTTTGACGATCCTTTGGTGATTGCGGGGCAGGGGACCATCGGGTTGGAACTGCTGGAGGAACGGCCCGATCTGGACACGATCCTTGTGCCGCTGTCGGGGGGCGGGCTGGCGGGTGGCGTCGCCTTTGCCGCCAAGACGATCAATCCCCGCGTGCGCGTAATCGGAATCACGATGGACAGGGGCGCGGCGATGTACGCCTCGCTGCAGGCGGGCCATCCGGTGGAGGTGACCGAGGTGCCCAGTCTTGCCGACAGCCTTGGCGGCGGGATCGGGCTGCACAACTTGCTGTCCTTTCCGCTGTGCCGCGATTTCCTCGACGATGTGGTGCTGGTCAGCGAGGAAGAGATCTATCGCGCGCTGCAGACCATCTACTTCGAGGATCGGATCGTCTGCGAAGGCGCCTGTGTTGTTGGCATCGCGGCGGTGCAGGCGGGAAAGGTGGATCTTCGCGGGCCGACGGCGACGATCATCACTGGACGCAATATCGACATGGCGCAACATGCGGCGATCATGGCCGGGCGAGATGTGACGCTGGGCGACATGACACTGAAAGGGAGACCCTATGAGCCATGAGATCCTTGTCCTGACAGAGAAGGAATTGCGCGCCGGGGTCAAGCTGGACCTGACGGCGGTGGATGTGGTGGAACGGGCCTTTGCCGCCTTGGCCGAGGGGCGGGTAATCATGCCGCCGATCATGTCGATGGAACTGCCCGCGCAGAACGCAGAGGTCGACGCCAAGACCGCCTATATCGACGGCTTCGACATCTTTGCCCTGAAGGTCAGCACCGGTTTTTTCAACAATGCGGCCAAGGGTCTGCCCAGCCTTGGCGGCATGGTCACGGCCTTGTCTTGCAAGGATGGGTCTGTCCGGGCGGTGTTCCTGGACAATGGCTATCTGACCGATCTGCGCACAGCGGCGGCCGGGGCGGTTGCGGCGCGGCATCTCTCCCCCGAAGAGATTGCGGCGGTCGGGGTCATCGGCACCGGCCTGCAGGCGCGGTTGCAGGTCCATGCGGCGCGACTGGTCCGGTCCTTCAGCCGGGTTCTGGTCTGGGGGCGGGATCCGCAGAAGGCGGCGATCTGCGCCGCCGATCTGACCCGAGAAGACCCGGGTTTGCAGGCCGAAGTCTGCACCTCGGTCCGCGAGTTGGTGCGCCAAACGCAACTGGTGATCACAACAACCCCCTCTTTTACGCCCTTGATTTCGGCAAATGACCTGCATCCGGGATTGCACATCACGGCCATGGGATCGGACGCGCCGGAGAAGGCGGAGTTGGCACCCGGGTGCCTGGCGCGCGCCGATCTTTATGTTGCCGACAGCGCGACGCAGGTGGCCCTGAGGGGCGAGTTGCGCGAGGCGCTGAAATCCGGCGACTGGACTGGTGAACCGCCGCCGGAACTGGGGCAGGTGGTGACCGGAGCGCACCCCGGGCGGCGCAGCCCGTGGGAGATCACGATTGCCGATCTGACCGGGACCGGGGCGCAGGACACGGCCATGGCCGCGCATGTGCTGTCCGCCTTGGCCGGGGCCGGAACGGTCATCCGGACCTGAGCATGACCACCCGAATTATCGGAAAGGACACAGCCGCATGATTGCCTATGTCACCGTTGGTGCTGATGACATCGCGCGCGCAAAGCGGTTTTACGCGGCGTTCCTGCCATCCCTTGGTTACGATCTGAAAGAGGGCCCCGAGGGCCTGAGCTATGCGCTGCCCATCCCGCCGGGGCAGGGGCTCGCCCTGCCGGATTTCTACGTCAAACCAACCTTCGACGGGCGTCCGGCCTCGGCCGGGAACGGGGCCATGGTCGCCTTCGAGGCGCGCAGTCAAAGCCAGGTGCGTGACCTTCACACCGCCGCGCTTGCCGCAGGCGGGGCAAACGAGGGCGCGCCCGGGTTTCGCGACGCGTACGGGCCCCATTTCTATGTTGGCTACCTGCGCGATCCGCAGGGCAACAAGATTGCGCTGTTCTCCAGCGATCTGAACGAACCCGGACGAGACGGGTAGCCGGGTTTTCAGCAGGGCCCGACAAACATTCCATGCCCTGCCCGTCTGTCCCGCTGGAAACGCCCCGAAAAATCGGATAGGGCGAGGTATCCCCAGCAATAAAGTCATTGCGCGCTGCTGCAGGGGAGCGAGGAGCCTCTGGCGCCCGATGCGTGTTACCCAGAGCCTTCTCAATCCGTCACAAAGCGGCGCGCCGCCGCACCAGAGGAGCCTGAGATGCTAAGAAACGATCAACTGGACCAGTGGGACCGCGATAATTTTTTCCACCCGTCGACCCATCTGGCCGAGTTCGCAAGGGGCAATGTACCGAACCGCGTGATAACCGGCGGGCAGGGCTGCCATATCGAAGATCGCGACGGCAACCGCCTGCTGGACGCTTTTGCCGGGTTGTATTGCGTGAACGTGGGTTATGGTCGTCAGGACATTGCCGAGGCGATTGCCGCGCAGGCCAAGGAACTTGCCTATTATCATGCCTATGTCGGGCACGGCACCGAGGCGTCGATCACCTTGTCCAAGATGGTGCTGGACCGCGCGCCCGCAGGCATGTCCAAGGTCTATTTCGGCCTGTCCGGGTCCGACGCCAATGAGACCAACATCAAGCTGGTCTGGTACTACAACAACATCCTCGGCCGTCCGGAAAAGAAAAAGATCATCTCGCGCTGGAGGGGGTATCACGGCTCGGGCCTGATGACCGGCTCGCTGACCGGGCTGGAGCTGTTCCACAAGAAATTCGACCTGCCTCTGGCGCAGGTGATCCACACCGAGGCGCCGTATTACTACCGCCGTGATGATCTGGATCAATCGCCCGAGCAGTTCACCGCGCATTGCGCGGCGGAACTGGAGGCGCTGATCGAACGCGAGGGGGCCGACACCATTGCCGCCTTCATCGGTGAGCCGGTGCTGGGCACGGGTGGCATCGTGCCGCCGCCGCCGGGCTACTGGGAGGCGATCCAGGCGGTGCTGCAAAAGCATGACATCCTGCTGATCGCGGATGAGGTTGTCACCGGCTTTGGCCGTCTGGGCACGATGATGGGGTCCGATCACTACGGGCTGAAGCCGGACCTGATCACCATCGCCAAGGGTCTGACCTCGGCCTATGCGCCGCTGTCCGGGTCCATCGTAGGCGACAGGATGTGGAAGGTTCTGGAACAGGGCACGGACGAAAACGGCCCCATCGGCCACGGCTGGACCTATTCGGCGCATCCCATCGGGGCAGCGGCGGGGGTCGCCAACCTGAAGCTGATTGACGAGTTGAACCTTGTGACGAACGCCGGTGAGACGGGCGCCTATTTCAACAGCGCGCTGAAACAAGCGCTGGGCGATCATCCGCATGTGGGCGAAGTGCGCGGCGAAGGCATGATGGCGGCGGTCGAATTTGTCGCCGACCGGGACAGCCGTACCTACTTTGATCCGGCGAAAAAGGTCGGCCCCAGCATCGCCGCGGCGCTGATGAATCGGGGCGTGATCGGGCGGGCCATGCCGCAGGGCGACATCCTTGGCTTTGCGCCGCCCTTCTGCCTGACAGAGGCAGAGGCCGACGAAGTGGCTGGAAAGACTGCAGAAGCGGTGGCCGAAGTTCTGGGCTGACCCTTTGCACGGAGAGATTGGCGCGTCCGTGTATTCCACGGGCGCGCCTTTTTGCGTTCAGGGCCGACGGATTTGTCCCCGGCGAACGATCCGGTTGAGAGCGGGATGGAAATCGGACAAATGCGCCGCCTGTCGCTGGTGGGTGTGCTTTGCTATTGCCGTCACAGGCCTATGTGAGCCGAAGCGAAGGACGACGGTATGTTGTTGGATGTAAAGGGTGTCAGAAAATCCTATCCGGGCGTGGACGGGCCAGTGCCGGTCCTGGCTGGGGTCGATCTGACACTGGATCAGGGGCAGACGCTGTCCCTGCAGGGCGAGTCCGGTTCTGGCAAGAGCACGCTCCTGCATCTTGTCGGCGGGCTGGATCACGTGGACGCGGGCAGCATTCATCTTGCCGGGCGCGAGATATCCGGTCTGGGAGAGGCGGAGCGGGCTGCCTTGCGGCGCAGCGAGGTTGGCGTGATCTTTCAGCAGTTCAACCTGATCCCCTCGCTGACCGTGCTGGACAACATCCGCTTTCAGGCGCGACTGTCCGAGCGGGAGGAGCCAGAACGCACGGCGGCGCTGATCGGGCGGCTGGGCCTGACGGCGCAATCGTCGAAATACCCCGAGCAATTGTCGGGAGGGCAGCAGCAGCGGGTCGCCATCGCCCGCACCTTGGCGGCGCGGCCCCGGTTGATCCTGGCGGATGAACCGACCGGCAATCTGGATGAGGCGACGGCGGCGGATGTGCTGGACGAGATGCTGTCGCTGGTGGCAGAGACCGGTGCGGCGCTGATGGTGGTCACCCATTCGGCGGTGGTGGCGGCGCGGATGGATCGGCAATTGCATCTCAGCGCCGGGCGGCTGGCATGACGCGCGCCTGCCTGCAGGCGCTGCTGTCGCATTGGTGGCGCAATCCCCTGCAGTTGTTCACTTTTCTGGCGGGTCTGGCGCTGGCAACGGCGCTGTGGTCCGGCGTGCAGGCAATCAATGCCGAGGCACGCGCCAGTTACGACGCAGCGGCAGAGACGCTGGGCGAAGGACGTTTTGACCAACTTCTGCCGCGCGCGGGTGACAGTTTTGCACAAGAGACCTACGTGGCGCTGCGGCGCGCGGGCTGGCAGGTCTCGCCCGTGGTTGAGGGGCGGTTGCGGCTGCCGGACGGGGCGGTGCGGGTGGTCGGACTGGACCCATTGACCACGCCGGGCACGTTGAACCCGGTGGAGGGGGCAGACGATCTGGACCTGAGTGCCTTTCTGTCAGAGGGGGTGCTGTTCGCCAATGCAGAGGTGGCGGCGCGGTTGCGGGGGCAGGTGACTCAGACGATCATCAAGGACCCGACGCTGGCCCCGGATACGGTGGTGACGGATGTGGGTGTGGCGCAGCGCCTGCTGGACCGGGCCGGGCGGCTGAACCGGTTGATCGTCGCGCCCGAGCAGCCCATCGGCTTGCCGCCGTTGCAACAGATCGCGCCGGATCTGACCCGGGTGGCGGCCCAAAGCTCCAGCGATGTCGGGCAGTTGACGGACAGTTTTCACCTCAACCTGACCGCCTTTGGCCTGCTGAGTTTCGCAGTCGGCATCTTTATCGTGCATGGCACCATCGGGCTGGTCTTTGAACAGCGGCGCGGAATGGTGCGGACCCTGCGCACATTGGGCGTGCCGCTGCGGCGGTTGGTGGTGCTGATGGCGCTGGAACTCATGGCACTGTCGCTGGTGGCCGGTGCGCTGGGCGTGCTGCTGGGCTATGTCGTGGCGGCGCTGTTGCTGCCGGGAGTGGCGGCAACGCTGGAAGGGCTGTACGGCGCGCAGGTGGCGGGCGGGCTGCAACTGCGGCCGGTCTGGTGGCTGTCGGGGCTGGGCATCGCGGTGATCGGGGCCGGGCTGGCGGGTGCCGGGGCACTGTGGAAGATCGCGCGGATGCCGATCCTTGCCAGCGCGCGGCCAAGGGCCTGGGCGGTGGTCGCGGGCCGGGGGCGCTGGGTGCAGGCGGGGCTTGCGCTGTTTCTGCTGGCGTTGGCGGCGGTGCTGACGATGCTGGACCTCGGCCTGATCGCCAGTTTCGTCATGCTGGGCTGCCTGTTGTTGGGCGCGGCACTGCTGTTGCCGCTGTTCCTGGGGGCGGTTCTGGCCTTGGGCCAGTCACGGTCCAGCGGCGCGTTGGTGGGCTGGTTCTGGGCCGACACGCGGCAGCAACTGCCCGGTCTCAGTCTTGCCCTGATGGCGCTGTTGCTGGCGATGGCGGCAAATGTGGGGGTATCGACCATGGTGTCGAGCTTTCGCCTGACCTTTGTCGATTTTCTGGACCAGAAGCTGTTCGCCGAGGCCTATGTGCGCGGTGTTGATGCTGCGCGGTTTGCAGAAGTCGAGGCGTATCTGGAGGATCAGGGAGCGCTGGTCCTGCCATTGCTGGCGGTCGATACGCGGGTTCAGGGTGTCCCGGCGGAGATCTTGGGGATCCGCGCCGGGACCGGCTATGCCGAGAACTGGACCTTTCTGCAGGCACAAAGTGGTGTTTGGGAACAAGTGGCCAGTGGTGAGGCCGTCATCGTGAACGAGCAATTGGCAAGGCGGGCGGGTATCGGCCTTGGCGATCAACTGCCGCTGGGGCCGGGGCTGACCCTGCCGTTGGCGGGGATCTACGGCGACTATGGCAATCCGATCGGGCAGGCGGCGGTGTCGGCGGCGCGGTTCAGCGCGGCCTTCCCCGAAGAAACGCCGCGGCAACTGGCGGTGATCGGGCTTTCGGCGGCGGAGCTGCGCAGCGATCTGGGTGCGCGGTTTGGCCTGCCCGAGAGTGCGGTGATCGACCAGCGCGCGCTCAAGGCCTTTTCCCTGCAGGTGTTCGAGGGCACCTTTTCGGTCACCGCCGCGTTGAACGTGTTGACGCTGGCGGTGGCGGGATTTGCCATTCTGATGAGCCTGTTGACGCTGGCCGCGATCCGCCTGCCGCAGCTTGCGCCGGTCTGGGCGATGGGGCTGACGCGCGGGGCGCTGGCACGGGCGGAACTGATCCGGGCGCTGGTGCTTGCGGCGCTGACTTCGGTGCTGGCGCTGCCGCTTGGTCTGGCGCTGGCCTGGGTTCTGTTGGCGGTGGTGAATGTCGAGGCTTTTGGCTGGCGTCTGCCGATGTATCTGTTTCCCTGGCAATACGCGCAACTGGGCGCGTGGACGCTGATTGCCGCCGGTTTGGCCGCGCTCTGGCCCGCGCGCAAGCTGGCCCGCACCCCACCCAGCCATCTGTTGAAGGTCTTTGCCAATGAACGCTAGGGTTCTGATTGTCCTGTTGCTCTGGCCCTTTGCGGCACTGGCGCAGGGGTTCGCGGGGCTGGGGACAGAGGCGGATGGCTTTGCCGTGCCGCAGCCCGATCCGGTCTTCGACTTTCCCGCCGATCACGGGCCGCACCCGGATTTCCGCATCGAGTGGTGGTATCTGACCGCCAACCTGAAAGGGCCCGAGGGGCGCGACTACGGTTTGCAATGGACGTTGTTCCGCTCGGCCCTTGCCCCGGGTGAAGCAGAGGGCTGGATCTCACCGCAGGTCTGGTTCGGCCATGCTGCCGTGACCACGCCGGAGGCGCATTTTGCGACCGAGCGATTTGCGCGGGGCGGGATCGGGCAGGCAGGGGTTCGGGCGGCGCTGTTCGAGGCCTGGATCGACGATTGGCAGCTGTCGGGTGAGACCTTCGATGCGCTGACCCTGCGCGCCAGTGGGCCGGAGTTCCGCTATGACATGACGCTTCAGGCGGAGGGGCCCTTGGTGTTCCATGGGCAGGACGGATATTCGGTGAAATCCGCGCAGGGGCAGGCGAGTTACTATTATTCGCAGCCATTCTACCGCATCGAGGGCGTGCTGACCCTGCCCGAGGGTGAGGTGCCCGTGACGGGTTCGGCATGGCTGGATCGGGAGTGGTCTTCGCAGCCGCTGGCCGAGAGCCAGTCCGGCTGGGACTGGTTTTCGCTGTCCTTCGATACGGGCGACAAACTGATGGGCTTTCGGCTGCGCGAGGACGGCGAGGGCGGCTATACCTCGGCCACATGGATCGGCGCGGATGGCACGGTGATCCCCTATGCCGACGGCGCCTTTGCCGCCGAGCCGCTGGACAGGGCAGAGGTGGCCGGGCGACAGATGCCGGTGCGCTGGCAGGTGCGCCTGCCGGACCGCGGCGTGGATGTGACAGTCGCGGCGGTGAACAATGCGGCGTGGATGGATCTGGCGGTTTCCTATTGGGAGGGACCAGTGCGCATCACGGGCAGCCACAGCGGACGCGGCTATCTGGAAATGACCGGCTACGAGTGAGACCGGAGGCGCGGGGAAACCAGCCGACGACGGGCCGCCCCACTGGACAAGCCGCTCGGAACTGCCCCACCTTGCCCTCAACGCTGTCCGGCCTCCGTCCTGAGGCGCGACAGGCCCATCCGAAGGAGGAAACCTTGGATCATCTCATTTCCCGCCGTGCCCTGTTCCTGACTGCGGCGGCCTCTGCTTCACTTGCGCTGGTCCTGCCGCGTGCGGTTCTTGCGGCGGCGACCCATGATGTGCAGATGCTGAATGCGCACCCGGAAAACAAGCGGCTGCGGCAGGTGTTCCTGCCCCGTATCCTTGTGGCCGAGCCGGGCGATACCGTTCGTTTTCTGGCTGCGGACAAGGGGCATAACTCGGCCTCGACCGACGGAATGTTGCCCAATGGTGCGACGGATTGGGGCGGCAAGATCAATGAGGAAATCTCGGTCACGCTGGAGACGCCGGGGTTCTACGGCTATCAATGCACCCCGCATTATGCCACCGGGATGGTCGGGCTGATCATCGTCAGGGGCGCGGGCATGATGGACAATCTGGAGGCCGCCAGAGCCACCAGCCACCGGGGCAAGGCCAGGGCCGTCTGGGGCGACATCTGGGCCGAGGTCGATGGGATGGACCTGTCGGCGTGACGCAGGGTCGCTGACTGTGGTTGGATGAGGGCGGTCCCGGCCTCCCTTGTCCCTGTCCGAAGAACAGCCGCGAACGCCTTGATATTCCGGGGTTTCACCAGGGGAAAGAGTGGACTGGTGGCGTGGGGGGGACTCGAACCCCCGACCTAACGATTATGAGTCGTTCGCTCTAACCAACTGAGCTACCGCGCCATTCAGTGGGCGTCCGGATACGGAAGCTGGGCGCTGGCGTCAAGCGCAAAATCGAAGGGAAAGGGATGCTGTGCGGATGCGCGTGGCGTTGCGCGGCGCATCGCTGGCGGACGGTCATGCAGGTCTGGAATATTGCCGGACGGGACGCTAAGGCTGGCCTGTGATCAGACAGTTTCTCGACATTTTTCTGACCTTTGCGGCGGCGGCCTTCGGAGCGGCCGTCTTTGTGGTCATCGGCTTTCCGGCGGCGGCGCTGACCGGGTCGGCCCTTGGCGTGACCTTGGCTGGACTGGCGGGACTGCGGTTCGATCTGCCGGTCTGGCTGCGCAACGGGGCGTTTGTCCTTCTGGGGATCAACATTGGCAGCGGGGTGACGCCCGAGACCCTGCAGGCAGCGGCACGCTGGCCGCTGAGCATTGCCATTCTGGGGCTCAGCCTGCCACTGGGCATCGCCATCGCGCAGGCGGGCATGGTGCGCTGGATGGGGTTTGCGCGGCGCGATGCGGTGCTGGCCTCGGCACCGGGGCATCTGAGTTACGTCCTGTCGCTCTCGCTGGAAGAGGGTGGCGAAACGGCGCGGATCGCGGTGATCCAAAGCATCCGGGTGTTGTTCCTGACCCTTTGTGTGCCGCTGCTGGTAACCTTGATGTTCGGGGCGGGCGAGGCGTCTCTGACGCCGGCGCAGGCGATGAGTGCCGCCTCTCTGGCGGCGCTGGCGGCGGGGGCGCTGGTGCTGGGCTATGTATTTCAGAGGATCAAGGTGCCAGCGGCTTTTCTGATGGCGGGTATGACCGTCAGCGCCCTGGGCCATGCCATGGACCTGACCCCGGGGGGCTTGTCCAGCAAGATCGGATTTGCCGCCTTCATGGTCATGGGCACGCTGATCGGGTCGCGCTTTGCGGGCCAAAGCGGCGCGGTCTTGCGCGGGTCGGTCCTGGCAGGTGCCTGGCTGACGGCGGTGAACGTGGCGGTGACCCTGCTGGCCGTGGCGGTGGGCATGTTGATGCTGGGGCAGCCGCCTGCGGTCCTGATTGTGGCCTATGCGCCGGGCGGGGTCGAGGCTATGGCGGCCATCGCCGTGACGCTGGGGCTGGGCCCGGCCTTTGTGGCGGCGCACCACGTCGCGCGCCTGCTGATCCTGACCGTTCTGCTGCCGCTGTGGATGCGGCGGGTCGGGGCGGAGGCCTGAACCCTCGGCAACTGCAAATTGCAGGCTGGCCGACGGCCAAACTTCGCCCTGTTTCCCCGGGGTCAGCCCTGAATGACCCGTGCCGGGTCGGCTATTTCACGATCTTTTCGTCCTTGACGAACATATTGCTCCAGGCGCGGTCGATCAGGTCAGGGGTCATGCGATAGGGGATGCCCTCGAAATCGCAGATCGCGATCATCTGGTCGATCAGGAAGATCGGCTGATAGTTGGCATAGATGTTGCTGATCGTGGGGTATTTGTTCTTGAGCAAGTGAACCAGCGCGGATTCGTCCAGTTGCATCTTCTTCTTGCGCGCGACCAGCGAGAAGATCTTGAGGAAATTCTGCTGGTTCGGGCCGTCGATCTTGATCTTGAAGAAGATCCGGCGCAGCGCCGCCTGGTCGAAGATCTCGTTCGGGTGAAAGTTGGTCGAGAAGATCACCAAGGTGTCGAAGGGAACCTCGAACTTTTCACCCGATTGCAGGGCGAGAATATCCTTGGATTCCTCTAGCGGGACAATCCAGCGGTTGACCAGTTTCTGCGGCGGTTCGGCCTGACGGCCAAGGTCGTCGACAATGAAGATGCCGCCGGTGGATTTCAGCTGCAACGGTGCCTGATAGGTGCGCGCCGTTGGGTTGTAGACAAGGTCGAGCATGTTCAAAGAGAGTTCGCCGCCGGTAATGACCGTGGGCCGCTGACACATGACGTAGCGCCGGTCAAACCGCGTGGTCCGACGCAGCGACAGCGGGTTTTCGGCGTCGTCCTCGGCCTTGGAATGCACGATGGGGTCATAGACCGTGATCACCTGTCCGGAATACTCGATGGCGCGCGGAACGTAGATCCTGTCCCCCATTGCATCGCGAATGCCGTTCGAGATCGAGGATTTACCGTTGCCCGGCGGGCCGTACATCAGGATCGACCGACCGGCCGACACGGCGGGTCCGAGGTTGGAAATCAGATCTTCGGGCAGGACCAGATGGCCCATCGCGCCAGTCAGCTGATCGCGCGAGATCTGAATGTTGCGGATGGATTGGCGTTTGACCTGTTCGCTGTAGACATCCAGCGGGACGGGCATCGCGCCGAAATACTCCGACTGCGCCAGTGCGTCCAGCGCGCGGGCCTTGCCGCTGTCGGTCAGCTGATAGGGCATCTCGTTGACGGTCTCACCGGCGGCGCCCAGCGTGCCCATCGCCTCCATCAGGCCATGGCCGCGGCACAGGTCGATGATTTCCTGAGTCACCGGCACCGGCAGGCAGACGGTGCGTGCCAGGTCGCTGACCTGGTTGGTGTTCTTTCGGAACATCGTCTTGAGGATGATGTCGCGCATCATGACCAGCGGAAGCTTCATCTCTTCGATGCGCTTCGGAGGTGGCGGGGCCAGGACGGCGCCAGTTTCCATGTTCATGTGGGATCTGCCCTCAACTGCTTTTGCCGACAATGTGCATGGCGATTGTGGCGGCAGGGGGGCAGGGTTTGGGAAAGACGCGGACGGCAGGGCCTGATCGCGAAAGTCCCGGACAGTGGTAACGTCGGCTCTGTCCTGGCGGTGTCCTGATGGGTAGCCGGGGCGCGGGTCGAGAACCGCCAGGACGGGAACCCGACTCACGGGGTGGATTGGCCGTAGAACAGACCCAGACCAAGGTAAATCGCCAGCGTGCCGCCGAGGGCCATGCCCATGGGAAAGCGCGTCCCGCTTTTCCAGCTGTGCCAGTTGGGGGCCAGCTGGCGCAGGGGCGTGTGTTTGGCCAGCCGGTGCGCGACATAGGCCGCCAGCAGGTTGGCCGCAAAGAGCGCCATGAGAAAGCGCAGGTCGCCGATATGGATCATAGGCGCGGCGGCGGCGGCGAATTTTGCGTCTCCGGCCCCCATCGCGCCGCCGGCATTCAGCGCAATTCCCGCCACCAGCACCACGACCAGATGCATATAGCGCCAAAAGTAGTCCTGCAGCGGCAGAGCGATTGCGCCGACAAAAAGGTAGACCACGAACAGTGCCAGAACCGCGTGGTTGGGAATACGCATCCCCTTGATATCCGTGTAAAAGATATACACACAGATCGGCACGACAAAAGGCAGGAACCAGGCCGCCAGAAAGGCGCTCTGCGACATGGAATCAGGCCTCTTCGAGGGCGGCCAGCGCGCGGGACGCGGCGTCGAAGTGCTGCGGATGGGTTTCGATCGCTTCGCGCAGCAGCGCCTTGCCGGTCTTGACGTCGCCCTTCTTGATCGCCGCCAGCGCAAGAGTGTGCAGCAGTTCGGCGCGTTCAACCTGCGTCACGGGGATGACGGGCAGGCTGTATTTTCCCTGCGCCCCGCGTGCCATGACCAGGTTGTTCTTGGCGGTGAACAGTTTGTCATCGTGGCGGATGGCATCGACAAATAGCTTTTCAGCCTCGGAAAAATCCCCACGGCTCAGCTTGGAATAGCCCCAGTTGTTCAGGACCGAGGCGGGGGTTGTGGTCAGACCCACTGCGACCTCGTAGTAGCTGTCGGCCTTCTGCCATTCCTTGTTGCCGTCGGCGATCATCGCCTCCAGCCGGTAGCGTTTGAAGGTTTCATGTGTCGGCGGGATGGCATCCAGCACTCTTTCCGCCTGATCCCATTCGCCCGCGCGGATCAGCACGTCGGCCAGTTGCACGCGATCGTCATCGGTGCTGCCCTCGTGCTCGACAACCTTGGCCCAGGCGACCTTGGCCTCGTTCACACGCTTGGCGCGTACCAGCGACATCGCCAACCCGCGCAGGGTGTCGATGCGCTCGGGATCGTCGGCGACCGTGCGCTGAAAATAGGACACGGCCTCATTTGGATCGCCAACGGTGAGCATGACCTCGTTGAGGCCGGTTTCATCGACCACGTTAACGCCCTGGAACTTGCGGTCCATTTCGGCCTTGTCGATGCCTTTGTCACAGCCCGACAGCACGACCGTCGCGGCCGCGCATACTACGAGAATTGGGTGGCGCATATGCCTGCGTCCTTTTCTGCTCTGCCTCTCGACCCGCCTTGGTGGCGGTTGTTCTTTTGCCCTCTTTGCGGGGCGTAACGTAGTCAGCCGCCGGTGCGTCGGATCAGGTAATCCCCGGTGCCGCGGCGGACGATCTTGTAGTCTTGCTCTAACGTCTCACTGTAAACAGGATTTTCCAGATTTGCGAGCGCCAAGCGCAGATTGTCGCGGATTGAGTCACTTTGGCCATTGTCGAGCGCATAAGCCCGGCGGAAGACCTCTGATGCCTCGGAATATTCGCCCTTTTCGATGAGCACGATGCCCAGGTTGTTCCATGCCTCGGGCGAGTCCGGTTCTGCCTTGACGGCGCGCCGCAGCAGCGGTTCAGCCTGATGCAAACGCCCCAGCGCAAGGTTGGCGGACCCCAGCGCCATCAGCACCTCGCCGGTCAGCCCCTGTTCCCCGGCGGCGCGGGTGAAAGCCTCCAGCGCGAGTTCGTATTGTTGCGCGGCCATCAGGCGATGGCCCACGGTCAGGCCGTCGACCGTATCTCCGCGCGGGTCGAGCGCAGGGGCAAAAGGCGAGCCGCCCGGATCGGGGGCAGGCGCAATCGGGCCGCCTGCGGTGCAGGCGGCCAGCGGAATTATCAGCAGGGCGGCCCATAGAGCCTGTTTCATATGGTCACTGACCCACGGCGATAGAGCCCATCTCTGTAATGCCGACCGCGGAAGGGCCCACGAGGATGATCAAGAGCGGCGGCACCGTGAGCATCATAGTCGTCAGAGTCATCTTTGTCGGCAGTTTGTTGGCCGCTTCTTCGGCGCGCATGACTCTTTTGTCACGCATTTCGTCGGCATAGACCCGAAGCGCATCGGAAATGGACGTCCCGAAGGTGGTCGCCTGATTCAGAACGGTGACAAAGGAGGAAATGTCCGGCAGCCCGCAACGGTCGGACATGTCGTTAAGGACCTGGCTCTTGTCCTTGCCGGCCTTCATTTCGTAGCTGATGATCTCGTATTCTTCGGCCAGCGGCGGAAAGGAGGCGTGCAGTTCCTTGGCGACGCGAATGATGGATTGGTCCATGGACTGGCCCGCCTCGACGCAGACCAGCATCATGTCCAGACTGTCGGGAAAACCCTGCTGGATCTGTTCCTGGCGTTTCGCCACCCGCTTGTTGACCCAGTATTTGGGCGCCATGTAGCCGAAAATGCCGGGACCGAGGATATACATCAGCTTGGTTTGCATGGTTGCGGTCGCCGGGTCGATGCGGAGCAGGTAATACGCCACCCCGGCGCCCAGCAGCAGGATTCCCAGCGCGAACTGGGCGAAATAGTAGATCTGTACTGCGTCCTTGGACCGGTAACCCGCCTGCATCATCTTGGTGCGGATTTCCGACAGTTCCTTGGCGTCCTGCGGTTCAAGGAACTGTGCATATTTGTTCAGCTTTTCGTTCTTGGACTTTTCCCGCAGAACCGCACGGGTGTCAGCGGCCATGCGGCCCTGTCCGCTCTGCTTGAGCTTGTCCAGCGGATCGGGCTTGGAGTTGAGGAACATCGGGATGGTGGCGACGATCAGCAGCGCCGCCAGCCCCGCGACCAAGATCAGCGGGCCGGCGGGGCCCATCGTTTCGGTGATCATCGTGTTGAGTGTATCGAACATGTTGTGTTCCTCAGACCTTGATGTCCACGAGCCAGCGCATGACGATCATGTTCAAGGCCAGCATGATGCCCACGATAAAGCAGGCGGGAATGAACCAGGGGTGATCCAGCACTTCATCGTAGTAGTCGGGCTTGGCCACCTGGATGAAGATCAGCGCACCGATCGGGAAGCCGGACAGGAACTTGCCTGACCATTGTGCCTCGGCGGTGATCGCCTTGACCCGGCGGAACAGGCGGAAACGGGCGCGGATCACCTTGGCCAGACCTTCGAGGATCTCGGCAAGGTTGCCGCCAGCCTGCTGCTGGATCGCCACGGCGACGGCGAGGAACCGCAGATCCTGCATGTCCAGCCGCTCGGCCATGTGTTTGAGCGCTTCACCCACGTCGCGGCCATAGGTCGACTCGTCCGCGATGATGCCGAACTCGGTGGCCAGCGGATCCTTGAGCTCCTTGGCGACGATCGAGATGGCAGAGGAAAACGGATGACCTACGCGCAGGCTGCGCACCATCAGTTCAACCGCATCGGGCAGTTGTTCTTCGATCATGCTGAGGCGTTTCTTGGCACGCTGGTTGACCCAGAAGTAAACGCCGCCGATGCCCATGCCCGCAGCCATGACAGCGCGCACCGCAATCCCGGCGTCGGTACCGATGCTGAGGCCGACAAAGGCAAAGACAGAGGCCGCGACCATCACGAGGATCAACTGCTGTGGTGTAAAGGCCAGAGCGGCCTTTTGCGCCTTGCTTGCCAGCATCGAGTAGATGGGCAGCGAGCGGCTTTTCATGTGCTGGTCCATCTCCTTGCGGAGTTTGGCCAGGACATCCTCTCGGCGTTCGCCCTTGTCCAGCATTTCGAGGCGGCGGTTGACCTTGCTGGTCAGGCTGATGGATTTGCCGAAAGCGACGAGGTAGACGCCATTCACCAGCGCAAGGACGCCAAAGAAAATCCCGCCGTAGATAACTGGTTCTGCGCTGAGCATGGGTCTTACTCCGCTCTGAAGGGTTCGTAGATCGAGGCCGGCACGTCATAGCCCCACATCCGGAAACGTTCCGCAAAGGCGCTGCGGACACCGGTTGCGGTGAAATGGCCGATGATCTTGTTATCGGGGGTCAGACCGACGCGCTGGTACCGAAAGATCTCTTGCATTGAAATCACATCGCCCTCCATGCCGGTGATCTCGGTGATCGAGGTCATCCGGCGCGAGCCATCCTGAAGGCGGCTGGCCTGAACAATCAGGTTCACAGCCGAAGAGATCTGACTGCGCATCGCCTTCAATGGCATTTCGATGCCGGCCATGGCGATCATGTTTTCCAGACGGGCAACACCATCGCGGGCGCTGTTGGCGTGGATCGTGGTCATCGAGCCGTCGTGGCCGGTGTTCATGGCCTGCAGCATGTCGATGACTTCCTCGCCGCGCGTCTCGCCGACGATGATCCGGTCCGGGCGCATCCGCAGGGCGTTTTTCAGGCAGTCGCGCGGTGTGACCGCGCCCTTGCCCTCGACGTTGGGCGGGCGGCTTTCCATCCGGCCCACATGGCTCTGCTGCAGCTGGAGTTCGGCCGTATCCTCAATCGTCAGAATGCGCTCGCTGTCGTCGATAAAGGACGAAAGCGCGTTCAGCGTGGTTGTTTTACCAGAACCCGTACCGCCCGAGACGATTATGTTCAGCCGGGTCGCCACGGCGGCCTGCAGGTAGACGGCCATTTCCTCGGTAAAGGCACCAAAGTTCACCAGGTCGTCGATGCCCAGCTTGTCCTTCTTGAACTTACGAATGGAGACAAGGCTGCCGTCGATGGCGACCGGGGGCACCATGGCGTTGAAACGTGAGCCGTCCTGAAGACGGGCGTCGACATAAGGGTTGGATTCATCGACGCGGCGGCCCACAGCAGAGACGATTTTGTCGATGATCCGCATCAGGTGCTTTTCATCCTTGAACGTCACATCCGAGACGGACAGCTTGCCGTTCTGTTCGATAAAGATCTGGTGCGGGCCATTTACGAGGATGTCCGAGATCGACTCGTCCTTGAGCAGCGGCTCCAGCGGGCCAAGGCCTTTTACCTCATCATAGAGGTCGGCCATCATCGCGCGGCGTTCGTCGCGGTTCAGGACAACGCCTTTTTCCTGCAGCGTCTCATTGGCGATTGCGCTGATTTCCTCACGCAGATCGTTTTCCGACGCCTGATCGAGCGCCGCGAGGTTGAGGTTCTCCAAGAGCGCGCGGTGCAATTCCAGCTTGATCTCGCCAAGCCGTTCCTTGCGCTTTTTCTCCTTGTCCATCGGACCGGCCTGAGCGGCGGTCTGGTTCGGCTTCTTGCGCCGCATGGCGGAGGGAGGTTTATTTTGCTGTGCGGTTGCAGCGGCCGCCGGGGCGGCTGCCTTGACCGGCGTCGCAGTCGGGTCGGCAGACTTTTTGTAACGCGAAAACATGTATTTCCCCAGGTTCAGGCAGCTTGGACGTCGGAATCACCAATTGCGTTCAGTTGTTGAGCGAGTTTGACGATTTCCCGGCGCAGCGGGTTCTTGGCAGCGTGATTGGCAAGCGGCAGACCATGATCGCAGGCCTGCGTGACGGCACGGCCGCCATCGGGCAGTTGCAAGTCCAGCGCGATCCCAAGGCTGTCGGCCATGCGTTTGACACGGCTCTTGCCCTGAAGATCGGTGAATTTCGGCGAACGGTTCAGCGCGAAGCGGATCTTTTCGAACGGCAGTTCCTCTGACTGCAGCGCCCGCTTGAGCCGCAGGGTGTTCTGGGCGGAACGCATGTCCAGTTCGACCAGCGCAAAGTACAGCTGTGCCTCATGCAGGACCGTTTCACTCCATTGAACAAAAGTGGTGGGCATGTCGACGATGACATAGTCGAAGAACTGGCGCGTCAGATCGAGCAGGCGCTTGATCTCGGCCGCGCCGACGATGTCCAGCGGCAGCATGTCGGCAGGCGCGGTAAAGACCTGCAGTTTGTCCTCATAACTGACCAGAGCCTGACCGAAACTGTCCGTGTCCATCGCCTCGATGTCCTGCAGCGTCTCGTACACGGCCTCGCGGCGGGGCAGATCGAGATAGGTGGAGACCGAGCCGAATTGCAGGCCGAGGTCGATCAGACAGACCTTGGGCTGCTTTTCCTTGCCCGAGGTCGCCAGTTCATAGGCCAGATTGACGGCCAGCGTGGTCGCACCGACGCCCCCGGCCAGACCCTGTATCGCAATCAGCACTCCGTCACCGGAACCGGAGAGTTTGACGCCCTCCTTGCCGCTTTCAGGAGCGGCGGCCTGAACGGCCACGGGGGCCGGTCGGCGCAGACGTTCAAGGGCTGCGGCCAGCTCACCTTCGGGGAGAGGGTAGGGGACAAACTCATCGGCGCCGACCCGCAGCAACTGGTGCAGCGAGGCGGGGGTCACGTCCTCTGCGATCAGGATCACCTTGATCCCGTTGTCGCGGGCGGCCTTGATTACGCCCGAAAGCATGGGCAGGTCGGGTTCGTCGATCGCATCAATGGCCATGGCCACGAATTCCAGCGACGCGGCGTCCGGCTGGCGCAGAAAGGCGGCTGCCTCGTCAAAACCGAGGTCGCCCCATCCTTCGCCTAGCAGGGCCTCCATGTCGTCGATCAGCAGGTCGAAATTCTGGACATCTCGGCTGATCGTGCAAGCCACGATAGGGGCCGGCTCTTCTTGCTGTGATGTCATCGTCATGCCTGTCGTTCCTTGTTACGGTCCGGACCCTGCGGAAGACGGCGAAGTCTTGTCTGCCCGGGTCCTGGGCGGCGACTCGATTGAGCCGCGCACACTGGTTCCTCAGGACGACATTCCTCTACAAAGGAGGCAACATTTGGGCCAAAAAACCGAAATTGTACGATGAACGGCGACCGAAATTGGCAACTTGGCGGCGCGCCCTGCCAATTCCCGTCAAGGCATTTCTGCCGGAAAAGCGATGTTTCTGGCGGCAAAAAACACTTGGATTGTTGCCATCCGCGCATGAAAAAGGGGCCAGACGGCCCCTTTTTCATGCATTTTCGCGTCGCGATTATTCGGTGATCGTCAGGTCCTGGCCTTCAAGGCCGGTCAGTCCGGTCACCGGTTCGGCGCTGTTGACATATTCGCGGTAGATGATCTCGGCGTATTTGCCGTCAAGCACCGTTGGATGCCCACCGACAAAGCCCGATACTTCGGTCACGGTACGGCGATTGCGGCGTTCGCGGCCTTCGGTCACGATCAGGGGCTGGGTTTCCCCGAAGGAGACAACCGCTTCGAGCCTCTTGCGGCTGATGCCTTGGCTGACAAGGTAATTGACCACCGCGTTGGCGCGGCTCTGGCCAAGTGATTTGTTATACCCGTTGGAGCCGACCTTGTCGGTATGGCCGTAAACGCGGAAGCGGACCTCGGGGAACTGCCGGATCCAATGCGCCTGTTCGCGCAGGGTGTCCCGCGCGCCTTGATCCAGTTGCGCACTGTTGAAGGCAAAGTTCACCGTGGTCATGACCTCGGAGGCAAAACGCTGCGACAGATCATAGATAACCTGTTTCTCGCCGCTCATGATCTGGGTGTTGTTCATGGTGGCATTGCCGAAATGCCCGGTGTCGATCAGGGCACCCGCCTCTCGGTCAAAGCCGACGGGCGCCTTGCTGCAACCGGAAATCACGAGACCCAGTGCGATGGCGGCGGTTAAGGGGAGCCTGATCATCTTTCGCCTCAATCTCAGTCCATTACATAGCCGTAGGAGCCGGTGAAGTCCTGCTTGGCCACTTCGCCGGCCGCGCCGGTTTTCGGAATATTCGACGTGCCCGCAACCTTGCCGCGCAGGAACAGATCCCGTTCGGACGGGGGCACGACCCGGTCGGTGGGCAGGGCGTAGAAGTCGCCCCGTGTCGGTGTCACCAGATGTGGCGTCACGATGATAACCAGTTCCGACTGGGAGCGGGAGAATTCCGCGCTGCGGAACAGCGCACCCAGCACGGGCACGTCACCCAGCCAGGGGATCTGCGAGTTCGAGTCGGTGAAATCGTCCATCAGCAGGCCGGCGATGGCAAAACTCTCACCGTCGCGCAGTTCAACCGTGGTCGATGTTTCACGGCGACGGAAGCCGTTGATGGTGATATCCGAAAGCACGATCGAATTGTTGGTGTCGATCGAGGACACCGCCGCTTCGAGTTCAAGGTTGATGACATCGCCATCGACAACGCGCGGGATAAAGTTCAGCTCGACCCCGAACGGCTTGTATTCGATGGTAACCGTGTTGTTTTGCTGGCTGACCGGGATCGGATATTCGCCACCGGCAAGGAACTTGGCCTCTTGCCCGGACAGGGCGGTGAGATTCGGCTCTGCCAGGGTGCGCACGACGCCTTTGCGTTCCAGCGCTTCCAGCATGATGCCGACTTCGAGACCGCCGGCATTGAAACCAAAGAGCACGGCGCCTTCGACGTCGACGGACTTGGGCGCCAACTTGGTGGCGACCGAGTCGACAGCTGCCTGCGATGCGGCGTTCAGCGTGCCCAGTTCGAGGCCGAGGTTCCCGCCTGCCACCGATCCGCCGGTGGCCAGCGAAGTACGCAGCATCTTGGCGGCGGTGCGTTCCATTTCGGCAAAGCGGACTTTGAGCATGACCTGCTGCACGCCGCCGACAACCATCAGGTTCGACACGCGATCAGGGGCATAACGTTCCGCAAGGTCCAGCGCGCGCTGCATCCGCGCGGTAGAGGAAACAGTGCCCGACAGGACGATCCCGTCATTGGCGGTCCGCACCTCGATCTTTTCCTGTGGAAGGATCTGGCGCAGCCGTTCCTTGAATTCGGAGACATCCGGGGACACCCGGATGTCGACGTTGGTGATCAGTTCACCCGCGGCATCAAGGATCGTCAGGGTCGTGGTCCCCGGCGCCTTGCCCAGCACGTAGATGTTGCGATCATTCAGCGACGAGATATCCGCGATGGCCGGGTTGGCAATCGAGAGCTCTGCAAAGGGCGTCTCGCTTTCCACCACCAGCGCGCGGTTCATCGGCACTTGCAGAATTGGCTGGTTGCCGTTGCGGAGGATGCGGACATAGTCTGCATGGACCTCGGTCGCAAGCGGTGCAGCCGTAAGTGACAGGCCCAGCAGGGCTGCCTTTAGGAACTTGTCGATTTTCATGTGACCTGCCTCTCGATCACGCCTCGGTCGCAGGTCTGTTGCCTGCATTTCATCGGACCATGCGTCAATTCCCGATTTATTGCAAGAATCAATAGGTTCAGGGTCGCGTTTTATGTGGATAACCAGCAACAGAGTCTTGCGTGCAACAGTACAAGGACCGCTGCGGTTGCAGCGGTCCTGATTGGTCAACCGATTGATAAGGGAGGGGGATTGCCCCGTCTGGAGGGGACCCAGCCACGGCGGTCAGTTGGTGCAGGGTATCGGGATCTCGACCACGTCGGCGCCACGGCGCACACGGGTGGTGCAGGATTTTTCCGATTTTGCCTCGACACGTTCCTCGGCCACGAGACCCAGGAGTGAGCGTTGATCGACCTCGATAGCCTCGGCCACAGTGTCATCCAGTTGCGACATCAGCGACAGCGAGAGCTTGCCGGTCGATTGCGCCTGCGCCAGGGCGGCGACCTGCGCCGGGCTGGCCGCGACGGTGACGGTTCGTGCGATGGTGGCGGTATTGAATTCCGCTTCGGATGTCTGGTCGATGGCGATCAGGCGAATGCCGGTCTGGATCAGCTTGGTCACCTCACCCTGAGAGCGTTCGCCGATCTCGCCCGGCAGGCGGCCGGTCCAGTAGACGTCGACACGGTCACCAGGACGCAGGAAGCCGGACACGCCCGAGGCCACGTCGACCTTGACCGCAAAGGCGCGCTGCCCGCGTTCCAGACGTGAGGTCAAACCGGCGTCGCCTCCCGGGGCGGACACCTTGACCTCCATCAGAACCTCTGCCTTTTCGATCGGGCGCATGGCCAACCGAGGCCCTTCACCCACCACGAAAAACGGCTTCTCTTCACTGAAGAAGTCTTCCGGAAGGGCTATTTTCGGCCAGGGGGCCAGCGTGACGTCCTCCGGCTTGATTTCTTCGCCGTAGTTGATGGCGCGGGTCGTGATGTAGACCTCGGCCACCGGGACAGAGCCTGTGGATTTGGCGCGTTCCTGGGCGAGCGCGCTCTCGTACGCGCCGATGTAGTTCTGCGCCATGTAGACCGCGAAGCCCGCGAGCGCGAGACCGGCAATCAGGACGAGTCCGAATACGAGTCGCATGTTTCACCTCAATTGAGAACTTTTACAGCCGGTGGTCCGGCCTTGAGTCACCATGGCAGAGGATTCGGGCAACAATGGGACGGCGAACAGGCGGTTTAGCGACGATTTGAATGACAGTCGAAACCCGCCGAAAACACCAGCGGGCGGCCCGTTTCAGGGTCGCTCCGCGGGGCCTGCAAGGCAGTTTCGGATCAGAAGTCGTTCTGGCGGGTCAATTCGGCGGAAACGCCGTCGCGCAGTCCGAGGGTCGCTGTTTCCGCGGCGGTATAGGCCGCGATACAGAAACCGACGATGGCGGCGGTCAAGACCACCCAGTCGACGGTAACAGCGCCGTCTTCATCGTCTCTGTAGGACTTTAGAATTTTGAACATTGTGATACTCCGACACATTTGGCAGCTCAAAGTCGGGATGTAGGAAAGGCGCGCGCCGCCCTGGGCACGCGCCTCTTAGACGATCGTCAGACGATCAGACGACTTAGAAGTCGTTTTCGAGTGCCACACGAGCGGCCGCTGCGTCGATCAGCGTGGTCGAGTTGGTCTCGATCGTGGTGTATGCGGCAACGGCCAGGCCAACGACGGCTGCGGTCAGAACGACCCAGTCAACAGTAACGGCGCCGTCTTCGTCATTGCGGAAGTTCTTGATGAAGTTGATCATGGTTTTTCTCCGGTTGACCCTTGGGTCAGTTGTGTCAGGCGACCGTGTCGGCCGCGGTGTGGGGGTGGTCTGGCGCGCGCCGGGTGCGCGCGCCGGGTATTACGCGGCGCTCAGGCCGCGCCCGACTTAGAAGTCGTTTTCGAGTGCCACACGAGCGGCCGCTGCGTCGATCAGCGTGGTCGAGTTGGTCTCGATGGTGGTGTAGGCGGCGACGGCCAGGCCAACGACGGCTGCGGTCAGGACGACCCAGTCAACAGTAACGGCGCCGTCTTCGTCCTTGCGGAAGTTCTTGATGAAGTTGATCATGGTTCTCTCTCCGTAGATGTATTTCGTTTCTCACTCAGACCGTCTCGGGGTTGTCCGGGCCTCTCTCACTTGCCCTGTCCCTCGTCGGTATGGGTGTAATCTGCAGTTGGTTTGGGGCGAGAGTGTGGCCCGAATGGTTTGATTTTGTAGCCAAGTCATTTTTTGCCAGAAAGGTCGTTAAGATATTGTAATATTAAGGGAATAATATTTTCCGTTTCGATTTTCAGCGTTTTTGAAGGGCAGGATTTCGGCAGACCGGCAGGCATTGTTGCCGGGTTTTGCGACACTGATGGAAAAACACCCCTGATTGTGCGACAGTGGTTATACAAAAGGCCTAACAAACAGGGATCGAGCAGCCCAATGGTCACCAGAACACTTGTCGGCACCGCGCTTGCGGTTGCCATCGCCTGTGCATCCGCCAGCGCAGAAGAGGCGGGCGGCACGCCGCCGCCGTTCGAGGATTTCACCTTCAAGCGGATCAAGCCTCCCTCGGGCAAGGTCAAGAAACGCATCACCGTCCAGATCGCACCACGCGCGAACCCGGCCGTCGCACCGCCCCTGCCCAAGGCTCCGGCGCCAAAACCGGGTCTGCAGAACGCCGTGGCCGTGGCACCCGCAGGCGAGTTGGGCACCTATTCATGGTTCTGGCGTCAGGTCGCGCCCGAGGCCTCGGCCACAAGTCCGGGACGGCTGGCGCCCGCACTGGCCAGTCTATCCAAGGGACCGGAAGGGCAGAGCGTCGGCGCGCCGCGCCTGCAAGGCCTGCAGGAGATCGCGTCGGCCTATGGTGTCGACCTGCTGCGTGAAACCGTGGGGACAAGCGTATCGCCGGCCTTTGCCCTTGCTGTGATTGCCGTTGAATCGGCTGGCAAAGCCAAGGCCGAAAGCCGGGCGGGCGCACGGGGCCTGATGCAGTTGATGCCGGATACCGCCTCGCGGTTCGGGGTTTCGGATTCGCTGGATCCCAGACAGAACATTCGAGGCGGCGTCGCCTTTCTCGATTTCCTGATGGAGAAATTCGACGGCGACCCGATCCTTGTCCTCGCAGGATACAACGCGGGCGAAAACTCGATCGGCAAACACGGTGGCGTGCCGCCCTATGCCGAAACACGGGACTACGTGCCCAAGGTTCTGGCGGCGTTTCAGGTGGCGCGCGGGCTGTGCATGACGCCGCCAGAACTGATCTCGGATGGCTGCGTGTTCCGGGTCATGAACCCCTGAGCCTGTCCGTCGCGGGTAGAGCAGGGGGCGCTGCCCCCTCGGCCTGCGGCCTCACCCCCGAGGGTATTTGAAAAACCAAGGAAGGGCCGGATGCGCGAGGATTACACCTGTTGCCGCAGGACCGCGCCCGGGTTCATGATGCCCTTTGGATCCAGCGCCTGCTTGATCGCGCGCATGGCGGCGAGTTTGGCCGGGTCACTGTAGCGTTCAAGGTCATCGACCTTCAGCCGGCCCACCCCATGTTCGGCCGAAACAGACCCGCCAAGCGCATGGACGAGGTCGTGCACACAGCGTTTGATCGCGTCGCGCTGGTTTTCGTGATCCGCCCGGCTGCGGCCCGGCGCCGGAAAGACGTTGTAATGCAGGTTGCCGTCGCCCACGTGTCCAAAACAGTTGATCCGCCAGTCCCCGAGTTTCGCCAGCGCCGGACCGGCGGCCGAGATGAACTCCGGTATCGCGCCCAGCGGGACGGAAATGTCATGGCTGGACACGGCGCCGATCCGGCGGTTGGCCTCGGGGATGTGCTCGCGCAGTGTCCACAGGTCCTGTGCCTGGGCCACGGATTGCGCGACAATGCCGTCGGTGACGAGGCCAGCCTCATGCGCCTCTGAAAACAGGGTTTCCAGCGCCTCTGCCGGATCGCGGCCCCGATCCAGCCCAAGGTCGATCAGCACCGACCATTCGGGCGCATCAGCCCAGGGTTGCCGCAGGTCGGGTAGTGTATCGGCCAGAAAGTCGAACCCGGTGCGATGGATCAGTTCAAAGGCGCTGACGCCGTCGCCAACAAGGCCCCGGGCCATCGCCAGCAGCGCCAGCGCGGCTTTTGGTCCGGCGACGGTGAGCAGCGCCGTCCCCGTTTCAGCCGGGCGCGGCGCCAGCTTGAGCGCGGCTGCCGTCAGAATGCCCAGCGTTCCTTCGGCCCCCATCAGCAAGTGGCGCAGATCGTAACCGGTGTTGTCCTTGCGCAGGCGTTTCAGCCCGTTCCAGATCGACCCGTCCGGCAAGACGGCCTCCAGCCCCAAGACCTGATCCCGCGCGTTGCCGTAACGCAGTGTGTTGACGCCGCCTGCATTGGTCGACAGCAGCCCGCCGATGCGCGCTGACCCTTCGGACGCCAGAGAAAGTGGAAACAGGCGATCGACTTCGGCGGCCGCGTTCTGAACATCGGCGAGGATTGCCCCCGCCTCGACCACGGCGACATTCTCCTGCGGCTTAACCGCGCGGATGGCGGACATGCGTTCCAGCGAGACGATCAGGGGCGCAGGCCCGTCCGGCATGAGTTGACCGCCGACAAGGCCAGTGCCGCCGCCAAAAGGGATCAGGCCGACCTGTGCGTCGGAACAGGCACGGACAACCACGGCGACCTCGTCGGCGGTGCGGGGCAGGGCGACCCAGCCCGCGTTGGACGTGAACCGGCCACGCGGGTCTTCAAGGTGGCGGGCGTCGGCAGGGCGGATGGTGTCCGGCGGCAGGGCCTGGGCAAGAGTTTCGGAAAAGCGATCGTCGGCGGGGGAAAGAGGCATGTCCGGAACTTTCAGCTGGTGCAGCCGCTTTCTGACACGCGGATGGCGGGCAAACCAGTGGTTACTCTCCGTCGATCAGGTAGCGCGGTTGCAGGACAATCACTGTCGGACGCCGCGGCAGGTCGCGCAGCGAGATCTCCAGAGTCGCCGTATCGCGCCTGTCGATGACGAAAGTGTCGCCGACATTGGCAAGGAATTGTTCCAGTGCATAGCCCGAGAACCAGTGCATCGGGATCACGACAGAGCTTTTCAACCGGTCGACGATACGCTCGACTGTCGACAGCGGGATGGTCATGCCGCCGTCGACCGGCACCATAAGGATGTCTGCCCGCCCCAGCGCCGCATATTGGCGATCCGTCGGCTCATGGTGCAGGTGGCCAAGATGCGCCACACAGAGCCCCTCGGCCTCGAAGATGAAAATCGAGTTTCCCATCGGCTCATCCCCGCCATAGGCAGAGCGGATATTGGTCGAGACATTGCGGACCAGCATTTCCCCAAGGTCGAGGTGGTGTTCGATGCCTTGGCCAAACACTTCGCCCCAGCCACGCAGCACATGCGGGATGGCCGGATCCACGAGCGGTGTCCAATGGGTCGTGTGCGCGTGGTTCATGGTGACGATGTCGGGAACCATTGACGTGCTGCCGATCTGGCCATTGTAATCGGTAATCGCCTTCAGCCCGCCGCGCGTCTGGATCAGGAACGAGGCGTGGGCGATGTAATGGATGCGCAGGTGGTATTCCTCGATCGGGGCGGTCCAGCTGGCCTTGTGCAGGTATTCCAGACCCGGCGCGGCATCGGCGATGGCGATGCAATGCGAGGGGCGACGCTGATCTTGCGCCGCGGCGGCGCTGGCGAGGAGACAGAACAAGGCGGCGGCGAGGCGGATCATCGGGCGCTCCTATGTGACGGGTCCGATGAAAGAGTAGCGCGCGGAAGGCCCCTGCCAAACTCACAAATGCGAAGGAGCAGCGGATTCGGGCGGACTGGTGGGGTCGTGGTCAGCAGATGTGCGCGACCACGCCTTTAGCCGATGTCCGTCCTGCCGCGCCGGTCGATCCGCAGGGAGGCGTAGAGGACATGCGTGCGCCAGCGGCCGTTGATCTGCAGGTAGCTTTGCGCAACGCCCTCGTATTTGAAGCCCGAACACTCCAACAACCCGCGCGAGGCGACGTTTTCTGGCAGGCAGGCGGCTTCGACCCGGCTGAGGCCCATCTTTTCAAAGGCGTGGTGGACCATGGCGGCGATGGCCTCGGACATGTAGCCCTTGCGGGTAAAGCGTTCACCAACCCAATAGCCCAGAGTTCCGGCCTGCGCCGGTCCGCGCCGGATATTGTCCAGCGTGATTGCGCCAAGGATGGCCTGATCGTCGCGCCGGATCAAGAACAGCGGCAGGGCAGTGCCCATGTTGATCGACCGCGAGGCCCAGTAGACCCGGTTGGTAAAGGCCTTGCGGGACAGGTGGTCCGGCGACCATGCCGGCTCCCACGGGGTCAGAAACGGTTCGCTTTCGCGGCGCAGCAGGGACCAGGGCGTGAAATCCGAATGCACCGGCGGGCGCAGCGTCAGGCGCTCGGTTTCGAGCTTGACCTTGCGCCGAAATGCCAGCATCAGGCCGCCCGGCGGGCCTGAAGATCAGCGAGAGAGGGCGCGTCGGTGATCGGCCCGTAAAGCGCAAGCGCGGCGGCGGATTGCGCGGCCTGGGCCTCGGCAAAGCGCAGCACGTCCTCGCGGGTCACGGCGTCGATCTTGAACACCGTTGCCTCGATCGGTGGGACGCTGCCCCAGATCTGCACCATGCGGGCACTGCGTTCGGCCCGGGACGAGGGGCTTTCCAGCCCCATCAGAAGACCGGCCTTCATCTGGGCGCGGGCGCGCTCGATCTCGGCATCGCTCATATCCTCGGCGGCGCGCTTCATCTCGTCGATGGTCAGGGTGATCAGTTCGGGCATCTCTTCGCCCGAAGTGCCGGCGTAGATCGTGGTCATGCCGGTGTCGGCATAAGCACCGCTTTGCGCGAAGATCGAGTAGCACAGGCCCCGTTTTTCGCGGATCTCCTGGAACAGGCGCGAGGACATGCCGCCGCCAAGCGCGATGGAATAGATCTGCCCGGTGTAGAAGTCGCGGTCACGGTATCCGGGGCCTTCGAAGGCCAGCGCCAGATGCGCCTGTTCAAGATCCTTGGTGCGGCGCATCTCTCCGCCGTGGAACCTGGCGGGATCGGCGGACAGGGCGCGGCGCGGGACCATATCGCCGAACAGCGCCTCGGCCTGTCTGACCAGCGCGTCGTGATCCACCGCCCCGGCGGCGGACAGGATCATCTGGTCCGGGCCGTAATGCTCATCGACGAAGGCGGCGAGGTCTTCGCGGTTGAACCCCTGCACGCGGGCGGCCTCGCCCAGGATCGTGCGGCCGATGGGCTGATCCGGATATGCTTTCTCCTGCAACCAGTCAAAGATCACATCGTCAGGCGTGTCATGTGCCTGACCGATTTCCTGCAGGATCACGTGACGCTCGACCTCGATTTCACGCGGGTCAAAGACCGGGTTGCGCAGGATGTCCGCGATCACGTCCACCGCCAGCGCCACATCCGCCTCCAACACGCGGGCGTAATAGGCCGTCACCTCGCGCGAGGTATAGGCGTTGATGTATCCGCCCACGTCCTCGATGGCCTCTGCGATCTGCAGGGCGCTGCGCGTTTGCGTGCCCTTGAAGGCCATGTGTTCGAGGAAATGCGCGATGCCATTCTGCTCGACCCGCTCGTGTCGCCCGCCTGCGGTGACCCAGAGGCCCACGGATGTGGATTGCAGGCCGGGCATGTTTTCGGTCACGACGCGCAGGCCGTTGGAGAGAGTGGCAAGCTGAACGGTCACTTGTGCAAACGCTCCTTGATGAGGGTTTCCAGCGCGGTCAGGTCGTTGGGAACCCGGGTCACGCGTTCCGAACGCTCATACAGGTCGCCCATGCGATTGGGAAGAGGCGGGCGGATGCCAGAGGCCTTTTCGACGGCGTCGGGGAATTTGGCCGGGTGGGCCGTGGCCAGCGTGACCATCGGTGTCTCGGCGCTGCGCATCGCCTCGCCGACGCGGACACCGATGGCCGAATGCGGGCAGAGCAATTCGCCCATACTGTCCTTGGCGGTGCGGATGGTGTCCAGCGTTTCTTCTTCGGACACGCGGGCGGAGTCGAAATGCTCGCGCAGGGCCTGTTGTGCACCTTGGGAAACGTTGAAGCCACCGGCCTTGAGTTCGTCCATCAGCTGCGCCACCGCCGCGCCGTCGCGGTTGTAGGCATCGAACAGCGCGCGTTCGAAGTTGCTGCTGACCTGAATGTCCATCGAGGGGCTGATCGAGGGGTGGACCTCGGAGGTTTGATAAGCGCCCGACGTCAGGCAGCGGTGCAGGATGTCGTTCTGGTTGGTGGCCACCACCAGCCGGTCGATGGGCAGGCCCATTTTCTTGGCGATGTAGCCCGCGAAGATATCGCCGAAATTGCCGGTGGGGACGGTGAAGCTGACCTTGCGGTCCGGCGCCCCCAGGGAAACGGCGGCGGAGAAGTAGTAGACGACCTGCGCCAGAACCCGCGCCCAGTTGATCGAATTGACCCCGGCAAGGCGCACCTCGTCGCGGAATTCGAAATGGTTGAACATGTCCTTCAGCCGTGCCTGGCAATCGTCAAAGTGACCGTCGAGCGCGAGGGCATGAACATTGGCCTCGGGCGGGGTGGTCATCTGACGGCGCTGCACTTCGCTGACGCGGCCATGTGGAAAGAGGATGAAGACATCGACGTTATCGAGCCCCTTGAAGGCCTCGATGGCCGCAGATCCAGTATCGCCCGAGGTGGCACCGACGATGGTCACACGCTCGCCCCGGCGCTCCAGCGCCTCCTGGAACAGCTGGCCGATCAGCTGCATGGCAAAATCCTTGAAGGCCAGCGTGGGCCCGTGGAACAGCTCCAGTAGGAAATGCCCGGGGGCCAGTTGTACCAGCGGCGCGCGGGCGCCGTGGCCGAACCCGGCGTAGGCCTTGGCGATCAGATCGGCAAAGACCTCATCGGTGAACCCATCGCCGACGAAGGGGCGCATCACGCGAAAGGCGGTGTCCTCATAGCTGAGACCGTGCAGGGCGCGGATCTCGTCTGCGGACATGGTCGGGACGGTTTCGGGCACATACAGGCCGCCATCGCGGGCGAGGCCGGACAGCATGGCGTCTTCGAAGGTGAGCGAGGGCGCTTGTCCGCGGGTGGAGATGTAACGCATGTCAGGCCTCCCTGCCTGTCTTGAGACGCCGGATCCAGATGGCTGTCATGAGGAACCAGACCGCAGCGAGGGAATACCACGTGATGGCATATTGCAAGTGATCGTTGGGGATGCCGCTGGTGTCGACGGGCAGGGGTGTCACGCCTTGGTCGGCGGGGGACATTTGCCGGGTGACCACCAGCAGCGGTTCTGTCTCAAGCGCCTCGGCCATGGGTGTCAGGTCGCGCGCGAACCATGTGTTCGTTGCCGGGTCATTGTCGGGTGTGGATGAATTGCGGTCGTCCGGCCAGTGCAGGTTGCCGTCGATCGAAACGCTGCCGATTTGCAACGGAAGGTCTTTGCGATCGACCGGAACAAAGCCGCGGTCGACCAGAATGCGGCGTCCATCCTCGGTCTGAAATGCAGAGATCAGCCGCCAACCGGCGCCGCGCTGCTTGACCGAGACCAGAACGGCCAGGGTGTCGCCCCCGATCTCGCCGGTCAGGGTGACGGGTTGATAGCGCTGCGCCGCCGGGTCGATCATGCGGGGCAGGGGCTGCGGGTCAGCGGCGATGGTCGTCTCGATGTCGTTGAGGATGCCGCGCTTCCACTGCAACCGGCCCAGTTGCCATGTGCCCAGCCAGAGCAGGATCGCGATACCGACAAGGCCGATCAGAAGGGGGGCGATGAAACGTCTCAAGACGGGCTCCGAAAACGGAAAAAGGCGCGCCGGGGTGGGCGCGCCTTTGTGTATCTTGTGAGGCTGTGGGTTCAAGGCCCAACCGTCGCCGCAGGGCGTCGGGTGGGTTATTAACCCACCGACCCTCAGCCGCCCCAGATGTAGACGGCTGCGAAGAGGAACAGCCAGACGACGTCGACGAAGTGCCAGTACCAGGCCGCTGCCTCGAAGCCGAGGTGGTTTTCGGCGGAGAAGTGGCCGCGGTAGACACGCATCAGGCAGATGAACAGGAAGATCGTGCCGATGACGACGTGTGCACCGTGAAACCCCGTCGCCATGAAGAAGTTGGCGCCGTAGATATTGCCCGAATAGCCGAAGGCCGCGTGGCTGTACTCATAGGCCTGGAAAATGGTGAAGATCAGGCCGAGGATGACCGCGAGGATCAGGCCGGACTTGATGTCCTGACGGTTGTCTTCATGCACCAGTGCGTGGTGCGCCCATGTCGCCGCCGCACCCGAGCACAGCAGGATCAGCGTGTTGATCAGCGGCAGGTGCCACGGGTCAAAGGTTTCGATGCCTGCCGGGGGCCAGATGCCATCCACAGTGGGCGAATTGCCCGCCGGGTCCATCGGGTAGATCGCGTGTTTGAAGAACGACCAGAACCAGGCGAAGAAGAACATCACCTCGGACATGATGAACAGGATGAAGCCGTACCGCAGGCCGATCAGCACAACAGGTGTGTGATCGCCGACCTGGTTTTCGGTCACGGTTTCCGACCACCAGCCGAACATGACGTACAGCACGCCGACAAAGCCGATCAGGAATATCCAAGGACCATTGTCGTGGAACATCAGGACCGCGCCGAACAGCATGATGAAGCCGGCCAAGGCCCCAAGCAAAGGCCAGATAGAGGGGTTCAGAATGTGGTAGTCGTGGTTCTTTGCATGCGCCATGTCAGTTCATTCCCTCGTTTGGCGTTAGTTCACCGACGCGTCGGCGTCTTTCCGGATGTCGAGAGCGGCCTGCGCGTCTTCGGGCAGGTCGATCTCGTAGAAAGTATAACTGAGTGTGATGTGCTTGGTGTACTTTGCGTCGCGGTCCGTGACAATCTCGGGATCGACAAAGAAGCTGACCGGCATCTGCACGCGCTCACCGGGCATCAGCACCTGTTCGGTGAAGCAAAAGCACTCGATCTTCGAAAAGAACGCGCCCGCCTCGTAGGGGGCCACATTGTAAGAGGCCTGTCCAGCGACGGGGCGATTGGTGGGATTGTAGGCCTCGTAAAAGGCCAGACCCTCTTCGCCGATGCGCAGGGTCATTTCCGTTTGCATCGGTTTGAATTCCCACGGCATGTCGCGTGTCTTGGACGCGTCGAAACGGACCTTGATGGTCTTTTCGAGAATCTCGCCCGATGCGTCGGCCACGTTGGGTGTGCCGCCAAAGCCGGTGACGCGGCAGAACCAGTCGTAGAAGGGCACCGATGCCCATGCCAACCCGCCCATCAGGACGACGACGCCGACGGTCTGGAAAACGGTTCTTGTCTTGCCGTCAATTGCCATTGCTGACCCCCTGCTGAGGTTGCATCTGGAAATCTCCGCGCGACACCTTGACCACGGTCAGCCCGAAGATGATCGCGATGAACGCCGCCAGCACAAGGCCGACGCCGATGTTGCGGCCGCGGCGGCGCTTGTGCAGTTCGTGCTCTTTGACCAGGCTCATGCCCAGACCCCCAGACGATCAATCCCGGCCTCGACCAGGATCGCTCCGAAATGGGCGAAAAGATAGAGCAGCGACAACTTGAAGAAAGCCTTTTCGTCCTTGTAGCTGTCCGCCTCGGCCTGTGCCTCATCACGGCGGAAGATCCGCACCGCACCGCGGATGAACAGGGCATTCAGAACGATGGCCACGGCCAGGTAGACCGGTCCGCCAACCTGGGTGAAGCCAAGCCCGAGCGCAAAGGCCGCCAGCAGCAGCGTGTAAATCAGGATATGGCGGCGGGTCGCGCGGCGACCATGGGTCACGGTCAGCATCGGCACGGTCGCGTTGTCGTAATCCATCCGCACGAACAGCGCCAGCGCCCAGAAGTGCGGCGGGGTCCACAGGAAGGTCAGGCAGAACATCAGCACCGAAGCGGTGGAAATGTCGCCGGTAGCTGCGGCCCAGCCGATCATCGGCGGGAAGGCCCCGGCGGCGCCGCCGATCACAATATTCTGCGGTGTCAGCCGCTTGAGCCACATCGTGTAGATCACGACATAAAAGAAGATGGTGAAGGCCAGCAGGCCCGCCGCAACCCAGTTGGTTGCGAGGCCAAGAAAGACAACGGCAAAGGCCGAAAGGGTCAAGCCAATGGCCAACGCCTCGTCCCCGGTAACCTTGCCCGCGGGGATCGGGCGTTTGGCGGTGCGTTTCATCACCGCGTCGATATCGGCGTCGTACCACATGTTCAGGGCGCCGGATGCGCCGCCGCCCACGGCGATGAACAGGATCGCGCAGAAACCGATGAAGGGATGCACCCCGACCGGAGCGGCCAGCAGGCCGACAAAGGCCGTGAACACGACAAGCGTCATGACGCGCGGCTTGAGCAAGGCGAAATAATCGCCGAACTGGGCCTCGGTCTCATGCGTCGTGCTGTGCAGGCTGGCGTCGCTCATCGTGGGTCCTCTGGGGCAAAAGGCGCGCCGGGACAGCGCACCCTACCGGTCTTGCGTTGGGTGGGATTCAACCCACCGAGGCTCAGTTGGCCAGCACTTCGCGGACGTCGACATAACCGCCGTCGTCGATGGAACGCTGCAACCATTCCTCATAGGCCTCTTCGCTGACGACCTTGACGGTGATCGGCATATAGGCGTGGGCAATGCCGCAGAGTTCCGAGCACTGGCCGAAGTAGACACCTTCCTTTTCGGCGGTGAACCACAGTTCCGCCAGACGGCCGGGAACCGCGTCCTGCTTCACACCAAAGGCCGGAATGGTCCACGCGTGGATCACGTCCGCGCCGGTAACCTGTACGACAACGGTCTTGCCGACGGGGACAACCACGGAGGTATCGGTGGCCAGCAGGAATTCATCCTTGGCATAACCGGCTTGGGTCAGTTGCTCTTCGACCTCGGGGGACATGCGGTTGTCGCCGCCGGTGGCGGGCGATCCGATCATGAAGCTGTCATAGGCAAGGTCGGTGCCGACGTATTCGTAGGACCAGTACCACTGCGCGCCAGTTGCCTTGATGGTGATGTCCGCCTCGGGGATTTCCTGCTGCTTGAACAGCACCGGCAGCGAGAATGCACCGATGAAGACGAGGATCACGATAGGTCCAAGGGTCCAGGCAACCTCAAGCGGCGAGTTATGCGTGAACGTGCCGGGCGTCGGGTTGGACTTACTGTTGAAGCGCACGATGATGTAGGCCAGCAGGGCGACGACGAACAGGCAGATGGCGGTGATGATCACGAGGATCATACCGTCCAGCCACTGCAGATCCGAAGCCAGTTCGGTCGCGGCCGGCTGGAAGCCAATGCCTCCCGGATGGGGCTTGCCCAGAACAGGGAGGTCCTGCGCCATCGCAGGCGCGGCGAAGAGGGCGGCGAAGAGGCCCGTCAGCATCGGTTTGAATTTCATGTCTCACCCTGATCGGTTGCGAGTGTGGTCGTGCGCACCATAAAGGAAGAACGAGCCCGTGAAACGGACTTCGGACCTCCCATTGCGTTCTGGTCAGCTTAAAATCATATTCTGGAATGCCGGGAAAGCACGGGTGTTGCGGCAAACCGCCGCTTTTCTTGATCCATGTCAAATCTTGCACCGGGATGCAGGCATTGATGAGCGGGCACTTCATCCGGGCGGCAACACAGATCATTGGTGCCCGCGATTGATGCGGGGCAGGTCCCGTGACCAACTGCGAGCAGGGCAGGCAAGGGCCCGACGGCCCGGCAATGCGTCAGTCGCCGATTGGCGTGCCGCCGGATTTCGGGCCGGTCTGGAAGTCGATTTCGGCAGAGCCGCGTGTGTGCGGCGCGTTTTTCGACATGGACGGCAGACCTCCGGGCTTTTCGATCGTGAGGCGGCCGGTGTCCGGGTCCTTCGTTGTGCCGCCAGAACTGCCGCTCAGCATCTGGATGCTGTCAACGTAACCGCCGAGCGGATCCGCCGATGCCGATGAGGCCGCCAGGCTCACCGCCATGATGAAAACTGTAAGACGCATGGGAACTCCCCCCCCTCAGGTTGCTAAGCATAGCATTCCACCACGCCTTCGGGCAACGCCCGTGCCCGACACCGGCATGGCCAACCTGCGCCTGATGGGCTACATCCCGCCAGACAGGATGCCGTTTCTGGCCCAGATCGATATTGGAGAACGCCATGCCCTCCGCGCCCTTCCGCCCGTTTGAAACCCATCTCGACCTCGACGCCACCGCGTCTCTCGTGCAGGAGGCGCTCTCCGGTGCCGAAGATGGCGAGTTGTTTCTTGAACGCTCGCGGTCTGAATCCCTGGTTCTGGATGACGGTCGGGTCAAGAAGGCCAGTTACGATTCGTCCGAAGGCTTTGGCCTCAGGGCGGTCAAAGGTGAGGTGGCCGGTTACGCCCACGCCACCGAAATCAGCGAAAGCGCGATAAAACGCGCGGTCGAGACGGCGCGCCTGGCCATCGGTGACGGTGGCGGTGTGATGGCTCCTCCGCCCGCTGGCACGAACCGGACCCTCTACACCGATGCCGACCCGATCGACGGGGCAAGTTTTCCGGTCAAGCTGGAGGTGCTGCGCGAGATCGACGCCTTTGCCCGCGATCTGGACCCGCGCGTGGTGCAGGTGACGGCGACCATCGCCGCCTCGCTGCAGGAGGTGTCGATCCTGCGCGCGGACGGTGTTCTGGTCAGCGATGTGCGCCCGATGACGCGGGTCAATGTCTCGGTCATCGTCGAGCAGGACGGCCGCCGCGAATCCGGCGTGGCCGGTGGCGGCGGGCGGGTGTCGCTGGACGGCTTGCTGGCGCCGCAGGACTGGCAGGCCAAGGCGCGCGAGGCGCTGCGCGTGGCGCTGGTCAACCTCGACGCGGAACCGGCACCAGCGGGCGTGATGGACATCGTGCTTGGTCCCGGCTGGCCCGGCATCCTGCTGCACGAGGCGGTGGGCCACGGCCTCGAAGGAGATTTCAACCGCAAGGGCACCTCGGCCTTCGCGGGCCTGATGGGCCAGCAGGTGGCCTCCAGAGGCGTGACTGTGCTGGACGATGGCACCTTGCCGGACCGTCGCGGCTCCATCACCGTTGATGACGAGGGCACACCCAGCGGCAAGAACGTCCTGATCGAGGACGGCAAGCTGGTCGGCTTCATGCAGGACCGTCAGAACGCGCGGCTGATGGGGGTCGCGCCCACGGGCAACGGCCGCCGTCAGAGCTTTGCGCATATTCCGATGCCGCGCATGACCAATACGTACATGCTGGGTGGTGATGCGGACCCCGCCGATATCGTGGCCGATCTGAAGGACGGGATCTGGGCCGTGGGCTTTGGCGGCGGCCAGGTGGATATCACCAATGGCAAGTTCGTGTTCAGCTGTACCGAGGCCTACCGTGTGAAGGACGGCAAGGTCGGTGCGCCGGTCAAGGGGGCCACCCTGATCGGCGATGGCGCCACGGCGCTGCAGAAGATCCGGGCATTGGGTAATGACATGGAACTCGACCCCGGCATGGGCAATTGCGGCAAGCAGGGCCAGTGGGTGCCGGTGGGTGTCGGTCAGCCGACCGTGATGATCGGGGGCCTGACGGTTGGTGGCGCACAGGCCTGAGCCCTGGTGGCATCCGCTTCGGTCCGATCCGGGGCTGGCAGAGGGGCTGAACGTCTGGGTTCACCTGCTGGCCATCGTCCTCACGCTGATTGTGACCGTTGTGCTGGGTTTTGCGCTGGGGATCAGTGCCACGCCCGTGGCCCTTCTGTCCGTCGACCTCGCGGCGGTCTTTTCCGCCCTCGGGCTGGTGCTGGTCTTTTCGGTCCTGTTCAGTTGGGCGGGCCACTTGCCGGGCGCCTTGGTGTTGAATGTCGCGCTGCGGCGGGGAAGGGGCGGCTGGCTCGTGGCGATGGCGGGCGGTCTGGTCATCGGCATGGTGCTTTCGACACTGATCGGCAGCGGCGTTGGTGCGATCATGGGGCCTTTCCTGGCCTTGCTTCACCTCGTCATCCTGCGTTGCCTGGCCTCCCTGTTCCGCCCGGCGCACAGCCGAATCGGGAATCCGGAGGAAAGTGATCCCGTATGACGGAAGTGGGTCGCGCGCCAAGGCGCGCCTCGACTGTTCCTTGAAAACAGGGAGTTGGCCGAATTTCTCGCGCCGTGTGTGTTTGATTCATCAATGGTTAACCACCCCGGGGCTATGACTTTCTAAGCAAGAAGACGGGGTCAGGATGCGCGACGAAAGCAACTCTTCCACTCACCCCCCACTCCCACCCACCACGGAAGATCATCGTGTGGACTGGCTCCGTCTCTTGCGCTCTCGTCGTGTGGGGCCGACGACCTTCTGGAAACTCACGAATGAGCATGGATCAGTGCGGGCCGCACTCGACGCCTTGCCCGAGGTGGCCCGTGCCGCCGGGGTCGAAAAATACCGGGTATGCCCCCAACAGGTGGCCGAGGCGGAACTCGCCGCAGGGTACCGGATCGGCGCGCGGCTGATTTGCCGGGGGGACAGCGCCTATCCCCGCGACCTGTCGGACCTGCCCGATGCGCCGCCGCTCCTTTGGGCGATGGGCTCGGTCGAGGCGCTGCAGAAACCCATGGTTTCGCTGGTCGGTGCCCGAAACGCCTCGTCTTTGGGCATCCGGATGGCGCGCAAACTGGCCGAGGGGCTGGGCGATGCCGGGTTTGTTGTCGTTTCGGGGCTGGCACGCGGGATCGACACGGCGGCGCATATCGCGTCGCTGCAGACCGGCACGGTGGCGGTCATGGCGGGCGGCGTGGATGTGCTGTACCCGTCAGAAAACACGCGTCTGGCAGAGGAAATTGTGCACAACGGCGGCGTGCGACTGAGCGAACAGCCTATCGGGATGCAGCCGGTCGCGCGGCATTTCCCGACCCGCAACCGCATTGTCTCGGGCCTTGCCCGCGCGGTTGTGGTGGTCGAGGCCGCAGCAAAATCCGGCTCTCTCATCACCGCGAAGAATGCTCTGGATCAGGGGCGCGAAGTTCTGGCCGTGCCCGGTCATCCGATGGACGCCCGCGCCGGTGGCTGCAACATGCTGATCCGCGACGGCGCGCGGCTGGTCCGCAATACGGATGACATCATCGAGGCCTTGCCGCCGATCGACCTGAACGCCGCGTCGCAGCAACCGGAATTCGATTTGTCCGCGCCGCCGTCTCCGTCGCAATTCGCCCAGCCGCAGGCAGCGTCCTCGGGCAAGCCCGCCGCCGCAACACGGGACGGGGCGCGGACATTGCAAAAGGCCGCCGCGCTGCACCAGCAGATCCTCGAACGGCTAGGGCCGACGCCGATGGCCGAGGATCAGTTGATCCGCGATCTGGGGGCGGGGTCGGGACAGGTCAGCCCGGTGCTGACCGATCTCGAACTGGAAGGATACATCCGCCGCCAGCCCGGCGGTCTTCTTTCGCTGGTGCTGAAATAGGCCGCGCCCGGATTTGCCCCCGCCTGATGACTCCGAACGGACCGTCAAACGATCCTGCGGAGATCCGGGATGCCGCGTTGCGCGCTAGAGCGTGTTGCGTTCAATCGGTTTCATAGCCTGCGGCCCTGAAGAAGTTGTAGCATTCCTCGTCAGTGAAAAGATCACAGACGTGTCCTACGGCGCGCCAGAGATCGTCGT
>JAXMNQ010000023.1:0-91133 GCA_034670345.1 Paracoccaceae bacterium | reverse complement strand
GCGGCGGCACCTCTCCTCCTCCCTGGTGTCGCCGCACCAGATTTCCGGGGCGCAACGCCCCAACAGAATGTCGGGCCCCTCTCCTCCTCCCTGGGGTCTTGCATAAGCGGCGGCACCTTTCCTCCTCCCTGGTGTCGCCGCACCAGATTTCCGGGGCGCAACGCCCCAACAGAATGTCGGGCCCCTCTCCTCCTCCCTGGGGTCTTGCATAAGCGGCGGCACCTCTCCTCCTCCCTGGTGTCGCCGCACCCCAAATCGGATCGAAACCCCTCTCCTCCTCCCTGGGGTTTCGTGAACTCAGCCCGCGGTGCACACCACCGCGGGCTTTTTTCGTCACAAGTCTGGATGAAACCTCTGCCCCGCGTCTGATCGCGGGCGACGGGGTGAAGGGATATCCGCGAAGCGGTGCGGCTGCCAGTTGCAGGCGCAAGACCCGAATTGGCGGAGCCCCGGGCCGAAGCCAACCCGACGCGCAGCCCCCAAGGGACGGTGGGTGGGGCGATCTGCGTCAGCAGGAGCGTCTTGCCGAAGGCAAGCCTGCCCAGCGTCCCCCTTTCCCTTGCCGCGCCCTTGGCGTAGACCCTCCGCCAACTAGGACGAGGACAAGACCGATGCCGCTGGAAAAGAGCTTTAACGCCGCCGAGGCCGAACCGCGCCTGACCCGGAAATGGATGTCCGAAGGCGCCTTTCGCGCCGGCGCCAACAAGAGCCGCGACGAAAGCTTTACCATCATGATCCCGCCGCCGAACGTCACCGGCGCGCTGCACGTGGGCCATGCCTTCAACAACACACTGCAAGACATCCTGATCCGCTGGCACCGGATGCGCGGCTTCGACACGCTCTGGCAACCCGGGCAGGACCACGCCGGCATCGCGACCCAGCTTCAGGTCGAGAAAAAGCTGATGGCCGAGGAACAGAAGCGCCGCACAGACCTGACGCGGCAGGAATTCCTCGACAAGGTCTGGGAGTGGAAGGGCCAGTACGGCGGCACCATCATCAACCAGTTGCAGCGCCTCGGCTGCTCCTGCGACTGGGACCGCAACGCCTTTACCATGGCGGGCGCACCGGGAGACCCCAAGACGGGCCACGAAAACAGCCCCGATTTCCACGATGCGGTCATCAAGGTCTTCGTCGACATGTACGAAAAGGGCCTGATCTACCGTGGCAAACGGCTGGTCAACTGGGACCCGCATTTCGAGACCGCAATTTCCGATCTCGAAGTCGAGAATGTCGAAGTCGCGGGCCATATGTGGCACTTCAAATACCCGCTGGCGGGCGGCGCGACCTATGAATACGCCGAGACGGACGAGGACGGTAACGTCACCCTGCGTGAGACGCGCGACTATATCTCGATCGCCACCACACGGCCGGAAACCATGCTGGGCGACGGCGCGGTTGCGGTGCACCCCAGCGACGAGCGCTACGCCCCCATCGTCGGCCAACTCTGTGAAATCCCGGTGGGACCAAAAGAACACCGCCGCCTGATCCCGATCATCACCGATGAATACCCCGACCCCACCTTCGGATCGGGCGCGGTCAAGATCACCGGCGCGCATGATTTCAACGACTACCAGGTCGCCAAGCGCGGCGGCATCCCCATGTACCGCCTGATGGACACGGGCGGCAACATGCGGGACGACGGCGTTCCCTATGCCGAGGCCGCCGCGATCGCCATGCAGGTCGCCGAAGGCCAACGCCGCCTTGGCGAATCCGAGGCCGACAGCCTCAATCTCGTCCCCGATCACCTGCGCGGGCTGGACCGGTTCGAGGCGCGCGACAAGGTTGTCGCCGAAATCACCGCCGAGGGTCTGGCCGTCATGACCACCTCGGACGACCCGCGCCTTGGCCCCAAACCCAAGCTGAATAAGGGTGAGGAAGAGCCGCCCGTCACGCAGGTTCCGCTGATCGAGGCCAAGCCGATCATGCAGCCCTTCGGCGACCGCTCGAAGGTGGTCATCGAACCGATGCTGACCGACCAGTGGTTCGTCGACGCTGAAAAGGTCGTCGGCCCGGCGCTGGAAGCCGTCCGCAATGGCGACATCAAGATCATTCCGGAATCCGGCGAAAAGACCTATTATCACTGGCTGGAAAACATCGAACCCTGGTGCATTTCCCGTCAGCTCTGGTGGGGCCACCAGATCCCCGTCTGGTACATCCCCGGCGAAGAGGACTGGTATCCGATCTGCGCCGCGACCGAGGAAGAGGCGCTGGAAAAGGCGCGCGCCATTTCCGCCGAAGGCACCGAATTCCGCATCGTCGACAACGCGCAGGAGGCCGCAGCGGTTCTGGAAGACATCCGTGACCACATGCACCTGCGCACCGAGGGCCGCATTCGCACCGCCGACAGCCCCGCGCAACTGCCCATGTTCCGCGAACCCGACGTGCTGGACACATGGTTCTCCTCCGGTCTCTGGCCCATCGGCACACTGGGCTGGCCCGAGGACACCGATGAACTCGCGCGGTACTTCCCGACCTCCGTGCTGATCACCGGTTTTGACATCCTGTTCTTCTGGGTCGCCCGGATGATCATGATGCAGCTCGCCGTGGTCGAGGAAAAACCCTTCCACACCGTCTACCTGCACCAGCTCGTCCGCGACGAGAAGGGCAAGAAGATGTCCAAGACCACCGGAAATGTCATCGACCCGCTTGAAATCGTGGACGAATACGGCGCTGATGCCCTGCGCTTCACCAATGCGTCGATGGCCTCCATCGGGGGCGTGCTGAAGCTCTCGGTCGACCGTATCGCGGGCTACCGTAACTTCGGCACCAAGCTCTGGAACGCCTGCCGCTTTGCCGAGATGAACGGCGTCTTCGAGGGCCACGCGACCTCTGCCGCCGTGCCAGAGGCCACGCAGACCGTGAACCGCTGGATTCTGGGCGAAACCGCACGCGTGCGCGAGACAGTGGACTCAGCCCTGACCGAATACCGCTTCAACGACGCGGCCAATGCGCTCTATGCCTTTGTCTGGGGCAAGGTCTGCGACTGGTACGTGGAATTCTCCAAGCCGCTGTTCAGCGCCGAGGACGCCGCCGTGGTCGCCGAAACCCGCGCCACGATGGCATGGGTTCTGGATCAGTGCCTGATCCTGTTGCACCCAATCATGCCCTTCATCACCGAAGAGCTGTGGGACACATTGGGCGCGCGCCAGAAGCTGCTGGTTCACGCCGATTGGCCGACCTATGCCACCGCCGGCGTGGTCGACCCCGCGGCTGACGCGGAAATGTCTTGGGTCATCGCGCTCATCGAAGGCGTGCGTTCGGCCCGCGCGCAGATGCATGTGCCGGCCGGTCTCTACGTGCCGATGCTGGTTACCGGCATTTCGGACAGCGAACGGGCCGCCTGGGACCACAACGAGGTGCTGATCAAGCGGCTCGCCCGGATCGAGGGGCTGGACGCGGTCGAGACCTTCCCCAAGGGCTGCATCACTGTGCCCGTAGGCAATGCCACCTTTGGCCTTCCGCTGGCGGATATCATCGACGTGGCGGCCGAAAAAGCGCGGCTGGAAAAATCGCTGGGCAAGCTGGCCAAAGAGATCGGCGGGCTCAAGGGGCGGTTGAACAACCCCAAGTTCGCCGCCTCCGCCCCGCCCGAAGTGGTCGAGGAAGCTCAGGAAAATCTACGCCTGCGCGAAGGCGAAGAGGCAAAGCTGAAAGAGGCGCTGGCCCGTCTGGCCGAAATCGGCTGAACCGGGACCTGACCGCCCATCTTATGCGTCTCCACCGCGAGACAGTGAACCGGTATCTGGCGCTTCTCGGCGCGCCATTGCCGATCAGAGGTTGTTCCGGATATCCGAACAGCCGGGATAAGTGGATTTTCCGTGCCACGGCAGCATGATGCTGCGCGCGAGGAGAAGTGCGTGGCAAGTCGAACTGGTCAGATTGTTGCTCTGGCGCCTTGGAAAATAGCCTCGAAGGCCAAGGCCGCAGGCCGAGAGGCAGCGCCCCATGCCGGCGCTTTTCGGGCGCGAGGGGCGGGCGGGAGCGTGCCCGAAAAGCGCGGCTCAGAACGGCACGTCGTCCGCCGTGTGGATAAAGCGCGCCACCACTTTCTTGGTGCCCGCCTTTTCAAAGGCAATCTCCAGCTTGTCACCTTCGATCCCGAGGATCGCGCCATAGCCGAATTTCTGATGGAACACGCGGTCCCCGACCGTGTGGGCCGACACCGCCTCCAGATCTATCACCTGTGTGCGGCTTTCGCTCGGCTGGCCGATCGGGCGTTCGCCAGAGCGCGCCTGCAGGCGCTTCCAGCCCGGTGAGTTGTAGACATTGGCCTCTGCCGCGCGGGTTTCCAGCGTGGATTTCACCCCACCCACGCCGCCACTGGCCGCGGCCCCATAGCCGCCGCCATACAGCCCCGGCGGCGTCAACACCTCGACGTGGTCCTCAGGCAGTTCATCGACAAAGCGCGAGGGCATTTGCGATTGCCACTGGCCGAACACCCGGCGGTTGCCCGCGAAACTGATGGTGCAGACTTCCTCGGCGCGGGTGATGCCGACATAGGCCAGCCGCCGTTCCTCTTCCAGACCCTTGACGCCGCTTTCGTCCATCGACCGCTGCGAGGGAAACAGCCCGTCCTCCCAGCCCGGCAGGAAGACCGCTGGAAACTCCAGCCCCTTGGCCGCATGCAGTGTCATGATCGAGACCTTGGCGCCGCTGTCGTCGGATTCATTGTCCATGACCAGCGCGACATGTTCCAGAAACCCCTGCAGGTTCTCAAAGCTTTCCAGCGCCTTGACCAGTTCCTTGAGGTTTTCGAGCCGACCCGGCGCCTCTGGCGTCTTGTCGTTCTGCCACATCCCGGTATAGCCGCTTTCATCAAGGATGATCTCGGCCAGTTCCATGTGGCTCATGCTCTTGTCGCCGGTCATCCGGCCCCAGCGCGCAAGGCCGACAATCAACTCCCCCAGTGCCTTGGCACCTTTGCCCTTGATCGCCCCCTGCTCCACCGCCAAGGCCGCGCCGTCGACCAGTGGAACGCCATTGTCGCGGGCGATGCGCTGAATCGTCTGCTGCGCCTTGTCACCCAGGCCGCGCTTGGGCGTGTTGACCACGCGTTCAAAGGCCAGATCATCCTCGGGCGAGACCACGAGCCGGAAATAGGCCATCGCGTCCCTGATCTCCATCCGCTCATAGAAGCGCGGCCCGCCGATCACGCGGTAGGGCAGCCCGATGGTCAGGAAACGATCCTCGAAAGCGCGCATCTGGTGCGAGGCGCGGACGAGGATCGCCATTTCATCAAGGCTGTAAGACCGCATCCCGCGGGTGCCGCCCTGCATCGATTCGATTTCCTCACCGATCCAGCGGGCCTCTTCTTCACCGTCCCAATGGCCGATCAGGCGGACTTTTTCGCCGGCCTCGGCCTCGGTCCACAGCTCCTTGCCCAGACGCCCGGTGTTGCCGCGGATCACGTTGGAGGCGGCAGCCAGGATATGCGGAGTCGAGCGGTAGTTCTGTTCCAGCCGCACCACCTGCGCGCCGGGAAAATCCTTTTCAAACCGCAGGATGTTGCCCACCTCTGCCCCGCGCCAGCCATAGATCGACTGGTCGTCGTCGCCGACGCAGCAGATGTTCTTGTGCGCCGAGGCCAGCAGGCGCAGCCAGAGATACTGCGCGACGTTGGTGTCCTGGTATTCGTCCACGAGGATGTAGCGGAACCAGCGCTGGTATTGCTGCAGCACATCCGGATGTTTCTGGAAGATCGTCACCACATGCAACAGCAGGTCGCCGAAATCGGTGGCGTTCAGCTCCCGCAGCCGGGCCTGGTACTGGGCGTAGAGTTCCGGTCCCCGGTTGTTGTAGGCGCTGCCGTCCGAGGCGGGCACCTTGTCCGGCGTCAGGGCGCGGTTTTTCCAGCCGTCGATGATATTGGCCAGTTGTCGCGCGGGCCAACGCTTGTCATCAATCCCCGCCGCCTGAACCAGTTGCTTGAGCAGGCGTAGTTGATCGTCGGTGTCGAGAATCGTGAAGTTGGATTTCAGCCCGACCAGTTCGGCGTGGCGGCGCAGCAGTTTCACGCAGATCGAGTGGAAGGTGCCGAGCCATGGCATCCCCTCCACCGTTTCGCCCAGCATCCGGCCCACGCGCAGCTTCATCTCGCGCGCGGCCTTGTTGGTGAAGGTCACGGCGAGGATTTCGTTCGGGCGGGCGCGGCCGGTGTTCAGCAGGTGCACCATGCGCGCGGTCAGCGCCTTGGTCTTGCCCGTCCCGGCCCCGGCCAGCATCAGCACCGGGCCATCCAGCGCCTCGACCGCCTGCCGCTGGGCCGGGTTCAATTCGTCCAGATAGGGGGCGGGACGCGCCGCCATGGCGCGGGCCGACAGCGAGGACGCCTCGAAGGCGTCGAATTCATCGAAACTGCTCATGGCGCCAATCTAGCGCCATAAGCCGGTCAGGGAAAGACGTGTTCGCCTTGTGTTCCGTCCGTCTCGCAGAAAAAACCTAGGCCGGGAGGGGTTCGCCGGTTGCCAGGGCGGGTTTGCGCCGGCTGGTGGTGAAGACCGGCATCGGCGCGCGGTCCTCGACCGGGGCCGGCGTGCGGTCAGCGGCCACCGGCGTCATCCGGCAGGCGGCGCGCCCGGCCAGCGAGGCCTGCCCCATCCGCGCCACGACGCGGGGCGAAACGCGATTGCCCAGAACGCAATGCAACGAGGTTACTGCGTCGGAATAGAGATCGGTGGTGGCGTCCAGATCCGCGGCCAGCATCAAGGTCACCAGCCGGGGATTGCGCCGTTCGGCCAGCGCAGTCAGTTGTGCGATCCGGTCCGGCCCGCAGTCCGCATCCAGCACCAGCAGATCCACGACAGCGCGTTTCAGGCAGGTTTCGGCCACCGCAATGCTGCCGGATCCGGTGACATGTATCCCCGCCTCCAGAAAGGCGATCTGGATCCTCTCAAGGCGTCCGGCATCAAGGTCGACGATCATCGCGTGCATGGGCTGTCCTTTCATCTCGACTGCCGCCAAGCTGCGCCAAGGCATTTAAAATATGCTGAAGATTTGACGAGAATACGGATGAAGCCGGTTGCAGGTCCAGCGCAAGCCACGCCAGAGTGCGGCATGGATCTGAACAGCCGCTTCATGACCGTCGCCGATCTGCGCCGCGCCGCCCGCCGCCGGGTGCCGGGTTTTGCCTGGGCCTATCTGGACACCGCGACCGGCAGCGAATCGACCGCCCGGCGCAACCGGACAGCGCTCGACCGGGTGCTGTTCACACCTTCGATCCTGGACGGCGAGGTTGTGCCCGATTTCTCGACCCGGCTGTTTGGCGAAACCCATACCCTGCCCTTTGGCGTGGCCCCGGTGGGTCAGTCCGGGCTGCTGTGGCCCGGGGCCGAACGCCTGTTGGCGCGCGAGGCCACGCGGGCCGGCCTGCCCTATGCGCTGTCGACCGTTGCCAATGCCACACCCGAGGAGGTCGGCCCCGAGACAGGTGGCAAGGGCTGGTTCCAGATGTACCCGCCGCGCGACCCGGAGATGCGCAAGGATCTGTTGGCGCGGGCGCGGGACAGCGGATTTCACGTGCTGGTGCTGACGGTGGATGTGCCTGTCGCCTCGCGTCGGGAGCGGCAGGTCAAGGGCGGGCTGGTGCAACCACCGCGCCTGACGCCGCGCATTGCCGCGCAATGCGCGCTGCGTCCAGCATGGTCCCTGGCGCGACTGCAGGCGGGCATGCCGCGGATGAAGACGCTGGACCGTTATACGCAGGATACGGCCAGCCGCGATCCGACAGAGCACATCGGCTACCTGCTGCGGACCGCGCCGGATTGGGCGTATTTACGCTGGCTGCGCGACCACTGGGACGGGCCGCTGGTGGTCAAGGGCGTGTTGCGGGCACGGGATGCGGAACGTCTGGAAGCCGAGGGAATTGACGGTGTCTGGGTCTCGAACCACGGCGGGCGGCAGTTCGACGGCGCGCGCGGGGCGATCGACCATCTGCCAGAGGTGCGGGCGGCGACCGGGCTGCCGGTGATTTTCGACAGTGGCATCGAAGGCGGGCTGGATATCCTGAGGGCCGTGGCGCAGGGGGCGGATTTCGTCATGATGGGGCGGGCCTGGCACTACGCGGTCTGCGCCCTGGGTCCGCGCGGCCCGGCCCATCTGATCGAGATCCTGCGCCGCGACCTTGTCGCCAATATCGGCCAGCTGGGTGTGGCGCGTCCGGTTGACCTGCGCGGATTGGCCCTGACCTGAGACGCCTCGGTCAGACCTGAACGGTCGGCAGAATGTCGCGAAAGCTGGCAAAGAAGACACGCATCATGGCCGCCGCGCGCCGGTCCTGTGTCTGTATCCGCTTGATGTCCCTTTGAATTTCGCGAAAGGCGGTGACATGGATACTGGAATCGACAATCACGGTTTCCGGTCGGGCAAAACCCATGGACCAATCCGGGAACAAACGTGTGTGTACCGAGACCGGCGGCAGCCGCTGCAGGTTGCGGTGACGCGGATTCGCGGCGATGCGTGCAAAGGTGGCCTGTACCTTTTCCGCCTCCCCTTCGAGGATCTGCAGAAAGTTGCCGTCATGATACAGCAGCAGGCCGGTGATCCCGTCGCGCATGTTGTTTCGCCGCGCTGCGGCAAGAATCATGCCCAGGTTCGCGTTGGTCGGTCTTCCCGCTGCTGAACTGAGGTAGATCAATCGTTGCACCAGAGGCATCCCGCCTTGCAGTCCATGAACGTGAAGGGCCAAAGGAGTATCCGCCACCCGTAAAGGAATGGTTGACAGCGACGCCCTCCTTGGGCGGGCGGCTGGTAGTGTAACCAGACGCCCGGAATGACACTCCCGGCTCTTTGCAAACGCGACCGTGACGCAGGAATAATTTGCAAACCCCTCTTGCGCTGCGGCGCGGCACAGCTTCAAACTGACAAAGTTGCGCAAGAATATGCGTCTGTGCCGGAGAAGGACCCTCGACACATGGCTGATTTCGAAAAGATCCTGGTTGCGAACCGGGGCGAAATTGCAATCCGCATCATGCGGGCCGCAAACGAGATGGGAAAAAAGACGGTTGCCGTCTTTGCCGAAGAAGACAAGCTGGGGCTGCACCGCTTCAAGGCGGATGAGGCTTACCGCATCGGCGAGGGGTTGGGCCCGGTTCAGGCCTATCTGTCCATCGAGGAAATCATCCGTGTGGCCAAGGCCTCTGGCGCAGATGCGATCCATCCGGGCTATGGTCTCCTGTCGGAAAACCCCGATTTCGTCGATGCCTGCACAGCGGCGGGGATCACCTTCATCGGGCCCAAGGCCGAAACCATGCGCGCCCTTGGCGACAAGGCCAGCGCCCGCCGCGTGGCGATCGAGGCCGGCGTGCCGGTGATCCCGGCGACCGAGGTGCTGGGCGACGATTTCGACAAGATCGCGAAAGAGGCCGAAAAGATCGGCTATCCCCTGATGCTCAAGGCCTCCTGGGGCGGCGGCGGCCGGGGCATGCGCCCGATCGAAAGCGCCAAGGAACTGAAGGACAAGGTGCTGGAGGGGCGGCGCGAGGCCGAGTCGGCCTTTGGCAACGGCGAGGGTTATCTGGAAAAGATGATCATCCGCGCCCGCCACGTCGAGGTGCAGATCCTCGGCGACAGCCACGGCAACATCTACCACCTGTATGAACGCGACTGCTCGGTCCAGCGCCGCAACCAGAAGGTCGTGGAACGCGCCCCTGCCCCCTATCTGTCCGAGGCCCAGCGCGAGGAAATCTGCGAGTTGGGCCGCAAGATCTGCGCCCATGTGAATTATGAATGCGCGGGCACTGTCGAATTCCTGATGGATATGGAGACGGGCAAGTTCTACTTCATCGAGGTGAACCCCCGCGTTCAGGTCGAACACACCGTGACCGAAGAAGTCACCGGCATCGACATCGTGCAGGCGCAGATCCTGATCGCCGAGGGCAAATCGCTGTCCGAGGCCACCGGCAAGGCCTCACAATATGACATCCGCCTGACCGGCCACGCCCTGCAGACCCGGATCACCACCGAGGATCCGCAGAACAACTTCATTCCCGATTACGGGCGTCTGACGGCCTTCCGCTCGGCCACCGGCATGGGCATCCGTCTGGACGGCGGCACCGCCTATGCGGGCGGGGTCATCACCCGGTTCTACGATTCGCTGCTGGTCAAGGTCACGGCCAAGGCGCCGACACCGGAACAGGCGATCCGCCGCATGGACCGCGCCCTGCGCGAGTTTCGTATCCGGGGCGTGACCACGAACATCGAATTCGTGATCAACCTGCTGAAACATCCGGTCTTTCTGAACAACCAATATACGACCAAGTTCATCGACACGACGCCGGAGCTGTTCGATTTCAAACGGCGGCGCGACCGTGGCACCAAGGTTCTGACCTATATCGCGGACATCACGGTGAACGGCCACCCCGAGGTGCAGGGCCGCGCCAAGCCGCATCCGGATCTGAAACCGGCCCGCCCGCCCATGGTGCCGCTGGAAACGCCGCCGGCGGGTACGAAAAACCTGCTGACCGAACAGGGCCCGCAGGCCGTGGCGGACTGGCTGGCGGCGCAGAGACAGGTGGTGATTACCGATACCACCATGCGGGACGGCCACCAATCTTTGCTGGCCACCCGGATGCGCAGCCATGACATGATCAAGGTGGCGCCGGCCTATGCGCAAAAGCTGCCACAGCTTTTCAGCGTGGAATGCTGGGGCGGTGCGACCTTTGACGTGGCCTACCGGTTCCTGCAGGAATGCCCGTGGCAACGCCTGCGCGACCTGCGCGCGCGGATGCCCAACCTTATGACGCAGATGCTGCTACGCGGGGCCAATGGCGTCGGCTACACCAACTACCCCGACAACGTGGTTCAGGCCTTTGTGCATCAGGCCGCAGAAACCGGCGTCGATGTGTTCCGCGTCTTCGACTCGCTCAACTGGGTCGAAAACATGCGCGTTGCGATGGATGCAGTGCTGGAGACCGACAGGGTGCTGGAGGGCACGATCTGCTACACCGGCGACGTGCTGGACCCGGACCGGGCGAAATACGACCTGAAATATTACGTCGCCATGGGCAAGGAGTTGCGCGACGCGGGCTCTCATATCCTTGGCCTCAAGGACATGGCCGGTCTGCTGAAACCCAATGCCGCCGCGATGTTGGTCAAGACGCTGAAAGAAGAGGTCGGCCTGCCGATCCACTTCCATACACATGACACCTCTGGCGCGGCCATCGCCACCATCATGGAAGCCGCGCGCGCCGGTGTGGACGCCGTTGACGCCGCGATGGATGCACTGTCGGGAAATACCTCTCAGCCGACGCTGGGCTCTATCGTCGAAGGCCTGCGCTTTACCGATCGCGATACCGGGCTGGACATCGCCGCCATCCGCGAGATTTCCAACTATTGGGAGGCGGTGCGCGGCCAGTACGCGGCTTTTGAATCGGGCATGCAGGCCCCGGCCTCCGAGGTCTACCTGCACGAGATGCCGGGCGGCCAGTTCACCAACCTCAAGGCGCAGGCGCGGTCCCTGGGCCTGGAGGAACGCTGGCACGAGGTGGCGCAGACCTATGCCGACGTGAACCGGATGTTCGGCGATATCGTCAAGGTCACGCCCTCGTCCAAGGTGGTGGGCGACATGGCGCTGATGATGGTCAGTCAGGGCCTGACACGGAGCGATGTGGAAGACCCCAAGCGGGATGTCAGCTTTCCCGATTCAGTCATCGACATGATGAAGGGCAACCTCGGGCAGCCCCCGGGCGGCTGGCCCAAGAAGATCCAGAAGAAGGTGCTGAAGGACGACAAACCCTTTACCGAGCGCCCCGGCCTCAAGGCGGCCGCCATCGACATCGAGGAAAAGCGCAAGGAATTGCAAGCCGCCTTCGAAGAGGTCGAGTTCGACAATGAGGACCTCAACGGCTACCTGATGTATCCGAAGGTCTTTGCCGACTACACGGCGCGTCACGAGACCTACGGCCCGGTGCGGGTCCTGCCCACGCGGACCTTCTTTTACGGCATGGAGCCGGGCGAAGAGATCACTGCCGAGATCGACCCGGGCAAGACGCTGGAAATTCGCCTGCAGGCCGTGGGCGAGACCCAGGAAGATGGCGACGTGAAGGTCTTTTTCGAGCTGAACGGACAGCCGCGTACCATTCGCGTGCCAAACCGGGACGCCAAGGCCAAGACCGCCGCCCGCCCCAAGGCGGAACTGGGCAATCCGGGCCACATCGGCGCGCCGATGCCGGGTGTTGTGGCCACGGTGGCGGTTTCTGCCGGGCAAGAGGTCAAGGAAGGCGATCTGCTGCTGACCATCGAAGCGATGAAGATGGAAACCGGCCTGCACGCCGAACGCGACGGCAAGGTCAAGGCGGTGCACGTCCAACCCGGCGGGCAGATCGACGCCAAGGACCTGTTGGTCGAACTGGAATGAGGGCGGCGACGCGGGCCCTGACACTGTTACTTTGGGGGGCGTTGGCCACGGCGGCCCCCGCTCAGGGCCTGCCCTATACCGCCGATGAAGACGGGATGCGCGTCGCCATCGAAGAGGCGCGCACCCAGCTGGACCTTGCGCTGTCGCAGCTGACAAACGAGAAAGGCACCATCCATCCGGCGTTAAACCTGAAAATCAAAGTCCCCGTACAGAACCTTGATATTTCAGAGGAAATGATCTGGATAGATCAATTGGGCGTCGAGGACGGACGCTATGTCGGCACTGTCGCCAACGCACCTGCCTACCTCAAGGGGACGCGGCTGGGTGACACGGTCCGGTTCGACCGTGAGCAGATCGTCGACTGGAGCGTTCTGGACACCAGCGGCCAGATGTATGGTCATTACACCACGCGAGTCCTGCTGAAGTCGCTGGAACCGGCGCAAGCAAAGACCGTGCAGGAATTGCTGACCGCCGATCCGCTGCCAGAGGCGTGGCGCTAAGCCGTCCCGAAGCTGTGGACAACCCCATTTCCGGATAAAAATCCAGACGTTGCGAGGTGGCCTTGGGACGGTTATGCTATGCAGCGCCACTTGTTCCGATTCTGGGAAGGATTCCCGTATGCTGCTCCGCCGGGTGATCGCCGTGCTCTGCGCCCTTGGCGCGCCGGTCAGTTTTGCCTTTGCCCAGACCATGACGCAGGAACAGATGATTGCGGACACGCTGGAAGAAGCCCGGCAAGAGGCGCTGGCGCGCATCTATGACCACCCCGGCCCCGTCCATATCATCCCCGAAGATGCGCTGCCGCCAGGTGTTCTGCCCACGCTCCGGGTGCGCAGTTCGGACCCGGCGCTGAACCGCGCCTTTGCCGCGGCCCGTACCGCCTTGCCCGCCGCGCTGGCGGCGACAGAGAAACGCAATGGCCACTTCTCTCCTTCTCTCGCGCTATATGTCGCGGTTTTTGTCAACGCTCCCGGCAAGCCGGTGGAGTTCGTTTGGGTCGACAACATTCGCCGCGACGGCAAGGGCTATCGCGGGCGGATCGCAGGACATCCGCGTTTCATGCCGGGCATGCGGATCGGTTCTCCGATCAGCTTTCTGAACCCGCAAATCGCGGATTGGGCGGTGCAGGCCGAAGACAGCCGGTATTACGGCTATTTCACCACCCGCGCACGGCTGAAGGACATAGAGGAGCCGCTGGCCGGCGAGTTGCGCGCAACGCTTGTGCCGCGCCCCGTGCCGGTGCTGTGGCAATGACCCTGCATCTGGCGCTGCTTTCGATTCTTGTGCCCTCATACGCCGAAGGGCTTGCGTTCTTTGTCGACAAGCTGGGATTTGATCTGCTCGAAGACACGGACCAGGGCGGCGGCAAGCGCTGGGTCCGGGTCGCGCCAACTGGTGCGCAGACCGGATTTCTGCTGGCCGAGGCCAAGGATGATCAACGCGCCTATATTGGCAAACAAGGCGGCGGACGGGTCTGGCTTTTCCTGCAAACAGATGATTTCGCGCGGGATCATGCCCGCCTGACGGCCGACGGAGTCGCATTCGAGGAAGATCCGCGCCATGAGCCTTATGGCACCGTGGCAGTGTTCTGCGACCCTTTTGGCAACCGCTGGGACCTGATCGAGTTTGCTCAGCAGAGCTGACGGCCCGCTGGAGGGCGACTGACGCCTGTCAATTCTGGCGGTTGCCGGAATTCAGGACTGTCCTTTTCCGTCCGTGCGCCAAACATGGCGATTTGACTCACTTTGACGGCACGGCCCTGAAGGGCGCGGAAAAATTCATTTCCGGACGCCTGCTCGACTTCCTGTTGTGGCTGGAGGCGACGAAGACACGACCGAGGAAGTCTGGCAGGCCATCCTGTCGCTGGCCCGTCCGCCGAACCTGACCGTCGGTGACAATGTCTACGCCGCCGATTTCCGAATCTGGGAACAGGCGCGGTTCGTACGCACCACCATCGACAGCCGCGGGTTCGACGACCTGCGCCAGTTCCCAGATGCGGATTTCGGGTTTCGTGCGGGACTGGCCGTTCCCCTGCGGATCAGAGATCCGGGACAGGCGCCGCTGATCAGGCTGGGCAGCGATTTCTCCCGTGCCGAATTCGACGCGCTGCTGGCCGAATATGGCTGGACCCTGCACGCCGCCATGCTCAGTGCCCATGCGCGCTATACCGAGCTGATCAAGCTGGAATTCACCGCGCGCAACCAATTGACCGAAAAGCGGAAAGAGATGTTGTGGCTGGTCGGACAGGGGCTGATGGACAAGCAGATCGCCAATCAACTGGGGATATTCTTCTCCGCCGTGCGTCAGCGTCTGTCGACGGTGCAGACCAAGACGGGCGCGCAGAACCGGGCCGATCTGGCGGCGCTTGCGGCGCGGCTGGGCCTTGTGTCGGACCCGCTGCTGCGAGGCCATAGAGATGACCTGACGGTGTTTCCCTGCACCGGTGATGGCAAGACCGGGACAGTTGTCCGACGCTTGGGCAATTGCCCCTCTGCCGCCGCCGAGCAAGGCCTGCCCCGACCGACACAGGTGCTGGGCGGCGCTTTGCGCAATACCGGGGGGGGTGTCGCGAATTTTCCACTTGCGCCCCCCGGCGGTAGAGGCTAAATCGCCGCTCACCATTTGGTGCGCGGGCGTAGCTCAGGGGTAGAGCATAACCTTGCCAAGGTTAGGGTCGGGCGTTCGAATCGCCTCGCCCGCTCCAAGTGGCCGGACCTTGTGACAGATACCCGGTGTCACGCCAAAAGGCCGGACCGAACAGATGGTTACGCGGGCGTAGCTCAGGGGTAGAGCATAACCTTGCCAAGGTTAGGGTCGGGCGTTCGAATCGCCTCGCCCGCTCCATCTGTCACTCTCTCCAGTTTACAGGCGGCTCCTCGGATAATAGCTTCAGGGTTATTTCCCAACTCGGAGTCTTTTCATGATCCGCCGTATTTTGCTTCCACTCCTTGTGATTTGCGCAGCCCCCGCCCTCGCCGAACCCATGACATTCCGCCTCGCCGGCAATGGCGGCAATTGCAGCGAATGCGCTTGGATCGCCGCCGAAGGCGAAATCACCGAGGCAGCACCCGGCGCTCTCACAAGCTTCCTCGACGATCACCACGCGCGTCTCGTCGTCTTCGACTCGCCCGGCGGCGATCTCGGCGCCGCCTTGCGCATGGGGCGGATCCTGCGCGACCGCGGCAAGGCGACTGGCGTCGGCCGCACCGTTCGCGACGCCTACGGCACCTTCAGCACTGTCGTCGAAGGCACCTGCGAAAGCGCCTGCGCCTTTGCCTTCATGGGGGGCGAGGCACGGCGGATCGACCAGCCCGACGCCAACCAGTTCGTGCCCCTGCCGGGAAAGGTCGGCATGCACCGGTTCTACACCCGGACCGGAAACGAAATCCCCTCAGCGGCGACGCAGCAGATCATGGGCCAGCTCCTGATCTACGTGCAGGACATGGGCGTCGATCCGCGGGTCCTGTCGCTCGCCAGCACCGCGTCGGAAGACGAGATGTATTTCTTCTCCGTCGACGAACGTGAAGAGCTGCGCCTCGTCACGGCGCGCTCGCAGGCCGACCCTGTGCCTCTGATCGTCGGGGACGGTCTGGCGCTCGAATGGACGGTCTACGACGACACCGGCGAGGCCGGGCGCCACATCCGCATATCCTGTAAGGACGCGCCGGACACCTGGATCTTGCAAGTGACCAGTCTGAACTCGGCGCGCCCCGGCGATCAGAGGCATGCGACCTGGACCGAAACCGCCTTTGCGCCCCTTGCATCGGACGCGCGCCTCTACGACGCGGACACGATGTTCAACGACCTGCACATCCGCATCGCCGGCGAGCGCCTCGAAATGGCCCGGTCCGCCGTCCTTGCCGAAGAAGGCAACGGTCGCGACCTGCGCCTTACCGTCCGGCTTCCGGTGGACCTGCGCGACCACGCCGCGCAGGAGTACCGCTTCGTCACCACGAAACTGCGCATGGCGACCGGGGTTTACTGGGCTAGCGGGGCCATGGCCGGAGCCGACACGCTGAATGTTCTCGCGAGGGCCTGCCCTACCAGTTGAACGCACAGCCTGCCACTGCGCCGCGATTTGCGTGCGGCCGCCCTTGGATGCCACGCTACCACGCCCTATAAGGCCGTGACCACAAGGGGAAATCCGATGCGCACCGCCACAATCACCCGCAAGACCGCCGAGACCGAGATCACCGTCGAGGTGAACCTCGACGGCACCGGCGCCTACGATAACCAGACCGGCGTCGGGTTTTTCGACCACATGCTGGATCAGCTCTCACGCCACGCTTTGATCGACATGACGGTGCGGGCCAAGGGCGATCTGCACATCGACGATCACCACACGGTCGAGGATGTGGGCATCACGCTGGGCCAGGCGCTGACGCAGGCCATGGGCGACAAGAAAGGCATCGTGCGGTATGGCTCCTGCCTGTTGCCGATGGACGACGCGCTGGTGCGGGCGGCGCTGGATCTGTCCGCGCGCCCGTTTCTGATCTGGAACGTCGAGCTGCCGACGCAGAAGATCGGCACCTTTGACACCGAACTGGTGCGCGAATTCTTTCAGGCCTTCAGCACGCACGGCGGCATCACCCTGCACGTCGATCAGTTGCATGGGGTCAATAGCCACCACATCGCCGAGGCGGTCTTCAAGGCTGTTGCCCGCGCCCTGCGCGATGCGCTGGAAACCGACCCGCGCAAGGCGGATGCGGTGCCCTCCACCAAAGGCGCGCTCTGAGCGTTCAGGCGCGGGCGAATGTCCGTCCGCGCCTCAACCACCATTCGGCGATCAGCACATTTGGCACCCAGCACAGCCAGGCCACCGGCGGATAGCCGGTTTCGAACCCAAAGGCCGCCGTCAGGATCGGCAGGTACAGACGCAGGGTGACCGCGGCAAAGGTCAGCGCCGCCGAGCGGATCATCCAGCGCCGATGCTCTGCGATCCGCCGCAGCATGGCCAGCCGCACCGCCTGCGCCGTGACTGCCAGCCAAAGCACCGCCAAAATGGCGAACCCGCTGGAGGCCACCGGCCCGGCGCTGGTGCGCAAGGCCAGAACCAGTCCGGCGATCCCCGACAGCAGGACGCCCAGCGCATAGGCCCGCCCCATCCAGCGGTGCGCAGCGGGACGACCTGTCCTGAGCCGCGTGCTGAACTGGAACGGCAGCAAGGCCAGAACCACAGGCGCCAACCCGATATGCGCATAGAGCGCCAGGGGCCCGCCGGTCAGGTGCTGCGCCATGAAGGGCATCGTCAACTCGACCCCCCAGATCAGGAACCGCCAGGACGCCAGCGCAACGGCCAGCGACAGAACCCAGAATAAGATATTGCCCGTCCGTGCCATCGCGCGTCTCCCGATAATTTGACACTGTCAACTTTGCGTCTGGATACAGGCGCTATCTTGACGCTGTCAAGTGGATTGGTTACCCAAGCGCAATGAGTGAAACGAAGTCCAGCCACCATCATGGCAACCTGCGCGCCGCCCTGATCGAAGCGGGCGTGGCGCTGTTAAAAGAAGGCGGCCTGCCTGCCTTGACCCTGCGCAAATGCGCTGCACGCGCGGGGGTTTCACACGCCGCGCCTGCGCATCATTTCGACGGTGTCGACGGGTTACGCGCGGCAATCGCACAAGAAGGCTTTCGCCGGTTCGAAACATCCATGCGTCGTCATGCCGACGCCGGAGATCAAGGCCCGCGTGCGCGCCTGCATGGCATCTGCAGGGGCTATCTTGCCTTCGCCCGCAAGGAACCGGCGCTTTATGATCTGATCTTCAGTTTTCGGCCTGACAATCCGCAGGCGAAACAGGCGGGCGCAGCCTCCGGACCGGCCTATCAGGTCCTGCGCGACACCTGCGCCCCCTTTGTTCCGCCCGGCACCGACCCGGTGGTGATTGAAACGCAGGTCTGGGCGCTGGTCCATGGTCTGGCCATGCTGACGCTGGCCGGACGGTTCGGCCCCGAGGGCCCGCCCGAAGACCAGATCCTGACCCTGATCGACCACGTGGGCCACGCCCCGGCTTGACCTCCCCGCCGCGTTGCGCGACCTACAGACGCGCTGATCAAGGAGACCGCGATGCTGACGGCAATCATCGACTACGAAAGCGGCAACCTGCATTCCGCCGAGAAAGCCTTTCAGAAAATGGCGCAGGAGGTCGGTGCGGGCGAGGTGCGCGTCACCGACGACCCCGAAGTTGTGGCCCGGGCAGACCGGATCGTATTGCCGGGTGACGGGGCCTTTCCGGCCTGCGCATCGGCCCTGCGCGCCTCGGGCTGTTTCGAGGCAATGGTCGAAGCCGTCGAGGTCAATGCACGCCCCTTCCTTGGCATCTGTGTCGGCATGCAATTGATGGCGCGCACAGGCCACGAATACGCCGAGACGCCGGGCCTTTGCTGGATTGACGGCGAGGTCGAACTGATCGCCCCGGCCGATCGGTCCCTGAAGGTACCGCACATGGGCTGGAACGATCTGGTGATCGACCGCCCCCATCCGCTGTTGGCGGGGATAGACGGCGGTGAGCACGCCTATTTCGTGCACTCCTACCAGATGCGGCTGAACGATCCGGCCCAGCGTGTGGCGCATGTGGACTATGGCGGCGACGTCACCGCAATCGTGGCACGGGACACCCGGATCGGCCTGCAATTCCACCCGGAAAAAAGCGCCGGTCCCGGCCTGCGGATTATCGCCAACTTTCTGACCTGGCGTCCCTGAGGGGGCAATGCCCCCTCTTCAGATCAGTTCACGCGCGTCCATGTCTGTCCGTCACAGACAGGCCCCTTGCAGCCGGTCACGCGCAGCGAGTTGCCAGACAGCTTGGCCTTGGCCTGCGCCTTGACGTTCAGCAGCGGCACAAACACCGTGCCGCCGTCGTAGGTGCCACCGCTGCCGGGCTTGAGATCCCAGAACAGCCGCTTTCCGACGTTGGCGGTTTTCACTTCATGCCCCTGCGCGTCATAGGCTCGCAGCACGGTGCCACACAGCGCCGCGCCACACGGGGCTATCTGGACATGACTTGTCAGGTTCTTGCGGTCCGGTTCCGTTCGCCAGATGCCCAACGCCGGTTCGGCAAAAGCCGGGGCCGCCAGAGTACCAAGCACCAGGAGTGGGATCAGGCGAAAGCGGGTCATTGGCGTACGTACCTTTGCACAGGGGGAAACTCGCTCGGATATGGCCCCGGCGATGTCGAATACCAGTGGCCCGATGCCTGCCCGTCAAAATAAATCCGGGCGCACCCCGCGGCCGCGCCTAGCGCACCCGGCTCCAATCCTGTTTCGAACAGATCAGACCGCCCGCAATGCAGCCGCGCAGTTTCAGGCTGTTGCCGCTCAGGGTCATCTTGCCGATGTAGATCTTGTTGTTCGACGGGCGCCAGACCTTGCCCTCGTACTTGCCGCCGCCCTGCGGCGCCATGTCGATCACCAGCGTCTTGCCCTTGTTGGCGGAATCGTATTCTCCCTGCGCGTTGAAGGTGCGTGAGATCAAGCCGCAGAGTTTGGCCCCGCAGGGCGCCATGGTGACATGCGCATAACTGCCCTCGTCCGTCTCTGTCTTCCACAGGCCTTCCACCGGGTCTGCCACGGCCTGCGTGGCCAGAACAGCCAGGACCGATGCGATCAGCGTTGGTTTCATGTTCAACTCCTCCCTCTCGAACACAATCCATTGTGAAGGGGGGCCTGACCCATCTTCAAGCATGACGCGAGGTCGTATTGCGTCTATCGTTGCGTCATTATAATGCGCCATAATAGACTGGAAGGGCAGTAGAAATGATCCTTTACCCCGCGATTGACCTCAAGGACGGCAAGGCCGTGCGCCTGTTGCGCGGCGATATGGACAAGGCAACCGTCTTCAACGACGACCCCGCCGCTCAGGCGCTGGAATTTGTGGCCAAGGGCTGTGAATGGCTGCACCTTGTCGACCTCAACGGCGCCTTTGCCGGAGAGCCCGTCAACGCCGCCGCCGTCGAAGCGATTCTGGAACAGGCGAACACACCCACGCAATTGGGCGGTGGCATTCGCGACATGGCGACAATCGAGATGTGGCTGTCCAAGGGGCTGTCGCGCGTGATCCTGGGGACCGTGGCAGTGGAGCGGCCGGACCTGGTGCGCGAAGCCGCCAGCGCCTTCCCCGGGCAGGTCGCCGTGGGCATCGACGCCAAAGACGGACGCGTGGCGACCAAGGGCTGGGCCGAGGTCACCAAGGTCGACGCCATCGAGCTTGCCCGCAGCTATGAAGATGCGGGCGTGGCCGCGATCATCTACACCGACATCAACCGCGACGGCGCGATGCAGGGCCCCAACATCGAGGCGACCGCGGCAATGGCCAATGCCGTGACCATCCCGGTGATCGCCTCTGGCGGGGTGTCTTCGATCAAGGACCTCAAGGCGCTGCGCAACTGTGGCGCGCCGCTGAACGGCGCGATTTCGGGCCGCGCGCTCTATGACGGGGCGATAGACCTCAAGGCGGCGCTGGAGGCGCTCAAGCGCTAAGCTCTCAGCCGCCCGCCGCCGCGCCGGTCAGCTTTTCCAACGCGCCCTGCATCTTGGCAAGGTAGGGCGCGTCCCCTGCGATACCGTCCAGCGCGCCAACGGTTCCTGCGGGATCTTCATAGGCCAACCAGGTCCGGCCCTCGCCGTCGCTGTAGACCAGCACCTTGAGAGGCAGGTGCAGCCCCGCCTCGATGTTGTCCTGCATGGCCGGGGTGCCAAGGGCCGGATTGCCGAAGATCAAAAGCTGCGCTGGCGCAAGTTGCATGTCGACCTTTGCCGCGCCCCCTGCATGGTCGACACGAGCAAAGACTGTCGCCCCTGCCCCTTCGACGGCAGCTTGCAAGGCATCCATCACCTCGGGCACCTCTCCATCAGCCTGCACCTTTACCGTCTCGGCCCACGAAAGGCCGGGGATGGTGGTCAGTACCACCGCCGCCGCTGTCATCAGTCCACGCATTTTGAAATCTCCTTTTCCCGCTTTCCCGGTGTCAGCCTCTGGCATGTCCGGGCATTTGCCCATAAACAACCCGGTGATCCCCTCGTGAGTTCCGGCCATGCTGAAGACCCGCATCATTCCCTGTCTGGACGTGGCCGATGGCCGCGTGGTCAAGGGTGTCAACTTTGTCGATCTGCGCGATGCGGGTGATCCGGTGGATGCCGCCCGCGCCTATGACGCCGCCGGCGCGGATGAAATCTGTTTCCTCGACATCCACGCCACCCATGAAAACCGCGGCACCATGTTCGACGTGGTCACCCGCACGGCCGAACAGTGTTTCATCCCGCTGACGGTGGGCGGCGGCGTCCGCACGGTCGCCGATGTCCGCGCCCTGCTGCTGGCCGGTGCCGACAAGGTCAGCTTCAACTCTGCTGCCGTCGCCAATCCGGATGTAGTGGCCGAGGCCGCCGACCAGTTCGGCAGCCAATGCATCGTCTGCGCCATCGACGCCAAGACGGTGGAACCGGGCCGGTGGGAGATCTTTACCCACGGCGGGCGCAAGCCCACGGGCATCGACGCGGTGGAATTTGCCCGCACCATCGCCGCCAGGGGCGCGGGGGAAATCCTGCTGACCTCGATGGACCGCGACGGCACCAAGGCAGGCTTCAACCTGCCCCTGACCCGTGCCATTGCCGATGCGGTGGACATCCCCGTGATCGCCTCCGGCGGCGTCGGGACGCTGGATCATCTGGTCGAAGGCGTGACCGAAGGCCATGCCAGCGCCGTGCTCGCCGCCTCGATCTTTCATTTCGGCACCTTCACGATTGGCGAGGCCAAGGCGCATATGGCCGCCGCCGGCATCCCCGTGCGCCAGTGAGCCCGGAACGGTGATCTCTGACGGCTCAGACGTCACCCTGCGCGAGGGTGAGACCGAGCACACCGCCTGCGCGTGTTGCGGCGCCGCCACTACGGTTGTCACCGGCTACCTGGAGGTGGGCGATCTCTCTGCCGGTTGGTACACGGTCGCCGCGACGCCCGGCGCGACGGATCACCTGCCGTTGGTCCGGCTCTACATCGGTGACTGGACCGACAGCGCCGGTCCGGACGAACGCTGGGGCCTGCGGGTCGGCATCTCGCGCGACGGGCCCGGCCTGTTGGACTGGCCCGAAAAGGATTTGGACCAGTTGCGCCCCGTCTTTACCCCGCTGAACCGCGCCCAGGTGCTTGGCACCCCGATGGAGCCGCAGCTCTGGACGCTGATCGACCTTGTCCTGACCAAAGACAGCCGCCTGTAACGGAGCCGCCATGACCCTCGAAGACCTCGAACAGATCGTCACCAACCGTGCCGCCGCCTCAGCGGACGAAAGCTGGACCGCCAAGCTGCTGGCCAAAGGGCCGGAAAAATGCGCCGAGAAGTTTGGCGAAGAGGCCATTGAAGCGATCATCGAGGCGGTGAAAAACGACCGCGAGAAACTGACGTCAGAGGCCGCGGACGTGCTTTTTCACCTGCTGGTGATGCTGAAATCCCGCGACGTGCCGCTTGCCGATGTGATGGCGGAACTGACCCGGCGTCAAAGCGCCTCTGGTCTGGCTGAAAAGGCGGCGCGACAGGGCTGAATGTTGTCCCTCTACCGCAACCAAGACACCCCGGATGCGTTATTCGGGCACACGAAACGCGAAAGGTGATCCATGCAGGTATTCCATTGCCCCGGGTGTCAGACCCCGCTGTGGTTCGACAATCACCAATGCGCCTGCGGGCAGGACGTCGGGTTTGATCCCGAACGGCAAGTCATGATTGCAACCTCGGAGCGCTGCGCCCGGTTTTCAACAATCTCCTGCAACTGGATTCCCGAACCGGACAATGCCGAGGGGCTCTGCCGGTCCTGCGCGATGACCGAGACGATTCCCGACCTGCGCGAAACGGATAACCTGCCGCTTTGGGCGGAAACCGAGGGCGCGAAACGCTGGATGCTGGCCAACCTTGGCCGATGGTTCTGGTTCACCGATACCGACCCCGGTGCGCGCCCGGTCTTTCGCCTGCTTTCCGAAGAGACCGCGCATGGGGAAACGCAGGTGACCATGGGCCATGCCAATGGCATCATCACCATCAATGTCAGCGAAGCGAACGAAGCCGTGCGCGCCGAACTGCAGGCGGACATGGGCGAACTCTATCGCACCATGCTGGGCCATATGCGGCACGAGGTGGCGCATTACCTGTTCGAAAGGCTGGCTGTCGTGCCTGACTTCGTGGCCTCCTTCCGCAGCCTGTTCGGCGACGAACAGCGCGATTACGGCGAAGCGCTGAAAGCGCATTACGCGCGGCCATCCTCGCCCTCGGACGCGCATGTGACCAGCTACGCCACGGCACATCCGCACGAAGACTGGGCGGAGACGGTGGCACATCTGCTGCATCTGGTGGACATCGCCGACAGCGCCGCAGCAGTGCAACTGACCTTGCCCGAAGGGCCGCCGTCCGGCTATGACGCATACGCCGAAACCGATGCTGCCCGCGTGCTGGACCACGCCATCCGCCTGTCTCTGGCCGTGACCCATGTGAACCGGGCGCTGGACCTGCCGGACCTCTACCCTTTTGTCCTGACGCCGCAAATGCGCGAAAAGCTGGCCTTTGCGCATAGGGCTCTGAGCGGATCCTGAGCGCAACTCCACGGGACGGCGGGCGGGGCGCCTTTCGCGCGGATGCGCGAAACAGCGTCCGTCCAGCCCGTCGACTTACAGCTTGGACGAGATGATCCCGGTATTGAACCCGCCCATGCGCAACTCACCGAACAGGCGCTGGTATTCGATCTTTGGACAACGGTTCATCACCACATCCATGCCGCGCGCCTCGGCCAGCGCCGCCGCCTCCGGACTTTCCACCCCGATCTGCATCCAGACCGTTTTCAGTGCCGGAAAGACCTCCAGCGCCTCCTCGACAATAGGCGGCACATGCTCGGACCGGCGAAAGATATCGACCATGTCCACTGTCGACGGACAATCCGCCAGAGAGGCCACCACCTCGCGCCCGAACAGCAGCTTTCCCACATGCCCCGGGTTCACCGGAATCACCGTGAAGCCCTTCAGCGACAGGTAGCGCGCCACGTAGTAACTCGGCCGCACCGGGTTCGGCGACACACCGACCACCGCAATCGTCTTGGTCCGCGTCAGGATATCTTTGAGGAAGGAGTCGGAATAGGCCATGCCGGACGGTTTACACGCCTCAAACACAAAGAAAAAGCGCCCGGGTAAAAACCCGGGCGCAAGTCACGGAACGAGGGACAGTGAAGGCCTCGCAGGGGTTCCGTCCCTGCAGCCTGATAGACAAATAGGCGTAAATGCCACAGATTAAACCCCCATAAAGAATTCGTGAACAATTTGCTTGACCAGCCCGAAAGCGGCTGCTCGTGCAACTCTTGACCATCGACAGTGACCCGCTCCCTGCCTCGTCGGAACCGGTCAGCTCACCGCCTCGCCGACCGGCGCATCCACCAAGCCTTTCAGACTTTCATGCAGCCGTTCTGACGGGTTGCGTCCGATCGCGCGCGCCTGACGCATGACAAAAATCTTGCCCAACCCCATCCAGGTTCCGACCGAGGGCGCAGCGGCATCACAGGGGAACCGCGTACGCCAGCCTTCGGGCAGCATCACTCCGCAATCCTCGAGGTTTTCCAGCATCCAGACCAGCGGGATGTTGGCCAGCGGGCGGGCCTCTTCGAAACCGCCAAGGTGGCCGCCGATGTCGCCATGCGTTCCCCGAAACCAGACCTGTTCCACCTTGCCCGCCCAGCCCGGCGGGCATTCCCACATCACCGGGGCAAAGGCAGCGCGGGTTTCATCCCGGGCCAGCGCGTGAAATCCATGCCGGATCGACGCTCCCAAGGCATGGTTGTGGAAGTCATGCGAGGCTCCCGTCAGCCGCCAGAGCACAGGCAGTCGCAGGCCCAGCGCCTTGACCGTATCCCAGACGCCGATCATCTCGATCGGCGCCGAAGGATGACAATTCTGCGCGGCAAAGGCCTTGGTCGCCTCGCCCTCGGGCGCATACTGATACAGCCGATAGATCTGGCGGATGTTGCGTTCTGTGGCGGCATCGGCCCGCAACAACCCGACCATGTCGATGATCCCGGCCAGCGATCGCGCCGCATAGGCCCCGCGCGAATACCCCATCAGAAAGATGCGGTCGCCCTCGCGGTAACGCGAGGCAAGATAGCCGTAGGCCCGGCGGATCTGCCGGTTGATGCCCCGCCCCAAGGCGACATCCGGCGTGGTGCTCCAGTCCGTCCACTGCACCCCGGCCTCGTAAAAGACCGAGGCATGGCCGACCTCGCGCAACAACATGTAGGTCTGCCCGGCATTGGTTTCGTTGCCGGGATTGAGCGAGGACATCGTCCCGTCGAGGATGATGACATGATCAACAGGGCCGCGGCGGCGCGCATAGCCCGAGTGATCCCCGGACGGACGCCGCCGAAGCCACCCAAATAATCTGTTACTCAGCCGCGATCGCATCACTTTCCAACATGGCCCAGACACGCGCTGGCGTGAAGGGCATGTCCACTTGCCTGATCCCACGCGCCCAAAGCGCGTCCTGCACCGCGTTCGACACCGCCGCCATGCTGCCGACGGTCCCGGCCTCGCCACAGCCTTTCATCCCCATGGGATTGGCGGTCGACGGCACCGGCTCTGTCTCGAACCCGATCATCGGCACAGTGTCGGCCCGCGGCATGGCATAGTCCATGAACGAGGCCGTGAGCAACTGCCCGTCCTCGTCGAAAACCACATGCTCCATCAGCGCCTGGCCAAGCCCCTGCGCGACCCCGCCATGCACCTGCCCCTCGGCCAGCATCGGGTTTATGAGGTTGCCGAAATCATCGACAACATTGTAGCGGTCACAGGTCACCTGCCCGGTCTCGGGATCAATCTCGACCTCGGCCACATGCATGCCGTTGGGGTAGGATCGGCCCGGCAGAGGCGCATTGGTCTGCCAGACCAGCAGGTCGTCCCGTCCGGCCTCGCGCGCCATTTGCGCCGCCTCCAACATCGTCGGCGTCAGGTTCGACCCCTCGGCGCGGAATGTCTCGTCGTCAAAGCTCACCGCCTCAGGGGCGACGCCCATTTCACCGGCCAGAAACGCCGAGAACCCATCGACGATCTCGCTGACGGCCTGCAGGGTCACATTGGTCTGCACCGTGACGGAGCGAGAGCCGCCCGTGCCGCCACCAGCAGGTATCAGGTCACTGTCGCCCTGCACCACCTCGATCCGGTCCGCCGGGATGCCGCTCTGATCGGCGAGGAACTGGCGGAACACGGTTTCATGCCCCTGCCCGTTCGACTGTGTTCCGACATAGATCCGGGCGCCCCCTTCTTCGGTGAATTCCACCTTCACATCCTCATGCGGCTGCCCGAGGATGGACTCGATGTAATAACAAATCCCTGCGCCACGCAGTTTTCCCGCCGCCTCGGACGCCGCCCGGCGCGCGGCAAAACCGTCCAAGTCCGCCTTTTGCGCCCCATGCGCCATGACCCGCACAAAATCGCCCACGTCATAATTCTCGCCAGTGACGGTCTTGTAGGGAAACTGGTCGGGCTTGATGAAGTTGATGCGCCGCAGTTCCAGCGGATCGACGCCGAGTTCACGCGCCGCGCGATCCATCGCCCGTTCCAGCACATAGATCGCTTCGGGCCGTCCGGCCCCGCGATAGGCATCCATCTGGGTGGTGTTGGAATAAAAGCCCTCGGCACGGTAGAACGCCGCCTGAATGTCATACGGTCCTGTCAGCACGCGCGAAAACAGCTGCGACTGGATCATCTGCCCGAAATGCGCGTTGTAGGCGCCAAGGTTCGACCGCGTGTGCAGCCTGTATCCAAGAATGCGGTTGTCCGCGTCAAAGGCCAGTTCGGCGGTGGTCACAAGGTCACGCCCCCCGTTGTCGGACAGCATCGCCTCGGACCGATCGGACATCCAGCGCACCGGCCTCCCGGTGACCCGCGCCGCGTGGGGCAGCACGAAATACTCCGGATAGGGAAAGCCCTTCATCCCGAAACCGCCGCCCACATCCGGGTTGGTGATGCGGATCATCTCGGGTTCCAGCCCGTAGGTCCGCGCCAGTTCTCCCTTCATGCCCCAGACGCCCTGCCCGCCAAAGGCAAGGTGTACGCGCCCGTCCTGCCATTCGGCATAGGCGCCGCGCGGTTCCATCGAGTTCACGATCACCCGGTTGTCGCCGATGTCCAGCGTGACCACGCGCGCGGCCTTGGCAAAGCCTTCTTCGGTTGCGGCCTCATCCCCGATGCCAAAGTCATAGCCGCGGTTGTCCGGCGCTTCGGGGTGAATCGCGGGCCCGCCTGCCGCCAGCGCCATCGACACCGGCAGGTCGTCGTATTCGAACTCGATCAGCTCCGCCGCATCGCGCGCCTGTTGCAACGTCTCGGCCACCACCACGGCCACCGCCTCCCCCACGAACCGCACGCGACCCTCGGCAAGCACCGGGCGTTTCGGCGCAGCGCCCTTGCTGCCATCACGGTTGGTCGTCAGCGTCCCGGTCATGGCAGTATCAATCCCGGCGGCCAGCAGATCGTCGGCGGTCACAACAAGGTGCACGCCCTCCGCCTCGCGCGCAGCACTGACGTCCAGCGTGGTGATCTGAGCATGGGCCACGGAGGACCGAAAAACATAGGCGCGCAGGGCGTCTGCCGGTGCGACATCGTCCACGTAGCGGCCCTGCCCGGTCAGAAAGCGCACATCCTCGACCCGCATCACCGGCTGGCTCTTGCCGAATTTGTCCATGGGGCAACTCCTTCACGCCTGTCCCTTTTGCGGGGACACTAGACTGCACGACGCAGGTGTCCAGAGGCGCGCGGGGGTTCCTTGCGTTTATCTGGCGAGGGTGACGATCCGGCGGGCACCGTAACCGTTGAAGCGCGTACACAGCGCCGTGGAATAGGCGCCACAAGCGTGGAACAGCAGGTAATCTCCCTCGCAAATGTCTCCGGGCAGATCGATCCGATCCGGCAGACGGTCAAGGCTGTCGCAGGTCGGGCCAAAGACAATCATGGCGCGGTGCTCGCCTGTCCGTGCTCGCCCTCCGGCCGAGCAGACGCTGATCCGGGTCGAGGGGCCAAGGTCCCGCCATTCGCTTAGGCCGCCGTAAATCCCGTCATTCAAAAAGACCCCGTCGCCATCCCGCGCCTTGACCTGCAGACCCAGTTCAAAGGCATCGGCGACCATGGCGCGCCCTGGTTCGCAGACCAGCGCCGGCGCATCGGCGCCAAAGGCGTCCCGCACCGCCATTTCGATACGGGCAAACAGCGCCGGCAGATCCGGGGCCGGATCTTCGCGATGCGCGGGAAACCCGCCGCCCACGTTCAGACGGTGCAGGCAGACGCCCGTCCTTTCGGCGATGTCCGCACAGGCCGCGATATAGCTGACCCATGCATCCGCGTCGCGGCATTGGGTGCCGGGATGAAAGGTCATCGAGGGATTGCCGCCCCGCGCCGCCACCGCGCGCAGAAGGGTCTCCGCCGCCTCGACACCCGCGCCGAATTTCGAGCCGAAGTCATAGACCGCACCGACCACTGGCAGTTTCAGCCGCACCGCGATCTCCTGCCCGGCGATTTCTCCAAGCTTGTCCAGTTCCGCCATGCGGTCCACGGACCATGACGTGACGCCATGCCGGCGGCCCGCCGCAATCTCGGGTTTGCCGCGCACCGGGTTGTGATAATGCAGCCTGGCCGTCGGGGCGGCGGCACGCACCAACTCCATTTCCTCGGGCGATGCCACGTCAAACCCCGCCAGCCCGGCCTGCGCCAGCACGGCCAGAACGCCGGGATCGGGATTGGCCTTGACCGCATAGGTCACTTCGCCGGGAAAGTGATCCAGAAACAACCGCGTCGTCGCGTGCAACCGTGCGGGATCAAAGAAAAAGACCGGTTCATCGGGCTGTTCGCGCACCATCCAGTGCGCCGGATCCGAATGAAATGCCTGCTGTAACACCATTGCCTGTGCCTCCTGTTCGCTCGTGTTCGCAGAATGCGGCTTGCGATGGTCGGAATCACTTGGCACTCTGCGCGGATCGCAGCAAATGATCGGCATATCGACGACATGAGCCTTCAGATCGACGAAACCGACCGCGCCCTGATCGAGGCACTGGCCGAAAACGCCCGCCTTTCGGTGGCGGATCTGGCGCGGCGGCTGGATCTTGCGCGCACCACGGTACAGGCCCGTTTGGACCGCTTGGAAAGCCGGGGGGTGATTGCCGGTTACACGCTGAAGCGCGGCCCGGCATTGCACCCCAGACTGCGCGCGACGGTGTTGATCTCCATCGAACCGCGCGCGACGGCGGCGGTGCTGTCGCGGTTGCGCGCCCTGTCAGCGGTGGAAACCGTTCACACCACCTCGGGCCGCTTCGACCTGATCGCCACTGTCAGCGCCGACACGACAGAGGCGCTGGACCGCACGCTGGACGCCATCGGTGAGGCCAAAGGGGTCAAAGGCTCGGAAAGCCTGATCCACCTCAGCACCAGGATCGACCGAAGCCCCTGACCCCGGCGCCCACCGGCAAGCCGCCCTGTCAGTTCGCTGGTGAACCCTGAAGCGAAAAGACGCGCCGTCAGGCGCGCCCCAAAACGTGATGTTTCACTCCGCCTCTTTTTCCTCGGTGCCGTATTTCTTGAACAAACCGCCCTGAAAAAGAAAGAACAGGAACACCGCCGCAGTCAGTCCGAAGGTCTTGAAATAGACCCATGTCTCGGTTTCCATCGTGCGCCAGATCACCTCGTTCAGCACCGCAAGGGCAAGGAACAGACCCATCACCCGCTTGGTCAGGATCATCCAGCCTTCCTGTTTCAGCGGCACCAATCCTTCCATGACCAGCTGCAGCCAGCTTTCGCCCCGCATCAGCCCGATGGCCAGCGCCCCGCCGAACAGCAGGTAAATCAGCGTCGGCTTCATCTTGAAGAACCGGTCGTCGTTCAGCCAGACGCTGAGTCCGCCAAAGACCACGATCAGCACCGCCGTCACCACCTGCATCCGGCTCAGGTGACCGGTCAGCTTCCACAGCAGCCCCATGCAGATCAGAAACACCGGGATGAACCCGGCGGTGACAACGATGAACCCTTCGTATTCCGTGCCGCCAATGGTGAAGATCCGGTCCTTCAGCCAAAGGTAAGAGACGAAGAACACAAGGATCGGCCCGAATTCCAGTGCCGTCTTGACCATCGGGTTTACCTGCCGCGATTCCATGAAAACTCCTGTGGTTTCAGTCCCAGATAGGCGTTTCAACCGCCAAGCTCAACGATGACCGCACCAAGGGCGATCAAAGCCATCAGCGCGATGCGCCGCGGCCCCACGGTTTCGCGCAGCACCAACCAGCCGATCATGGCGGCAAAGACCGTGGAGGTCTCGCGCAGAACCGCCGCCTCGCCCACCTTGTCCAGCCGCGTGGCCAGCATGACCGATCCGAAAGAGCCAAAGGCCACCACTGCGCCGATCACGCCGCGTGTCATCAACGGGCGCAGGGGAACGCCTGACAGGCGGTGGCGCAACGTTGTCACCATCATCAGGATCGGAAAATCCAGCGCCGCGAGGAAAAAGAACCATGCCAGAAAGGTAAACGGGTCCGCCGTGGCCCGGATGCCGTAGGCGTCATAAGTGGTGTAAAGCGCCACGAAAAGCCCGGTCGCCAGCGCATAGCCAAGCGCCGGGACCAGCGTCTCTCGCGCGGTTTCCAGAAAAATCAGGTTGTAGACCGCAAGCCCGAAGATCCCCGCCAGCAAGACCCCAAGGCCCAGCCATTGGGTCAGGGAAAAGCTTTCGCCAAAGATCAGCCAGGCACCGATTACAGCGAACAACGGGCCGGTTCCGCGCACAACCGGGTAGACCACTGTATAGGCGCCGCGCGTATAGGCCATCGCCTGCAGCAGCTTGTAGATGAAGTGAATCACCACCATCCCGGCAAAGATCGGCCACATGAACGGCTCTGGCCACGGCACCAGCAGGATCAGCGGAAAGGACAGGATCACAAGGCTCGCGTCGATGGCGACCCGGGTCACCCAGGGATCGTGCCGGCCTTTCTGCAACGCCCCGAAAACCGCGTGCAGGAAGGCCGCCAGAAGCGCAAGGAGCAACGCCGCGTCCTGTCCGGCAGGCGTACCTTCAAGCGCGACCAGCCAGTCGCTCACCGGGACGCCCCCGGCAGGGAACCCGGCCTTCCCCCGCACGTTGAACCTGCGAACCGTTGGAAATGAGCGTGATGTTTCAAAGCCTGATCGACGAAATCCAGGGCGACTTTGCCGCTGTCCCGGCCTGGGCCGCGTTCTTTCGGCTGAGCTGCGCCCTTGTTCTGGGCGCGGTGATCGGCATCGAGCGGGAATGGCGCAGCAAACCCGCCGGGTTGCGGACGCATATCCTCGTGGTTGTCGCCGCCTGTCTTTTTGTCATTATCGGTCAGGAGTTGAGCGCGCTGAGCTTTGGCGGCGCCGGCGAGCAACGCAATGACCCCCTGCGCATGATCGAGGCGGTGACCGCAGGCGTTGCCTTTCTGGCCGCCGGGCTGATCTTTACCGCGCAGGGCGAGGTGCGCAACATCACCACCGGCGCCTCTCTCTGGCTTGCCGGGGCGGTGGGTCTGGGCTGCGGCGCCGGGCGCATCACGCTGGCCGCAATGGCGACCACGATGGTTGTGATGGTTCTGGCCCTGCTCAAATGGCTCGAAGAGCTTGCCCACGACCGCTAGGCCGCTCATTCCACGGCGAGACCGGTCAGCGCGGCGGCGAATTCCTCGGGATCAAAAGGGGCAAGGTCGTCAATCTGCTCGCCCACGCCTATGGCATGGATCGGCAGGCCGAACTTGTCCGCCAACGCCACCAGCACACCGCCTTTTGCAGTACCGTCCAGCTTGGTCATGACAAGCCCCGAAACATCCGCCAGCTTGCGGAAGATCTCGACCTGGCTGATTGCGTTCTGCCCGGTGGTGGCATCCAGCACCAACAACGTATTGTGCGGCGCATCGGGGTCTTTCTTGCGTATCACCCGGACGATCTTGGCCAGTTCCTCCATCAGGTCAGCGCGATTCTGCAGCCGCCCCGCCGTGTCGATCATCAAAAGGTCGGCGCCATCCGCCTGTGCGCGGGTCATGGCGTCAAAGGCAAGGCTGGCGGGATCAGAACCTTCGGGCGCGGTCAGCACCGGCACTCCGGCGCGGTCCCCCCAGACCTGAAGCTGTTCGACTGCTGCCGCGCGAAACGTGTCTCCCGCCGCGATGACCACATGTTTGCCCGCCGCCTTGAACTGGCTGGCCAGCTTGCCGATGGTCGTGGTCTTGCCAGAGCCGTTCACGCCGACCACCAGCACCACCTGCGGTTTCTTGGCGTAGAGCGGCAACGGACGCGCCACCGGCTCCATCACGCGGGCGATTTCCGTGGCCAGCGCGCGTTTGATCTCCTCGACGGAGAGTTTCTTGCCAAAGCGGCCCTCGGCGATATTTGCTGTGACACGCAGCGCCGTGTCGACGCCCATGTCCGAGGCGATCAACAGCTCCTCGAGTTGCTCCAGCATCTCGTCGTCCAGCACGCGCCGAACAACGGGCGCGCCGTCGTCGCGCCGCCCCATGAAACGGGACAACAGACCCGTGCGCGGCTTGTCCGCCTCGGGTCTTGCCGGTGTCGCGGGGTCCGGGTCCGCCGCCGGTTCCGTGTCGGGTTCGGGAGCGGCTTGGGGTTCTGGCGTGACGGTCTGCTCGACGTCCATCGGTTTTGGTGTCGGCGCAGCGGCAGCGGGCGGTTGGGGCGCGGGATCTGCAGCGGCTCCCTCGCCACCATCCTGCACGATCGCGTCCAGCCCTTCATCCAGCTTGGACGAGGATTTGAACAACTTGTTCTTGAGCTTGCCGAAAAAGGACATGGTGCCGCCTGTCAAAGATGCTCTCTCCACCTAATACGCCCGGGCGATCAATAAAAGTGTGAGTTGACCGCAGCGCACCCGCGCCGGTTAATGACGTCATGCGCGTATGGGTTCAGGTTGTGGCGCTGGTTGCCTTGACGCAGGGCGCGGGAGCACAGGAAGAGGCAGGCACGATGTGTTCTGCCGGGGCCTTTGGGCATGTCCAATGTATCCGGCCCGCGCATTTCGTACATGACACCTGTCAGGCGCTGGAGGTCTTTGCGACCGCGCATGATCTGGACCCGCATTTCTTTGCCCGGCTGATCTGGCAGGAAAGCCGCTTTGATACCAACGCGCTCAGCCATGCCAAGGCGCAGGGCATCGCGCAGTTCATCGCCTCGACCGCCAAGCTGCGCGGGCTGAAAGATCCCTACAACCCTGCGGAAGCGCTTGAATATTCCGCGGAATATCTGGGTGAACTGAGACGCCGTTATGGCAATCACGGTCTGGCGGCGGTGGCTTATAACGGGGGCGAGCGGCGGGCGGACGGGTTGGTGGCACGGAGCGGCGGATTGGCCACCGAGACAGTCAACTATGTGCGCATCATCACCGGTCTGTCAGCAGAGACATGGCGCGACGCGGCGCCCGACACCCCCGATTTCTCGCTGGATCCGGAAAAGGGGTTTCGCGCCGCCTGTTACGCGCTGGCGCGCAATCGCCGTCTGACTGCCTATCCCAGCCCCGAGCCGTCGCGCCCGCCGTGGGGCGTCCAGATGGCCTTTGGCACAACCCAGGACCGCGCGCTCAGCCAGTTCCGGCAGCGCGCGCAGTCCTGCGCCCGGGTCGTCGGGCAGGAAACACCCGATCTTGTCTGGCAGAAAAGCCGCGCCAGCCCGAAAGGCGGGTATTTCATGGCCCGCCTTGGCCGAAACACCCGCGATTCCGCCTGGGAACTGTGCCGCAGGCTCAAGGCCTCCGGCTGCGTCTGTGCCGTCTACCGCAACGACTGAGCCGTTTCAGACCTCGTCGGGGAAGTGTTTGATGGTCAGCCGGATCGGGTTCGGCGCCGCCTGCCCCAGACCGCAGATCGAGGCATCCGCCATCGCCTGGCACAGTTCCTCGAGCAGCGGTTGATCCCAGCGTTCCGCGCTCATCAGCTTGACCGCCTTTTCACAGCCGACCCGGCACGGCGTACACTGGCCACAGCTTTCGTCCTCGAAGAATCGCAGCATGTTGAGCGCCGCGTCCTTGGCGCTGTCCTTGTCCGACAGGACCACCACCGCCGCCGACCCGATAAACGTGTCGTGCGGCTGCAAGGTATCGAAGTCCAGCGGCACATCGTCCATCGACGCGGGCAACAGACCCGAGGACGGGCCGCCAGGCTGGTAGGCCTTGAAACTGTGGCCCTCTGCCATGCCGCCCGCGGCCTCGATGACATCGAGAATCGTCGATCCGGAAGGCAACAGGTGGACGCCCGGCTTTGCCACGCGGCCCGAGACCGAGTAAGAGCGCAGACCCTTGCGACCGTTCTTTTCGGTCGCGGAGAGGACCTCCGGACCTTCGCGACAGACCTTGGCCACCCAGTACAGGGTCTCGATGTTGTGGACGAGCGTTGGCTGACCGAAGACACCGACCTGCGCCACATAGGGCGGGCGGTGCCGAGGCATTCCGCGCTTGCCCTCGATCGACTCGATCATCGCGCTTTCTTCACCGCAGATATAGGCCCCGGCACCCCGCCGCAGGTCGATATAGCCCTTTTCGACGATGCCCGCGTCTTCGATCAGGGCGATTTCGCGACGCAGGATTTCCAGGACGGCCGGGTATTCGTCACGCATGTAAAGATAGCAGCGCTCCGCCTCGACCGCCCAAGCGGCGATCAGCATTCCCTCAAGGAAAACATGCGGTTCACGCTCGAGGTAAAAGCGATCCTTGAAGGTGCCCGGCTCACCTTCGTCACCGTTCACCGCCAGGTAGCGGGGGCCTGCATTGGCCCGGACAAAGCCCCATTTCTTACCGGAGGGGAACCCGGCGCCGCCCAGCCCCCGCAGGCCCGAGGCCAGCACCTTGTCCTGAACCGCCTCCCAGTCACCATTGGCGCGCAGATCGCGGAGGGTATCGAAACCACCACCTGAAGAATAGGCCTCAAGCCCCTGATATTCCGGGATATGTGCATGAGTATCGTCTGCGTCGATTGCGGCGCGGACCTTGTCCATCGTGGCATGATCGATATGGTTGTGGCCAAGCTCCAGAACCGGCGCCGTATCGCACCGCCCCATGCAGGGTGCGCGCAAGACACGAACCTGTTCCGGATCCATGCCGTCCTCAAGCGCAGCGCGCAATTGTTCGGCCCCGGCCATTTCGCAGGAGAGGGAATCACACACCCGGATTGTCAGCGCCGGAGGGGGCATTTCCCCTTCGCGGACAATATCGAAATGGGCGTAGAAGCTGGCGACCTCGTAGACCTCGGCCATCGAGAGCCGCATTTCCTCGGCCAGCGCCCGCAGGTGGGCCGCCGACAGGCACCCGTTGGCATCCTGGATCAGGTGCAGAAACTCGATCAGAAGGTCGCTCCGGCGCGGGCGGTCCCCGAGCAGCGCGCGCACGTCTGCCAGTGCCTGATCATCGACCTGGCGGCCTTTTGGCGTGACCCGCCCCTTGCCCTTGCCGGATTTCCAGACGCCCTTGCGTTCGTCGAGTGCCATGCCGCTCTCCTTCTGTGCTTGCGGGAACATATAGCCGGTTCATCAGAGCGCAGCATCGGAAAACGACAGTTTTGTGCGGGCAAACGCCCAAAAAAACCCTGATTTCGTCGCAGCCCGAACGGAAAGTTCCGATATGTTAAATCGTGGAGTTTTTGGAAACCGGCATGAACAGATTTACATTCGTCACCCTTGCCATGGTCGCGCTTCTGGCGGCGGCCCTGCTGGTCGGCCGGCCCTTTCCGGCCCTCGCGCTGATTTATGTTTCTGTCTTTACCTGGTTCATGGACCGGCTTGCCGCATTGGCGGCCGCGGATCATCCCGGGCAGGAATTTCCCTCCGGCGAGGGGCTGTCCGTTCTGCTGGGGATCGTGCATTTCCCGCTGCTCTTTGGCGGTATCTGGACGATTGCGGCCAGCCCTGTGCCGGTGATCGACAAGGTGTTGATCTTCTTTGCTCTTTCACTCTTCATCGGGCAGGTTGGCAACTCGAACGCGCATGAGCTGATCCATCGGTCGCCGCGCTGGATGCGGTGGTTGGGCATTGCCGTCTACAGTTCGTTCCTCTTCGGCCACCATGCCTCGGCGCATGTGCGCGTTCATCACTTCCACGCGGCGACGCCGCTGGATCCCAATTCCGCCCGCTTGGGGGAAAGCTATTACGCCTATACGGTACGGGCCTGGGCGGGATCGTTCCGCCGTGGCCTGGACGCCGAATCACGCCTGCGTCGTCGCCGGTCCAGGGGGATGCACCCCTATCTTGTCTATGCGGGTCTGTCGGTGGCGTCGCTGGCCCTCGCCGCAACGCTGGGCGGGGGCAAGGGAATACTCACCCTGCTGCTCATTTCCGGGTATGCGCAAACCCAGTTGCTGCTGTCGGACTACGTGCAGCACTATGGGTTGCAGCGCGGGACGCTGCCGTCGGGCCGGTATGAGCCGATGGGCCCGCAGCACAGCTGGAACGCGCCGCACAGTTTTTCCGCTGCCCTGATGTTGAACGCGCCGCGCCATTCAGACCATCACACCCATCCGTCGCGCCCCTACCCGGGGCTGGAAATTGACCGCCGGGACATGCCGATGCTGCCCTACAGCCTGCCGGTCATGGCGGTGATTGCGACACTGCCGCCACTCTGGCGCAAAGTGATGGATTCTCGGGCCGCGCGCTGGTCCGGTGCGGCGCCCGTGACGAAACCGCAGCGACGGCCAGACCCCGCCTATGGTTAACCATTCATGAATCCCTGACTATCGAAACGGCGGCACTTCTGGCAGTTTCGCGGCCATGAAACAGATTTTCGCGATTGCCCTGACCTGCCTGACTGCTTTGCCCGCGCTGGCGGCAGAGCCCATGTCAGCCTCTGATTTCGAATCCTACGTGACCGGAAAGACGTTGTATTTCGGCCTCAATGGCGATGCCTACGGGGTCGAGGAATATCTGCCGGACCGTCAGGTGCGCTGGTCTTTCCTCGACGGAAAATGCAAGGACGGCTTCTGGTATGAGGATACGGGCCAGATCTGCTTTGTTTACGAGGATGATCCCGCTCCCCAGTGCTGGAGCTTTTTCAAGGAAGGCCCGGGACTGCGCGCGGTCTTTGAGAATGATCCCTCCAGCACCGTGCTCTACGAAGCGAATCAGGACGACGAGCCCATGCTCTGCCACGGGCCGGATGTCGGGGTCTGACGGCGGGGCGGATCAGCCCAGCGCCCCCATGGTTTGCCGGATATCGTCGCAGAGGTCATCGGCATAAGCCGCCAGCCCGGTGCCACGGTACATATTGATCTTCTGCGCCCCCAGTTCCGGCAAGGTGTTCCCGTCAATCGGCACCATGTAGTCGGCAAAATGCCCGTCCAGCCGCGCCGTGATCGCCAGATCGGCGCTGACAGTGGCATCAATTGTGGTGTCGCTGTCCGAATCAACCGCCAGGTCCCAGTCCAGCCCGGCCGCATCCAGCCGGCGCATGGCCTCGTCCCGAAACCCGCAGGTGCGTGCAAAGGCGATCCTCAGCGGGCGTTGCCGCCAGGCCTGCCCGCCGGGCGCGCCGATCCAACGCAGCGGGACGTCCAGCAAGGTCTCTCCACCGCTCTCAACCACGGTTTCCGTCGTCAGGATCACATCCATTTCACCGCGCGCGAACTGCGCCTTCAGCACCCGCGTGAAGGAACTGTTCAGCTGGATCTTGACCCGCGGGTGGGTTCGGCCCATCCGGGCCAGAACCTGAGGGATCACCGGATAGACGATGTCCGCCGGAACGCCGAGGCGGATTTCGCCTTCCCACGCCTTGTCGGTGAGACGGGCATAGGCCTCATCGTTCAGTTCGATCATTTTCTGCGCATAGCCAAGCAGTTGCGCCCCGGCGGGCGTCAAAGAGACGCCGCGCCCGGTGCGATCCAGCAACTGCTGGTCCAGCATTTCTTCAAGCCGCTTGATCTGCATCGAGACCGCGGATTGTGTCAGGTTCAGGAACCCGGCGGCACGGGTCACGCCGCGGGCCTGCGCCACGGCCACGAAGGAGCGCAGGGTTGTTACGTCCAGATTTCTCACTGATCACACCTCGTGATGGGTCGCGTCACATACATTCACTTTCAATATCAACCACAGTGGCGCACATTCATCAACAGACAATATGCCACGACGGCGAGTCATAACGATTTGTGAACGAGGTTATCATGATCCGTGCTCTGAACCCGCTTTTCCCCCATCAAGGCCATCGGCGGCGGCCCCGCGACGTTAAATTCCGACTGTTTCGCCGGATTTCCACCGATCAGACCAGGCTTCCTGCGGCGGATGACGACAGGCCGCGCTGGGACGCTCCGGACCACTGGGTCGAGCGAGAATGGGAATTCTGAGAAAAAGACACATCTTTTGCACCTGTGATGCGCTGAAATTCTTGAAAATCCTCCTGTCCCAACCGATATTCACTTGGACCTCCGGGGGCAGTCGCCTTCGGACGAACAGGAATTAAACGGAGGCTTTAATGGCAGAATATGAAACGGTCCGGGCAGCTGGCGTCTCCGGCGCACGCGCTGCCCAGATTGACGAGGGCCTGCGCGCCCACATGAACAAGGTCTACGGCACCATGTCCGTGGGCACATTCATCACCTTCCTTGCGGCCTGGGCGATCTCTGGCCTGGCCGTGACCACCGATCCGTCGGGGGCCTCGGCGATGATCAGTGAGGGCAAGTACCTGACCGGTCTGGGTGAGGCGCTGTACATGTCGCCGCTGAAATGGGTGGTCATGTTCGCGCCGCTTGCGTTCATCTTCTTCGGCTTCGGTGCCGCCATGAACCGCTTGTCCGCCGCTGGCGTGCAGCTGGTGTTCTACGGTTTCGCCGTGCTGATGGGTCTGTCGCTCAGCTCGATCTTCCTGGTCTTCACCGGCCTGTCGATCATCCAGGTTTTCCTGACCACCTCGATCGCCTTCGCTGGTCTGTCCCTCTGGGGCTATACCACCAAGAAGGACATCTCTGGCTGGGGGTCGTTCCTGATCATGGGCGTGATCGGCTTGCTGGTCGCTTCGATCATCAACATCTTTCTCGGCAGCCCGGCGATCCAATTCGCCGTGTCGATCCTGGGTGTCCTGATCTTCGCGGGCCTCACCGCCTACGACACGCAAAAGATCAAGAACACCTACATCCAGCACGCCGCACATGGCGATAAGGAGTGGCTGGGCAAGGCCGCCATCATGGGCGCGCTGAACCTGTACCTCGACTTCATCAACATGTTCATGTTCCTGCTGCAATTGCTGGGTAGCCGCGAGTAACAATCCGCGATAAACGTGTTATAGGGAAAGGGCCGGTCACATCGCCGGCCCTTTTTTCGTGTGTGCCCGGGGGCCTTGGGAGACGACATGCCGATCATTACCGAAGACACCGTGCGCCGGAATGCCGGAGACGGGGCGCTTGGCGCCTACGAGACGCTTTTGTACAGCGACAGCGGCGGCCTGAAACAGTTCGGCGCCGTGGTCGAGATCCTTTCACCCGGCGCAAAAACCTCTTACCCGCACTGGCACGAAAGCGAGGATGAGATGGTCTATGTCCTCGAAGGAACAGTGACGCTGATCGAGGGCGACAGCGAAGAGGTGCTCTCGACCGGATCTGCGGCCACCTTTTCCGCCGGGGTCGACGTGGTGCACAGCTTTGAGAATCGCAGCGACGCGCCGGTGCGACTGCTGGTTGTCGGTGCACGCGCCCCGCGCGACCGCGTGTATTACCCCGGTGAAGACCGCATCCAGCACATCGAACGCACCAGCGACGAACGGCGCTGGTCGCGCCTGAACGGCGCCCCTGCGGAACCGCTCAAAGGCTGACCGCTAGAGCGCGCGCCACATGCAGACCGCCGGAAAGGCGATGCCGGGGCGCAGGGTCACCTCTGTCTCGCCCTCGCGCGTGAATCCCATCGCGGCATAGAACGGCTCTGCTGTGCGGGTGCTGATGCACTGCAGCTCATCCAGTCCGGCGGTCCGCGCCTCATCGACGATCCGGCCCAGCAACAGGCGACCGACACCACGGCGGACCGCCTCGGGGTCGGTAGCAACATGGCGCACGTGGCCCGTCCCGGGCGCAGAGGGCCGCCCGCCCGGCGCTTGACGGGACCATCCCCCTGCCCCCAGAACCTGCCCCTCTTCATCCTCGGCCACGTAAAACAGGCCCGATGCGACAAGATCGTGTTGCGCCCGCGCCATGACGGGAACCGCGACGATCAGGACAGAGGGCGGATAATCCGGCGCCAGCAATCGCGCATAACTGCGCTGGAACAGCCGGTCCAGGGCGCCGATGTCGTCCCTTTGGGCACGGCGCAGGGTGATCCGGGGCGACATGACTCTCTCCCTGAAGCCATGAAAAAAACGACGAAAAGGCCGCGTGAGGCATCCCTCGCGCGGCCCTTGCGGGTCAGTCAGCCAAGGATTGGCTTACTTGATCTTGCCTTCTTTGTACTCCACGTGCTTGCGCACAACCGGGTCGTACTTCTTGATGACCATTTTCTCGGTCATGGTCCGGGCATTTTTCTTGGTCACATAGAAGTGGCCGGTGCCTGCGGTGGAGTTCAGGCGGATCTTGATTGTGGTGGGCTTCGCCATGGGTCGTCTCCTGCAACACGGGGCACGGCTGCCCTGCGTGAAATCTGTATGAAGCCCGCCTTTTACCGCAGCCGCGCCCCGAGTCAACACGGCAATAGGCCAAAAGATCATGCGCGGAAGGCCTGTAAGCCGGATTCTGTTCTTGGGCGGGTTTCCCCGCCCTCAGACGACCATTCCTCTGGACCGCGCGTTGCCACGCGGCTCTAGCTGCCAACCCGGATCGCTGGGGCGGAAGCAGCCCTGCGCCACGGGGGCGCCCACGATCCCTATTCGGCATTGCTCCCGGTGGGGCTTGCCATGCGGGTCCTGTTACCAGTCCCCCGGTGGGCTCTTACCCCACCGTTTCACCCTGACCTGTCCCGAGGGACAGGCGGTCTGTTTTCTGTGGCGCTGTCCGTCAGGTTGCCCTGCCCGGGCGTTACCCGGCACCGGTGCTTCGGTGAGTCCGGACTTTCCTCTCGCAATCTGCAAGCGGCCGTCCGGCCTTCCGCGCGAGAGGCACATAGGCGGCGCGTGCCGCGCGGTCAAGCACTCAACGCAAGAGCAGTGGCTCTGCCAGCCATTCGCGGATCGCGCGATTCACGGTTTCGGGCTGTTCCAGGACCGGCAGGTGGCCCGCATCCTCGACAATGCAAAGCCTGGCCTTGGGAATCATCTCCGCCATGAAGTTGTGACGCTTGACCGGGCAAAGGTTGTCGCGCTCGCCACACAATACAAGGGTCGGGACGGTGATCCGGCGCAATGTCCCTTGCTGATCCCGCCGCCGCTGCAGGGCCCGCGCCTGCCGCACATAAACCTCGACACCCAGTCCAAGCCCCATTTCGGAATACAGCGCCATGACCTCCTTGCGATAGGGCGAGGGCGCCAGATCCTCTTGCGTCAACTCTTGCGTCAGAACCTCGTCCAGCCGTCCAGTGCGTGCGCGGATGATCAGCGGATCTCGCAATGCCGAAACCTGCGGCGTATCGGCCAGCGGAGAGGTGTCCATCAAGGCCAGTCGCGTCACCCGTTCCGGGGCGCGACGATAGATTTCCATGGCGATGATGCCGCCAAGGCCAAGCCCCGCCAGGGCACAGCGTGTCGGCAGGGCGTCCAGCACGGAAGAGGCGATTTCCTCGATCCGTTCGCCGCTGGTGATCGGGGCCACCATGACCGCATGATCGCGCGACAGGTCCGTGACTTGCGGCCAGAACAGCCGCGCATCGCACATCAACTCGGGCAGGAAAACGACCGGTTCAGTCATTGCCTCCGCCCCTCTTTTCCCGGCATTCCCGTCGCCTTTGCCACTCGCCACATTTTGCGCACTGAGCGCAGGTCGCCCGACCCTATCGTTGTTTCCGGCACCCTATCAGACGGCACGGCAGGCGAAAGTGGCCGCGACCTGCAAGGCCGCATTCCGCCATGCCTTCGATTTCAGGGGGGGTGGGCGCCGGCATCGCGTCATGGCAGGCGGCTTGTCGGACACGGGTTGCGCGCAGGCTCACCCGGTTTGGGCAAGGATCTGCACCCAGACCGCCGCCTCGTCATAGAGCGTCCATTCGCGACGCACGCCGCCCGGGCCAAATTCCGCATGGCTGATCCCCATGACATACAGCTCCGCCCCGGTCGGTTTGCCAAAAGCGCCCCAGCCTTCGTGCCGCCCCTTGAGTGACCAGCGCAGGGCCGCGCGTGGCGGCATCAGCGGGTCTTCCATGCCGATCTGGTGGTGGATTTCGAACCGCGCATCCGGCATCGCCGCCCGCAGGCCCAGCCAGAACTCATCCGCCGCGTCCCAGCCATGCGCCTCGACCCCGCCGGGATAGAACAGGTGGCAGGCGCGGTCATACTGGTCCGGCACGCCGGACAGATCGCCGCCCATCATCACCGTCAGCAGGTTGGCAAAGGCCTCGCCCCACTGGTCGGTGTTGCCGCTCCCCGTATACGGCCCGGTGACATCCACGCGCGGCGTAAAGGGCTGCGTCTCGGCGTCGATCCCCGGCAAGAGGTTGCGCGCCCAATCCTCTGCCGTGCGGCCCAACTGCCGCAGGATCGCGCCGGTGTCCGTGACCATCCAGACATCGCTGATCTGGTCGCGCTTGGCGTAGCTGTCCACCATTTCGCGGTACTGAAGGTGCTTGCCCGTCGCCGCCCCCAAGAGGCCGTCACCGCGATGGGTCGCCATCGACAGGATGCGCTGCGAGCCGAGCATTCCGACCCGCGCGTTGCCGGACCAGATCACGTCCTCGCTCAGCAGACGCCGGTCGGGCATGCCCGTGAGCACGGCAAAGGCATAGCCCGCCACTGCCTGAGCCCCGAACTGCACACCCCCTGCACTGCGCAGGATGACATCGGGGTGGTAATGCGCCCGCGCCCGCGCCGTCAGCCCGCGCTGCTCCCAGATTTCATAGCTGACCCGTTGCAGGAAATCGGGAAAATCGCGGCCCGCCATGTCATAGCCCTGCATCACTTGCGCACCTCGCATCCGGAGACATGGACGGTGTGTGGTTTCACGACTGGCGGCTGGGAAAAGGTCATGCAGGCTCCGGTTCTGGTCGCACACACGCTAAACGCGTGTTTTTCCGCTGTCCAGAAGCCCTCAGGCGGGAAAGGCAATCCCTCGGAACGGCGGGAAGTCGGCGTAGCGCTTCGCCCGTTCCTCGTGCGGCTCGGCGGGCTCTTTTCCCGGGCGCACCAAGCTGCCTTTGGGCGCGATATAGCTGTCGATGCGCCGCAGCGGTTCTGGCCGCCACGCAAGGTTGAAGGCGCAGAGCTTGGGAAAGAACCAGATCTCGGAGTAAGACAGATGATCATGCAGCCACCACGCCAGATCACGCCAGTCGCGTCCCTGCGCGTACCGGTCAGCGAACCAGGGGATCACCACCGACGCCCCGGCGACGGCCCGGTCCGGCAGATCCCAGATGTGGCATTCCAGCGGATAGTCATTGCGGGCGCAGTTCAACCGATGCGCATTGCCATAGGCATTCAATCGGGATGACCTGTACCCGGACCGCACAAAGATCCGGCCAAAGGTCTCCTCCAGCGGGTCCAGCAGCGTCGTGGCAAAGGCGCGGCCACGTTCAAGCGCCAGCTCAGGATCGTCCGGTATATTGCTGATTTCGTGAAAATTTCCGATCTCGGAATACAGGAACTCCCGCATCCAGAAATGCCCGGACAGCCGCTCTCGCCCCAGCGTTTCCAGCGACCACATGGAACCGGGACGCCTCAATGCTCGGGTGCCCGGGCGTCAGTCATCGCCATATCCGGCCCAGCGGAATTCCCCGTCCGGACCGAGCGTCGAAAAGGGATTGTACGCCACTTCCCAGACATGGCCCTCGGGATCGGCGAAATACCCGATATGCCCGCCCCAGAACACGTCATGCGCAGGTTTCAGGATCTTCGCCCCCGCGTTCCGGGCATCGTCGAGAACCTTGGAAACTTCCTGCTTTTCCAGCACGTTGCAGGCCAAAGTTGAGGCACCGACTCCAAGCGCGTCGGGCGCAAGTCCCATGTCCCGCGCAAGATCGTCGAGCGGATAGAGGCCCAGCGCCTGACCGATGAGGTCAAAGACCACGATCCCCTCGGGCGCTTCGGCCCGTTTCCAGCCCAATGCCTCGTAAAAGGCGCTGGCCCGAGTGATGTCCCGGCATCCGAGCGTGATCAGGCTGACCCTCTGGTCCATGTTCTTTTGTCCTCTACAATTGCCGCGCCCAGTCCAGCACCCGTTCCGCCACCGGCGCGGACATGCGCGGCGACAACACCGCCCCGGCGATCAGGTGCCGCGACGGATCGTCCTCCGCGCCAAGCGTGATCTCATGCACCTCTGCCGCCCCGCCCCAGCGCGCCGCAATCTTGCGCGTCACCCGATGATCGACGATCTGATCGCACGGGTCGAAGAGAAAAAGCGCAGGAGTCGAAATATCTTCGGGCCGTCGCTGATGCACCGCGCGCACCGCCGCGCCCATCGGCAGGACGGCAAGGCTGGGATAGCGCGTCGTCCAGAGCCGCGCATGCGCCTCGCTGCGCGGCTCGAACCCGATCTCGCGGCCCGCCAGCCAGGGCAGCCACCAGCGCGCGCCGGGCCATGTGATCAGCGCCGTTTTGGGATCCGATACGCGGTAATTGGGAGAGATCAGCACCACGCCGGCGACATCCCGCGCCATCGCCTCGTGCAGGGCCAGCGTGATCAGCGTGCCACCGGTTGAGGTGCCCATGACCAGCACCCGCCTGCCCAGTCGCCGCCCGATTGCCAGCGCTTCTGCCATATCCTCCATCCAGCCCTGAACCGTCGCCTCGGCCATGGCCGCGCCGTCGCGTCCGTGGCCCTTGAGCCGCGTAAAGACAAGGTTCGCGCCCAGCCCCGTGGCCACCAGATCCGGTACCGGGCGGATTTCGTCCGGGGCGGCGGAAAACCCGTGAACATAGACCAGCGCCCAATCGGTCTGCGCCTCCGCTTCGCCCGCCCAGATCACCCGCTTTTCCGCACCGGGCCGGAGGTTGGGCACATCCGCCTCTTGCGCGGCAAGCCAGGCGTCCACGCCCATGTCCAACTGCGCCTCGTCGAAGGAAACGTTTGTGACCGCAGGTTCTCGCGGCGCCAGTGCCCAATAGACACTTCCGGCCAGCACCGCGCCGCCAAGCGCCCAGATCAGCATCGCACGCTTGCCGGCAAGGCGAATGCTTCGATCCGGTGCCAGTCCTGCAGCAGCGTCCATCCGGGCAAGGCAACGACCATGACATGCCCGCCGCCACCGCGCGGCTGGTCATGCGTTCGGTCGATCGGCGCGTCCAGCAGATGCGCCCGGAACAAGGCCCCGATCCCGCCATGCGCCACGACCGCGATATCGCCCTGCCGCACCCCGGCGACCAATCGTTTCAGGGTCGTCACCACCCGGGCCTGCGCGTCAATGGCCCGTTCCCAACCGCGCACCGGTTCGCGCGGATTGGCAAAGAAGGCATCGGCCACCTGCTCGAACTCCTCCGGCGGCAAATACCCCGTGGCGGAGCGGTCATTCTCATGCAGCGACGGCACGTGCCTGGCCGTCAGCCCCTGCGCCGCGGCGAGGATTTCCGCCCCGTCCATGGCCTTTCGTTCAAGACTGGAAAATACTGCCGCAACAGGCGGACAACGTTCGGCAAAGGCCCGGTGCCGGACCAGGCCCTTCTGCGACAGCGGCCAGTCCGGGACAGGGACAGCCGGGTCGATGGCCACCTCCGCATGGCTGACGTAAAAAAGATGCCTCAACCGGCGACCTCGATGATCGCCGCCTCGATCAGGGCCAGGCACGCGGGCGTGGAAAAGCGGTGATCCGCATCCTTGACCAGAGTCAACTGCACATCGTCGCCCCGAATATTATCCAGAAGCCGCAATGCGGTGTCCCGCTTGACCGCCTCGTCCTTTGTCCCCTGCAACAGCCGCACCGGCCAGTTCATGGCCAAGGGCGCCCGCAGGACAAGGTTCTGCCGCCCGTCCTCGATCAACTTGCGGGTGACCAGATACGGGTCTTCATAGGCCGAGGGCATCAGCACCTGACCTTCTTCCATGACCTGTCGCCGCGCGGCCTCGGAAAACCCGGCCCAGAACCTGTCCTCGGTGAAATCCGGCGCTGAGGCGATGCCGACAAAACCCGCAATGTCCGGCAGCCGCCGAGACAGCACAGAGGCGATCCAGCCGCCCATCGAAGACCCGACCAGCACAACCGGCCCCGGTGCGGCGTGGATGATCACCGCCTCCGCATCCGCGGCCCAATCCCCGATGCAGCCCTCTTCGAACAGCCCGCCAGAGGCGCCGTGCCCGGCATAATCCAGCCGCAGAAAGGCCCTGCCTTGCGATTCGGCCCAGCCCTCCAGATGCACCGCCTTGGTGCCCTGCATGTCCGACCTGTAACCGGACAGAAAGACCACGCAAGGCCCGGTGCCTTCGGTTTTGAAATAGGCCAGCCGGTTCCCTCGCGGACCGTCCAGATAGGCAATCTCTGCCATCTGCTTCCCCCTGCATTCTGTTGGGACCATATCGACAGTCCCCCGGAAACAAAACGATTTCCGCTTTGGGCGCCAGCCAGACTTTCAGCGCGGGTTCCCTGTGCAACGCGAAGCAAGCTCGACGCGCCGGGACGCCAGTTTGGCGGTTAATATGTTACCCTATTGTCACGTGACTAAATAATAACGTAATATCACCGCATCTGCTCACACGATGATGAGGCCAAACATGCCAAGCCAAACCGCTTCCCCTGATGAATGGCGCGCCGCGCGCATCGCGCTGCTGGCCGAGGAAAAGGCGCTGACCCGCGCCGGCGATGCGCTCGCCGAAAAACGCAGGCAGTTGCCGCGATTGCGTATCGAATCCGATTATCTCTTTCACGGGCCACAGGGTCCGGAAACGCTCGCCGATCTCTTTGGCCCGCATTCACAGCTGATTGTCGATCATTTCATGTTCGGCGCGGACTGGACCGAGGGCTGCCCCAGTTGCTCCTTCTGGGCTGATGCATTCGACGGCATCGACGTGCATCTTGCGGCCCGCAATACGGGTTTTGTCGTGGTATCCGCCGCGCCGTTCGAGACCCTCGCCGCCTACAGGCAGCGCATGGGGTGGCGGTTCAAGTGGGTCTCCTCGAAGGGCTCTACCTTCAACCGGGACATGGGCGTGGCCTTTACCCCCGAAGAGGTCGAGGCGGGCACCGGCACCTACAACTATCGCGACGCCGGGTTTCCCGCGACAGAGGCCCCCGGCATCAGCAGTTTTGAAAAGGACGCCGACGGCGCGATCTGGCACAGCTATTCGGTGTTCGGGCGCGGACTGGACGCGCTGAACCCGGCCTATCAGCTTTTGGACCTGACTGCGAAAGGCCGGGACGAGGGCGGGTTGCCGTGGCCAATGGCCTGGCTGCGCCGCCGCGACCAGTACGAAAGCGCCGCCTGACCCCATGGACGCGATCTTCAAGGCCCTGAACGATCCCGTCCGCCGCGCGCTGCTGGACAGCCTGCGGATCACGGACGGGCAGACGCTGAGCGATCTCGAAATGCAAGTCGAACTCTCCCGCTTTGGTGTCATGAAACATCTCAAGGTCCTTGAGGAGGCGCAGCTTGTGACCACCAAGAAGGTCGGTCGCTTCAAATATCACTACCTGAACCCCCTGCCCCTGCAGGAGGTGATCGACCGCTGGATCAATCCTTTTCTGAAACCGCAGGCGGAAATACTGTCTGCCCTCAAAGCCCGACTGGAGACCTCAATGAAACCCGATCTCGTCATGTCCACCTTTATCGACTGCTCTCAGGACGCGCTGTGGGACGCGCTGACCCGGGGCGATCTGATGGCCCAGTATCACTTTGCCTGCGGCAAGATTACCGGCAATCATGACACGCCCGGCGATAAGCTGGAACTTCTTTTCGATGACCCCGCGCGGGGCGTGATGCTGTCGAACAAGCTGATCGCGATCGACCCCAAGACACGGCTGGAAATGAGCTTTTCCCCCGGCTGGGCTGAAGATGCCGCGACCTCGCGCTGTGTCTACCTGATCGAACCTCAGGACAGCGGCATGAAACTGACCGTCGAGCATTATGAACTCAGCGAGAACATGGAAGGCGTAAACGACGGATGGGCACGGTTCCTGGCCGGGATCAAGACATGGCTGGAGACAGGCAAGACCCATCGCTTCGCACCGCAACCGGCCGGATGATCCCCCTGACCCGAGGGCCACATTCAGACGAAACCTCCCTTCCGCCCCGGCGCGGGTGTCCCCGGTCGGCGGGGGCGGAACAAACCTTCGAGCGGGGACGCCCGCGTCTCAGGCCTCGACGCTCTGCGCCAGAACCCGGCTGATCACGGACAGGCTCTCGCCGCTTTCGGCCTTCCAGGTGTTGAACGCGTCCTGAACCGCCGACATTGCCTTTTTCGAGGTCGGCTCCTTGTCGATCACGCCCTCATCGACCAGACGCGCCACCACCGACGTCGACAGGACATAGCTCTCCTTGCCCAGAACGCGCAACGCGTAGGCCCCGGTCGACCCACCCAGCCGCGAGCCCTCTTTCTTCAGCCACTCCAGCAACCCGGCAAAGTCCTCTGCCGGCCAGTCACCCACCTTGCGTCCGAAAGATCCCGCCTCCTGCGCCGCTTCCTGTATCAGAACCGCGTTCTGCTGGATCGCCCGCACCTTGGGCGGGCTGCGCACGATGCGCGGGTCGTCCAGCAGTTCGTCGTACCAATCCTCGGACATCAGCGCCACGCGGCCCACGTCGAACCCGTAAAAGGCCTCTTCGATATCCGGCCACTTGTTTTCCACAACCTGCCAGCTGATCCCTGCCTGAAAGATCCCGCGCGCCAACTGCGACAGCCAGCGATCATCTGGGATGGCCGCCAGCGCATCGGCGTCCAGCACCGCGGGCATATCGGCCAGCACCGCCGCGCGCCCGCCTTTGCGGTCTGCCGCGATGTTCAGGATCTCTTCGAATGTCCGCATGGTGTTCTCCCCGGTTGACGTCAGCCTGCGCCGGGGCGCGCACCGGTGCAAGCGCCTATTGTTCGACCTCCTGCAGACCAAGGGCCAGTCCCGCACCCAAGAGGCCGAGGACCGCAAAACCCACCAGCGCGACCTGCGGGCCCAGCGCGGCCAGCGCCCCGCCCAGCACACCCACCGCCAGCAAAAGCAAACCGATCAGCGTATTGGCCAGCGCCGAATAGGCGGCGCGCCTGTCCTTGGGCGCGAAATCGACAAGGTAAACTGACCGCCCTTGCCGCACGCCGTGATAGGAGAGCATCAGTCCGAACAAGACCGCAGGGACAACCCATGTCGCCTGCGTCCATCCTGCAAGGTCCGCCAGAACCGCCAGCGCCATGAACAGCGCTGCCACCCCGCCCGAGGCCGCCAGCACAAGCCGCGAGGACCGGTCCGCCAGCCGCCCCCAGACGTAGGACGACAGGAAAGAGGCCGCCGAAGAAGCCAGCATCAAGGCACCCAGCGCCTGCAAAGCGCTTTGCCCGCCGCCCAGCAGGACGAAATAAGGCGGCGCCAGCGCCGTCACGGTCAGCGCCCCGCGCGCCGCCACGAACCGGCGGAACTGCGCATCCTCTCGCAGCGGCGACAGATCCAGCGCCGTGCCCGGGTCTGGGTCGGACGGCTCTTCTTCCAGCGTCGCGAACAGCGCCGCCGCGACCAGCCACAGCACCGCCGCCCCTGAAATCGCCGCCAGGACCGGCCAGAGCGCCTGCCCCGGCCCCACCATCAGCACCAGCGCAAAGCCCAGCACCGCCAGCGCCGAGACCGATCCCGCGATGCCTGTCACCGCGCCGCGCCGGGTCTTGGCCACCGTCTTGCCAAGGATGTCCTTGAAGCTGACGGAACAGAGCGACCGGCTGACCGCCAGCCCGCCCAGCGCAACGGCCATCGCCACCCCGGCGGTCCAACCCGTCAGCATCAGGGCGGCGAGGACGATCAAGGCAGCACAGATCCCCTGTCCCGCCGATCCGATAACCCAGGCCCATTTCCGATGCCGCATCGCCTGCACCCGCCCGGCCAACATGATCTGCGGCAACAGCGCCCCCGCCTCCCGGATCGGCACGAACAGCCCGACCAACGCCGCCGGAACCCCCAGCGCCCCACCCAGCCAACTGAGCACCAGCTTCGGGTCGATCAATCCATCGGCCAGTTTGGTCATCGACAGGCTGACCGCATGGCGCAATCCGTTGCGCGCCTCTTGCGGTTTGACCTCGTCGGCGCCGGTCAACCCTTCGTACAGATCCTGTGTGCTGTCGCTCATCTCTGTCTGTTCCTGCTTGACAAGCCCGCACTGCGGGGGCCATTTCCGGGGTCCGACACATAACCCGCAACCGGGCGTTCCGTGGGCGCCAAACCGACGAGGAGTTCAGGCCGATGGCCCAGATTTCCCTGACCTTTCCAGATGGCTCTAAACGTGACTACGACAAGGGTGTGACCCCTGCCGAGGTCGCCGCGAGCATTTCCAAATCGCTGTCGAAAAAGGCGATTTCCGCCACCTTGGGCGACGCACATTGGGACCTGCAATGGCCCATCGAGGACGATGCGCAGATCGCGATCAACACGCTGGCCGATGACGCGCCCGCGCTGGAACTGATCCGGCACGACCTCGCGCATATCATGGCGCGCGCCGTGCAGGAGATCTGGCCCGGCGTGAAGGTCACCATCGGCCCGGTGATCGAGAACGGCTGGTATTACGATTTCGACCGGCAAGAGCCGTTCACGCCGGAGGATCTTGGCCTCATCGAGAAAAAGATGAAGGAGATCATCAACAAACGCGACCCGGTGACCACCGAAGTCTGGGAACGATCGCGCGCGGTCGAGTTCTACAAGGCCAATAACGAGCCTTACAAGGTCGAGCTGATCGAGGCGATTCCGGGCAATCAGCCGATCCGCATGTACTGGCACGGCCACTGGCAGGATCTGTGCCGTGGTCCGCATCTGCAGCACACCGGTCAGGTGCCCGGCGACAGCTTCAAGCTGATGAGCGTGGCGGGGGCATACTGGCGTGGCGACAGCAACCGCCAGATGCTGCAACGGATCTACGGCGTCGCCTTCAGGAACAAGGAAGACCTGAAAAAGCACTTGCACATGCTGGAGGAGGCCGCCAAGCGCGACCACCGCAAGCTGGGCCGCGAGATGGACCTGTTCCACATGCAGGAAGAGGCGCCCGGTCAGGTCTTCTGGCACCCCAACGGCTGGACCGTCTACACCCAGTTGCAGGATTACATGCGCCGCAAGCAGCGCGTCGGCGGGTATAAAGAGATCAACACGCCGCAGGTGGTGGACCGCAAGCTGTGGGAGGCCTCGGGCCACTGGGAGAAATACCAGCACCACATGTTCCTCGTCGAAGTGGACGAAAGCCGCGACGGTGAAAACGACGACGCGGTGGTCAAGGACAAGTCCCAGACCCGCATCAACGCGCTGAAGCCGATGAACTGCCCCTGCCACGTTCAGATCTTCAACCAGGGTCTGAAGTCCTACCGCGATCTGCCACTGCGGCTGGCCGAATTCGGATCGTGTTCGCGGTTCGAACCATCGGGCGCACTGCACGGCATCATGCGGGTGCGCGGCTTTACCCAGGACGACGCGCATATCTTCTGCACCGAGGATCAGATTCAGGAGGAATGCGCGCGGTTCATCGACTTTCTCGCGGACATCTACCGCGAGCTGGGCTTCCCCGAATTCGAGATCCGCTTTGCCACCCGCCCGGAAAAGCGCGTCGGCACCGAGGAAAGCTGGGACTATGTCGAGAACGCGCTGGAAAACGCGATCAAGGCGGTGGGCCGCGATTACGTGCTGGAACCCGGCGACGGTGCCTTTTACGGGCCGAAACTGGACTTCTACCTGACCGATGCCATCGGACGGGTCTGGCAGTGCGGCACTTTTCAGGTCGACCCGAACCTGCCCGAACGTCTGGGCGCCAGCTATATCGCCGCCGATGGCGACAAGCACCGGCCCTTCATGCTGCACCGCGCGACTCTGGGATCGTTCGAGCGTTTCATCGGCATCCTGATCGAGGAACACGCCGGCAAGCTGCCCTTCTGGCTGGCGCCGCGACAGGTGGTGGTGGCGTCGATCACCTCGGAGGCGGATGACTACGTGCAAGAGGTTGTTGCGCAACTGACCAAGGCGGGTGTGCGGGCCGAGGCGGACATTCGCAACGAAAAGATCAACTACAAGGTGCGCGAGCATTCCGTGGGCAAGGTGCCGGTGATCCTTGCTGTCGGTCACCGCGAGGTCGAGGAACGCACCGTCACCGTGCGGCGGCTTGGTGAAAAGCAGACCAAAGTGGCCGCACTGGATGAGATCACCACGCAACTGGCCGAGGTTGCCACGCCGCCCGACCTGCGCCATTAGGTCAAAACGACAACTTGGGATTTAGAAGGAATCGTTATTTTGGCACGAAATCAGCTTCCAGCTTGGTATATGCGGCTAGGCCATCGTCCAAAGTTGCGACTGGTCATCCTTGTTTTTCTTGGGGCTGGATGGCCTATTTCCTATTTTGTCTGGGCAATCTGCGGAAACTGATCATTCACAACTCCCGCTCATCCCAACTGTTGTCGGCCGTTCCCCTGGGGCGGCGGCCGGTTTTCTTGCTCGTCAAGCGACGGAAACCCGGACTCGATCCGTTACAGCCCTGACAATTCGCGTGATCCGACCTGCCTGCGCCCCTGACGGGCGGACCGGTTTGTAACATTCTGCCCTGCAGCATGGGTGGTTTTGCAAGATTCGTTACAAATGCGGCCATCGACGGCGTGAAAACACGCCCGAGACCTCTCCTGGATGACACGGGCGCTGACGCCCCCGTGAAGCACGCGCCCGTGAGTCGCCTCACCCCCTCCGGCACGGCACTCTGTAGACACCGTCGGGTCAGACAGCCCGCGGCCAAGTTTCAATCTCAGGAACCCCGGAGGAACTACCAAATGTCCACCACTCTCAAGACCGCCGCCCTCGTTGGCATCGTTGCCGCTGCCGTGTCCGCCTCGGGCGCACATGCCATGGATCAGGAAAAGTGCTACGGCGTCAGCCTTGCCGGTGAAAACGACTGCGCGGCAGGCCCCGGCACCACCTGCGCCGGCACCTCGAAAGTCGATTACCAGGGCAACGCCTGGACCCTTGTCGATGCCGGCGCCTGTGCCGAAATCGACCTGCCGGATGGCCGCATGGGCATGACGGCGGCCGCACTTGAAGAAAAGGGCTTTGAAGGCATCAAGCGCGACCTGCCCGAAGGTCTGGCCGAAGAAGTCCAGGCCAAGTACTATGACCCGTCCATGATGTCCGACAGCTGACAGGCCGAGGTCACCCCGACCGGGATGGGCACCCTTGCCCATCCCACCCCTCTACGCCGGTGATCCCATGTTCGATACGACCAGCACTCTCCCCCCCTTGCCCGGTGTCGGCTACAAGCCGCAGCACTATTCGGCCATCCTCGACAATCCCGCCCCGGTGGGCTGGTTCGAGGTCCATGCCGAGAATTACATGGGCGATGGCGGCAGGCCGCTGGCGCAACTGCGTGCGCTGTCCGAACGCTTCGCGATTTCCGTCCACGGCGTCGGCCTGTCCATCGGCGGCCCCGAACGACTGGACCCGGACCACCTGGCCCGGCTGAAACACCTTGTCGGCTGGCTGAACCCGGCCAGCTTTTCCGAGCATCTTGCCTGGTCGACCCATGACAGCCACTTTCTGAACGATCTGCTGCCGCTGCCCTATACGCCTGACACCCTGACCCGCGTCTGTGATCACATCGACGAGGTGCAAGAGGTGCTGGGCCGCCGGATGCTGCTGGAGAACCCCTCCAGCTATCTGGCATTTGTGGAAAGCACGCTGGACGAGACGGATTTCCTGTCCGAAATCGCCCGCCGCACCGGCTGTGGCCTGCTGCTGGATGTGAACAATGTCTTCATCTCCGCCACCAACCTGGGCTACAGCCCGCAGGAGTATATCGCTCGGTTCCCGCTGGATGCGGTGGGCGAGATCCACCTTGCCGGGCATGACGAGGACCATGACGACTTTGGCGCGCCGCTGCTGATCGACAGCCACGGGCGCGAGGTGGCCGAACCGGTCTGGGCGCTGCTCGATCTGGTTCTGGACCGGGCCGGTGCACGGCCGCTGCTGATCGAATGGGACACCGATGTGCCGGACTGGCCGGTGCTGGCCGCCGAGGCCCTGCGCGCCCAAAAGGCGCTGGAGCGCGTGGCTGTTTGAGTATTTGGCGAGAGAAGAAACACACAAGGATCGCGGGATGACCAGTGCAGCGACAATGACGGAATCCGGGTTTCGCGCCGCCCTGCTGTCACCCGGGCGGGATGCGCCCGAAGGGCTGACCGACGGCGCCGGGCGTCCGGCTGGACGGCGGTTCGACGTCTATCGCAACAACGTGGCCGTGGCGCTGCGCGAGGCGCTGGAGAGCGGCTTTCCGGCGGTGGCCAAGCTGATCGGGCCAGAGAATTTTGCCCGCGCGGCGGGGATGTTCCTGCGATCGACGCCGCCTGACACCCCGTTGATGATGCAGTATGGCGCGGGGTTTCCCGAGTATCTTGAGGACATCGAGGCCCTGCAAAGCATCGGCTATCTGGGCGACGTCGCGCGTCTGGAACTGACGCTGCGGCGCAGTTACCACGCCGCCGATGCGCCCGCGCTGGATGGCGCGCGGCTGGCAGAGCTGTCCGAAGAGGCCCTGATGGCCGCGCGGTTCACGCTAAGCCCCGCAACGCAGGTGCTGCGCTCGGCCTGGCCGGTGCTGTCGATCTATCGGTTCACCCTGACCCCGGGCAGCCCGAAACCGCAGGCACGGGCCGAGGATGTGCTGGTCTGCCGCCCCGAGTTCGATTCGATGCCGCATCTGCTGCCCGCACACGGCGCGGATTTTGTGCAGTCGCTGGGGCGCGGCGCGCGCTTTGCCGAGGCCGTAGAGACCGCCGGCCCCGATTTCGACCTTTCCGCCACCCTGACGCTCTTGCTGTCGCAGGGCGCGTTGACCGATCTGACCACTGACTGAGGACCGCCATGACCCGCCTTGTCACGCTTCACAACGCCGTTTTTGCCCGGGTCGAACGCCTTGGCGACGGGATGATCCCGCTGCTGACGCGGCTGGTCTTTGCAGCCACGCTGTTGCGCTATTACTGGAATTCCGCCGGGACCAAAGTCTGGGACCGCAAGGGCGAGGAAGGGATCTTCGATTTCTTCACGCTGGAGAGCGGCACCTATGCGCAGATGTTTCCCAAGGCCTTCGAGGCGGCTGGCTATAACCCGTCGAATATGGGATTTCACTATGACCTGATCGCCATTGCCGGGACCTATGCCGAGTGGTTGTTGCCGCTGCTGATCGTGATCGGGCTGTTTACCCGACTGGCGGCGCTGGGGATGATCGGCTTTGTCCTCGTGCAGACGCTGGTGGATGTCACCGGACATGGCGCCAAATTGGGAACGCTCTTCGACTCGCAGTATGAGTTGATCGACGAGCGCACGCTCTGGGTGTTCGGGCTGCTGGTGCTGGTGATCAAGGGTGCCGGTCTGGTTTCGGTCGACCGGTTGCTGGGTCTGAACCCGGCCGCGCGCGCGGTTCCGGCCTGACCGGGACAAGTGGGACGGGGGGCGGGGCGATTGCTTTCGCAAACAAGCGAGCGGCGCCCCCGTCCCTGTTCACATCCGCAAGCGTTCAGAAATGCGCCTTTTCCTCGTCCGGCTTGCCCGCAGCCAGCGCCAGAACGCCGCCCAGCCCGGCAAAGGCGATCGGAAACATGGTAAAGACGTTGAAGCCGAAAGCGTGATAAAATGCTGCCGCCGAGGCCAGCAGCAAGAGCCCGCCCCAGAGCGCGCGCGCCTTGGCCATCGCGCCCCCGGCAATCGCCAGCAAAGGCGCAAGCACAGAGACGATGCGCACCGTGTCCGGGTCCTTGAACATGCCGAACATCTCTTCGACCTCGCGGACATTGCGCGCCAGTTCCGTGTAGCCGAAGCCGAAAAAGCCCACGATCATGCCGATCACCCCGGCAATGATTCCCAAAGTCAGCGCCGCATTCCGCATTGCGCCCTCCCTAATCCACACCCAACGCCGCACGCGCCGGTTTGTCCCAGCCCAGCACCATGCGGTCGCCGTCCACGATCAGTGGCCGTTTCATCAATGCCGGATGCGCGGCCAACAAGGCCCTGGGCGGTGTTTCACGCTCTTCCGGGCCCAGCCCGCGCCATGTGGTCGACCGGGTGTTGAGCAGTTTTTCGCCGAACTCTTCCAGTGCCGCGTCGCGCACATCATCCGGCAGTCCATCAGCCCGGACATCCACCAATTGCGCGCCGGGCAAGGCTTTTAGGGCCTTGCGGCAGGTGTCGCAGGTTTTCAGTCCATAGACGATCATGCTCAATCCCTTGGCAAAAAGGCCGGTTGCCGCTTTCAGATATGCAAACTTTCCATGAAATGCGAGAGCGGGACTCTTGTATTTCGACGTTCTGCGCTACTCTCTGCCCCGTGACTTTCGACGATCAGCCCCCCGATGCTGCCGTTTCACGATAGCCCGGGTCGTTGCCCTGAAAGGCGAACGTGACCATCCACGCAACGACCTGCGCAGGATGATGGCAAAGACTTGAATAGGAGCACGGGAACTATGCCGAACGGCACCGTGAAGTGGTTCAACACCACAAAAGGCTATGGGTTCATCGCACCAGACGACGGCGGCAAGGATATTTTCGTCCATATTTCCGCTGTCGAGCGGTCAGGACTGACCGGCTTGGCCGATAACCAGAAGGTGAGTTTCGAATTGCGCGAAGGCCGGGATGGCCGGACCATGGCCTCGGACTTGAAAATCCTCTGACCTGATCCGGCCCGATGGCCGGAGTGTTACAACAACACCTTTGCGCCTGGCGCGCAGACCCGCCGACAGCAACGCCTGTCGGCGACCTGGCAGTGTTTCCCAGCCGCGTTTTCCAGTCGGGTCGATAAAATCCGACATTGATTGCGCTTCGCCAGGGGGGCCGGGCGCGGTAGGCTGACGATGTCGGCCCCGCGCCGGGTTTGTGTCGGAATTTGTGGGCCGGAATTGCGGGCACGTCTTGTTGCGCGCCGTGACCGGAGGTCTCCAATGCCCACCAATCTTGCCAGTTCGAAATTCCTGCACTACGGGGCCGGCCTGCTGGTGATTGCCGGGCTTGTTGCCGGGGTACAGGCCTTTCCGCCGCTGACCGAAGGCGGGCTGTCCCGCACCGTCCATCCCTTCATCGCCGCCAGCGCGCCAGAAGACCCCGCCGCCTTTTGTCGGAAAAACCTGAGCGGTGTGAACTGCGCCTGTTTCGCGGCCAAAGCCGGAGAGGTGCTGAGCAAACCGCATGAGCCGATCCAGGGGCTTTCCTATTCCGACCGGTGGGAGCTTGCCCGAGGTCAGGCTGGCGAAAGCTGCTGATCGCGCGTTTTCAGGCCATTTGCAGTCGCCGCGCCTCTTCGCCCGCCAGCGCGATCAGCCGTTTCATGTATGGCTTTTCAAGGTCTTCGGTCCGGACCGCCGCGTACATGCGCCGGGTCAGCCCCGCTTCGGTCAGCGGCCGCGTCACGTAATCCGAGCTGTATTTCACTTCGCGAACCACCCAGTCCGGCAGCACCGTCACGCCTCGGTTCGAGGCCACCAACATCAGGATCACCGCCGTCAGTTCCACCTGCCGGATCGCCGCCGGTTCCACCTTGGCCGGGCTCAGCAACTGGCTGAAGATATCCAGGCGCGAGCGTTCGACCGGATAGGTGATCAGCGTCTGCCCCCGGAAATCCGCCGCCTCGACAAAGGGCTTTTCCGCCAGCGGATGCGCCGCCGCCGCCACGAAGACCGGGCTGTAGTCAAACAGCGGCACAAAGGTCACGCCAGCCAGGTCCTCGGGATCCGAGGAGATGACCACATCCACCTCTTCCTTCATCAGCGCGGGCAGCGCGTCAAAGGCCAATCCCGGCTTGATGTCCACGTCCACGTCGCCGAACTGCTTGCGGAATCCTTCCAGCACCGGGAACAGCCATTCGAAACAGGCGTGACACTCGATGGCGATATACAGCCGCCCGGCCTTGCCCTCGCGCAGCCCATCAAACTCCGCCTGCAAGGCCTCGATCTGCGGCAGCACCTGTTCCGCCAGCCGCAACAGCCGCATCCCGGCGGCGGACAGTTTCATCGGCTTCGACCGGCGCACAAAGAGTTCCACCCCGGCCTGATCTTCCAGCCCCTTGATCTGATGGCTGAGCGCCGATTGGGTGATGTTCAGCTGATCTGCCGCCCTTGCCACACCGCCCGCATCATGAATCGCCTTGATCGTCCGCAGGTGACGAAATTCGATGTGCATCTGCGCCATTCTGTTGTCACGCTCATGTTGATCTTGAGATTTATGAGTTTGTCTCACAATGCTGCCTGTGCAACAAGAGCTCAACTCATAAAGGACTCTCCGGATCATGCAGCGCCCCGACATTTCATACGAATTCTTCCCGCCGAAAAACATCGAGGCGACCTTTCGCCTCTGGGATGCGGTGCAAGTTCTTGCGCCGCTCGGCCCCCGCTTTGTCTCGGTCACTTACGGCGCCGGCGGCACCACACGTGACCTGACCCGCGACGTGGTCGCCACCTTGCACAAACATTCCGGCCTGCGCACCGCGGCGCATCTGACCTGCGTCGATGCCACCCGCGAAGAAACGCTGGCGATCGCCGACGGCTTTGCCGAGGCAGGCGTGACCGACATCGTTGCCCTGCGCGGCGACCCACCCAAGGGCTCGAACGGGTTTCAGCAACACCCCGAAGGCTTCGCCGATTCGATCGAACTGATCGAGGCGCTGGCCGACAAGGGCAAGTTCACCATCCGCGTCGGCGCCTACCCGGACTGCCATCCCGAGGCCTCGAACCAGAAGGCCAATATCGACTGGCTCAAGCGCAAGCTGGACGCCGGTGCCGAAGAGGCGCTGACCCAGTTCTTTTTCGAGGCAGAGACCTTCTTCCGCTTCCGTGACGACTGCGCCAAGGCAGGCATCGACACCAGCCGCATCGTGCCGGGCATTCTGCCGATCGAAAACTGGAAAGGCGCGCGCCGCTTTGCCGAATCCTGCGGGACCTACATCCCGGCCTGGGTCATCGACGCCTTTGACAAGGCCCAGCGCGACAACCGCGAGGATCTGCTGGCCACCGCGATCTGCACCGAGCTGTGCTCGGACCTGCTCGAAGGCGGCGTTGACAAGCTGCACTTCTACACGCTGAACCGCCCGGAACTGACCCGCGACGTCTGCTTTGCGCTCGGCGTCACACCCGAGGCGACCTTGGAACAGGTCGCCTGATCACCCCTCGTTTGCGAACCAGACCCGCCCGGCACCGCCGCGGCGGGTCTTTTCATATCCCGGCATTTGCCTCGGTGCCGCCCTCGCGTGGCCTCGATCAGACAGGCAAAGGGCGGCGGGTCAAACGGAATTGACGAGGGGGCCCGCACAGCGGGGAGACGTCCATTCCGTTGGAGGCGCAGTCCGTCGCCTGTCAGGGGACATCCGCGCGAGGACGGGCCCGAGGCTTATGACTTGGTGAGACCCGAAGCCGCCCATACGCGCGCAGCGCGCCGCCCGCACCGACACAGTTCACCTCAAACCGGCGCGCGCTTGACCAGCCCCAGCTTTTCGCGCACTTCGGCCGGTCCGATCACCCGCGCGCCCATCCGTTCGATGATCCCGACCGACCGATCCACAAGCTGCGCGTTGGTGGCCAGCACCCCTTTGTCCAGCCACAGATTGTCCTCCAGCCCGACGCGCACGTTGCCGCCCGCCAAAACCGCCGCCGCCACATAGGCCATCTGGTTCCGACCCAGCGAAAAGGCGCTGAAGCACCAGGCTTTCGGCACGTTGCTGACCATCGCCATGAAGGTGTTCAGATCATCCGGGGCGCCCCATGGCACGCCCATACACAGCTGCACCAGCGCAGGCTCCTCCAGCACCCCTTCCTTCACCAACTGCTTGGCAAACCACAGGTGTCCGGTGTCAAACGCCTCGATCTCCGGCTTGACCCCCAGCGCCGTCATCCGCGCGCCCATGTCGCGCAACATGCCGGGGGTATTGGTCATGACGTAATCGGCTTCGGCAAAGTTCATCGTGCCACAGTCCAGCGTGCAGATCTCGGGCAGGCACTCGGACAGATGCGCCACGCGCTCCGCCGCACCGATCAAGTCGGTCCCTGCCGGGTTCACTGGCAAGGGCGCGCCGGTCGAGCCAAACGTGATGTCGCCCCCCATCCCGGCGGTCAGGTTCAGCACCACATCGACCTCGGCATCGCGGATACGCTCGGTCACCTCGCGGTACAGGTCCAACCGGCGCGACGGCACACCGGTCTCCGGGTCGCGCACATGGCAATGCACCACCGCCGCCCCGGCGCGGGCGGCCTCGATCGCGCTTTCGGCAATCTCCTGCGGTGCGCGCGGCACATGCGGGCTGCGGTCCTGCGTCCCGCCCGATCCGGTCACCGCGCAGGTGATGAAAACCTCTTTGTTCATCTCAAGCGGCATCTTCGCCTCCCTCTGTTCCGATGTCACGCAAACGGATCAGCGCATCCGCCGCGACCGCCCGATCTGCCGTACAGATCAGCGGGTTGATTTCAACTTCCTCGATCTCATCCGCATGCGCCTCGACAAAAACCTGCACCGCCAGCACCGTATCCACAATGGCTCCCTGATCCGCAGGCGCCGCGCCGCGATACCCCGCGAGCAGCAGCGCAATTTTCAACTGCCCCAGTGCGGCCCGCACCTCATCCCCTGTCACCGGCAAGAGCAAACTCTGCGTATCGCCAAGGATCTCGGTCCAGACCCCTCCGGCCCCCAGCGTCAGCACAAAACCATGCACGCGGTCCCGCAGGACGCCGATCAGCAATTCCGCAACCGCGCCGCCCACCATCTCCTCGACCAGAAAACCCCGGCCACCCATGGCGTCCGCCGCCGCGCGAACCTCACCCTCGGTCCGCAAACCCAACCGAACTGCCCCCGCCTCGCTCTTGTGGGCAACGCCCTCGCGTTTCAGGACCACCGGAAAGCCGATCCGCACCGCCGCGGCACCCGCCGCCGCCACCGTCCCGACCCGCTCGGACCGCGGCACCGCCACCCCTGCCTTGGCCAGCGCCGCTTTCGCCACCGCCTCGGTCAGAACACCACCCCCTGTTTCTTCTCTCTGAAAATACTCCCCTTCCGACGCCGCAGGCGTCGCATCGCCCTCCAGCAGCACTGGCGTCGCGGTCACGTCCCGGCCAAGGAACGCCGCCGCCGCCACCGCCTCCAGCGCAGAGGGCAAGTCACAAAGCGGCACGATCCCCCGCGCCACCAGCCGCGCGGCGATGTCTTCCGGCAGGGTCTCGACAAGGCTTGCAAGGATCGCCATCGGCGTATCGGTCCGGATCTCGGCCACCGCCTCGATCACCACGTCCCAATCCGCCGCGGAACAACGGTCAGCCCGTGGAAAATCCAGCACCACAATACCAAGTCCAAGATCCTCACCCTGCATCATAGCCGAGAAACAGGCAGTCAATGCTGCCCGATCACCCCAAATATAGGTATGGTAATCCAAGGGGTTGGCCAGCGCCACCCTAGGGCCAAGCGCCGCGCGCAGGGCCTGCAGCTGCGCTGACGCCAATGGCGGGAACTCTATGTCATGGCCCAGTCCGGTATCTGCCATCAGGCTCGCCTCACCGCCCGAACAGGAGGCCGAAACCACGCGGTTCGACCGCAGCGGCCCTGCTACATGCAGGACCTTCAGAGCTTCCAGAAGCGCCGACAAGGATGTGACCTGCGCCACTCCGATCCGCCTCAGAAAGGCCCGCGCGCTGGCGTCGCTGCCGGTCAGGGACGCAGTGTGCGAGACCGCCGCCGCGTTGGCCTGTTCCGAGGCCCCCAGTTTCAGCGCCACGATCCGCTTGCCCAGCGCCCGTGCCCGGCGCCCCAGCGCCTCGAACCCGCGAATGTCTCTGATGCCTTCGATGTAAAGGCCCAGCGCCGTAATCCGCGCGTCCTCCAGCAGCGCCATGCCCAGCGCACTCATATCCACCTGCGCCTGATTGCCGACGGTGCCCAGAAAGCCAATCGGCAAGCCCCGCCGCTGCATCGTCAGGTTCAGCGCCACATTCGAGCTTTGCGACAGGATCGCGACGCCGCGCTCAACAGGAACCAGCCCATGCTGATCCGGCCAGAGCGCGACGCGGTCCAAGGCGTTGAGGAACCCGTAACAGTTCGGCCCCAACACCGGCATATCCCCCGCCGCCACCAGCAGCGCCGCCTGCAATTCGGCCCCATCCGCCAGTTCCGCCTGCGCCTCGGCAAAGCCGGAGGCAAAACAGATCGCCCCGCCAGCGCCACGGTCAGCGAGAATCCGCACCGCCTCCACAGTCGCTGCCCGGTTGATGCCGATGTAGACCGCATCCGGCACGGCGGGCAGATCCTCGATCCGCGCAATAGCGGCCACGCCGCCCACCGTTTCCCGTCTGGGATGCACCGGCCAGACAGGCCCGTCAAAGCCGAGCTTTCGGCACTCTCGTATGACGTTTTCGCACCAGGCCCCGCCGCCGATCACGGCGATGGAGCGTGGGCGCAACAGGCGGGACAGGTCAGGCATCTGCATCCCTCCCAGGCGCTGTAGGGCGGGGTTCCACCCCGCCGCACCGCCCGCGCATCACGCGCCCAGGGGCCGGAATATCTCCCGGCTGATGATGTGGCGCTGGATCTCTGACGTCCCGTCCCAGATCCGCTCGACCCGCGCATCGCGCCAGAACCGTTCGATCGGGAAATCATCCATCAACCCCATGCCGCCGAATATCTGCAAGGTTGTGTCGGTGACCCGTGCCAGCATCTCCGTCGCGTAGACCTTGGCGCTGGCGATCTCGCGGTTCGCCGGCAGCCCCTGATCCAGCCGCCAGGCCCCCGCCAGGGTCAGCCAGTCGGCGGCGTCGATCTCCGTCACCATATCCGCGACCTGAAACGACACGCCTTGAAACTTGGCAATCGCCCGCCCGAATTGCTTGCGCTGCGCGGCATAATCCACCGCGTAATCGAAACAGCGCCGCGCGCGGCCGACGCTGAACGCCGCCACTGTCAGCCGCGTGGCATACAGCCATTTGTTCATCACATCGAAACCGCCATCAACCTCGCCCAGAACCTGAGCATCCGGCAGGCGGCAATCGGTGAAATCGAGGATACAATTCTTGTAACCCCGGTGGGAAACCGAGGTGTAGCCGTCCCGCACCGCAAACCCGGGATGGCCGCGATCCACCAGGAAACAGGTGATCCGTTTTTTCGGCCCCCTCGGCGGCTCGTCCACCCCCGTGGCGACAAAAACGATAAAGAAATCCGCGTGATCCGCGCCGGAAATGAAGTGTTTGGTGCCATTCACCACCCAGTCGCCGCTCTGTCGCACCGCCGCACATTTCATACCGCGCACATCGCTGCCCGCCTCCGGTTCCGTCATGGCCAACGCATCCATGCGCTCCCCCCGCACGGCAGGCAGCAGATAGCGGTCCTTCTGCTCTCCCTCACAGGCCATCAGGATGTTCTGCGGGCGACCAAAGAAATGCGTCAGCGCCATGCTGCCGCGCCCAAGCTCGCGTTCGACCAATGTGAAATCGAGGTGGCTCAGTCCCGCGCCGCCCACCTCCTCGGGAAAATTGCAGGCGTAGAACCCAAGCGCCAGAACCTTGCGTTTGATCTCCTGTGCCAGGTCCTGCGGCACCTGACCGCTGCGTTCCACTTCGGCCTCATGCGGATATATCTCGTTCTCGACAAAGCTGCGCACGGTCGAGACGATCATCTCCTGTTCTTCGCTCAATCCGAACTGCATGACGCCCTCCCGCTTGCCTTGTGGCGTCACTAGACGGTAGTTCCCGCCAAATGGATATGCAGAACGCCGCCGATACTCCGCAGAATGCGACACGCACCGTGGGCGTGCTGCTGTTTCCGAACTTCTCCAACCATTGCCTCGCCAATGCCATCGAGCCGCTGCGCGCCGCCAATACCCTGGCGCGAAAGCCGCTTTACCTCTGGCAATTCCTTGGCATGACGCGGGAAACGCTGACCTCTTCCTCGGGCCTGCCGGTGACACCCGAAGAAAGCCTCGCCCGGCATCCGGGCGGCGACTACCTGCTGCTTCTGCCCAGTTACGATTTTGCCGCCCAAGCCACACCAAACACCCTGCGCGCCCTGCGCGCGGCGCGGCGACGGTTCGGCACGCTGGCCGGGCTGGACATGGGCAGCTGGCTGCTGGCCGCGGCGGGGCTGCTGGACGGGCGGCGGGCGACGCTGCATTGGGATGAACTGGACAGCTTCGCCGAACGTTTTCCGGAGGTCGATGTCAGCCCCGACCGCGTGGTGCACGACGGCGACATCCTCAGTTGCGGCGGCGGCACCACGGCGTTCGAGTTCATGCTGGACCTGATTGCCCGCCACCACGGGCCGATGCTGCGGCTGGAGGTGGCGGCGCTGTTCATGCACGGCGAACGCCCTACCCCGGCCGACCTGCCGCCGCGCCTCAGCGACGATCAACTGGTCGAGGCAGCGGTCTCGATCATGCGCCGCAATGTCGAGGCCCCGCTGCCGGTGGCCGCCGTGGCGCGGCGCCTTGACGTGTCGCCCCGCGCGCTGGAACGGCGCTTTCGCGACGTGCTGGACCGCGGCCCCGGCGCCACCTACCGCGCGCTGCGCCAGAACGCGGCGCGGCGGCTCGTGGAACAGACCACCCTGACGATCAGCGAAATCGCGACTCGCTGCGGGTATGAGGACGCCTCGGCCCTGACCCGCGCCTTTCGCGCGAGATTTGGCGAAACACCCCGCGATCTGCGTCGGAAGGGCTGAACACAATCTCCTTGCCCCTGCGCCGTGGCCCGTCCAATGTTCCCCGAAAAGCAACCGGGGAGGAGGCAAAGCATGAGTGTCCGAGATGGCTCGAACGTGAGCCTTGCCCGCCGCGCCTGGTCGATCCGACGGCTGGCGTTGCGCATGGCAGAGGTGCAGGGACAGGGGTACATCGGTCAGGCGCTCGGCGTGGCCGACGTGCTGGCCGTCAGCTATTTTCATGCCCTGAGCTACCGCCCCGAGGACCCGACCTGGGAGGGGCGAGACCGCTTCTACCTGTCCATCGGCCACTACGCGATCGCGCTTTATTCCGCGATGATCGAGGCCGGCATCCTGCCTGAATCCGAGCTGGAAACCTACGGTCTCGACGACAGCCGCATGCCGATGTCGGGCATGGCGGCCTACACCCCGGGGATGGAGATCACCGGCGGCTCTCTGGGCCACGGCCTCGGCATTGCGGTTGGCGCGGCACTGGGCCTGAAGCGCAAGAAAAACCCCGCCTTCGTCTACAACCTGATGTCGGATGGAGAACTGGGCGAAGGCTCCACATGGGAGGCGGTCATGGCCGCCCGCGCCCACCAGTTGGACAACCTGATCTGCGTGGTCGATTTCAACGACCAGCAGGCCGACGGCCCGACAACACAGGCCCTGGCCCAGGGCGCCGAGGCCCCGAAATGGGCGGCCTTTGGCTGGCACGCGCAAGAGGTGGACGGCAACGATCTGGAGGCGGTCATCGCCGCCTTCGACAGCGCCCGGACCCTGACCGACCCGCGCCCCCGCGTCATCATCTGCCGCACGCAGATGTGCAAGGGCGTGCCTTTCCTTGAAGACCGCGAGATCACCCATTTCGTCCGGGTCGAGCCTTCGGAATGGGCCCGCGCCATCGCCATCCTCGACGACGCCATCCCGGCCTGAGACGGAGCACCTCAATGCAAGACGCCCCCACCGGCCCGACCTCGCGCCGCAAATCGAAATACACCGCCCGCTCCGTGCCCGTCACGGAAAGCGGCGAACGCCTGACCACCTCCGCCATGATCGCCTCGCTGGACGCCGAGGGACGCGATACCGTCGCCGCCCCTTTTGGCCATGCGCTCTGCGATCTGGCAAAAAGCCGTGACGACATCGTCGGTCTGACAGCCGATCTGTCGAAATACACCGACCTGCATGTCTTTGCGAAAGAATACCCGGACCGTTTCTACCAGATGGGCATGGCCGAACAGGTGATGATCTCCACCGCCGCGGGCCTTGCGCGCGAGGGCTTCACCCCCTTCGCCACCACATATGCGGTCTTCGCCTCGCGCCGCGCCTATGACTTCATCTTCATGGCCATCGCCGAGGAGAACTTGCCGGTCAAGATCGTCTGCGCCCTGCCCGGCCTGACCACCGGCTACGGCCCCAGCCATCAGGCGACCGAGGATCTGGCGATATTCCGCGGGATGCCCAACCTGACCATCGTCGATCCCTGTGACGCGACAGAGATCACTCAGGCCACCCATGCCATCGCCGATTTTCCCGGCCCGGTCTACATGCGCCTCTTGCGTGGCAAGGTGCCGGATGTGCTGGGCGAATACGGCTACAAGTTCGAGCTGGGCAAGGCAAAGCTCATTCACGGCGGCAGGGACGTGCTCTTCGTCTCCACCGGCTTCATGACCATGCGCGCGCTGGATGCCGCCAAGGCGCTGAAGGCTGACGGCACCGATTGCGCCGTCCTGCACGTCCCCACGCTGAAACCGCTGGACACGAAAACCATCCGCGCCGAGGCCGCCAGGACAGGCCGCCTTGTCGTCACGCTGGAAAACCACACCATCGTGGGCGGACTTGGAGAGGCCGTCGCCGCTGACCTGATGCGCGCGGGCATTCACCCGGCCTTTGACAGCATCGCGCTGCCGGACGAATTCCTCGATGCCGGCGCCCTGCCCACCCTGCACGATCAATACGGGCTCTCGGTGAAGTCCATCACGGCCCGCGTCAAATCAAGGCTTTGACCCGGGCTTCTTTGGTTTTCCAAATACCCTCGGGGGAGCCCCGGACGTGGTCCGGGGCGGGGGCAGAGCCCCCGACCTCCCCGCTTCCACAAGGACCAGACACATGCTCTTGAAAGACAAGACCGCCATCATCACCGGTGCCGCCAGCCCGCGCGGGCTGGGCAAGGCCACGGCGCAACGCTTCGCGGAACACGGCGCGCGCATCGCCATTCTCGACCTAGACGGCGACGCCGCCCGCGCCGCCGCGGCCGACCTGCCCGGCGAAGGCCACATCGGCCTGGCTTGCGATGTCACCAGCAAACCCCAGTGCGAGGCCGCCGCAAGAACCGCCATCGAAGGGCTGTGCCAGGTGGATATCCTCGTCAACAACGCGGGCATCACCCAGCCTCTGAAACTGATGCAGATCGCGCCGGAAAACTACGAGGCCGTCACGGACGTCAACCTGCGCGGCACACTCTACATGTCGCAGGCCGTGATCCCGCATATGCGCGACCGCAGGACCGGCTCGATCGTCAATATCTCCTCCGTCTCGGCGCAACGGGGCGGCGGCATCTTCGGTGGCCCGCATTATTCAGCGGCCAAGGCAGGCATTCTGGGCCTGACAAAGGCGATGGCGCGCGAACTCGCGCCAGATGGCATCCGCGCCAACGCGATCTGTCCGGGGTTCATCGCGACGGATATCACCGGCGGCAAACTGACCGACGAAATGATGGAACAGATCCTTGCGGGCATTCCCATGGGCCGCGCCGGAGAGGCTTCTGACGTCTCCGGATGCTGCCTGTTCCTCGCCTCGGATCTCTCGGCCTATGTCACCGGCTCCGAGGTGGATGTGAACGGTGGTTCGCTGATCCACTAGGGGTCCAATCAGGGCGCCACATCCCGGGGGAGACCGAGGGGGGCGGGACAGTCCCCTCGGCTGGGGGTCCGGGGGGTGGCGCCCCCCGGCCTGTCGATCAAGAGGCGGCAACAGTCTCCTGACGCTGCTCGCCCAAGCCTTCGATGCGGACCTCCATCACGTCACCCGGCTTCAGGAACCGCTGCGGTTTCATCCCCATGCCCACACCCGAGGGCGTGCCGGTGGCGATGATGTCGCCCGCCCGCAGCTCCATGAACTGCGACATGTAGCTGATGATCTCGGCCACACCAAAGATCATGTCCGAGGTGTCGCTGTCCTGCACGGTCTCACCGTTCAGATCGAGGCTCAGCTTCAGCGCCTGCGGGTCCGCGACCTCATCCGCTGTCACCAGCCAGGGGCCGGTGGGGCCAAAGGTGGGGGCCGATTTGCCCTTGATCCACTGGCCGCCCTTCTCGATCTGGAATGCGCGCTCGCTCATGTCATTGATGACGCAATAGCCCGCCACATAAGACAGCGCATCGGCCTCAGAGACGTAGGAGGCGGTCTTGCCGATCACAACGCCAAGTTCCACTTCCCAGTCCGACTTGACCGAGTTCCGCGGGATCACCACCGGGTCAAATGGGCCGGACAGGGCCGAGCTCGCCTTGGAAAAAAGGATCGGCTCCTTGGGCGGCTCCGCCCCGGTTTCGGCGGCGTGCTTGGCATAGTTCAGCCCGATGCAGAAGAAGTTCGGCACCGAGGCGAGGCAGGATCCGATGCGGCCAGGCTCTGCCACCACCGGCAGGCTGGCCGGGTCGATCCCGCGCAGTTTCTCCAAACCCTCCAGTGAGACGGTTTCCCCGGCGAAATCAACCACATGGGCAGAGAGATCCCGCACCTGGCCGTCGCCGTCCAGCAGTCCCGGTTTCTCTTGCCCCTTCGGGCCATAACGCAAAAGTTTCATGTCTGTCCCAATCCTTGTTTCTGGGTCTTCATTTCCCGATGCCGCCCGGGGCGGCAGCGGTGTTCTTCGGCGGCTCGACGACGGGTTCCGCTGTCGCGCTGTCGTCTTCGGATTCAAAGAAATCCGCCACGTTGACCAGCAGGTGGTCAAGGTGCGACTGCAAATGTTCCGCCACCCGCTCGGGATCACGCGCGCGCAGGCCCGCCACGATCTCGGCATGTTGCCGCAGCACCCGATCACGAGAGCGCTTGCGGCTGGCCGACAGATAGCGCGCACGCCACAGACGCGCCAGCAGGGACTGATGCATTTCGGCCAGAATCGGGTTTCCCGCCGCCTCTGCGATGGCGCGATGAAAGCTCATGTCGAGATCGAACACGTCCAGCATGTCGAGCCCGTCGTAGTCGCGTTCCATGCGTTCGGCAAACTCGGCGATGTGGGTGATCTGATCGTCGCTCGCCCGCGCGCAGGCCAGTTTCGCCGAGAGCACTTCCAGAACCGACATCACCTCGATGTTGTGTGCGACCTGCTCGAAACTGGGGCGGGCCACGATCGGCGACCGGGCCGGCCGCAACTGGACAAGCCCCTCTTTCGCCAGCATCCGAATCGCTTCGCGCAGCGGTGTGCGGCTGACTCCCAGCTCTGCCGCGTGATCGCGTTCCTTAACGGCAGTCCCGGGCGCAAGCACACCGCGCAGGATGTCCCGGCGCAACCGAGTCGCGATTTGATCGGGCAACGTGGACTCCGTCATGGCGCACCCCACCCTTCTGTTTTTGTTTTGCTTTTCCGCCAGATACCGGCGGCCTCCCATAAAGCAAATTTGGTATACCAAAAATCCTTGCCTGTCGACATTGCTTTGGTTAGCGTGCTTCCACCGGGTGGTTCACCATCCAAGGTCGGGGACAATCCCCGCTATTGATAAGGCGGTCAATGTACCGCCGAAGGGAGGAACAGATGAAAAAGTTTCTGACAACGGCGGCTGCCGTTGCTATTGCCGCGTCTGCGGCTCAGGCTCAGGACGTAACCCTGCGCATTCAGACCCACTACACGTCCGAAAGCTTCACCGGCGGTCTGTATCAGAAGTGGGTCGACGACATCGAGGTGATGTCCGGCGGGGCCATTGATGTCGAGATGTTCTGGTCCTCGTCTGTCGTGGCCACGACGGAAACCTGGGACGCAGCTGTCAACGGCATTCTCGATTGCGACATGACCGGCGGATCCTACCAGAGCGGCAAGAACAAGGCATTCCAGTTTGTCGGCGACCTTATGGGTGGCTACGATGACGCATGGCAGATGTTCGCCTGGCTTTACTGGGGCGGCGGCGAAGAGCCGACCCAGTCGCTCTACAATGAATACGGCATGGAGTTGATCGGCTGGTTCGTCTACGGGCCGGAATCCTTCGCGTCGACCGCGCCCATCGCAAGCCTGGAAGACTTCAAGGGCTGGAAGTTCCGTTCACCGCCGGGTCTGGAAACAGAGATCATGTCGGCGCTGGGCGCCTCCCCCATCGTGATGGACTTCACCGAGGTGTTCACCGCGCTGGAAACCGGCATCATCGACGGGGCTGATGCCTCGAACGTTGCCAACAACCGCGACCTTGGCCTTTACGACATCGCGAAGCACTCGAACTATCCGGGCTTCCACTCGATGCCGATGGACCACCTGGCCTGCAATGCCGAGGTCTGGAATGGCCTGAGCGATCAGCATCGCCGGATCATCGAGACTGCCACGCAGAAACTTTCCCTGCAGATTGGCATCGGGATGATCCCGACCGTGGCCAGCGCAGTGGTCGAACTGACGGACGAGGGCGTGACCTTCTCGCGCTGGTCCGACGAGGACGTTGCCGAGTTCCGTGCCTTTGCACAGGACGCCTGGGAGCCTTGGGGCGACGCGACCCCGGAAGCGCGCGCAATTCTGGACAGCCACAAGAGCTTCATGAAAACTCTTGGCATTCTCAAGGATTGAGATTGCGGACTTCTGTTCCTGCTGCCTGACGCGGCAGTTTCAATATCGGTGGATCCCTGACGGGGTCCACCGCCTGACTTTGCAAGCGAACTGAAGGTGAGGAGGACGTCATGGAAAACGATAGCGTCTGGCTTGGCTCCATGCGAAAACCGATCCGGACCCTGGCGATTGTTTCCGCCAGCGTGACGGCACTGATCTTTTTCTGGATGGTCGCCGGCCACTTCTATCAGGCAGACCCGATCGGAATGAAGGAGATGATCCGCCCGGCCGGTCAGCCACTGGTGCAGATCATGCTGGCCAGCGTCTTTTTGTCATTGCTCCTGATTTCGATCTATCTCAGCGACACACAAGGTGCGATCGAGACCGAGGCAGAGGGCTTTTTCGACATCGTCTCCCTCGTCCTGTCCCGGCTCGCGATGATCTCGGTGACGCTCATCGTCCTGGTGATGTTTTACGAGGTCATCTCGCGTTACCTCTTTTCGCGCCCCACGCTCTGGGCCAACGAATTGTCCCTCTGGATCGCCGCCTTTCTGTTCCTGTTCGCGGGCCAGTATGCCATGCAACAGCGCAGCCACATCCGGATTTACGTGATTTACGACATGATGCCCCGCTGGGCGCAAAAGGCCTCTGACGTGGTGTCGGTGTCGCTGATCTGCGTGTTTACCTTCTGCCTTGTCTGGGGCGGATGGAATGATGCCTGGCGACGGATGCTGCGAATGGAAACCTTCGGCACGGCCTGGGATCCGCCGCTTCCCGGCACAGTGAAACCTGCAGTTCTATTCATTATCGTGCTGGTCACGATCCAGGCCGTATCGAACTTGATCGCGGACTGGAACAAGGACCCCGAGCATCACTCGCCCGCCGACGAGATCGACGAGCACGAGATCGAAATAATCCGCCGCACCCTGGAAGAGGACAAAAAGTAAATGGTCGATGTCGGCACGCTTTCCCTAATTGTCCTTCTGCTGATGTTCGGGTTGCTGGCCATCGGAATGCCGCTCGGCTTCGCCTCGGCCTTTCTCGCCGTGGTGACACTGGTCCTGAAATTCGACGTGGACATCCTGTTCCGCAGCTTCGGGCAAGGGCCCTTCAGCGTGCTCGGCCAGGCGGTCTACCGGCAGATGACGAATTACGTGCTGATATCGGTGCCTCTCTTCATCTTCATGGCGGCCTTGCTGGAACGTTCCGGCATCGCGCGCGACATGTATTCGTCGCTCAACGTCTGGCTGTCCCGCGTGCGCGGCGGCATCGCCATCGTGACCTCCGTCATGGCGGTCATCATGGCCGCCATGTCCGGCATCATCGGCGGCGAGGTTGTGCTGCTGGGCCTGATCGCGCTGCCGCAGATGCTGCGGCTGGGCTATAACCAGAACCTTGCCATCGGCACGATCTGCGCAAGCGGCAGCCTCGGCACCATGATCCCGCCGTCGATCGTCCTGATCTTCTACGGGCTGGTGACGGAAACCTCGATCAAGGCGCTGTTCACCGCCTCCTTCCTTCCGGGCTTCATGCTGGCGTCCTTCTTCATCATCTATATCATCATCACCACCCAGATCTCGCCCGAAAAAGCGCCGCTGCCGCCAGAGGACCCGGACGCGCCGCGCGGCTCTGAAAAGTCTTTGATGTTCCTTGGCTTCGTCTCGCGCTTCGGCATCTGGATCGTGGCCGTGCTGATCCTGCGCGCGCTCTTTTTCACCGCGACCGGCGCCAACGCCGTCGAGCAAGGCGTCGACCCGATCTTTCTTGGCATGGTCTCGGACCTGCCATGGCTGGTGGGCACGCTGGTGCTCTTCGTGCTGGCGATCTTCTTCGTGGTCGGCCGCGACCGTGCCGCCCGGGGCTGGGTGATGGGCAAGGGCCTGATCGCGCCCATCGTCGTGATCGGTGTCGTTCTGGGCTCCATCTATGGCGGCATCACCGGCATCACCGAGGCCGCTGGCATGGGCGCCGTGGCGGTCTTCGTCATCGGTCTGGTGCGGCGCGAGATGACCTGGGACATCGTCTGGGACAGCATGATGCGCACGCTGAAATCCACCGGCACGATCATCTGGGTGACAATCGGCGCCGCCTCGCTGGCCGCGGCCTATACGCTGGCAGGCGGGCCGACCTACGTGGCCAACCTGATCGTCGGCGCGGACATGCCGACCATGAGCGTGATCCTCGTGATGATGCTGATCTTCCTCATCATGGGCATGTTCATGGACTGGGTCGGCATCGTGCTGCTGGTTATGCCGGTGTTCCTGCCCATCGTGACGCGGCTCCCGGCCGAGGAAATCGGCTGGTTCGGTTCCGTCGATCCGCGCTACATCCCGATCTGGTTCGGCGTGGTCTTCTGCATGAACATGCAGGTCAGTTTCCTTTCGCCCCCCTTCGGACCCGCGGCCTTCTACCTGAAATCAGTGGCCCCGCCGCATATCTCGCTCACCGACATCTTCCGCGGTTTCCTGCCCTTCATCGTGCTCCAGTTGATGGCGCTCGCGGTGCTGCTGGCCTGGCCGCCCATGGTGACGCTCCTGCTTGACTGAGCCGCGTTGGACTGGCCCGCTGCTGCACCGGTCCGGCATCCGCCCGGCGCACCGCTTCTGTTCTGTCCAGGAATCCCGGGGAGCACAGCCCCGTTGTGATGGGGCAGCGCCCCACAGGCCAAGACCCACAGGCACGACCATGCCCGCCATCGACCGCGTCCAGACCGACCACGACCCGCTTGCCCTGCCCCGCACGCTTTGCGGCGGCATCACGCCTGTCGTGCAGATCGCGCATTTGGCCGAGACCCCTCGCCTGCTGGCGGACTGTCCCAATCGCCGCTATCCTGACGCGAATGGCTTGGGGGTGGATTCCGTCATCGCCGAGCCGTTGCAGTTCTCCGAAGGCCGGGCCATCGCTTCGGACCGTCCCGGACACGGGATCTCGTTCGACCGGGAGCGGCTGGAAGGTCTGCGCTCATGACGCCGGGAGGCACACCTTGGCAGAGGACAGACGTGAGGGGCCAGCCCCTCACACGCCCCAAAGTACGTGTGCCGCCCAAAGAAACACTGAAACTGTCCCTGGGAGGGTCAAGACATGCCCCTGATGCTGACGCCAGACCAAATTGACCAGTTCGAAACCCAGGGATACCTGGTTGTCGAAGATGTCCTGGACACCGCCTCCCTCGAGGCGGTCAAGGCGGAATACACCGGCCTGCTGGACAGGCTCTACGACGGCTGGCAGGCCGAGGGCCTCGTGCCATCGGCGGAAGGGCTCGATTTCTGGCAAAAGCTGCTGGTCTCCTACAAGGCGGGCTGCGACTGGTTCCAGCCGATGGACATTTCCCTGCCCGGCGGCGAGATCGAAGCTGACACGCCATTTCACATCGGCCCCGCCGTCTTTGACATGCTGACCAACGCGCGGCTTCTGGACATGGTCGAAGATCTGATCGGGCCCGAACTGACCTCGAACCCGATCCAGCATGTGCGCCTGAAACCCCCGGCGACCAACCTGCGCAACAGCGAAAACCGCGCGCATGTCATGGCCACGGACTGGCATCAGGACCGCGCCGTCGCCCATGAAGAAGGGGACGGGACGCAGATGGTCACGGTCTGGCTGGCAATCAGCGATGCCACCATCGAAAACGGTTGCTTGAAAGTGGTGCCGGGCAAACCCCAGATGTATCCGCATTGCCCGCAGAAACAGACCTCCATCGCGCCCGGCCTGCTGGATGAGGACAAGGCCCTGCCGCTGCCGGTCAAGGCGGGCGGCGCGGTGCTGTTTCATCCGCTGACCCCGCATGCCTCGCTGAACAATACCGCGCAGGACTTCCGCTGGAGCTTTGACATCCGCTACAACGTCACCGGCCAGCCCACGGGGCGCGACCATTTCCCCGCCTTTGTCGCCCGGTCCCGCGCCGCGCCGGACACCGAGTTTCGCGACTGGCGCACGTGGCAGGAGATGTGGTTGAACACCCGCGCCCGCCTGTCCGGTCAGCCGCACATCCCCATCCATCGCTGGCAGGCCGACAGCCCGGTCTGCGCCTGACAGGCCAATTCAGAACACCCGTCCCGACCACCGCGCCGGGACCTCACGACAGCAGGCCCCGGATCAGGTCCGGGGCGCGATCAAAGCCCCCAAAGGACCACGATGAAAAAGACAGTCCGCCTTTCCGATGCCGATAATGTCGTCACCGCCGTCACACCGCTCGAAATCGGGCAGGAGGGCGCGGTTCAGCTGATTCCGCGCGGTCACAAGCTGGCCACACAGGAGATCCCCAAGGGCGCGCCGGTGATCAAATACGCGCAGGTGATCGGCTTTGCCGCCGAGGACATCGCTGCCGGGGCGCATGTCCACACCCACAATCTCGACTTCCGCAATGTGGATACCGAGTATGAATTCGGCACCAACCTGCGCCCTGTCCCCCCCGCCGCGAAGACCGACACCTTCATGGGCTACCGCCGCGCCACCGGCCGCACCGGCACGCGCAATTACATCGCGGTGCTGACCTCGGTGAACTGTTCCGCCACCGCCGCGCGCAAGATCGCCGCGCATTTCACCGATGAGACACTGGCGGAGTACCCCAACGTCGACGGCGTTGTCGCCTTTGTCCACGGCACCGGTTGCGGCATGGCCGGACAGGGATCCGAGGGTTTCGAGGCGCTGCAACGGGTCATGTGGGGCTATGCGCGCAACCCCAATGTCGGCGCCGTGCTCATGGCCGGGCTTGGTTGCGAGATGAACCAGATCGACTGGCTGGTCGAGGCCTATGGATTGCAGCCCGGCCCGCTGTTCCAGTCGATGAACATCCAGGACGTGGGCGGGCTGCGCAAATGCGTCGAACTGGGCATCAAGAAGATCGAGGCCATGTTGCCCGTGGTAAACGAGGCGCAACGGACCGAATGCCCGGCCTCGGAACTGATGGTCGCCCTGCAATGCGGCGGCTCTGACGCCTGGTCGGGCATCACCGCAAACCCGGCGGTGGGTTATGCCTGCGACCTGCTTGTGGCCCAGGGCGGCACCGGGGTGCTGGCCGAGACGCCAGAGATCTACGGCGCCGAACATCTGCTCACCGCGCGCGCCGCCAGCCGCGAGGTGGGCGAGAAACTCGTTGCCCTGATCCGCTGGTGGGAGGATTACACCGAACGCAACAAGGGCTCGATGGACAACAACCCCTCTCCCGGCAACAAGAAGGGCGGACTGACCACGATCCTTGAGAAATCGCTGGGCGCGGCGGCCAAGGGCGGCACAACGCCCCTGACGGGCGTCTACAAATATGCCGAACCGGTGACGGCGAAGGGTTTCACCTTCATGGACAGCCCCGGTTACGACCCCGCCTCTGTCACCGGGCAGATCGCAAGCGGCTGCAACCTCGTCTGCTTCACCACCGGGCGCGGATCTGCCTTTGGTGCGAAACCCAGCCCCTCGATGAAGGTCGCCACCAACACCGAGATGTTCAATCGCATGACCGAGGACATGGATGTGAACGCCGGCACCATCCTGAGCGACGGCAAATCGGTCGAGGACGTGGGCCGCGAGATCTATGAGATGTGGCTGTGCATGGCCTCCGGCGAGCAGACCAAGTCAGAGGCGCAGGGCCTTGGCGACTATGAGTTTGTGCCCTGGCAGATCGGGGCGGTGATGTGACAACCGCCCCCCTTCCCCTCTGCGTGGTCGGTGCAGGCAGCATCGGACGGCGTCACATAGAAGTCGCCCTCGCCTCGTCCAACATCACCCTGACCGCCGTGGTCGAACCGCAGGCCGATACCCGTGCGAAGCTGGCGCAACAGGGCCTGCCCATGGTCGCTTCGCTCGATGAGGTGCCAAAGGAGACCCGTGCCTGCGTCATCGCCACGCCAACGCCGGACCACATGCCCTCTACCCTCGCCGCTCTTGCGCGCGACTGGGCGGTGCTGGTGGAAAAACCCTTTGCCGATACGCTCGACAATGCCCGCACCATGATGGAGGCCGCCGAGACTGCCGGCCTGCCGCTCATCATCGGGCATCATCGCCGTTGCCACCCCTATGTCATGGCGATGCGCAACACCCTGCCCGCCATCGGCCAGCTTGTCGGCCTGCAGGGCTTCTGGTCGGTGCGCAAGCACGACACCTATTACGATGTGCCCTGGCGCCGTCTGCCCGGCGCGGGGCCGCTCGCCAGCAATCTCAGCCACGAGATCGACCTGCTGGGCTTTTTCACCGGCCTGCCGACCGAGGTCACGGCGCTCACCTCCTCCGCCACGCGCGGGCTGGTGATCGAGGACACCGCCGCGCTGGCCTTTCGGTTCGACAACGGCGCGCTTGGCTCTTTCCTGATGTCCGACGCCGGGGCCTCGCCCTGGTCGTTCGAGGCGACATCGGCAGAGAACCCCGAGATCGCCGGATCGACAGAGGATTACCTGCGGTTCACCGGCACGCTTGGCGCGCTGGCCTTCCCCTCGCTGACAATCTGGGGCGCATCGGGGCCGGGTGAGGTCGAGTGGTCGAAACCCCTTAGACGCACACCCGGACAGCATTTCGACAAGATCGACCCGATCCGCGCCCAGATCGACCGCTTCGCGGCCCTTCTCGAATCCGATCAGGACGATGTCCTCTGCCGGCCTGCGGACGGACTCGCCGCGCTGGAAATGACGCTGGCCACGGCCTTGTCCGGCCAGACGCACCGCCCGGTCAAACGCGGCGAGGTGCCCGGAGATTTTACAGGAGTATTGACATGAGACTTGCAGGCAAACGCGCCTTCATCACCGCCGCCGGTCAGGGCATTGGCCGTGCCATCGCCGAAAGCTATATCCGCGAAGGGGCCGAGGTGACCGCCACCGATCTGAACGGCGATCTGCTGGCGGGTCTGGACGGGACCACTTTCGCGCTGGATGTCACCGACAAGGCGGCGCTGATACGCGCCGTGCAGGAGGCCGCGCCGGACATCCTCGTCAACTGCGCCGGTTTCGTGCACGCGGGAAACATTCTGGAGGCTACGGACGACGAGTTCGAATTTGCGATGACGCTGAATGTCCGCTCGCAGTTTCATTCCATGCAGGCGGCACTGCCCGGCATGCTGGAACGCGGCGGCGGGTCCATCGTCAATATCGCCTCCATCGCGGGCAGCATCGTGGCGGCCCCCAACCGCTGCATCTATGGCGCCTCCAAGGCGGCGGTGATCGGCCTGACGAAATCCGTGGCGCTGGACTATGTGACACAAGGCATCCGCGTGAACTGCATCTGCCCCGGCACCGTTGACAGTCCCTCGCTGCATGACCGGCTGCGCGCCATGGGTGACTATGCCGAGGCGCTCAAGGCCTTCAACGCGCGTCAGCCCATGGGCCGCATCGGCACGCCCCAGGAGATCGCGCATCTGGCGGTCTACCTGGGGTCGGACGAAAGCGGGTTCACCACCGGGCAGGCGCACGTCATCGACGGCGGCTGGGCGACGGCCTGAGGGAATGGGTAAGGCGGGGTTTACCCCGCCGCTTCCTGCCCAAGGGCTGGTGCTGACCCCTTGAACCCCTGAAAATTCGTGAAATCGACGCTGTAACCCTTTGATCCTGCATTCCCCCTAAGCTGTCCTCGCCTGGACACTCCCTATTGACGCCACCCCGCCCTCAGCCCAGAAACGCCTCATGTCCGAAGCTCTCCCTCGCGAAGATCGCACCGCCGCCGGCGTGCTGATGATGGCCGTTGCCGTGCTCGGTTTCACCTGCATCGACAGCTCGGCCAAGTGGCTGATCCTCGGCGGTCTGCCGGCGCTGCAGGTTGTCTTTGCCCGTTACGCGGGCCACTTCCTGGTCGCCGTCGCGCTTTATTCCGTGAAGGAGGGCCGCGCGGCCTTTATCTCGAACGCCCCTCTGCGCCAGTTGTTGCGCAGCGCTTTCCTGCTCGGCAGCACGGTCTGCAATTTCACCGCGCTGAAATACCTGCCGATCACCGTCACCACGACAATCATGTTCGCCGGTCCCATCGTCGTTACCCTGCTGGCGATCCCGATTCTGGGCGAAAAGGTCGGCATCCGGCGGATCGTGGCGGTCTGCGTCGGGTTCCTGGGGGTGATCGTGGTGATGCAGCCCTGGGGCATCAGCTTTCACCCGGCCATGTTCCTCTCGATTATCGCCCTGACGCTGGCGGCGCTTTACTTCATCATGACGCGGCTTCTGGCCGGGATCGAAGGCAATGCCACGCAACAGATCTGGTCCAGCGGCGCCGCCATGCTGGCCCTGATGCCCTTCGTGATCGGCGACTGGGTCTGGCCGCAGGGCGCGGACTGGATCGCCTTCATCCTGATCGGCTGTTTCGGCGCGGGCGGACATATCGCCGCCGTGATCGCCCACCGCTGGGCCGATGCCTCGATCCTCGCGCCGGTGATCTATATCCAGATTTTCCTGGCCGCCCTTGCTGGCATCCTGCTGTTCGGAACATGGCCCACGGTCTGGACGCTGGGTGGCGGTGCGATCATCATCGCCTCGGGCCTTTACATCTGGCAGCGCGAGCGTGCTGTCCGCGGGCGGGTCCGTCGCCCTGTGCCTTCGACGCGCTGACCATCAAAGGCAACTTTGACGAAAAGGGGCAGCGGCGCTTGCCTCTGCCCTTGCGATTTCCCGCCGAAACCAGGGACCCCGGCGTTCACCCCCGCCCGATATAGGGCATGGCCGATGCCATCACGGTCATGAACTGCACGTTCGCCTCGAGCGGCAGGGAGGCCATGTGCAGCACCGATTTGGCCACGTTGGACACATCCATCACCGGCTCCACCGCAATCGAGCCATCCGCCTGCGGCACGCCCTTGGTCATCTTCGCGGCCATGTCGGTCAGCGTGTTGCCGATGTCGATCTGCCCGCAAGCGATGTTGAAAGGCCGCCCGTCCAGCGACAGCGTGCGCGTCAAACCGGTGATCGCATGTTTCGACGCCGTATAGGGCGCCGAGCCCCAGCGCGGAACATAGGCCGACACCGACCCGTTGTTGATGATCCGCCCACCCTGCGGATCCTGCTTGCGCATCCGGCCAAAGGCCGCCCGCGCACAGATGAACGACCCGGTCAGGTTGATGTCGATGCAGCGGCGCCAGTCGTCGACGCTGATCTCATCTACCGGCGCGCCCTTCATCGACACACCGGCGTTGTTGAACAGCGCGTCGATCCGCCCCCATTCCGCCAGCGCCTTGTCAAAGGCCGCCTCGACCTGCGCCTCGTTCACCACGTCACAGGGCAGCGCCAGCGCATTTTCGTGGCTGTCGGCCATCTCGGCCACCGTGGCCTCGGTCCGGCCGACGATGCCCACTTTCCAGCCCGCGTCCAGAAAGGCCTGCGCGGTGGCCTTGCCGATCCCGCGCGCGCTGCCTGTGATGATGATCGTCTTGCTCATGATCGTCTCCTTCAAAGTTCCACGATGGGCACAAAGCCGCCATAAATCATCCTGCGGCTGTCCATGATCGTTTCGTCATGCGGAACCTGCATGCGCGGATCCTCCATGATCCGCGTATTGCCCGCGTCGCGCACCTCTTTGGAGGGCCAGAGCACCCAGGAGAACACCACCGTTTCATCCTCGGCGCAGTTCACCGCCATGGGCAGCGACGTCAGTTTGCCTTCGGGCACGTCATCGCCCCAGCATTCGATGACCGCCGTGGCGCCATGTTCCCTGAACACCTCGCCGGCCTCTGTGGCAATGCGGATAAAATCATCCTTGCGCGCGGTCTTCACCGCGAGAACGAACCCATCGACATAAGACATCGCGTTTTCCTCAATGGTTGTCGCGGGCGAGGGTTTTCGCCACTTTCTGATAGGCGGTCGCCAGTTCGAGACAGCCGCCATCGGCCAGCTGGCCCACATGCTTGCGGTAGATCTCCTGCCACGGCGTCTGGCTGACGATCTCGGGCGCTTCCCATGCGTCAATCCGGTCCTGCCACTCCTCCTCATCCACCAGCGCATCCATCCGGCTGGCATTCAGGTCCAGCCGCACCCGGTCGCCGGTCTGCAGATGGGCCAGCCCGCCGCCGACAACGGCCTCGGGCGAGGCATTCAGGATCGAGGGCGATTCCGAAGTGCCGGACTGCCGCCCGTCGCCGACCGTCGGCAGGTGGTTGATGCCTGCCTTGATCAGCGCATCTGGCGGCTGCATGTTCACCACCTCGGCAGAGCCGGGATAGCCGACACATCCCACGTTGCGGATGAACAGCACCGTGCGCTCGTCGATTTCCAGCGAGGCGTCGTTGATGCGGTCGTGGTAATCCTCCGGTCCTTCGAAAATCACCGCCTTCGCCTCGAACACCCCTTCGTTGCCCGGCTCAGACAGGAAACGCTGACGGAATTCATCCGAGATCACGCTGGTTTTCATCAGGGCGGACTCAAAAAGATTTCCCGACAGAACCTTGAACCCGGCGTTGACCCGCATCGGCGCGTCATAACGTTTGATCACCTCGGTATCGAGGCTGTCGACCCCGGCAAGGTTCGCGCCCATGCTGTTGCCGGTCGCGGTCATGGCATCCACATGCAGACGCCCGGCCGTCAACAGTTCTCCCATCACCGCCGGCACCCCGCCGGCGCGAAAGAAACTCTCGCCCAGGTACTCGCCCGCAGGCTGCATGTTGACCAGCAAAGGCACGTCAAATCCGATGGTCTCCCAGTCCTTGACGTTCAGCTCCACCCCGGCATGACGGGCGATGGCCTGCAGGTGCGGCGGCGCGTTGGTCGAGCCGCCGATGGCGGTGTTGACCACGATGGCGTTTTCAAAGGCCTGGCGGGTCAGGATGTCCGAGGGTTTGAGATCCTCGTAAACCATTTCCACAATGCGCTGCCCGGTCTCATAAGCCATGGCCATGCGCTCGCGGAAGGGCGCGGGAATCGCGCTGGACCCGGTCAGGGTCATGCCCAGCGCTTCGGACATGGCGTTCATGGTGCTGGCAGTGCCCATGGTGTTGCAATGGCCCAGACTGGGGGCACTGGAACAGACGCGGCCCATGAATTCCTCGTAGTCGATCTTGCCCTCGACCAGCAGGCGGCGGCTTTCCCAGACTATGGTGCCCGACCCGGCCCGCTTGCCTTTCCACCAGCCGTCAAGCATCGGCCCGCCGTTCAGCCCGATGGCGGGGATGTCCACCGTCGCCGCCCCCATCAGCATGGCGGGCGTGGTCTTGTCACATCCCGTGGTCAGAACCACCCCGTCGATGGGATAGCCGTGCAGCACCTCGACAAGGCTCAGATAGGCCAGGTTCCGATCCAGCGCGGCGGTCGGCCGCTTGCCGGTTTCCTGGATCGGGTGGACCGGAAATTCCATCGGAATACCGCCCGCCTCGCGGATGCCCGCCTTGATCCGGTCCATCAGGAAAACATGGATCTTGTTGCAGGGGGCGAGGTCGCTGCCCGTATTGGCAATGCCGATGATCGGCTTTTCGCCCTGCAGTTCCTCGCGGGTATAGGCCTGGTTCTGGTAACGCTCGACATAAAGCGCGGTCATGCCGGGATTGTTGGGATTGTCGAACCATTCCTGCGAACGAAACCGCTTGTTGGCGCGCGTGTCTGACATGGTGTCCTCCCCTGGACGGCCCGCCGATTCTGACAGGTCTCTTGTCTTGTACGAACATTCCAACTTGGTATACCAAATGCAAGCCGCCTCGACAGAGGCAACAAAATGAGGGCAAGAACTGCCCGGTTCGGGAGGATCACCGGATGACATTACGCCCCGCCCTTTGGGCGGACGCCCCGCTTGCCGTGGCCGCGGTGATCGCCGCGCCTGCGCAGGGTGAGATGTCGCTGGACATGGACCCGGTTCATGCCTGCGTGGACAGCGCCATTGACCTTGGCAACAGCCCTCTGGGCTGCGTCGATCACACCCACGCGCCCTGCCCCTCCTTGCCCAATGATTCGCGGAATGTCACCTCGCAGTGTTTCAGCACGCTGCGGGACGGGTGGTCGGCGACCTTCGCCGGGCGCATGGACCCACTGCGCATCGGAGCGCCCGACCGCATCACCGCCCTTGCCGGGATCGAGTTGAAGTACGATCTGCTGGCCTCTCCGGTGCAATGCGACCGTCTCGAAGAAATCGAGCAACTGCGCGAAACCGCGGCCAAGGACATCCTGCTGCAGAAAAGCCGCTGCACCGCGACGGCCTCGGGTCATGCCTATGTCCGCCTGCTCTGACGCATACCCGACCCCCATTCATCCCTGACCAAGGAGACAGACCAATGATCGGTGAACCGCCCAAACTGACCATCATTTCAGGCGCCCCGCGCCCGACCGACGCACAGATTGCCGGGTTTCAGGGCGTTGAGACCGCCTTTCTCTGTGACGCCATGGGCGGAATGGGGGCGATGGAAACACGGGTTGCGCCCATCGGCTTTGGCCGCGACCTCGAATGCCGGGTGGCAGGTCCCGCGCTGGTGGCCGACAGCGGACCGGCGGACATCATCGCCACATTGGCTGCGGTGCACCGGCTGACCCCGGGCGACGTGGTTGTCCACGCCGGGCATGGCAATCAGGACCGCGCCACCATTGGCGATCAACTGTCAGGAATGCTCAAGAACGCGGGCGCCGCCGGTTTCGTGACCGACGGCCCGATGCGCGACTACGAAGGCATTGTCGCCGCAGGCCTGCCTTCATGGTGCACCGGGCTGAACCCGAATTCACCCTGCACCTCCGGCCCCGGCACGCTGGGCGGTCGCGCGGTTGTGGGCGGCTGCGCGGTCGCGACCGGAGACATGATCGTGGCGGACCGCAACGGCGTCGTCGTGATCCCTTTCGATCAGATCGATACAGTTCTGGAGCGCCTGAAAGAGGTCACGGCGCTGGAGGCCGAACTGGAAGCCAGGGTAAAAGACGGCTTCTGCGCGCCCTTGGACATCGACGCCATGCTGGCCGACGGCTCTGCGGTGGAAGTGGGGTAAACGCTAAACAACCAAGGGGGCATGCGCGTGGCATGCCCCCCTATGCACGGCACGTATTGCCCCTCAGGGAATCGCGAAACCCAGCCACACGCAGACTCCCTGCAGCTTCTTTGGTTTCAAAAATACCCTCGGGGGAGTCGACCGAAGGGAGACGGGGGCAGCGCCCCCACCCCGTGCGCAGGCCGCCCCCTATTCAGGCAAAGGCGCTCTTCGCCCCCCCGCTCTGCTGCGTCTTGAAGATCGAGGTATTGTCCAGCGCAGGTGGCAGCGGCAGCGTGACCGGCACATCCGCCATCCGCGGTGTGAAACAGGGTGTCCCGGTGATCATCCGGTCCTGGAAGTCCGCCCAGAACTTCCGCTGTCCCAGCGAATGAATATAGCTGGACCCCCCAAGCAGAGGCCAGGCATCGGCGGCGGCGCATTCATAGAACAGGATCTTGCGCGCCCGGTCCGAGACATTGGGCGCCGAGCCGTGCAGCATCCGCACGTGATGCACCGTCATGTCCCCGGCCTTGCCGGTCAGCGTGACGATCCGATCTTTCTCGAACAACGGGTCGTCCGGGTTGATCGCGCCGCAGAAAACTCCGTTGACGTGGTGGCTTAGCACCGGGCCCTTGTGTGATCCGGGGATCACCAGCAGCGGGCCATTATCCTCGGTCACATCCTCCAGCATCAGCCCGAAGGCCAGCAGAGAGTCGTTGGTGGCCGGATAAAACGCCCAGTCCTGATGCCATTCCACCGCCGCGCCGCCGCCCGGCGCCTTGCAGTTCAGCTTGGCGGTGTTCAGTACGGTGTCCGGACCAAGCAGGTCATTCAGCACCCGGGTCACACCCGAGTGCTTCAGGATGCGGTCATAAACCGGGTGCTGTTTGTGCGGCAGCTTGATCCGGGTGAGACGCGGAATTTCCGCCGAATGGCCGGTGTCGAGGTCAAAGCGGTCATCACTTTCGCTGACCTGTCGCGAGGCCTCGATCAGGTCCTGCGTGACCTCTAGCAACTCCCGCAGTTCTTCCGGCGTCACCACCTGTTCGACCTTCAGATAGCCGTTCTGGTCGTAGAAATCCTTCTGTTCCTGATTCAGCATCCTGTTTCCTCCCGTGCTCAGGCGACTCATATAGTGGTATCGATACCATAGCTTTGCATGGTATCGATACCACTATATGCTGCCGTTTGATGTAACCGGGTCAATGACAACATGAGCGGCGCGCGGAAATGGGTGACAATGGGCGACGTGGCGCGCCATGCGGGCGTGGGCAAGATCACGGTCAGCCGCGCCCTGCGCACCCCGTCAAAGGTCAGCGCCGACACGCTGGACCGGGTGCAGAAGGCGGTGATGGACCTGGGCTATGTGCGGGACGAAACCGCCGGGGCATTGTCGTCACAGCGGTCCCGGGTGGTCGGCGCGCTGGTCTCGACGCTGGAACAGCCGGTCTTTGCCTCCACCATCCGCGGCCTTGAGGAAGGTCTCAGCGCGGGCGGGTTGCAACTGCTGTTGGGCAGCACGCGCTATGAGCCGGAGAAAGAGGCGCTGATGGTCTCGACCCTGCTGGGCCGCCGTCCCGACGCGCTGATCCTGACCAGCACCCGGCACACCGAGGCCACCCGCCGCCTGCTCGACAACGCGGATATTCCGGTGATCGAGCTTTGGGAACTGCCGGACCAGCCGGTCTTTGCGGCGGTCGGATTTTCGAACCGGGCGGCGATGCGCGACCTGACCCGTCACCTGATCGGCAGCGGGCGGCGGCGGCCAGTCTTTCTGCGCACCGCCCGCGCCAATGACACCCGCGCCGATCTGCGCGAGACCGGCTACCGGGAGGCCTTGCAAGGGCGCCCGGCGCGCGTGCATTTCGTGCCGCCCGAAGATGACCGAACAGGCCCGGACTACGGCGCGCGGGGGTTGGGCGAGATCCTGCAGCACTGGCCCGACACGGATGCGGTGATCTGTGTCAGCGACGCGCTGGCCGTCGGCGCGCTCTGCGAGGCACGGCGCAGGGGAATCGATGTCCCCGGCACCCTGGCGGTCACCGGTTTTGGTGACACCGATGTGGCCAGCGCCGCCGCGCTGGACATCACCACCATCCGCATCGACGGGGCAGCTCTCGGGCAGGCGGCGGCGCGCCTGACGCTGGCCGCCACCGCCGGAGAGCACCTGCCAAACAGGATCGTCGACCTGGGCTACACCCTGATGCGGCGCGCGACAGGTTAGCGCCCTTTCTTCGCCTCTTCCTCGAGGTCCAGCCCGTTCATCCGCGCGATGTGATCGGCGATCCAGGGCACGTAATCCTCGGCAAAGCCCTGCGCCTCGATCTGGGTGAAATACTGCCGCGTCGCGGACAGCATATGTGTCAGCGCCCCCGCCTCTGCCGCCATGGCATTGGCGTAGCGCACGTCCTTAGATGCGTTTGCGACCGTGAACTTGTGCGCGTCGCGGTTGCGGTCCACGGCATAGCTCATGAAAGTGTCGAAGAACCCGTTGCCCAGCCGCGACGAGCCGATCACTTTCTGCACGGTGGCAGGGGCAATGCCCACCTTCGCCCCCAGCGCCGTCACCTCGGCGTAGAGCGCGGCATAGCTCATGGCGATGGAGTTCATGATCAGTTTCATCTTGTGGCCCGCGCCGACCGGGCCGACATGGTTGATGTTGCCCGCCCAGCATTCGATCACCGGCAGAATCCTTGCGTAGACCTCCTGATCGGCCCCCACCATGGCGTCCAGCGTTCCGGCCTCGGCCTCCTTCGGCGTGCGGCCCAGCGGCGCATCGACCATGTGACCGCCCTTCTCCGCCAATTCCGACGCCAGCGCCAAAGTCACGTTCGGGTCAGAGGTCGAACATTCCACCACGATCAACCCCTCACTCGCGCCGGCCAGGATACCATCCGGCCCGCGAAAGACGCCTTCGACCTGCGGCGCATTCGACAGGCAGATGTGGATCACATCGCAGCGTTCCGCCATCTCGCGCGGGGTCGAAACCTCCGCCGCGCCACGACCCACCAGGTCCTCCACCGGGGCGCGGTTGCGGTTGCCCTTCACCACCAGCGGATGCCCCTTTTCCAGCAGGTTCTTCGCCATCCCGTGGCCCATCAGACCGACCCCGATAAAACCCACTGTTGCCTTTTCCGTCATCAATTGACCTCCCCGTCAATGCGCCAAGGTGGGACGGCGGGCGGGGCGATGCGACCGCAGGGCGCGAGCGGCGCCCCGTCGTCCACACCACCCGCCCGGCAGACGTTGACATTCCCGGCCCGGCTGGTTTCATTGCAAATGGTATACCAAACGGGCCGCCATGCAAGCAGGCCCGCCAGCCACCCGGGAGGACCAACATGCCAGCGACTTGGGCGCTTGCCCCATGCTGACCTTTGCGCTTGCGGTCTTCTTCCTGATCATCACGCCCGGTCCCGGCGTCCTGTCCACCGCCGGGCTGGGCGCGGCCTATGGCTTTCGCCCCGGGCTGGCCTATGTGACCGGCCTGTTCATCGGCACCAACCTCGTGGCGCTGGCAGTGATCTCGGGGCTTGCCGCGGTGGTGTTTTCGGTCCCGGTGATCCGCACGGTGCTGATGATCGCCTCCATCGGCTACCTGATCTATCTTGCCGCGCGCATCGCCTTTGCCGGCAGCAAGATCGCCTTTGTCGAAGCCAAGGCCCCGCCCGCCGTTCTGTCAGGCATCCTCTTGCAGGCGATCAACCCCAAGGCCTATGCCGTGAACACCACCCTGTTCGCGGGCTTTCCCTTTGCGCCCGACAACCTGATGTTCGAGACCATCGCCAAGCTGGTCATCGTCAATGCAATCTGGATTCCCATCCACCTGGGCTGGCTTTACGCCGGGGCCAGCCTGCACCGACTGAACTTGCCCGAATCCACCCAACGCCGCATCAACTACGCAATGGCCGCCTCGATGCTGGCGGTCGTGATCCTTGCCATCTTTGCCGCCGGAGGCTCCAATGCCCAATGATGCCGCCATCGCGGACCTTTCCGCCCTGCTCGGCAACCGTCTGAGCACCAGCACCGCCGAACGCAGCCTGCACGGCCAGAACGAGACCTATTATCCTGACACGCCGCCCGATGCGGTGGCTTATCCGGACAGCACAGAAGAGGTCTCGAAGATCCTCGAGATCTGCAATCGCCATGCCTGCCCCGTGACCGCCTATGGCGCGGCAAGCTCGCTCGAAGGACAGCACCTTGCGCTGCACGGCGGCATCAGCCTCGACATGGCGCGCATGAACCGCGTGATCTCTGTGCAGCCCGAGGACCTGACCTGCACCGTCCAGCCCGGTATCACCCGCAAACAGTTGAACGAGGAGCTGCGCGCCACCGGCCTGTTCTTTTCGGTCGATCCCGGGGCGGATGCCAGTATCGGCGGCATGGCCGCCACCCGCGCCTCTGGCACCACCGCGGTCCGTTACGGCACGATCCGGGACAACATCCTCGGGCTGGAGGCGGTGATGGCCGACGGCACCGTGATCCGCTCGGGCACAAGGGCGCGCAAATCCTCCACCGGCTATGACCTCACGCATCTGATGATCGGCTCCGAAGGCACGCTGGGCATCATGACCGAACTCACCCTGAAACTGCACGGACAACCGGAATGCGTCACCGCCGCCACCTGCCGGTTCGAGGACGTGCAGCAGGCGGTGCAATGTGTGATCACCACCATCCAGTGCGGCATCCCGATGGCCCGGATCGAACTGCTGGACCACATGATGGTGCGCGGCTTCAATGCCTATGCGGACGCGGGCCTGCCCGAGCAACCGCATCTTTTTCTCGAATTCCACGGCGCCCCCGCCGCCGTCGCCGAACAGATGGCGAGCTTCGAGGAGATCGCCGCCGAATTCGGCGCCGAGGGCTGGCGGACCGCCACCACCACCGAGGACCGCAATGCGCTCTGGGCCATGCGCCACAACGCGCATTATGCCTCCGCCGCCCTGGGACGCGGCAAACACATCTGGCCAACCGATGTCTGCGTGCCGATCTCACATCTGGCCGAGGCGGTCGCCCAGTCGCAGGCCGATGCCGAGCGGCTGGGTCTGACCGCCACCATCGTCGGCCACGTCGGTGACGGCAATTTCCACGCCGGTCTGTCGATTGACCCGAAAGACCCTGACGAAATGGCCCGCGCGCATGAGTTCACCCACGCCCTTGCGGAAACCGCCCTGCGCCTTGGCGGGACGGTCTCGGGCGAGCATGGGATCGGCATCGGCAAGCAGAGTTTCATGTTGGCCGAACACGGGACGGCGCTGACTTATATGCGCGCCATCAAACAGGCCTTTGACCCCAGGGGCATCCTGAACCCGGGCAAGCTCCTGCCCGACGAACCGCAAGCAAAGGCAGCCGAATGACGCGTTTTCTCTCTCTAGGTGAGATCATGGCCGAAATGGCCCCGGCCCCGGACAGCCCCGGCCTCTACCGGTTGGGCTATGCCGGGGACACCTTCAACACCGCGTGGTACGCGCGCCGCCTGCTGCCCGCCACCTGGCAAGTCAGTTATGGCACGGTCCTGGGCACCGACCCGATGTCCGATGACCTGGCCCGCTTCATCGGCGCGCAGGGCATATCCAACGACGCCCTGCGCCGGACCGAAGAGCGCACCGTCGGCCTCTACATGATCCAGACCCGCGAAGGGGAGCGCAGCTTTTCCTATTGGCGCGGGCAGTCTGCGGCGCGATTGCTGGGTGACGATCCCGCGTGGCTGGACGAGGTGCTGGCCGATCGCACGGTGATCCAGTTCTCAGGCATCACGCTGGCGATCCTGTCACCGGAGGCACGCAAGACGCTCTGCGCGGCCCTCGGCCGCGCCCGCGCCCGCGGCGCGCATGTCGCGTTTGACACCAACCTTCGCCCGCGCCTGTGGGAAAGCGCCGAGGCGATGCGCTCGGGCCTGTTGCAGGGGGCCGCCGTGTCTGACACCGTCATGCCCAGCTTTGACGAGGAGCAACTGGCCTTTCAGGACGCCACGCCCGAGGATACCCTGCAACGCTATCGCGCCGCCGGTGCCTCTTGCGTTGTCATCAAGAACGGCGCCGCCACCTTCCAGGGCTGGACCGACGAGACCGGCACCGTCACCTGCACCCCGCCCGCCGTGACCCGCGTGGTTGACAGCACCGCCGCCGGAGACAGCTTTGGCGCAGGCTTTCTGGCCGCACGCGCCACCGGCGCACCCCTCGCCACCGCCATGACCCGCGCCGCCACGCTGGCCGCGCAGGTGATCCAGCACCCCGGCGCGCTGGCGCCGCAAATATTCGAGACAGGAGCGACCTCATGAACATTCTCATCCTTGGTGGCGCGGGCCTCATCGGCCAGAAACTCGCCCGCGCTCTGGCCACCCGCGGCACTCTGCGCGGACAACGGATTTCACGCCTGACGCTGGCCGACGTGACCGACCCTGCCCCGGTCGACGCCGCCTTTGCGGTGGATTACAAGACCTGCGACATCACCAGCGCGCAGTCGATGGTGGACACCATCGCGCAGGACACCGACGTCATCTACCTGCTGGCCGCCGTTGTCTCGGCCCATGCCGAAGAGGATTTCGACTTCGGCTACAAGGTCAACATGCACGGCACCCTGAACGTGCTGGAGCGCGCCCGCGCCCTGGGCACGCAGCCGGTGGTGGTCTTCACCTCCTCCATCGCGGTCTACGGCGGCGAGATCCCGCAGCCCTTCACCGACGACAGCTTTCTCAACCCGCAGATCAGCTACGGCGCGCAAAAGGCCATCGGCGAACTGCTGGTCAACGACTATTCGCGGCGCGGCTTCATCGACGGGCGCGGTTTCCGCCTGCCGACGATCTCGGTCCGTCCCGGCAAACCCAACCGCGCCGCTTCGGGCTTCATGTCCTCGATCCTGCGCGAACCGTTGCAGGGGATGACCGCCAATTGCCCGGTGGACCGTGACTTTCATCACTTCTATCTCAGCCCGCGCAAATGCGTCGAGAACCTCATCAAGGGCGCCGAGATCCCGCGTGAGGATCTGGGCCTCAACCACTGCATGACCATGCCCGGCCAGACCTGGACCATCCGGCAAATGATCGACGCCCTGACCGCCGTCGCGGGCCCGGAGCCCGCGAAACTCATCACCTGGGAGCCGCAGCCGGAAATCGCCGGCATCCTCAAGGGCTGGCGCAACGATATCCGGCCGCAAAAGGCCGCCCGCCTCGGGCTCGAACCGGACGCCAGCTTCGAGGACAACATCCGCTATTTCCTCGAAGACGACCTGCCTGCCTGAGCCGCACCGCCTTCTTTCTTTGGTTTTACAAATATCCTCGGGGGTGAATTGGCCGTCAGGCCAAGAGGGGGCAGCGCCCCCTGCCCCCGCCAACAACGGAGCACGACATGCCCGATTTCGCCATGTACCCCAGCCTCAAGGGCAAGACCGT
>JAXMNQ010000022.1:0-92537 GCA_034670345.1 Paracoccaceae bacterium | reverse complement strand
CGTCACCCCCACAGCGTGGGCAGGACGCCGCCGGGCCGCCAGCATCGGCCCGCGCGTCGATCTCCAGGACCGCCTCGGCACGCTTGCGCGCATCAGCAACGAGTCCTTCGGCCTGGCGCAGTTCCTGCGGGGTCAGACGGGCAAGCAGACGGCCGAATTCAGCCGGATCGAAGCGGGGCATGGCGGGTCTCCTCGAGCGTCGGAAGGCTCAGCATACCTCACTGACGCGCAAGAACAAAGTGCGAACCAACACGCTTTGCTGACACCGCCTTTGATGCAGTAATCCTTCCGGCGGAACGCCACGGTATCGGCGTTGGCGCAGACCAGGCGAGTATTGGAGATGGCGACACGGTGTGTGTAGCGGCTGAGATAGGTGAGAACGGCCTCGGGGCCGCCGAAGGGTGGGCGAAGGGCGGCTCGGAATTGATCCGGTGGATCAATGCAGCCCGGAGCGGGCGGAGCCCCGGGAACGGCGTAGACCACCCATTCAGTATTTCGGAACGGGGCGAGACAGGCGGCGAACGCTCTTGTGTCTGCCAAACCGGCCAGTTCACCGAAGAAGGCCAGCTGCCCTGAGCGATGCAAATCCATCAGCCCTTCCAGAAACAGGCGTCGGAACAGTCGCGACAGAACCCGCACATGCAGGAAAAACCCGGGTTTGCAGGCGATCCACCTTGTGCCATCGGGCGACAGGCCGCCGCCGGGAACGATCATGCGGATGTGGGGATGGTGGGTCAGCGCCTCGGTTCGGCAGGCTTCAATCGCTGACATCACCTTCAACTGGGACAGGCTGACATGCCCCGCATTGGCCTGCCGCCACGCAAGACCATAGGCGCGGAATATGTCAACAATCTCCAGCCTGGGCCGGGACACCGGCCCCTGGCGTTATTGCATCCCTCGTCGCAGGGTCTCGTCTTGCAGCAGCTTGATTTCCTCATAGGGGCTGACGGTGCTGCGGATGGTCTTTGTCGCCACATGGGCATAGCGTGCGGTGGTCGTCAGCTTGGAGTGGCCAAGCAACAGCTGGATCACCCGCACGTCCGTGTTGGCTTCCAGCAGGTGTGTGGCAAAGCTGTGCCGCATCGTGCCAAAGGCGCGTCTCCGACACGACGTGTGCAGCGTGGCGGCCTTTTGGATACCTGCCATGCGTCGCCCGGCAGGGCATTGCGAAGCAATGTCCCGGGAGGGGATCGCTGTCGTGTCGGAGACGCGCCTCTGGCACGATATCCTTGACCTTGAGGTTGCAGACTTCGGATGCACGCAGCCCGGCACCGCAACTGATGCCAAGAGCCACCCGATATTTGAGCCCAGGGCCGGGCACGGCGGCCATCAAATCAGCTACCTCCTCGACACTCAGGACAATCGGCAATTTGCGGGGCTTGCGATGAAACTGCATGAAGCGCTTCATCTCATCACGCCCGCAAGTGATCCCGAAGAAGAACCGCAGGGAAATGATGCGCAACTTGAAGGTGCTGGCCGACACGCCGTCCTGTGTCATCTTGAGTTGATAGGCGCGCAGATCTTCAGGGGTGGCTGTGTCAAGCGGCCGCCCGAGGAATGACGCGAAATGCTTCACGTTGCGGATGTGGGCTTTCTGGGTCTTCTCGCACAACCCGCGGATGTTCATATCCTCGATCATCCGCTGGCGCAGCGGGGTGGTGTTCTTCTCCTCCATGGGAACCTCCTGTCTGACGGTGGGAAGACCCCAATCGTCAGCCCAGAAAGCCAAGCCACATAGAGAAACGATGAAAAGACGAGCCAATTCCAGCCACGGGCGCCCTTGCCGCGAAGCGGCTTAGTCCTCCCGCCGTTCCTACGGTGCGCCTCACAGCGCCAGCGTGGATCAGACGTGGATCAAGCGCCCGCGGCGAATGGCAGGTTCGTCCAGTACAGCCGACACTTCAGATGATCGCGGCCACACCCAGCGACCCGCGTCGATCCATTCGGCAAGGCGCGCGCGGCCCGCCACAAGACTCGCCATGAGAACAAAACGGGAATACATTGCTCGACATGTTCGCCGAGCTCTGCATCACCTCCAACTTCACCTTTCTCACCGGGGCCTCCCACCCCGAGGAATACATGCAGCGCGCCGCGCTCATGGGGCTCACCGCCATCGCCATCGCGGACGTCAATTCCGTCGCCGGGATCGTCCGTGCTTTTACCGAGGCCAGGGAAATCGCCCGCCAGGTGGCGGAACTGGAGCGGCTGGAGGCCGAAGGCGGCTTTATCGGCCCGCCAAAGCCGCCCCATGTCCCCGATCCGCCCCGCGCGCCCGTGCGCCACGTCCCCCGGCTGATCCCCGCCGCGCGGCTGGTGTTTAGCGAAGGCGTCGAACTCACCGCTCTTGCCGCCAGTCGCACGGGCTGGGCCACGCTTTGCCGCCTGCTCTCCACCGGACGGCTGCGTGCAGAAAAGGGCGACTGCATCCTGACGCTGGATGACCTGCCCGAGACCCCCTCAGGGCTGGAACTGATCCTGCACGTCCCGCGCAGGCCCGACCGCGACTGGATCGCCCGGGCAGAGGCGCTGGCCCGCAGCCAGTCCCCGCATCTGCACCTTGCCCTTGCGCCCCGCTATGACGGGCAGGACGAGGAACGCTTTGCTGTCCGCGCCCGCCTTGCCGCGCGGCTGCAGATCCCCACGCTCGCCAGCGCCGCGCCGCTGATGCATCACGGTCGCCGCCGCAAGATGGCTGACGTGCTGACCGCCATCCGCACCGGCACTCGCATTGACCGCCTTGGCCGCGCGGCGCTGGCCAATGCCGAACAACGCCTGCGCGCCGAACCCGAGATGCAGCGCATCCTCGGCCCCCATGCCGATGCCATCGCCCGTGCCGCCACGCTGGCCGACCGCTGCCAGTTTGACATCGCCAGCCTGCGCTACGAATACCCGTCAGAGATTGCCGAGGGCGAAACCGCCTCTGCCCGCCTCTCGCGCCTTGCTCACGAAGGCCTCAAGTGGCGTTACCCCGCCGGCGCGCCCGAGCATGTGCAAAAGATGCTGGCACATGAACTGACCCTGATCGCAAAGCTGAAATACGAACCCTATTTCCTGACCGTCCGCGACATTGTCGCCTTTGCCCGGTCGCGCGGCATCCTCTGTCAAGGGCGCGGGTCGGCGGCCAATTCCATCACCTGCTATGCCCTTGGCGTCACCTCTGTCAGCCCGGAAATCGGCACCATGGTTTTTGAACGCTTTGTCAGCGAAGCCCGCGACGAGCCGCCCGACATCGACGTCGATTTCGAACATGAACGGCGTGAGGAGGTGATCCAGCACATATACGAACGCTACGGTCGCCACCGCGCCGGCCTCTGCGCCACCGTGATCCATTACCGTGGCAAACGCGCCATCCGGGAGGTCGGCGCGGCGATGGGCCTGTCACAGGACACCCTCGGCGCGCTCTCAAGCCAACTCTGGGGTTTCTTCTCGACCAAGGGCCTCGAAGAGCAACGCATGCGCGAGATCGGCCTCGACCCGACCGACCGCCGCCTGCAACTGACGATGGAGCTGATCTACGAGATCATCGGCTTTCCCCGTCACCTCAGCCAACACGTCGGCGGGTTCATCATTACCGAGGGGCGGCTGGACGAGTTGGTGCCAATCGAGAACGCCGCGATGGAGGGCCGCACCGTCATCTGTTGGGACAAGGACGACATCGACAGCCTTGGCATCCTCAAGGTCGACGTCCTCAGCCTTGGCATGCTGACCTGCATCCGCAAGGCATTCGACCTGATCGCCATGCACCACGGCGACCGCCACACGCTGGCCACCCTGCCGCCGGAGGATCCCGCCGTCTACGACATGCTCTGCCGCGCCGACAGCGTCGGCGTCTTTCAGGTCGAGAGCCGCGCGCAGATGAACTTTCTGCCCCGGATGCGGCCGCGCAACTTCTACGATCTGGTGATCGAGGTTGCCATCATCCGCCCCGGTCCGATCCAGGGCGACATGGTCCACCCCTACATCCGCCGCCGCAACGGCGAGGAACGGGTGGAATTCCCCTCGGATGAGCTGGGGGCGGTGCTGGGCAAGACCCTCGGCGTGCCGCTGTTCCAGGAACAGGCGATGCAGATCGCCATCGTCGGCGCGGGCTTTACCCCCGAACAGGCCGACCGGTTGCGCCGCTCTCTTGCCACCTTCAAGAAACACGGCAACGTCAGCGAATTCCGCAGCCTCTTCCTGCGCGGCATGGCGGAAAAGGGCTATGACCGCGACTTTGCCGAACGCTGTTTCAGCCAGATCGAGGGCTTTGGCTCTTACGGTTTCCCCGAAAGCCACGCCGCCAGTTTTGCCCTGCTGGTCTACGCCTCCGCCTGGCTGAAATGCCATCACCCCGGCATCTTCGCCTGCGCCCTGCTGAACGCGCAGCCGATGGGTTTTTACGCGCCCGCCCAGATCGTCCGCGACGCCCGCGAACATGGCGTCACCGTGCGGCCGGTCTGCGTCAACCACAGCTACTGGGACAACGTGATGGAGCCGGACGGGCGCGGCGGCCTGGCCCTGCGCCTCGGCTTTCGCCAGATCAAGGGCCTGTCAGAGGATGACGCCGCCTGGATGACGGCGGCGCGCGGCAACGGCTATGCGGCGGTGCGTGACGTCTGGCGGCGGGCCGGGCTGCAACCCTCGGTTCTGGCGCGGCTGTCAGAGGCGGATGTCTTTGCCACCCTCGGCCTGACGCGACGCGAGGCGCTGTGGCAGGCCAAGGCGCTGATGAAGGGGGGGGAACTGCCGCTGTTCTCCCGCGACATGGATGGCGAGGCGATTGCCGAGGCCGCAGCCGCGCTGCCCGACATGACGCTGGGAGAGGAAGTGGTCGAGGATTACGTCGCCATGCGCCTTTCCCTGCGCGCCCACCCCGTCGCCCTGTTGCGGCATATCCTGACGCCGGAGATGGGCAAGCCCGCCGATGTTGCCGCTCAGCCCACTCCGGCGGACCTGCGCGCCGACCTCGCCCGCGCCCGCCCAAGACACCCGCGCGACCTGCCCAGCCCGCTCGAACGGGACAAGTAAGTGTACCCGCCGGACAGGGTCGAAATCTTGCCCTAGGAGCCAATCAGAACCCGGTCCGGGTCGTGGCTTCGGCAGGGCGTGAGGTCGAGACGATGCGCCCGTCCGAGATCACGGCCAGCCGGGCGGGGCGCAGGCGGATGGCATCAATCGGGTCGGTTGCGTCAAGCACGACAAGGCTGCCGCGCTTGCCCTTTTCAAGGCCGAAATCCAGCCCCATGATCTCTGCAGGGGTCCGCGTCACCATTTCAAACACCTGCCGCATCTGGTCGGGCGCCGTCATCAGCGCCACATGCAGACCCATGTGGGCGACGTCCAGCATGTCGCCCGAGCCCAACGGATACCATGGATCGCGCACGCAATCCTGCCCGAAGGCGACGGTCACGCCCATTGCGGTCAGCTCTGGCACCCGGGTCATGCCACGCCGCTTGGGGTAGCTGTCCATGCGGCCCTGAAGCGTGATGTTGATCAGCGGATTGGGGATGGCGGCGACCTGCGCCTCGGCAATCAGGGGCAGCAGCTTGGCGACATAGTAATTATCCATCGAATGCATCGAGGTCAGGTGTGATCCTGCCACGCGCCCCTGCAGGCCACAGCGGATCGTTTCTGCGGCCAGGGTCTCGATATGGCGGCTCATGGGGTCGTCGCTCTCGTCGCAATGCAGGTCCACCCGCAAGCCCCGCTCTGCCGCCAGTTCACAGGCGGCGCGGACAGTGGCTGCCCCGTCGGCCATGGTGCGTTCGAAATGCGGGATGCCGCCGACCACATCGACACCGGCATCGAGCGCGCGGATCACCTGCGCCTCTGCCCCCGGCGCGCGATACCAACCGTCCTGAGGGAAAGCCACCAGTTGCAGGTCCAGCACCGCTTTGATGCGGTCGCGCACCTCCAGCAGCGCCTCCACGGTCTGAAAGCTGGCGTCGGTCACGTCGACATGGCTGCGGATCGCCAGAACGCCCTTGGACACCGCGAGATTGCAATATTCCAGCGCGCGCGCGACGATCTCTTCACGGGTCTGGATCTGCTTCAGTTCCCCCCACAGCCCGATCCCCTCCAGCAGCGTGCCAGAGGCATTCACCCGGGGACGCCCGTAGGACAGAGTTGCATCCATGTGGAAATGCGCGTCAACGAAAGGCTGGGATACCAGTTTGCCACGGGCGTCGATGACCTGCGCCGCCTCCGCAGTGATCTGCGGCTCGACTGCGGTGATTTTGCCATCGGATATGGCAATGTCGGCCTGCGTGCCATCGGCAAGCGTGCCGCCCTTGACCAGAATATCCATGCTCAGACCTTTCCCATCACATGCTCGGCGCCGGGCGTCCAGGTCAGCCAGAGGCGTTTGCCCGGTTCCAGGGCCAGCGCCTCCAGCTGATCTTCCGTCACCTGCGCCTTGAGCTCCTCTCCGTCCGGACCTTCGAAGTAGCAGATGATTCCGGTGCCGGCGAACTCTTCGGAGAGGAAGTCCGCCGCGATGGCCGGGCCATCGGGCTGTGCGGCGCTAACCTGCATCCGATCCGCGGCAACGACGATCTCTTGCCCGTCCCGCGTGAGGATATTGTTGCGCCCGACAAACTCGGCGACGAACCGGTTTTGCGGGGCGCGAAAGATCTCCTGCGGTTTGCCGATCTGCGCGATTTCGCCCTGGCCCATGATCACCACCCGATCCGCCATGGCAAAGGCTTCGGACTGGGAATGGGTCACGTAGACAAAGGTGATGCCCAGTTCCTTTTGCAGCCGGGTCAAAACCCCCTGCATCCGGATCACCAGATGCGCGTCCAGCGCAGATAACGGCTCGTCCAGAAGCAGCATCTGCGGTTCGGTCACAAGGCTGCGCGCCAGCGCGACACGCTGTCTTTGCCCGCCGGACAGTTGGTCGACGCGCCGTTTCTCGAAGCCTTTCAGGCCCAGCCGTTCCAGCCAGAGCATAGCGCGCCCGTGCCGGTCGGCGGCGGATACACCGCGCATCTTCAGCCCGAATTCGACGTTTTCCTTGACGTTGAGAAAGGGAAACAACGCCAGCGACTGCCAGACCAGCGGCGTGTCCCGTTCGTGCGCGGCGACATCGTTCATCGGTTTCCCGTCGATGGTGATGGTGCCTGCGGTCGGGGCCTCCAGTCCGGCCAACATCCGCAATGTGGTGGTCTTGCCACAGCCGGACGGCCCCATGATCGCGACGAACTCGCCCCGGCCGATGTCCAGGTCTATGCCTTTCACGGCCTGAAAGGCATCAAAGCTCTTGCAGACGCCTTCGAAGCGGACGAGCGGATCTTGGGTCATTTGGCGCTTTTCTTCAGGATCAGGAGTTGGGCGACGATCACCAGCGTCATGGAGGTCAGAAAGACCACCGTTCCGATGGCATTGATCTGCGGATCGACGTTGCCCTGCAGGATTTCAAGGATCATCACCGGGACGGTCTTGTTCAGGCCGGACACGAACCATGCAACGATGAATTCGTCAAAAGAGACCGCAGCCGTCAGGCAAAAAGCCGAGACCAGCGCAGGCGCGCAGAATGGCAGCACCACGGCCCGCATGGCACGCCACGGTGACGCGCCAAGGTTCCATGCCGCGGCCTCCAGCGCCGGGTCCATCTGGCTCAGCCGCAAACGGCAGATCGCCATGGCAAAGGGCGCACCCATCACCGTGTGGGCAATGACAATTCCCGGCAGGGTGCCCGACAGGCCCAGGCGCCCCAGCCAGGCCAGCATGGCCAACCCCATGATCACCAGGGGCACGGTGGGCGGCAGCAGCGCCAGCGCGAGATAGGCAGGCTTCCAGCGAAAACCATAGCGAAAGTCGGTGTAGGCGGTCGCAAAGCCCAGCGCGGTCGACAAGGCCGCCGCGCTGGCCGCCACGAGGGCGGAATTGCGGAACGCGGTCCAGACCTCTGGCCGGGCAAAGGCGGTTTCGTACCAATGGGTCGTGAAACTGCCCAGCGGCACCGTCGGAAACCGGTCGGAATTGAACGAGAACACCATCGAGGTGAGGATCGGCGCAAAGACAAAGGCAAAGAGCGCGACCAGGTAAAGGCCGAATGCGAACCGAGATCCCGACATCACGCGCGCTTTCGATAGGCCGCGCCGACAGCGACAAAGGCAGCGGTGAACAGCGTGGCGATCATCATCAGCGCGACCACCGCCGCGCGAGGCCATTGCTGGCCGGACTTGGTGGTGTCGATGATCAGAATCGACAGCGTCGGCGGCTTTGATCCGCCCAGGTAGAAGGGCGAGACGAAATCCCCGAAGGACAGGATGAAGGCAAAGACGAACCCGATGATCAGGCCGATCCTGGCGGCGGGAACGATCACGTTGAACAGGGTCATGCGCGGCGTGGCGCCAAGGTTCCGGGCGGCCTCGATCAGGTTGCGGTCAATCGAGGCAAGGCTGAAGGTCTGCAGGATCACGACCAGCGGCAACACCAGAGTCAGGTAACCGACCATCGAACCAAAGCCAGAGTTGAGCATGGTGAACGGGCCAAGTCCGGCATAGCCCAGCACCGCGTTGATCGGCCCGCTTTCGGCCAGCAGCACTTGCCATGCGTAGACCCGCACAAGGTATGAGGTGAAGAAGGGAACGATCAGAAAGAAGATCGCCCAGCGGCGCGCGTTCTCGGACAGGCGAAAGGCCAGCGCAAAAGAGGCTGGAAAGGCAATCAGGCTGGACAGAGTTGCCGCCAGCGTCGCCCGCCAGAGCGTGACCCAATAGGCATCCCAGAAGTAGCCACGGGTCAGCATCCGCTCCCAATTGTCAAAGATGAAATCGGGTTGCATCCGGTAGTTGCGGACCAGCCAGAAGGACATGGCCACCATCAACAGCAGCGGCCCGATAAAGAACAGGCCCTGCCAGATCAAAAGCGGCAGGCGCCAGACATAGGGGTAGGCTTCGAAACGCTTGCGCATCTTGGGCTTTCGGGCAAAAGGCACGCGCCGGTTGAGGGCCGGCGCGCGGTGCCGGACGGGATCAGGCCGTCTTGTATTCCGACCAGAAGTCGTTCCAGTCCTCAAGGTCCTGCTGACGCGGAATATCGCGGAAGAACAGGCGTCCTTCCTCCAGCAGTTTGATCGGCGACTGGTCGTCCCCCTCGATCAGACCCGAGCGCTTGGCCTCTGCCGGGTTGGCATCCTGAATCGCCTTCCAGCCGGACATGGTCGGAGACAGGCCCGGGTAGGCCGCCATCTGGATCGACTTTACCTGCCCTTCCGGCGACAGCATGTACTGGATGAACTTCTGGATGATTTCGTGTTTCGAGGTGCCTTTGCCGATCGAATAACTCTCTGTCCACTGGATGCCGCCTTCTTCCGGAATGACCGAAGCGACCGGCGCGCCGTCCTTTTCCAGAACGCCGGTGATCCAGTCACCGATCCCGCACATTGCCAGCATTTCGGCGTTCTTGAGCGAGGCAAAAGTGCCGCCGTAGTCAAAATAGCCGCCAACCTGGGGTTTGAGGCTGAGGGTCTTTTCCATGACCGCCTCCCAGGCCGCTTCGTCGATGTCGTAGGGCGACGGGGCGCGGTTGCCGTTGAGCAAGGACACCTGGCCAAGGCTGGGCAGGTGCCAGTCAAAGTGACCGACCTTGCCGGTGACCTTGGGGTTCCAGAAGGCGTTGTAGGACATCGCCTCTTCCTTGGTCAGCGCCTCGGTGTTGTAGCTTACGCCCAACAGGCCGTAGCGGACCATCACCGACCACAGTTGATCATCCGTCCAGTGGCCGGGGAATTTCTGATAGGCAGGCCAGAAATCGTCGAAGGGATAGAGTGACGGGTCCATTTCCTCGATATAGCCCGCAGCATTGAGTTGCTGGACGAATTCCGCATCCGACAGGATCAGGTCATAGGTTCCCGGCGGAGACTGCGCGATCAGGGCCAGCATGTTGTCGCCGCCGGCGTAATATTTCGGCACAAACTTGACGTTGTTGGCCGCCTCGAATTCGCCCACCATGTCGGGCTCTGCATGGCCGTACCACGCCAGCATGTTGATGACTGTGGGTTCCTGGGCCCAGGCGCGATTGATCATCGGTGTGCTGAGCGCCAGTCCGGCGGCGCCCGTCAGCATCCGCCGCCGTGTCATGGAAAAGTTGGATTTGGACATGAAACCTCCGTGTCGGTCGGCGCGCGGCAGGAGGTGCGGCGCCGAATTTATTGACGTGAACCACGCGTGCGGTGATGAGTTCAGCCTAAGGCTGGAATGGCGAGGTGTGGAAATTTCCTGTTGGTATGCCACCATAAAGAAAATTAATGTTCATTTCGATTTCCCGGTCTTCTGTATATGTTCCAGAATGTGCTGCGCCAGTCCGTGACCGGCTTTGCTGAGCGCGGCGTGCTTGTAAAACAGGCCGATCTGCAATGGCGCCAAAGGTGGAAACCCTTCGTCGGCGCGCCCGATCCGCATTCCCGGGACCAGCGTCGCCGGGGTCAGGGCCGTTGCCCCAAGACCCGCCTGAACCGCGGTTTGCAGGCCGGACACGTCGCGGGACACCAGCATGGTCTGCCAACTGCGCCCGCCCTGCCGCAGGGCGTTGCGCATGCGAGCGGCATATTCACAGGGATCTGGATGGCGCACGATGGGGAGGGATTTTCTGGGGTCGGGATGCAACCCGTCAGAGATGACCCAGAACGGCTCTACCGTCGTTGTCTCGACCAGATAGGCCACGTCACGGTCCGGTGCGATGGCAACGCAGATGTCTAGCCGATCCGCGGCCAAAGCCTCACGCAGAGCCTTGGAAATCAGGCTTTCGATCTCGATCTTGACGTCCGGGTGCTGGGCCGCGAATTCTGCGATCGCCTGCAACAGGGATGCATGCGAGAAATCGGTGGGCACCCCGACCCGGATCCAGCCGGACAGCGCCGCCTCGGAGAAATAGGCGACAATATCGTCGTTGAGCCGCAGCATCTGCCGGGCATAGGGGCCAAGCGCCACCCCCGCGTCGGTCAGAGCAAATTGCCGCCCGGCTGTGCGGATCAGCTTGGTCTGCAGCAGGTCTTCCAAGCGACGGATCTGAAGGCTGATCGCCGGTTGCGTGCGTCCCAAAGCCTCTGCTGCGCGGGTGAACCCGCCCAGGTCAACGACGGTGACGAAACTGCGCAGCAGGTCAGTGGGGACGTTGGTTGCCATGATGCATAATGAAATTTCATCCAGCCATATCAACAATAAATTTTGGATATGATATTTTGACCTTTAGCCATGAAGAAAAAATCGTGGAGGGCTGATGAGCCGCTTAGATTTTAATCAACTGGTCAAATCCGGATGCCCGCTGGTGACGCCGGTGATCCACGTACAGGATGCGGTGCAGACGTTGCGCAACCTTGACGTGCTGGATGGGGCAGGCTGTCCCGGGGCCTTCCTGATCAACCACGATTTTCCAATGGCACCTTTCCTGCCGATCCTGACCGAGGTTCGCGCCGCGCGGCCCGATTTCTGGCTGGGGGTGAACTTTCTGGCGCAGTCGGGGCGTGTTGCCTTTCCGGTGCTTGGCGAACTGGCGCGGCAAGGTCATCACCTTGACGCCTATTGGGCGGATGACGGCTGTATCGACGAACGTGCGGAGATCCAGACCGAGGCAGAGGAGATCGCCCGCATCCGCGCCGAAAGCGGTTGGCAAGGGCTGTACCTTGGCGGCGTGGCCTTCAAGAAACAACGCCCCGTCGCGCCACAGGATTACGCAGCCGCCGCGCAAAAGGCCGTGCCCTACATGGATGCGGTCTGCACCTCGGGCATCGCCACGGGTCAAGAAGCCGATCCTGGCAAGATCGCCGCATTTCGAAAGGCAATTGGCGGACACCCGCTGGCGCTGGCCTCTGGCATCACACCGCAGAACGCCGCGAGTTTCGCCGCCACCGTGGACCTGTTTCTGGTCGCCACGGGCATCAACTACGATGGCGATTTCTACAATATTGATCCCGCACGGCTGAACGCCCTGCTGGCCGTGACCCGCCGCGAAGGAAAGCAGGAATGACCGTTGAAAAAGGCCCCCGTGACGACCGCTGGTATCTGTCGCTGATGTCGCCCAACACCAAGGGGCCGCAATTCGCATGGCTCGACCCGACTTCGATCTATATCAATGCTGTCGCCTTCGATGACCTGTTGGACGATCTCTGCGCCGAACTCGATGCGACTGACATAGATGTGGTCGCGGGACTGGATGCCATGGGCTTTGTGCTTGGCGCGGCCTTGGGCGCGCGGCTGAAGAAAGGGTTCCTGCCGATCCGCAAGGCAGGAAAGCTCTGTGTCGATACCGACAGGGTGAGCTATGGCAATTATTCCGGTCGCACGCAGGACATGGAAATGCGCACCCCGGCCTTTGCGCCGGGAACGCGGGTTCTGTTGGTGGATCAATGGGTCGAGACCGGCGGCACCATGGACGGCGCCATTCGCCTGATCGAACGACAGGGGGGCAGCGTGGCGGGGATGGCGAGCATCGTGATGGAAGAGAACGCCGCGACCGCCGCTTACCGCGCCAGCTACAAGGTGGTAACCGCGGTCCTGCCCAGCACCCGCTGGCAGACCGAAGCGAATGCCCAGAAACTGTCCAGTTTCGAGACCTACCGGGCAGAGCGCACCTTCCCCACCGCAGGCCGGACGGAGACCTGAAATGCTGTTGCACCCTCTGTCCTGGCCGGACGACAAGCGCGTTGGCGCCTGTATCACCTTTGACATCGACGCCGACAGCCTGATCCGCAACGCCCGCCCCGAGGACGGGCACCTGCGGCTCGCCCCTGTCAGCATGGGACGCTATGGACCGACCGTTGCCGTGCCGCGTATCCTGGACACCTATCGACGGTACGGGCTGGCGCAGACCTTCTTTATCCCGGCATGGGTGATGGAGACCTATCCCGCGACGGTCGAGGCGATCCTGAAAGACGGACATGAAATCGGGCACCACTCATGGCGCCATGAGGATCCCATGGGCCATTCCGACGCCCGCGAGGCAGAACTCTTCGGGCGCGCGATGGAGACACATGTTCGCATGACCGGCCGCAAGCCGCGCGGCTACCGGGCTCCGGTTTACAATGCAGCGCCGGCTGTGATCGGTCGATTGATCGACGAGGGATTTCTCTACGACAGTTCCCTGATGGCAGATGAGATGCCGTACCTGCTGCGCGCATCGCAAGGGGAGTTGATCGAATTGCCGCCTCATTGGGGCAATGACGACTGGCCGCCCTTCGCCCATTTCGAAGAGATCGGCTACCTGATGCCGGTGCGCGCCCCGTCGGACGGGATCCGCGCCTTTGCCGAGGAATATGAGGCGGCGCGGAATGTTGGCGGTTTCTGGATGCCGGTTCTGCACCCTTTCCTGACCGGTCGGCTTGCCCGCTGGGCGGCGATGGAACGCTGGTTGGAAACGGTGTTGAATGGGGGCGAAGCCTGGTTCGCCCCGATGGAAGAAATTGCGCGTCACGCGGCGCAGCATCGTGATCTCTTGCGCGTCGATACCATCCTATCAGAAGACGCGTCGCAGCGGTAACGGACTGGCAAGTGGCTGCATTCGGCGGGCACCAAAAGTTCTGGCCCCGCCCAATCAGGACAGGGCCAGTATTCGTCTCAGGGCAGATCGACTGCCTCGGGCGCTGCCTTTTTCAGGGCCGCAGGGGCGAAATGCGACAGCATCTCTTCCCTGGTCACCGCATCGCCTTTGACCTCGCCGTTGGTCAGTACCCAGTCTGCCTCTGCCACCAAGAGGTCCGCCAAATCGGAATCCAGCTTCAGACCGACATCCACGTCCGCCCACATCGTCGCCAGCGCTTCCGGAGTGACGGCGCCCTGCATCGAGTCGCTGACCGCCTTCGTCGTGGCTTCGGGATCGGCTTTGACATCGGCATTCGCCTTGGCCAGCGCCGCCATGAAGGCATCCAGAACCTCTGACCGCTCGTCCGCCATTTCCGGCGTGGCGGCGAGGATGTAATGGACTTGATAGCCCGGAATGCGGAGTTCGGCGTAATCCTCACCCAGCGTCTGCGTGGCCGCACTGTAAAAGCTGGGGAACGGGACAATGGCGTCCAGATCGCCGCGCGCCAGGGCCGGTACAAGGTCAGGCGGTGCCGACGACCGGTCATCCCGAAACGGGTTTCCCAAGGAACGAGAAGCGAGCACATTGGCAAGACGTACATTGTGTTTTGTTGACCCAATATCCAACTGCAATCGCCAAAATGGCACCTTTGCCTTTGCCACTGCGGCAGACGCGGGGCCGGGTGCGGCCCGGGATCAGATCCTCGCCTTCCAGATAGAGCCGGACGTGATCGACGTGGCGGGCATGGTGTCGGGCGCTTTCACCTTTGTCGGGACAGGGGCATTCGCCGAGGCCAACCGGATCCGTGTGATAGAAACGGCAACGGGCTCCAGCATTGTCCGGTTCAACACCAACGTGGACCTGGCGACCGAAGCCGAGATCCGGGTTGGTGGGCGTCACCGACCTGACTGCAAGCGATTTTGTGCTTTGACCGCGGGATCGACGTAAAGCGGATCGCCGGCCAGCGGCATGGCAACAATGCTCCGCGCACCCGGCGCGCCTGTTCGGGTCCGTGATAACCCGACGGGCGGCTTGTCCTTGACCGCCGCCGCGTGCTCGATTCAACTGTCACCGAAATAGGGGCCTTGCGATTGCCGCCTGTGCCATTTTCGCGTCCGGTCTCATCCACACAAAGCCGGGAACGGGGCGCTGCAAGGAGTGTGTCGGGTCATGACTTCTGTTCACGTGCAGAGGGAGATTCTGTTGCCGGATGCCCTGCGTGTGGCGCGGTCCGAAAGTGCGCCGCATATCGGCCCCCGGATCCTGTTCTTCAGCGGCGGCAGCGCGCTGAACGGAATTTCGCAACAGTTGAAGCGGTACACCTACAATTCCATGCACTTGATCACGCCCTTCGACAGCGGCGGCAGTTCACAGGTCCTGCGCCGTGCCTTTGACATGCCGGCAGTGGGCGATCTGCGGTCGCGCCTGATGGCTCTGGCGGATGAGACGGTACTGGGGCAGCCGGATGTCTTTGCCTTGTTCAGCCATCGTTTGCCCAACGATCTGCCGCAAGAGGACCTGCGGGCCGAGGTCGCGGCGATGGTCGGGGGCACGCATCCCCTGATCTCGGCCATCTCCAAGCCCATGCGCCTGTTGATCCAGTCCCAGTTGCGCCGTTTTGCGGAGGCGGCCCCGGCAGATTTCAATTATCACAAGGCCAGTATCGGAAACCTGATCCTTGCCGGGGGATACCTGAGCAATGGTCGCGCGCTGGAACCGGTCTTGTTCCTTATGTCCAAGATGGTTGACGTGCGCGGCACCGTGCGCACCATAGTCGATGAGAACCTGCATCTGGGCGTCGATCTGGTCGACGGGCGTCAAGTTCTGGGTCAGCGTCAGATCAGCGGCAAGGAGGTCGCGCCTATCGAAAGCCCGGTGGCGCGCCTTTTTCTCAGTGACGGTGTGTCTGAGCTGGCCCCAGAGGACGTGCCTCTGCCGAAACGGAACCGCAGGCTGATCGAGCAGGCGGACGTGATCTGCTATCCGCCCGGCAGCCTCTATTCCAGCGTCGTGGCAAACCTGTTGCCTGCCGGAGTGGGGCGGGCCGTGGCGCAGCGCCTTGTGCCAAAAGTCTATCTGCCCAGCCTTGGGAGAGATCCAGAGACACTTGGCCATGACCTCGCGGATCAGGTCGCGGCCATCCTGTCGCCCCTGATGCGTGATGCCGGTCCGGATGTCACCGCGCGCGATCTGATGACGCATGTGCTGTGCGATACGTCGGTCCCCGATGCACACTGCGCCAAGGTTACCAGACGCCACGGGGTTCCCTGTCACCGCCTGCCGTTATGCCAGCCGGATGCGCCGAAGTATGACGAGGATCAGGTCGCGCGCATGTTGGTCTCACTGGTCTGAGAGAGAAGTGCCTGAACCGGGTTCCGGATCCTTGCTCAACGGGCGGCGGCGGCAGGACAGGGGGCTAAATCTGACCGCGTTCCTCCAGCACCTTGCGCGCGACACGAAAGCATTCCAACGCCTGCGGCACACCGCAATAGATGCCGACCACGTGGATGATGGCGCGGATTTCTTCCTTGGACACGCCGTTGTTCAGCGCCCCCCGGCAATGGATTTCCCATTCGTGCATCTTTCCCAGCGCGCCGATCATGGAGAGGTTCATCATGCTGCGGGTCTTGGCGTCGATCACCTCATCGCCCCACCTGAACCCCCAGCACCAGGCCGTCATGGCCTCCTGAAAGGGGCGGGTGAAGTCATCGGCGGCGGCAAGGTTCTTTTCGACGTAGTCCGCGCCGAGTGTTGATTTGCGCTGTTCCAGTCCTTTCAGGAACAGGTCTTCGTCGAATGTGCTCATGGGGTGTCCTTTCGGGAGTATCGTGAGGAGTCCGGTTCCTGCCCTGCGGTGCAAGAGTTCAGAGCCCTGCCGGCGCCGGGCATTTCTTCAGAGTGACCGCGATTTCCGGCCAATGGCAATGGGTCGTACAGACGAGGGCGGAGTGCGTGCGCCAGTGAATGCAGTGTCTGCGACCGGCGATTTCAACCATCAATCGCCTCCGGTATCCAGCGCCGCAGGTGCGGGATTGAATGCTGTGAATTCACGCCGCACCGGCGGTCGACAACCAGGGGCCGGGGCACAAAGGGCTTCAAGTGAGAAGAAGAACTGAGCACTGAGGCCCCCCTGACCGGGGGCCGATGTGTCGCGCTTTGCCCGCCGGGACAAGGACGACATTGGCCGCGACCTGATCCCGAACGAAGACCTTCTGATGATCCAAAAGACCAATTGCTGCGCACCGATGCGGCCCCGGTCCCGGCGGGTTAGACTGGCCGCGACTCGCATGACAGGAGACACCCCATGCCCCTACTCGGCACGATGTGCGCCATGGTCACCAAGGGCCACGGCGACCTTGACCGGATCGTCCTGCACCAGGATTGGAAGTGCCCCGACCCGGCCTCGGGCGAGGTGTTGGTCCGTGTCGGTGCCGGTGGGCTGAACAATACTGACGTCAACACCCGCACGGGCTGTTATTCCATGACCGTGAAGCGGGCCACGACAGGTGGCACCTACAAAAAGCTGGGTCGGGAAGACCCGACCTGGGCTGACCAATGACCGCGACACGCCGGATCGTGCCCGACGTGGACCGGGCGCTGGAACAATGGCCCGAACCCGCGCGCCGACAGGCCGAGAGTCTGATCGACCTCATCCAGCAAGAGGCCGACGCGCAACAGGTCGGCCCGCTGGTCATGTCATTGAAATGGGGCCAGCCGTCTTTTGTGCCCAAGGCGGCGCGGGTCGGTACACCGGTTCGGCTCCACTGGGCGGAAAGTTCGCCTGAACATCTGCAAGTGCTTGTCCATTGCCAGACCAGTCTTGTCGAGACGTGGCGCGATGCCGTGCCGGGCCTGCACTATGACGGGAACCGCGCGATCTTGCTGCCGCTGGACGCGTCTTTGCCAACCGACGACCTGCGCCGCTGCATCGCACAGGCAATGACCTATCACCGACGCGGCACATAGAGACCACTGGGATCCCCGAGTTCCACGTCTACCTTCCCTTGGACCATCCCCATTGGCTGTCCGGCGGCCGGCTGAAGTATGAGGGTCCGGACTCGACACCGGTGACACTGGAAAGCGATACCTGAGCCGACCGCCGTCGCGGACTGTAGAGGTCTGAGACCGCGCGCCCCGGACTTGATCCGGGGCCTCATGGCGACCCATAACAGGAGGTCCCGGGCAAGCCCGGAACGGGAGGCTCGGGTCATGTCGCCACAAGACGCAGAAACCCGCATGGCACTTAAAGGCAAATGGCAACCCGGCAAGTCCGCCACCATCGCCACGCATGCGCCCGGCTGCAACCGGATGGACACACCTTCAGGGGCGGGAGTGCTTTCCCGAACCCACGGGGCGATGTCGGCGCGGCCACACTGGCGGTGGCGGCCACCCTTCCGCCGTGCCATCAATGACCCGTGCGACGGTGCGTTATTTCATCATGGCCCCGGGCAACCCCGGCGGCCTGGTCTGGAAAGGACAAGAACGGGACATGCGGATCATTCTGTCTTTTGTGACTGCCGTCGGCGCGATCATCTCGATCAGCGCCCTCGTCAGCGGTGACATGCAGGCCGTGCTTTATGCCGGGCCCGTGACCCTTGTTGCGGGCCTGTTCCTGTGGCGCAACCTGCGCAACCCCGAGGTCACGCGCAAGAACGGCCTGCGCGCCAAAGTGACCTTTACCTTTGAACCGGGCGATGGCGTCCGGCGGGACGGCACCTATGCCCACGTCTGGACGTACAAGGCCTCTTGGCATGTCACGCTGAAACGCACGCCCGAACAGGGTGACATGCAAATCTACGACACGCCACATAGAGGCTGGGTCTGGCTGGATCAGGACGGCTTGCCCGAGCGGGTCAAGATTTCCTACGCCACGACCTGGAAAACCTGGCCGGTCGTCAGCGCCACCCGCGCGTCAGCCGAGGGCACCGGCACCTGACCGGTCAATCCAACTGGGCCGGGCCACTGACATGCGGGTCGCGAGGGCGAAATCGTCTTTGCCCGCCCGTGACCGGGTATGGACCGAATTCGGCAGCCCCGCACTTGACGCCCGCCGCGTCGCGCGAAACTCTTTGGCGGCGCAAGGGGGGGCGGAACATGCACGGGTTATTCTTCAACGTCCGGCCAAAGCCGGGGCATCTCGAACACTACTTTGCCCATGTGGACCGGCTGAAGCCGGTCCTCGCCTGGCATGAGGGACTGCTCTATCTGGAACGATTCCGGGCGCTGGATGATCCGGACGAACTGCTCTCACACCAGCACTGGCGCGATGACGATGCCATCCGCGCTTGGCGCGAAGACCCGGACCACAAGATCAGCCAATCCGCAGGCCGCCGCATCCATTTCGACAGCTACCGTCTGCGTATCGGTCCGGAACTGGCCGGAGAAACCCCCGCAAACCGACTGCTGGTCGCCCTCTACGGCCCGGCTCCTGCGCCTCGCGGCCGCGCCTTTGAAAGCGTCACAACGCCGGGCCGTTTTGTCACCCTGATCGAGGCCGCCAGCGCCGATGAGGCCCGCACTATCGCAAATACCGGGGAGTCCGCCCGCGTCTTTGCCATCACCCGCGACTACACCCGGACCGACCGCGCCGAAGCGCCGGATCAGAAACCCGACACCTGATCACACGCAACCGCTTCCCCTCGGTCCCCGCTGCCGCTATTCAGGGTCTCCCGAACAGCGCAAGGAGCCCGCTCGTGTCAGCCGCCGTGGAACGTATCAACCGCACAATCGCCACCGACATCGGGGCCACCCCGAAACAGGTCGCCGCCGCCGTCGGCCTGCTGGACGAAGGCGCAACCGTGCCTTTTGTCGCCCGCTACCGCAAGGAGGTCACCGGCGGTCTGGATGACACGCAACTGCGCCTGCTGAATGACCGGCTGGAATACCTGCGCGACATGGAAGCGCGGCGCGAGACGATTCTCAATTCGATCAGGGAACAGGGCAAGCTGACCGATGCGCTGGCCCGCGACATCGCCCGCGCCGAAACCAAGGCGACGCTCGAAGACATCTACCTGCCGTACAAGCCCAAGCGCCGCACCAAGGCGATGATAGCCCGTGAAAACGGGCTGGAACCGCTTTTGCGCGGCATCCTCGACAACCGGGGCGCGGACCCGGCGAAACTGGCCGAAGGCTATCTGAACGACGAGGTGCCGGACACGAAAAAGGCGCTGACCGGCGCGCGCGATATCCTGTCAGAGGAACTGTCGGAAAGCGCCGCCCTGATCGGGCGGCTGCGCGATTTCATGAAGGCCGAGGCGATCATTTCCGCCAAGGTTGTCGAGGGCAAGGAACAGGCCGGGGCCAAATTCTCGGACTACTTCGACCACAGCGAGAAATGGGCCGATATTCCCGGCCACCGGGCGCTGGCCATCCTGCGCGCGGCCAAGGAAGAGGTCGTCTCCATCGAAATCGCGCCGGACCCCGAGGTCGGCGCGCCGCGCGCTGTCAACATGGTTGCGGCAGAGATCGGCGTTTCGGGTGACGGACCGGGCGACAAGTGGCTGCGCGATGCGGCGGGTTGGGTCTGGCGGGTCAAGCTGAGCCTGACCATGTACATGGACCTGATGTCCGACCTGCGCCGCAGCGCACATGAAGAGGCGATCACCGTCTTTGCCCGCAACCTCAAGGACCTGCTGCTGGCGGCACCGGCGGGCGCCCGCCCGACGCTTGGCCTTGATCCCGGCATCCGGACAGGCGTGAAGGCGGCGGTGGTGGACGCCACCGGCAAGGTGCTGGACACCGCCACGATCTACCCTTTCCAGCCCAAGAACGACATTCGCGGGTCCGAGGCGAAGATCATCGAACTGGTGCGCAAGCACGGGGTCGAATTGATCGCCATCGGCAATGGCACCGCCAGCCGTGAGACAGAGCGTCTGGTGGGCGACACCCTCAAACTGCTGCCCCCCGACACGAAAAAGCCGACCAAGGTCATCGTGTCAGAGGCCGGCGCCTCGGTCTATTCCGCCTCGGAACTGGCGGCGCGGGAATTTCCCGATCTGGACGTCTCGCTGCGCGGCGCGGTCAGCATCGCGCGGCGCCTGCAGGACCCGCTGGCCGAACTGGTCAAGATCGAGCCGAAATCCATCGGCGTCGGCCAGTATCAGCACGACGTCGACCAGCGCCGCCTGACGCAGGCGCTGGAAGCGATGGTCGAGGATGCGGTGAACGCGGTGGGCGTGGACGTCAACATGGCCTCCGCGCCTTTGCTGTCGCATGTTGCCGGGCTTGGCCCGCGTCTGGCCGAGGCGGTTGTCGCCCATCGCGACGCAAACGGGGCTTTCCCCTCACGCAAGGCGCTGCTCAAGGTCTCGGGCCTTGGTCCGAAGGCCTTTGAACAGGCGGCGGGTTTCCTGCGCATCCGGGACGGGAAAGAGGCGCTGGACGCCTCGTCGGTCCACCCCGAGGCCTATGGCGTCGCGCGCCGGATCGTTGCCGCCTGTGGGCGTGACCTGCGCCAGATCATGGGCAATGGCGACGCCCTGAAGGGCCTGCGCGCGGAACAGTTTGTCGACGATACCTTTGGCCTGCCCACGGTGCGCGATATCCTGTCGGAACTGGAAAAGCCGGGTCGTGACCCGCGGCCCGAGTTCAAGACTGCCTCCTTTGCGGATGGCGTCGAGGACATCAAGGACCTGAAACCCGGAATGTTGCTGGAAGGCACGGTGACAAACGTCGCCGCCTTTGGCGCCTTTGTCGATGTCGGCGTGCATCAGGACGGGCTGGTCCACATCAGCCAGTTGGCCGACAAGTTCGTCAAGGACCCGCATGAGGTGGTCAAGACCGGCGATCTGGTCAAGGTCCGGGTGACCGAGGTGGACATTCCGCGCAAGCGTATCGGCCTGACCATGCGCAAGGAGGGCGGTGCCGCTGCCGGGGGTCGACCGCAGGGGCAGGACGCGCGCGGCGGAGGCGCGAAACCGGGCGGCAAGCGACCACCCCAAGGCGGCGGCCCGCGCGGTGGCAAGCCCGGTGGCAACCAGAGCGGCGACAGCGGTGGCAACTCGGGCGGCAACGGGGCGCTGGGCGACGCGCTGCGCGCCGCGATGAAGCGCAAGACCTGAGAGGGCAGGCGGCCCGATCCGCTCGGGCCGCTTATCCGCTGCGCGTCAGCTGGACACCTGCTCCCGCAGGATCGAGGCGGTCAGCGAAATCATCAGGTAGATGCCGCCAAAGATCAGAAAGGCCAGCACCGTGTTCTCGAACTTGCGCGGATAGCTGGGATCTTCCGAGGGCACCGGCACCACCGAGGTCGTCAGGTAACGCGCCTGGCTGTCGGCATCGCGCCGCGCCTGTTCCAGCCGCTCCAGCGCGGTCTGCAACATCAGGTCGCGCGTCGCCAGATCGGCCTCGGCCAGCTTGATCTGCACCGCTTTCTCGGCCAGCGATTCCTCGCCCGTGGTGGCGGTGGTCATCTGGTTGTTGAGCCGCAGCAGCAGCGCCTCCAGCCGCCGCACATCTCCGCGCGCGCCGTCCACTTTGGCCTGATTGGGGCGGTTGTTGTCCAGCAGCGCCTGCAGTTGCAGCTGCTTTTCCTGCAGTTGCAGCTCATAGGTGTTGATCTGTGTGCGCAGGGCGGCGATCCGGGCTTCCGGGTCGACGATATTCCCCTCCTGCTGCATGCGGACCAGCTTTTCCTGCGCCTCGCGCCGGGCGTCTGTCGCATCGGCCAGACCGGCCTCGGCGTCATCCACCGCGTTTGACCGCTTGCGAAATGACAGGTTGTCCACCCGCTCCTCGGCATAGCCGATCAACGCGGTGGAGAAGTCGGCCGCCGTCTGCGGATCTGCCGCCATGACCTCCATCTTGACCACACCCTCGGTCGGGTCATAGCCGATCTCGATATGGCGCTTGTACAGCGAATAGGCTTCTTCATTGGAGGGCTCCGTCCCAAGCTTTTGAATCGGATCAATGAAGTCCTGGGTGAAATGCGCCTTGAACCCCTCATCCTGATCCAGCCGCAGCATCGCGTCCTTGGACGTCAGGTAAGACTGCACCGCGATCGCGTCCTGATTGGTGGCGAACTGGGTGCCGGAAAACAGCGACCCCATCGCGCCGCCGGAATTTTCCGCCTTGAGGATCAGGAACTCCGACTTGGTCGAATACATCGGTGTCGCCACACCGTAGAAGTAATAGCCCGCCACGATCGTCGGCAGCAGCACAAAGGCCACCAGCCGCGTCATCAGCAGCATCATCTTCTTGCGACGACGCGCGGCCAGTTCGCGCTGGATCTTCAGGATCTCGGCAGCGCGGCGTTCCGCCGGGCTGACCGTCTCGGTCGAGGGCAGTTGCCGTTTCGCGGCCTGCACGGTCTGCGGCAGTTGCACCTTGGGTTCCGGCTGTTGCGCGGGCGGTCCCCCGGCCGGTCTGGCCGCCGGATCCGCCTGCACCAGTTCCAGCATGTTGGTGCGCTGAAACGGGTCGACCCCGCGCGCCCGCAACAGGCGCACCGCGTCGAAATCAGAGGTCGGGTTCAGCCCGTGTTTCTGCGCCACACGGCGCGCCATGCGCAATTGCCGCCCGGTCAGACCCTCGTCCCGAATCGTCTCGATATCGGTCTCTCCCGCCACCTGTCGGGGTGAGGCAACCTCACCCGCGCGGGCCGTCTCGGCTGCGGGCTTGGAGAATTTCGGCAGCTGCGCGCCGGAATTCACGGCTTGGCCGGGCGCGGCGGCGGCCGCGCGCGGAGGCGCTTCCGCAGGCTGTTCGAGCCTGCGCGTCTCTGCCGGATCGGTCGAGGCGGGCGCGGCCGGGGAACGCCGAATGCGGAACTTCTTAGCCTTCGGTTTCATAGTCATACAGCCGTTTCGCTTCTTCCAGAGTGTCGAACATATGCATCTTGCCATCCACCAGGACAGCCGCCTTGCGGGCGAATTTCTCAAGGATCTTGGGCTGGTGACTGACGATGATGATTGTCGTCGTCCGCAGCCGCTCGGCCAGGATATCCCCGGCCTTTCGGTTGAACTCGGCATCGGTGGAATTCGGCATGCCCTCATCAATCAGGTACATGTCGAAGTCCAGCGCCAGCATCAACGCAAAGGTGAACCGCGCCCGCATGCCAGAGGAATAGGTGCCGATGGGCTGATCGAAGTATTCCTTCAGGTCGCAGAGCCAGCGGCAGAAGGATTCCACGTAGTCCGGGTCCAGCCCGTACAGCTTGGCGATGAATCGGGCGTTTTCCTTGGCCGAGATCTTGGACACGACACCGCCCATGAAACCCAGTGGAAAGGACACCCGGCAGCCGCGCCGGATCTCACCTTCATCCGGTTTCTCAAGCCCCGCCATCATCTTGATGACCGTGGTCTTGCCGGTGCCGTTGGGGGCAAGGATGCCAAGAGATTCTCCCAAATCAACGCGAAAGGACACCCGGTCAAGGATTACCTTGCGCTGGGTGCCAGTCCAGAAGGACTTGCTGACCATGTCGAACTCTAACATCTGGGGTGCCCCGGTTGTTGCCTGCGGATCCCGTACAATCTGGTTTATGCGACAGTTAGGTAGATAATTTGTTCACATTATGGCCCTGCGGCGAAACAAAAACAAACCGGACCCCGCAATGGGGGCCCGGCCGGGCAACAATTAACCGTGATTCTGTTGCCACTCGTGAAGGGGATGAAGTCAGGCGACGATGCCCCATGCAAGTCCCGCAATGACGGCACCCAGCAGGGCAATGCCCAGGTAGGCGGCAAAGACCCGCGGTTTGACCAGCGCCCAGACCGCGATGGCGGCGGGGATGCAGCTGACGCCGCCGGCGATGACAAAACTCATCGCCGCGCCCTGCGCCATGCCCTGCGCCAGCAGCGCGTCGACCAGCGGCACCGCCGCGTAGCCGTTCAGATAGGCCGGGGCGCCGACCAGCGCGCCAAGGATGACCGGCATCACCCCGGTGCCACCCAACACGCCAGCAATCATATCCGCCGGGACGTAATGGAGCATCAGCGCTTCGATGATGTAGGCCAGCGTCAGCCACTTGACGAGGAACAGCAGGTTTTCCAGACCGGTGTTGCGAAAGGTTTCGACCCGCTCACCCTCGGACCAGAATTTCCAGACCGGCTTGCCGCTGAACGGTTTCTTGACGCCGCAGCACCCGCCCACCTGCGGCTTTTCCCGCAGCGGGTCACGGAACACCGGGCTGTCGGCCAACAGCTTGGCGCCAAAGCCGCCCATCAGGCCAAGTCCGACCGCCGCCAGCGTCTTTGCAACCGCAAAGCCCCAGCCCAGGGTTCCGGCTGTGATCGCGAACATGGCCGGGTCCATCAGCGGCGAGGCCAGCCAGAAAGCCATGACCGCAGACAGCGGCGCGCCCACCGCCAGCAAGGCGGCAATGAAGGGGATGACCTCGCAGGAACAGAAGGGCGACAGGCCACCCAGCAGCGCGGCCAGCACAATCATCCGGGTCTCGCGCCCTTCAAAGGCCTTGGCCAGCAGCGTCTCGGCACCGCTCGCCTTCAGATAGGCGACTGCAAAGACCGCGAAAAGGATAAACGGCGCTGTATGCAGCAGCGCCCCGGCGGCAAAGCGCACCGTCTCGCCGAATTGCGGCCAGTCCAGCAGCGCGACAAGGAGCAGGAGGCCCGCGCTGACCGCCCAGGCCCTGGGGATCCTGGGCAATCGTCGGGGCGGTGGGGAAGTGGTCTCAGTCATGGTCTAGGTCCTTGTGGCAGGTGGCGGCATCCGCGCAGCATTGGCGCAGAAGATACTCGGACAGCGCCTCGACTTCGCTGTAATCGGCGCCCGCGCAGATGATCGACCGTCCCTGCCGCGCCTGGTTGACCAGACCCGCGGCAGAGAGGATTTTCAAATGGTGTGTGAGGGTGGATCCGGTGATGCCGGTCCGCTCCCCCAGTACACCGATGCTTAGACCCTCATGTCCCGCGCGGACTAGCGTGTGCAGCACCTGCAGGCGCTGCTCGGAGCCAAGCGCGGCAAACTTGGAGGCGGCGGTTTCGACGGTCAGGGATGGGGAATCAGTCATTTTCATGTTTCTAGAGTTATCGTAATGACGGGCGGGCGCAAGTTTTATTTCGATGATTGTCGAAGTATTTGTCGCCGAGCCATTGGGGGCGCTGCCCCCGTCGCTGCGCGACTCCCCCGCGGTATTTGAAAAACCAAAGAAGGCCGGGCGTGTGCCCTGGTTTCTTTGGGTTGGAAAATACCGCAGGGGTGAGGCCAAAGGCCGAGGGGGCAGCGCCCCCTGCACCACGCTTGAAATCCGGCGCGGACTGTCACTTTTCCCGGGCGACCGCTAGGTTCGAATTCATGGACCAACTCCTCACCAGCATCCGCGCCTGCCGCCTCTGCGCCGACCGCTTCGCGACAACGGAAACCGCCCATGTGCCGCGCCCTGTTCTGCGCGCCGCGCCTTCCGCGCGGATTTTGATCGCGGGGCAGGCGCCGGGCATGAAGGTGCACCACTCGGGAAAGCCCTTCACAGACCCCTCGGGTGACCGTTTGCGCGATTGGCTGGGGATTGATGCGGAGACCTTCTATGACGAAACCCGCGTCGCCATCGTGCCCATGGCGTTCTGTTTTCCCGGCTATCGCAGGGGATCTGACCTGCCGCCACCGCCGATCTGTGCAAGGACGTGGCGCGCGCAGGTCATGCAGGCGCTGCCCGAGGTTCGACTGACCATCGTGATCGGAGGTTATGCGCAGAAGTGGCATCTGGGCGTGAAAAGCGGCGTCACCGAAACCGTTCGGCGCTGGCGCGACTTTTCGCCCGCCGTCCTGCCCTTGCCGCATCCGTCCTGGCGCAATACCGCATGGCTGAAACGCAATCCCTGGTTCGGAACCGAACTGCTGCCGGTGCTCCGAACCCGCGTCCAGGAGGTGCTTGAATGACCGACCCGACCGCGCTCGACATGGCCCATGCCGCGATGGAAATCGCGCAAGAGGATGACACACCCCGCTTGCGCTTTTACGAAAGGCTCGCTGCGACTGAGCTCTTCCTCATGTTGACCGAGGAGCCGCAGGGCGAGGTGATCTCGCCCGAGCTTTTCGATCTCGGTGATGTCAAATTTGTGCTTGGTTTCGATCGTGAGGATCGCCTGTCCGCTTTTGCCGGGCGCGTTGTCCCCTATGCGGCGCTTTCGGGCCGGGCGCTGGCGAACATGCTGGCCGGGCAGGGTATTGGACTTGCCCTCAACCCCGAAGTCGCCCCGTCGCAGATCCTGCTGCCGCCCGAGGCGCTGTCATGGCTGGTCGAAACCCTGGGCACCGGCCCGCTGGAGTCAGAGGCCCGCCCGGTTGAGTTCCGAAGCCCCCGCGTCCCCGAGCAGCTTGTCACCGCGCTGGACGCCCGGCTTGCCACCGCCGCCGGGTTGGCGCGCAAGGCATACCTGGCCGAGGTTCTCTATGATGACGGTACGCGCGGCCACCTGCTGGGCCTGACGGGCACCGCATCCGGCGCCGAACGCGCGCTGGCCGGTGCGGTGAATGAGGCGCTGGTCTTTTCCGGGCTGGAGGCGGGCGCGCTCGACGTCACCTTTCTGAATGACAGCGATGCGACCACGGCGGACCTGGCCCGCGTGGCGCTGCGCTTTGACCTGCCGGAACCGCCCGAACCCGCCAGGCTTCAACCGATCGCCCCGGGATCGGACCCGGACAAGCCTCCGAAACTGCGCTAGACCTCTGCCACGGGCCGTAGGGCGGGGTTTACCCCGCCGACGCCGAACGTCCCAATTCCACCCGCAGGCACGGCAACACGTCCCCCACCGCCGGCTCCGCCTCCCAGATCGCCCGCGCAATGGCCCGGCTGAGGCAGAGGCTTGCCGCATGTCCGATCGCGGCCACCTGCATCCCGTCACCGACCGGCCTTGTGCCCGTCGCCGCCGCGAACACCAGATCGCCATCCATCGGCGTATGCGCCGGCAGCACCGCCCGTGCGATCCCGTCATGCGCGGCCGCCGCGACCCGGTGACACTGCGCCTTGTCCAGCGCCGCATCGGTGGCCACGACGGCAATCACCGTATTGCCCTGCTCGGCCATCGCGGTCGCCTTGCGGCCGGGCGGCAGGTCAAACCCCGGCACCGGGTCCACCCCCATCCCGCCGAACTCACAGTCCACTTCGAACGGGGCCGCCCAGAAATGCCGCCCCGAGGGTGTCATGACATCGCCCGCCGGGTTCGCGGCCACCAACGCGCCGACTGTCGTGCCATCCTCCAGCACCAGACTGGCGGAACCCAGCCCGCCCTTGTGCCGCGCTGTCAGAGCACCCGTCCCGGCCCCGACACTGCCCAGCCCGAAATCGGACCCTGCAGCCGCCAGGGCCTTGCGCCCCAGGTCCGGATAGGGGTTCGTTTCCCATCCCTTGTCGCCGCCGTTCAGCAGATCGAACAGGATCGCCGCCGGGACAATCGGCACCCGGGCCGAGAAAACCGGAAACCCCACGCCCTTCTCGTGCAGTGCATCCATCACCCCCTGCGCCGCCGCCAAACCGAAGGCGCTGCCGCCTGACAGCACCAGCGCGTGAACCGCCTGAACGGATTTGTCCGGGGCCAGAAGGTCCGTTTCCCGCGTGCCCGGCGCGCCGCCCATCACCGCGACCGAGGCGGCAAACGGCGCCTGCGCCGTGACCACCGTGCAGCCGCTCTTGATCCGAGCATCCTGCGCATTGCCGACCAGCAGGCCGGGCACATCGGTGATCAGGTTCGTTGGTCCGGGACGCATGGGGGGCCTCATGTGCAAATCGCCCTGCAACATCTCCACAGGCAGGACCGGGTGCAACCCCTCAACCCATACTCCCGTCAGAACGTTCGGATCCTCAGTCGCAACCGTTGGCGGCGAGGTCCTTCAGTTTGCTGCGAAACGCGCCGCCAAGGGGATGCAACTGGCCCGCCCCGATTTCCACGTTCTGATACCGCAGGCCCTGAGCGCACAGATCGTCGGTCGTCCAATTGTGGCAGGTGCCACATTGTTCATTCTGCCACAGCTCTGCGGGCAAGCCCTCAATGGGGGCGAATACGGGCGACTGAAGCAGGAGTTCCTCAAAACTCATTCCGAAATAGACCGAATCCTTTGGCCGCGCGCTCCGAACGCTTGCCGACTTGTTGCTGCCTGCCGTCAGGGAGTCTGTCGGCTGAACAACAGGATCAGCAGCGGGCTCGACCGTAGACAGCGCCTTGATGTCCGTTCCGGGGGTGGCGTTATCCTGCGACAACAGTTCTGACAGCAAGACCCCGGCGGCGGGGACATGCGGGCTGGTTGGGTTTTTGCGGATGAAGGCCACAACCTGCTGTGGTTCCCGAGAGTCCTGCACCTTTGCCCAGAGCTCATCGTCCGACAAGTCGCGGGTCGGGATTGCCGCCGGTGCATCGAACAGGAACCCGGCAGACAGGCCATTGGCAAACCAAGGGGTCTGCGCACCGTCCGACAGGGTCTGGACCTCTTGGCTGATGGCCGCGAACAGTTGATCAATCGGAACGTCCGGTCCCGCGAGGCTTCGGTTCAGGCTTGAGGAGAAAAGGCTGTCGCCGCGCCCGCCCTTGGACGACAAGGTCCCGGGTTCGGCCGCATAGGACAGGAAAACCCCCGCAGGGGTCGGAATTTCCGCAAGGCCTTCCACCGCCGCGCCGGGCAGAAAGGGGTAGGGGTGCGCACGGCTTGCGTCCAGAATGACGATATTGGTCGTGTTGCCCACCGCGGTCATCCGCTGAAGGACCGATCCGACCGGCAGGGCAAGCGGGCCGATGTCGGCAAGGTCGTTCAGGTCTATATCCGCCGGCAGCAGGAAATTTGCACCGGAATGCTGGACGCCATAGCCGGCGTAGTAGAACAGGCCGGTTGCGTTGCGATCCGCCTGAGCAAGGCGTTGCGCAAAGGCCTCGGTGGCGAGAGTCACGGTCTCCAGATCGGCGTCGGTCAGCAGCTTCACGTCAAAGCCGGCAGTGCGCAGGTTGTCCGCCAGAGCCTCGGCATCGCCGGAGGCGCCGGGCAGGGTCAGCAAGTTTGCGTACCGGCTGTTACCGATCACAAGGGCAATGCGCTCTTCGGCGTACAGCGGTCCTGATGTCAGAACGGCCATCAGGACCGCCAGTATGGCTCCGGTCCAGCATGCCGGTCGGGTCCAGCGCATGGCTTACCTTTCGACCACGGCGAATTCGATCCGTCGGTTCTTGGCCTTGTTGCGCAGCGTATCGTTCGGCGCGACCGGCGAGGCTTCTCCATAGCCGACACTCAGAATACGCCGGGCGTCGATACCCGCCGTTATGAGGTGCTCGGTGACGGACTGGGCGCGCGCCTTGGACAGCGTCAGATTGGCCGGAGAGCCGCCGTCGGAATCCGTGTGACCGCCGACCTCGATCGTCATGCCGGGACAGCGCGACACGATATCAACCACCTGCCCCAGCAGGGGCAGGCTGTCTGGCTGCAAGCTGGCGCTGCCCGCGCCAAAATAGATGTTTCCGGTGCGCGACAGGATCTCGAAACGTCCCTTGCAGGCGTCGTAATCAAGATTGCCGTCCAGTTCGACGGCGCTGTTGCGCAGGGCCACTTCCTTGCGAATGACGGCGACATCCGGCAGCCCTGCGGTCCCGTCCCGCGAAAATACAAAATCGAAGGACACGAAGGCCGAGGGCAGAATCTGAAAGCCGGAGGCGTCCATCAGTTTTTCCAGCCCGTCGCTCAACCCGAATTCATCGACCGCCACGGATATCGGAACGCTGGTCGAGATCGCCACGGAATGCTCGCTCAGCAGCGTCACGATGGCCTGGGTTTCCAGCTGCCTCCGCACCCCGTGCAGGTCAAGGACAAACGGGATGTCAATCAGTTTGCGGCGCACTTTCGGCAGATCGGTCAGCGCCGCCGGATCCAGTTTTGCGGTCACGGTCGCCGTGGGAAACTTGAAGCTTTCGAAGAACATGAACCGCATACGCACGTTGCGAAGATCGACATTCGTGTCGACGGATTCCAGCGGGATTTCGATGGTCACGTCACCCGCCGCGGTGATATTGCCGCGCAGCGAGGCGAAACTGCCGGTCTCGACGATCACCTGGTTCTTGACAGACTGAAAATTCAGGACGGACTGGCCGGGCTGCATGGTCCATCCCGGATCGAACAAATTTGTCTGGGCGCTTGACGGGCCCGACTGCGTCAAGACACCGAAGATCAACGAGAAAACGAATGAAATCAAAGTGTATACCGACAGCTTGGCAGTTCTTCGCATACTTGTCCCAACCCGTTTTTTCAAACATCGCCAGAAATTGCGGCGCGCGACGTCAAGCATGAGTGGTTATGGCCGGTGTGTAAACATCATTCGACCCTCCGCGAAGCGCTGCTCACGGGCAATTGTCACTCCGCCTTCCCCGGCAAAGGCAGGTCTTCAGATCAGGCGCAACCAAGGGGAAACCGGGACGAGGCTGCAAATTCGGCGCTGTAACCCCTTGAAACTGAAATCTCCCAAGCTGTGCGCGTGTGCCCACCCGGAAATCCGGCCAACGGAAATCAACGGTGTAGCCAGTCCTTTGACAGATACCTTAGCCGCCGGTCGCGCCCGCTGCGGCGGCCATGACCGGTAACAGGGCAGAGACTTGGAGCATCACGTAACGCAATGAAATCTCGGGTTTCAGGCCGCACTTATGCTCTCAAGGGCTGTTTGAACCAAACGTCATCGGCATGACCCTCAAGCCGCGCCTTTAGCTCGTCCGGCACCAGCCGCGCGGCGCTGATCCGGGGCAGGGCCATTTCGGCGATGTGCCGGTCCCTTTCGTGCCCGTTCACAAAGCTGTCGCGACTTGCGTAGTCGATAAAGCTTTCCGCCGCCACACCCTCGGCCAGCAACAGTTCATGGGCCTCGGTTTCGACGTGGTAATAGGTAAAGCCTTCGGGCATCTGACCCCGTTCCTGATAGATCGTGCTGCCGTTGACCAGGGCCCCGGCATTGATAAGGTGGTCGTCGATTGCAAGGGCGTGGTCCGGCGACAAACGCAGGTCGCGCGCGGGCAGGCCGCCGCCAAGCGCACCGGCCACAATGCGCACTGGGTTCACCTTGGCGGGATGCGCCAGACGGCTGTCGACCGGCTGTCGGCCCAGCCACAAGACCTCTGTCTCACGGCCATCGGCGGTCAAGACTTTGTCCCCGGCCTGCAAGGTTTCGACCGGAACCCGGCCGTCCGGTGTCGCGATCGCGGTGCCGGCGGTGTAGCAATTCAGCGAGGTCGCTGAAATGGCTTCGATCTGCATGAGCTGGGTCGTAATGCTCGCGGTAAAGGTGATGTGAGAGAAATTGCCGACGGCCCTTACGTCGCCGCCTGCCGTGGTCGTCCCGTTTGTCGTGCCTCCGCCGACCAGGTGAAAGGCAACTGTAACGTTCGCGGGCTTGCCGCTCCCGCGGAAATCAACCGTGACATTGCCTGAAAAGGCTGTCTGGGGGTTCCCCGCAGTCGAAGGGCCTGACACATCTGCGGTAAAAACGGTTCCAGTGCCCGGCCCACCGAAATTCCCGAACAAGACTCCGTTTGGGTCAACTGGTGGTCCCTGAAAGCCGTAACTGTTGGTCCCCGTGCCGCCACTTATGGACCACAGGAAATTCACACCTTCTTCGGTGAAGTTTACGGTGAAGTTGGTGTCACTGACACGCGTTTGCCGTGTGGGCGTAGGATCATCAAAAGAGAATGTTACCATGTCATACCAGCTTTCACATTGCTTTGCTTGTCGTCGCGGTCAAAGTGGCCTGAAAAGAAGCAATTGTAAAACGTTTGATTCAGGTCCGCATAGGTTGATAACGCTGGGCCACCCGGAGTTGAAGTCCACGCAATCTGACAGCCTGGCCACCGGGACAGGCACGTCCTAGATACACCGCCCCCCATCCACCTCCAGACAAGTCCCGGTGATCATGTCCGCCTCGTCCGAACAGAGAAACAGCGCCGCGTTGGCAAGATCCCTCGGGGTCGAGAACCGCCCCAGCGGGATGGTCGCCAGAAACTTCGCCCGCATCTCGGGCGTGTCCTCCCCCATGAAGCTGGCCAGCAGCGGCGTTTCCCCGGCCACCGGGTTCAGCGCGTTGACCCGCACGCCGAAGGGGGCCAGCTCCACCGCCATCGCCTTGGTCGCGGTGTTCATCCACCCCTTCGAGGCATTGTACCAGTTCAGCTTCGGCCGCGGAGAGACCCCGGCGGTGGAGGCGATGTTCAGGATCGCGCCCGAGCCCTGTTCCTTGAAGATCGGTACCAGGCTGCGGGCGGTCAGGTAGACCGACTTGCAATTGACCGCAAAGACCCGGTCGAAATCCTCTTCGCTCACGTCTTCCATGGGGGCGGGCAGGTGGGTGATGCCCGCGTTGTTCACGAGGATGTCGATGCCGCCCATGTGCTCGGCCGCCAGCGCGATCAGGGCGCGGGTGCTGCCGCCGTCCGAGACGTCCGCATGCAGTGGGTGTCCGCCCGTTTCGCGCGCCACCCGGCGGGCGTTTTCCATGTTGATGTCCGCGATGACGACCTGCGCACCCTCGGCGGCAAAGCGGGCAACAATGCCCGCCCCGAACCCCGATCCGCCACCGGTCACGATGGCGCGTTTTCCTTGCAGTCTCATGGGCTGGCTCCTCAATAAACCGCGCGGCCGCCGGACTGGTCAAAGACCGCGCCGGTGGTGAAACTGGCCTCGTTCGAGGCGAGCCAGCAGGCCATGGAGGTGATCTCGTCCACGGTGCCGAAACGGCCCATGGGGATCTTGGATTTCATGAAAGCGATGAACTCTTCGCTCATTTGGTCGAAGATCGCAGTATGGACGGCGGCAGGGGCGATCGCATTGACGGTGATCTCGGTGTCGGCCAGCTCCTTGCCCAGCGATTTCGTCAGGCCGATGACGGCGGCCTTGGAGGCGGAATAGGCCGAGGCATTGGGGTTACCCTCTTTGCCAGCGATGGAGGCCATGTTGACGATGCGGCCAAAGCCGGAGGGGCGCATAAGGGCGGCGGCGGCGCGATTGCAATAGAAAAGCCCGTGGAGGTTGAGATCGAAAACCTGTTTCCAGGCGTCGGTGGGGTATTCGATGACGGTGGTATTGGGGCCGGTGATGCCGGCCGAGCAGACCAGCGTGTCGAGCCCGCCCATGGCGGTCTGATCCTGGCCCATGGCGCGGGTGACGGCCTGCGCATCGGTGACGTCGATCTGGCGGGTGCGGATGTTTGTTTCACCCTCAAGGCTGGCGAGGTTGTCCTCGGAAATGTCCCAGACGGTGACAAGCGCGCCCTCGGCGGCAAGACGTCGCGCAATGGCGGCGCCAATGCCGGATGCCCCACCAGTCACCACACCCTTGCGGTTCGAAAATCTCATGTCTGTCCCTCCCGTTTCGGGCGCATGTTGCGGCGTTCCGGGGGGAAGGTCCAGAGGCGGGATGATGCGCCCGAAACCGGGAGTCCCGCGCGAACAATCCCAAGGCTAACAAGGAACAAGGGGGTGAAAAAGAGACCCATGCCGCGTCTTTGCACGTGGTGCGGCACCGGCGGAATGTCGGCCCCGGGCGGCGGGCGGTTGCAGCGGTTGTCAAAGCACCGCGGGATGCCGCGTCTCGCTATCCGGCAGCCCGAAACAACACGTCGGGCCGCGTCCGTCCCGTCATAGTCCGCAAGGAGCGGGACAGGACCATTCGCTCCTGCCGCCCCTCCGCGTCACTGGATTGAAATGTCGATATGAAAGCCCGAGGTCTTCCCGGTGTCGGCATCATTGCCCATCTGGTAGACCCGAATGGCATATTGCCCGTCTTTGGGCAGCGTGACTGTTGTGCTGTTGCCGTCCATGGAACCGACATAGATCGCCTCGCCGGTGGAACCCGGCGGCAGGATGTTGAAATAGACCGTTCCGTTGCCGTTGCTGCCATCGACGGTCAGTTCCACGAACATCTCCTGGCCCGCCTTTGCGCCCAGCATGTAGTCGACATATTCGTTTCCGATGATGGCGCCGTTGACCATGGTTCCGAAATTGCCCGGCTGGAACTGAACCTCCGATTTGGTCTGGGCAAAGACGGGGGCCGTTGTCGCGACGAGGCCGAAAGCCGCGACGACGAGGGTGAGGATACGCATGGAGCTTCTCCGATTTGACGTTGGATCCCGGGCCGTCAGTCTAGAACGACGACTGCGACACGCAAGACGGTATCCCAGTCTGTCCGATGCCCCTTGGCAGGTTACCGCGCGCGGCCTGAACAGGACCGCCGAAACACGATCAGCGGTCAGGAGGATGGGCAAACGATGCGTTCCGGCGAAGATCGGCGAGTGGAGTGGGCAACGGGCATGGATCAGGCGTTGCGAGCCCGGCATGGCCCTGACGGAGGGAAATCAGGCCGGCGTTTCTGGCGCTGTCGCAGGCAGTTGCGGTGCGGCGGCGATCAGGCTTTGGGTGTAGGCGTGGCGTGGCAAGGTAAAGACCTCTTCGGTCAAGCCTTCCTCGACGATACGGCCCTGTTTCATCACCATCACCCGGTCCGTGATGCCGCGCACCACGGTCAGGTCATGACTGATGAAAAGATAGGCCAGCCCGTATTCTGCGCTGAGTTCCGCCATCAGATCGAGGATGCGGGCGCGCACGCGCACGTCGAGCGCCGAAACCGCCTCGTCGAAGACGATCAGCTCTGGCCGGATGATCAGCGCACGGGCGATGGCGAGGCGCTGGCGCTGACCGCCGGAAAAGGCATGGATGTGCCGGTTTGCGTCCTCGGGTGAGAGGCCGACCGCTGTCAGCGCCTCCGCAATGGCCGCCTGCAGGTCCGCGCCGCGCGGGGCATCGGGCAGCAGATGCAGCGGTTCGGTGATCAGGCGCGCCACGCGGTGACGCGGGTTGAAGCTGCCGTAGGGGTCCTGAAACACCACCTGAATGCGGCGGCGGACTCCGTGGCCCGGCTGGCTGCGGGCCATGACGGGGTGACCGTCGAGGGTGATGGTTCCGGCGGCCAGCGGCGACAACCCCAGAAGCGCGCGGCTGAGGGTGGATTTACCGCAGCCGGATTCGCCGACAAGGCCGACACGTTCGCCCCGGTCGATCTGAAAGCTGACATCCCTGACGGCGGTGAAGACCGGGCGTTCGGCAAAGGGATGCGGGCGCGGCAGAGGGTAGGTGCATGTGACATTCCGTGCAATCAGCAGCGGCGCGCTGTCGGCCCGTGGAGCCAGGTGCGGCTGATGCCGCGAGGCGTCGAACAGCGCGCGGGTGTAGGGGTGCCGACGCTCGCGCAGCAAGTCCGGCGTCGGCGCGGTCTCGACAATCCGGCCTGCTTGCATGACGGCGATACGGTCCGCCATGTCGGCCACCACCGCAAGGTCATGGGTGATCATCATCAGCGCCATGCCCTCGGCCTGCGTCAGGTCTCGCAGCAGGTCCAGGATCTGCGCCTGCGTCGTCACGTCAAGCGCTGTGGTCGGTTCGTCCGCGATCAAGAGACGCGGGCGCAGGGCGATGGCCATGGCGATGACCACGCGCTGCCGCTGACCGCCCGAGAGTTCGTGCGGATAGCGCGAGAGCGGCAGGTCGAGGCCGCAGCGCAAAAGCGTGTCGCGGGCGATCTCCTGCGCCTCTGCCCGGGGCAGGTCGCGGTGCTGGCGCAGGGTTTCGGTCACTTGGCGGCCGATGCTCTGGACCGGGTTGAGCGCGGTCATCGGCTCCTGAAACACCATGCCGATGTCATCCCCGCGGATGTCGCAGAGTTGCCGTTCGGACAGGGAAAGCAGATCGGTGCCGTCGAGGGTGACGCGGCCGGTGGCGCGGGCGCCCTGCGGCAGCAGGCCCATGACGGCCAGTGCGGTCATGGATTTGCCGGAGCCGGATTCGCCGGTCAGGGCGAGGATTTCGCCGGGCGCGATGGTCAGGTCGATGGCGTCGAGGATGCGCATGCCGTGGATGTCGACGGTGAGGGCGTTGGTGGCGAGAAGCGGTTTCGGATCGCCTTTGGCGATCCGACCGGCCGGGGGCTCTGCCCCGTCGCCATTGTCTCTCGGACCAATGGCGCGACACTGGCGACCCCCGGCATATTTCGGGACAGAAGAAATAGGGGCCGGGTCATGGCGAGGGGTCATGTGCGCAGGACCTTCAGGCGTGGGTCAAAGTGGTCGCGCAGCCCGTCGCCCAGCAGGTTCAGCCCCAGCACCATGAGCACGATGGTCAGGCCCGGGATCAGCGCCACATGGGGCGCGATGGCCACAAGGGTCTGCGCATCGGCCAGCATCCGGCCCCATGACGGGATGGGCGGCTGCGCGCCGAGACCGACGTAACTGAGACCTGCCTCGGCCAGGATGCCAAGCGAGAACTGGATGGTGCCCTGTACGATCAGCAGGTTGGCGATATTGGGCAGGATGTGTTCAAGGCTGATGCGGGCCGGGCCCTTGCCCGCGACACGGGCGGCGAGGATGAAGTCGCGCGTCCAGAGCGAGAGCGCCGCGCCGCGGGCGAGGCGGGCGAAGACCGGGATGTTGAAGATGCCGATGGCGATGATCGCGTTCAGCGCGCCGGGGCCGAAGACGGCGGTGATCAGGATGGCGATGACGAGGCTGGGGAAGGCAAAGATCAGGTCGGCGCTGCGCGAGATGACCTCATCCAGCAGGCTGCCGCGCGCGGCAGCGGCGGCAAGGCCGAGCGGGACGCCGAGGGTGAGGCCGATGCCCACCGCCACCAGTGCCACGGCGATGGAGGTGCGTGCGCCGACCATCAGCATAGACAGGATGTCGCGGCCAAGGTGATCGGAGCCGAGCAGGAAATCGCCGCCCGGAGGGCGCAGCTTGGCCGGGATGTTGAGGGCCGTGACCTCTGCCGGGGTCCAGACGAAAGAGAGCGCGGCAGCCGCCAGGAAGAGCGCGGTGAGCGCGCCGCCGAGGATCAGCGAGCGGTTCATTTGTGGCGCAGCCTGGGGTCCGCCAGCGCATAGGCGAGGTCGGTGAGGAAGTTCACCATGATCACCGCGAAGACCAGCAGCATGACGCTGGATTCCACGACGATCAGGTCACGCTGGCTGATCGACTGGAAGATCAGCCGCCCGAGGCCGGGCAGGTAGAAGACCTGCTCGATTATGATGCCGCCGGCGATGAGAAAGGAAAATTGTAGCCCGATGATGGTCAGCACCGGGATCAGCGCGTTGCGCACCCCGTGGCGCCAGAGGGTCTGCGCGCGGGTCAGCCCCTTGGCCCGTGCGGTGCGGATGTAATCCTCTCCCAGCGCGTCGGTCAGCGAGGAACGCAGCACGCGGGTCAGGATCGCGGCCTGCGGCAGGGCAAGCGCAACGGCGGGCAGGGTGAGGGCGCGCAGCGCCGTGAGGGGCTCGTCCCAGCCGGGAAAGCCGCCGGAAGGAAAGATCCGCCATGTGATCGCGAATAGCAGCACCAGAAGCATGGCGAACCAGAAGTTCGGCACCGCAACGCCCAGCTGGCTGAAAGACATGACCGCAAGGTCCGGCGCGCGGCCCCGGTGGCTGGCCGCGATCAGGCCCATGGGGAAGGCGAGCAGGACGGCGAGGAGCAGCGCGTACAGGGCGAGCGGGAGCGAGATCCAGAGCCTCTCGCCGACCATTTCCGACACCGGTGAGCGGTAGGTGTAGGAGGTGCCGAAGTCGCCGGTCAGCATGCCGGTCGTCCAGCTGAGGTAGCGTTGCAGTTTCGGCTGGTCGAGGTTCAGCTCGGCGCGCAGGGCGGCAAGGGTTTCGGGCTGGGCGTTGAGCCCCAGCATATAGCTGGCCGGGTCTCCGGGGGCGATTTCCACCACCGCGAAGATCACCACCGAGGCGACGGTGAGGCTGAGGATCAGCGAGATCAGGCGTCGGGTCAGATAGGCCAGCATGGGGGCACCGTAGGTGGGGCGGGGAAGGGCGTCCAGAGGTCAGCGCGCGCCGATCAGAAAGCTCTGCAGGGCCCCGGCGGTCTCGGCGGGCGATTGATCGACGAAGAAATGGCCGCCGGGGATCGGCTGTGCCTGCATGTCGGAGAGCCGGTCGCCCCAGGTGGCGGGCACGTCGTAGGCGCGGGCCATGGCGCCGTCGGCACCGTAGAGCACCAGGGCGGGGCAGGAGACGCGGCGGGACAGGTCCTGCGCGTCGTGGTGAATGTCGATCTCGATGGCGGCGCGGTAGTCGTCGCACATGGCGCGGCGGCAGTCGGGGTCCGCCCATGCGGCGCGGTAGGCCTGCAGCTGGGCAGGTTTGAAATCCGACAGTTGCGCCGCGCCAAAGCCCAGCAGGCAACTTTGGTAATAGGCCTGCGGGTCAGCAGCGATCATGGATTCCGGGAAAGGCTCGGGCTGGGCGAGGAAGAACCAGTGGTAATAGGCCTTTGCGACGCTGTAGGTCAGATCGGTCAGCAGCAGGTGGGTGGGGACAATGTCCATGACCGTGAGGGTCTCGACCGCCTCCGGCGCGTCGAGCGCAAGGCGATGCGCAGTGCGCCCGCCCCGGTCATGCCCGACGAGGTGAAAACGGTGGACCCCAAGGGCGCGCATCAACGCAAGTTGATCGCGCGCCATTTCACGAAAGGCATAGTTGGCGAGGCCAGTGGGTTTGCCGCTTTCACCGTAGCCGCGCAGATCGGGGCAGATGACGGTGAAATCCTGCGCGAGCATCGGCGCGACCTCGGCCCACATGGCGCGGGTCTGCGGGAAACCGTGCAGCAGCAACAGCGGCGGTCCGGCGCCGCCCTGTTCATAGGCGATCTCGATGCCGTCCAGCGTGGCGCGCGCAGGGGTAAAGCCGGGAATGTCATTGCGCGGCGCGGTCATGGATCGGTGACGCAGAAGACGGTGCTGTTGTCCGGCACCCGAAGGCAAGCGTCGTTGCCATCCAGCGGCTCTGCCCGCATGCCGTCGATGCGGTAGATGTCGGGAGTGTCCTCGCCGCTGTTGTAGGGGCGGGCCGAGATCTCGATCACCGTCCGCTCCAGGTTGTCCCAATGCAGGGTGTGGCGGGCGAACTTGCGCTCGTCGCGCTTGAAGATGTCGATGGCCTGAACGCACGTGCCGTCGCGCAGGACAGCGCCGCCGCTGCTGCGCCGCGTACACCGGGCCGAGCGCAACACATCCGCAGCGATTCCAGACCGCTGGAGCGCGCGGAATTCGGTCATTGGATGGTAGCGGGCATGATCGGGCAGGTTCACGTAGTGATCCGCGTAACAATCGCCGACCTGATTGTTGAAGGCCGAATCCACGCCACAAACCTGTACCGCGCCGGTGTCGATCCTGACCTGGCATTCCACCGGCAGCGCCCAGTAGCGATAGCTGTAAACGATCCCCTGTGCGAGTTCCTCGACGCCGAAGTCCGGCAAAAGGCGATAGGCGCCGGACTCGCTCAGCGGCACGAGGTCAAAGACCTCGGAGGTCATGAAGTTGTTGCCGCTGCGGTCATAGATCTCCGAGGGACGGCGAAAACCGCGCATCAAACCGTTTTCGCAAACCATCTGTTGCTGGATTGAGGTTTGCGGCAGGTGTTCCGGCACGCCATCAAGACCGATGTCCCAGCTGAGCGCCTGTTCGATCGTGGTGATGTGATAAAGTTCACTTGCAGGGGTATCCAGCAGGACCTTGATCAGGCCGGGATGCATCATCGCGCCGGATTCGAACGGGCGCTGGGAATTGGCCAGGTTGATGATGTTCAGGATGCTGTCCAACCCCAGCTTGTAGGCAAGTTCCAACTCTGCCGCGCTGTAGCTCTTGCCGCTGTCGATGCTGATCGAGGGGCTGTGAAAGGCCAGGTCGCCGCCAACATGCAGGGTGCGGTTTTCCTCGACCGTGGTCGGTCCGGAATGCTTGTTGCCCATCATGAAGATGATGGCGCAGATCGAATGGCAGATCGCTCCGTCGCCGACGCGGGTCTGCAAGCCGGTTTCATAGACGAATTGCGCGATTCTGGCGCCCTCGGTCAGGCTGCCGCCAGGGCTGTTGAGACAGAGAACCGGCTCATGGTAGAGGCCATCCTTGCGCCAGCCGTTGGGATCGGTCCTGAAGGCAGAGAGCTTGTCGAAATCGCCGGGAGTGATCGGTCCGTCGATGACGTAGTCGCAGGACGCGCCGCTTTCATAGACGGTTGCGGCCTGTGCCGCGAGCGGCAGCAAACATGCAGCGACAAGCCAGAGCAGGCCGGTGACCCGGCGGGCGGATGGGCGAACAGGCATGGGAACGGAATCCTTTTGAAAAATCGAATTGCCCAAGCGTAACACGCGTTTTCGCAACCTGAGAAGCGATGTCGAAATGGAAATGCCCCCCGTCACGCCGGAAGAGGGGCATTCCAAAGGGAGAGGGGCCGGGTTACTCCGTCCAGCGCACCTGCGTCAGCGGATTGGCCTGCGTCGGCTGGTTTTCCCACAGGCCGGTGACGCGGGCGTCGGCCACGATGGGAAAGGCCAGCTGAAAGAGGAAGCCGTTGACGTAATCCTTGGCGATCATGGTCTGCGCCTGCGCCAGCAGGTCTGACCGGGTGGCCGGGTCCGCGGTGGCGCCCAGCGTTTTCATCAGGTCCTGAAACGCCGGATTGTCGTACTGAAAGTAATAGTCGGGCCGGGCATAGATGCCGATGTCCATCGGTTCCGTGTGGCTGACGATGGTCAGGCCGAAATCCTTGCCCTTGAACACCTCTTCCAGCCATTGCGCCCATTCCAGATTGACGATCTCGGCCTCGATCCCGACCTGCAGCAGTTGGGCTGCGATGATCTCTCCGCCGCGCCGCGCATAGGAGGGCGGCGGCAGTTTCAGTGTGGTCTTGAAGCCCGCCGCATATCCCGCATCGGTCAGCAGCAGGCGGGCATGGTCGGGCGCATAGGGCGACAGGGCGGTGAGGTCGACGTAATCGGGGTTGTGCGGCGCAAAATGGGTGCCGATGGGTGTGCCGACGCCGTACATCGCGCCGTCGATGATCGATTGCCGGTCGATGGCGTGGGCCACGGCCTCTCGCACCTTGGGGTTGTCGAATGGCGGCATCTTGTTGTTCATCGCAAGGATGGTTTCCCCCTCGGACGAGCCGTTGATGACCTGAAAACGCGGGTCCGCCTCGAACAGGGGCAAGTTTTCCGGTGCGGGAAAGCCGGCATAGACGTCGATGTCCTGCGCCATCATCGCGGCGAAGGCGGCGGTGGGGTCAGAGATGAACTTGAAGGTCGCCTCTGTCAGGTAGGGCGCCTCGCCCCAGTAATCCGGGTTCTGCACGAGGCGGATGCTGTCGCCTTGCGTCCACCTGTCAAAGCGGAAGGGGCCGGTGCCGATGGGGGTCTGCTTGATGCCCTCGATGCTCTCGGACGCGACGATCACCGCGTCGCCCCAAGCGAGGTTGAACATCAGGTTGCCGTTCGGCTCGCTCAGCCTCAGTTCAACGGTCTGCGGGTCGATCACCGTGACCTCGGCAATGCCGGTGTACAGCGCCTTCTGCGCGTTTGTGCTGTCCTCGGCGCGGGCGCGGTCGAGGCTGAATTTCACGTCTTCGGCGTCAAAGGTCGTGCCGTCGTGAAAGGTGACCCCCTCGGCCAGGGTAAAGGTATAGGTCAGCCCGTCGGCGCTGATCTCCCAGCCGATGGCGAGGCCGGGCACGATGGCGCCGCTGCTGTCGAAGCGGGTCAGACCTTCGAACACATTGGTGTAAAGCACGCTGTCGATGGCCCCGGCGGCGGCAGAGGTCGGATCGAGGTGCGGCGGCTCCAACTGGACCGCGATGGTCAGATCGGTCTGCTGGGCCAGCGCCGCGCTGCCAGTGAGCAGCAGGGCGGCGACGGAAAGGCGAAGGGGCATGAGGCGTCTCCCGGTGATGGTTGCCGGGATGTTGCGATGGATGGGCGGGCCGTTCAAGCGCAGTTGCGGGTTTGGGCTATCTGCGGGCCGGACGCCGCCATTAACGAGCGCGCGGCTGAGACCCGCCCCGGAACCTCTCGGGGACTTGGTGCTGGTGGGAAGGCAGCGCGAACATTCACCCGGACGTCCCCGAGGGCCTCACAGAATTTGTGCTGCGGCGCAGCGTCCGCTGGACGGGACGGTCAAGAAATATTATTTCGCTGATCCAACGCGCGGAATCGCAAGGCGCTTGCCTGTTTGGCAGGCTTTTTGCGAAATGTTCCGGGCGTTGCCGGAAGAACCGGATTCAAGGAGGCCCGCATGAGCGCCCAGGACAGGATCGTGACCAAGGTCAGCCCCCGACCCCTTACCGCAGAAGACATCCGCGCGCGCAAAGGTGCTGCGCCCATCGTCAGCCTGACGGCCTATACGACGCCGATGGCGCAGATGATGGATGGACAGTGCGATTTCGTCCTTGTGGGTGATTCTGTCGGCATGGTGCTGCACGGCCTGCCCTCGACCGTAGGTGTGACGATGGAAATGATGATCCTGCACGGGCAGGCGGTGGCGCGCGGTTTGTCGCGAGCGCTGATGGTGATCGACATGCCCTTTGGCAGCTACGAGGAAAGCCCGGCGCAGGCCTTTCGCAACGCCGCGCGACTGATGGCGGAAACCGGGGCCGGAGCGGTCAAGCTGGAAAGCGGGGCGGAGATGGCCGAGACCATCCGCTTTCTGACCCGACGCGGAATCCCGGTGATGGCGCATGTGGGCTTGACCCCGCAGGCGATCAACACCTTTGGCGGCTACAAGGTGCAGGGCCGGGGCGAGGCGGCAGAGGCCGTGCGCGCCGATGCCCGCGCCGTGGCCGAGGCGGGTGCCTTTGCCGTGGTGCTGGAAAAGATCCCGGCGGTGCTGGCGGATGAAATCACCGCAGAGATTGCCGTGCCGACCATCGGCATCGGGGCCTCTGCGGGCTGTGACGGGCAGATCCTGGTCGTGGACGACATGCTGGGCCTGTTCACCGCCTTCAAGCCGAAGTTTGTCAAACGCTTTGCCAATCTGGGCGAGCAGGGCGCGGCGGCGATTGCCGAATATGCCGAAGCAGTGCGGAACCGCGCGTTCCCGGGCTCGGAACACATCTTTGCCGACAGCGAACCCGGCAAGTGACCATCAGGGTTCTGCGCGACAAGCGCAGTCTGCGGGCCGAGGTCGCGGGCTGGAAGATGGCGGGTGCGCGGGTGGGTGTTGTGCCGACCATGGGCGCGCTGCACGCCGGTCACCTGAGCCTTGTCGAAGCCGCCAGGCGCGACAGCGACCGGGTGATCGTGACGCTGTTCGTGAACCCGTCGCAGTTCAACAATCCCGAGGATCTGGAGAAATATCCCCGGACCGAGGAGTCGGATCTGGAAAAGCTGGCGCCCCATGGGGTTGATGTGCTCTGGACGCCGGGGGTCGGGGAAATGTATCCGGCGGGATTTGCCACAAGGGTTTCGGTCGCTGGCTTGCCGGATGTGCTCTGCGGGGCGCATCGGCCCGGGCATTTCGACGGCGTGGCGACGGTGGTGACCAAGCTGTTGACCCAGACCGGGGCCGATCTGGCCTTTTTTGGGGAGAAGGATTTTCAGCAGTTGGTGATCGTGCGCCGGATGGCGGCCGATCTGGATCTGCCGGTAGAGATCCGCGGCTGCCCGACACTGCGCGAGGCGGATGGGTTGGCCATGTCGTCGCGCAACCTGCGGCTGTCCCCTGAGGCGCGGGCGGTGGCGCCGGAACTGAACCGGGCCCTGCGCGGGATGGCAGACGGTCTGAAAGCGGGGCGGCGCGCCCCGGACTTGTCGGCGGAAGCGGCGGCGCGCCTGTTGTCCCTAGGTTTCGACAAGGTGGACTATCTGGACCTGCGGGCCGAGGCGGATCTGGCATTGTTGGAGCGACCCGAGCGCAAGGCGCGGCTGTTCGGGGCGGCGGAGATCGGCGGTATTCGTCTGATCGACAATATCCCCGTGTGACGAGTTGCGGCGGCCGGGCTTGCCTGCGGAAAGACGCTGTTCCGGCCCCTGAACGGGTCCGAAAGGCGCCCCGCCCACCGTCCCTTGGGGCCTGCGCGTCAGGGCAGAGTCAGGCTTGGGGCCTTGCCCAGCGGGATCACCCCGAGCGAGAGTTGGCCCCGGTCGAAACGCAGCGGCAGGTCGAGCCGGTTTGCGTTGCCCTGCAACCCCGTGACCAAAGTCAGGCCGTTTTCCAGAGGTTTCGCGAGGCTGTCCGGTAATTGTCCGGCCTCGCGTGCCTGTGCCAGCAGGTCCCGCCAGTTCTCTGCCCGCAGGGTCAACGTGCCATCGCCGCGTCCCTGCGCATCGACCGAAAGGGTGCCGGTCAGGTCCAGTTGCAGCTTGCCGGCCTGATAGGCCGCCTTGCGCAGGTCGATGAGGCGCGGTTGCGGGCGTTGATCCGAGGTCGCGCCAAGCGTCCAGGGCTGGTCGAAGCGGATTTCGGCCTGGAGTTGCAGTGCCGGGTCCAGGGTCGGGGCGGGTTCGGTCCCGGGATTGGCCTGCAGGCCTAGGCGGTAGCTGTCCGGCAGGTCCGGCACCTGTTGCAGGCCCAGAGACAGATCGGACAGGTTCAGCGGTTTGCCGAGACCGTCGATCCGCAGTCTCCTGGCCTCGAGATTGGCGCGCAGGATCTGGCCCTCGGCCGTATGGATCACCGAGGCGCGCAACCCGGTGCTGTCGATCTGCACAGTGCCCTGTGGCAGTTTCAGTTGCTGGGTTTCCGGCCAGACCAGGATTCGGTGGCCGGGTTTGTAGGTCAGCCCGAGCACCTGAAGGAAGGGAGCGTCCCAGCCGGTATCCTGTTCGGGGTCAAAAAGGCGCACCCCGGTCAGGGTCACGTCGAGGCGGCTGGGAAAGCCGCGCACGCTGAGGTCGTCGTATTCCGCCTGCCAGCCTTCGGCGCGGCGTTCAACGAACCAGGTGGCGATTTCGGTCTTCAGGCCATAGGCGGACCATACCCAGAACAGCCCCCAGCCGAGCGCGAGTCCGAGTGTCACGAACAGGATCCAGCGTTTCACGCGCGCCCCCTTTTATTGCTGCCGCGCTTGGTGTTTACAGGCCGCCAGCAGGAAGGACCAGAATGATGACGCTTTGGGTGTTTGGATATGCATCGCTGTTGTGGAACCCCGGATTTCCGGTGGCCGAGAAGGTTCAGGCGCGGCTGCATGGCTATACACGGTCCTTCTGCATGTATTCCATTCACCATCGCGGTACGGAGGCGGCGCCGGGCCTTGTGCTGGCGCTGGATGAGCAGGAGGGGGCAATGTGCGACGGGCTGGCACTGCGTGCCGCGCCCGGGAGCGAGGCGGAGACACTGGCCTATCTGCGCGAACGCGAGCTGATTTCCTCGGCCTATCTGGAAAAGAGGCTGGACCTCAGCCTGACAGACGGGCGACGGGTGGAGGCGGTGGCCTATGTGATCGACCCACATCACGTCCAGTACTGCCATCTGCCGCTGGAAGAACAGGCGCGGATCATCGCGCGGGCACGGGGTGGGCGCGGCCCGAACACCGAGTACCTGTACAACACGGCGGCGCATCTGGACGAGATCGGCGTGCCGGATGCGGATCTGCAGTGGCTGGTCCGGGAAGTGAAAGCGCTGTCGCGGGACGGTTAGCGGCGAGGGGGCTCTGCCCCCGCCTTCGGCCCCCCCGAGGGTGTATGAAAAACCAAAGAAGATGGGCCGCAGGTCAGGCGGCAGGGCGTTGCGCGGAAATGACGGGTGGGGTGAGCTTTGCCACTTGGTGGTCTAGCTGCGCTTGCAGACATGCTTGGTCGTGGTCGTGGTCGTGGTCGTGGTCGTGGTTGTCGATGGCGGGATCATCCTGTCCAGGACCCTGCGCGAGAATGACACCCCGCCCCGGCACATCGGCCTTTCCGCGACCCTGATTGACGCACTGTTCCCTGACGCGGGGTAACTGTTGCGCAAAACGGTCCTTTTCCCGCCAACCCACGGGGAATTGTTCATAACTCCTTGGCGGGAGGGCGCTAAACATCTACGTATAGCGCAGGAAAACAAGCGTCAGGTGTCCGATGGGCCAGCCCGACCTCGAGGCAGAGCCACATTTCAGTCAGCCGGTCCGTCAGGTGCTTCTCATGCTGGCGGTTCTTGGGCTGTCCGGTTTCGGCGGCTCCCTCGCCCTGCCCAGCGTCCTGCCAGTGTTTCAGTCCAACCCCTACCTGAACGGATTCATCGGCGCGGTCTTTGTTGTCGGCGTTCTGGCCTGTTTCTGGCAGGTCGCGCAGCTGATGGTGTCGGTGCGCTGGATCGAACGGTTCACTGCCAGAGGTGATCAGGGCGTGCGGGCAAGCCCGCCGCAACTGCTGGCGCCGCTGGCGGCCTTGTTGCGGTCGCGCCGGGACAAGCGGATGCAGATCACCACCACCTCGACCCGGTCGATCCTTGAATCGGTCGCTCAGCGGATCGACGAGGTGCGCGAAATCACCCGCTACATCGTCTCCCTGCTGATTTTTCTTGGCCTTTTGGGCACCTTTTACGGTCTTGCGACCACCGTGCCGGCGCTGGTGGACACGATCCGCAGCCTGGCCCCCCAGGACGGCGAAAGCGGCACTGCGGCCTTTGCGCGCCTGATGTCCGGGCTGGAGGGGCAGCTGGGCGGCATGGGCGTGGCCTTTGCCAGTTCACTTCTGGGCCTGACCTGTTCTCTGATCGTCGGCCTGTTGGAGCTGTTCGCGGGCCACGGGCAGAACCGGTTCTACCGCGAGCTGGAGGAATGGCTGTCCTCGATCACGCGGCTGGGCTTTTCCCATGATGGCGACGGGCCGGACCTTGGGCCCGCGGGGCTTGTTCTGGACCAGATGGCCGAGCAGATGGACCGCCTGCAATACCTGTTCGCGGATTCCGAACACAGCCGGGCCGAGGTTGACACCCGTCTGGCGCAGCTTGCCGACAGCGTCGAACGCCTGACAGAGCGGATCGAGGCGACCTCGCCCTCGGCCACCTCGCTGGCGCGCATCGCCGAAGGGCAGGAGCATCTGGCGCAAGCGATCCGCGACAAGGAAACGGACGAGGGGCTGGACGCCGAAAGCCGGATGCGCCTGCGGTCGATCGACGTGCAGATGCTGCGCATTCTCGAAGAGATCAGCGCCGGCCGGCAGGAAAGCATGGCGGAGATCCGCACCGATCTGGCCGCGCTGTCCCGGTCGATTGGCAGTTCGCGTGGTTTGCGGCCGCGCGGGGACAGCTGATCCATGGCACTGTCGCGACGGACGGGCGCGCGGTTTCAGGCCAATATCTGGCCCGGCTTCGTCGACGCCATGACCGGCCTCCTGCTGGTGCTGACCTTTGTCCTCTCGATCTTCATGGTGATCCAGTTTGTCCTGCGTGAGCAGATCACCGGGCAGGAGACAGAGCTGGACACGCTCAACGCCGAACTGGGCAAGCTGGCGCGGGCGCTGGGGCTGGAGCAACAGCGCACCACCGCACTCAACAACGAGTTGGGACAGCTGAAGACGACCTTGTCGGATCGCGACCTGCGGCTGGCCGAACAACAAAGCATCATCGACAGCCTGACCACGGTGCGGGACCGGCAGGCGGCGCAACTGGCCGTGGCACAGGATCGCCTCGCGTCGTTCGAAGAGCGGGTCGCCACCCTGTTGCTGGAACGCGACGCGGCGCGCGATGAAGTGACCGATCTGACCGCGGCGCGCGACACGCTTGTGACCGAGCGGGATGAACTGGCCCGGGCGCGGGATGCCATGCAGAGCGAACGGGATGACCTGACCACGGCACTGGCCAGCGCCCGGACCGAGATTGACGACCAGGTCGAGGCGGCGCGCCTGGCCGCGGCGCGACGCGAGGCGATGGAGGCGCTGATTGCGGACCTGCGCGCCCGCAACGCGGACCGGGACGCCCGGATTACCGCCCTTTCTGCCGATCTGGATGCCGCCGAAAAGGCGCTGACCGAAGAAGAACAATCGAAACTGGCCGAGGCCGAGGCCGCCGCCGCCCTGCGCAAGCGTCTGGAAGAGGCGGGCGCGGAACTGACGGCCATGACGCTCGCGCTGGAACAGGAACGCGCGCGGGCTGAGGATACGCTGACCCTTCTGGCCGCCGCGCGTGAGGCGGAAGAGGACCTGAACGCGCAACTGGCGGCGGCGCTGTTGGCCGGTCAGCAACAGGGCGAAGGGTTGCAGGCGCGCATAGACGCGCTGGAGGCGCAGCTGGCGCAGGCGCTCAGCGAGGCCAACCGCCTGACCGCGCAGCTTGCCGCGCTGGAGGATGACAGCGCGCTGGAGGCCAGCCGCCTCAAGGCAGAGATCGACGAGGCGGCGCAACGCATCGCGCGGCTGGAACAGGCACTGGCCAGCGCGGATGCCGACACCGATCGCCTGACCCTGGAACTGGCCGAGGCGCGGCAGGCCGAGGCCGGACTCAACACCGAGTTGGCCAGCGCCTTGGCGGATGGAGAGCGCGAGGCACAGGCGCTGCAACGGCGGGTCGATGACGCCTTGGCGCGGATCGTCGATCTGGAGGCCAAGCTGGCCGATGCCCGCGCCGAAGGGGCCGAGACCGATACCCGGCTGACGGCGCTGCGCGATGAACTTGCGCAGACCAGGACCGCCGCGCGTGACGCCGAGCAGGCGCGCGCTCGCGAAGAGGCGGCGCGCACGCTGGCAGAGCGGGCGCTGAAGGATGCGCAGGCCGAGGCGGCGGCGCGCGCCTCGCGGCTGACCGACCTGTCGGCGCAACTGGCACAGGCGCTCGCCCGGCTGACCGAGGCGGAGGAGCTGAAGACAGAGCTGGAGGCGTTGCGTGCCCGCAACGCGGCGCTGGTCAGCGAATTGTCTTCGGCGCGCGGGCAGGCAGACGACCGCTCAGCTGCCCTGACCGAGGTGCGCGCAGAACGGGACCGTCTGGATGCGGCGTTGGCGCTGGCGCGCGCCGAAATCGCAGAGGCGCGGGGGGAGGTCGCCACGCTTGAGGGCCGGGTCGCCGGGTTGGACGCACAACTGGCCACGGCCCGCACGCGGGACGCAGACCGCACCGACCGGATCGAGGAGATGCGCGGCCAGCTTGCCCAGATCGAGGCGGAGCTGAACGCCGCGCTCAAGGGCATCGAGGCGCGGGACGACCGGATCAAACGCTTGCAGGGCGAAAACGTGACGCTTTCGGCCCGGCTGGCCCGGATGGGGGGCGAGGCGGCGCAGCAGAACGCACAGGTCGACACCCTGCGCGCCACCAATACCCGGCTTGCAGCGGATCTGGACGCGGCGCGCGCCCGCGCGCAGCAACGCGATTCGGATCTGGCGCGGCTGGAACAGGAATTGGCTCAGGCCCGGGCGCGGATCGAGGACCGGACCGCCGAGGCTGCGGAACTGGAAACCCTGCGCGGTGACCTGGCGCAGGTCACCACCCGGTTGCAGTCCGAGACGGCGCGCGCGGACCGTGGGCTGACCCGGATCATCGCGCTGGAGAGCGAGAATGCTGACCTGAGCCAGCGCCTGTCAGCGGCCGACGGGCTGAGCGCCGAACGCAAGGCCGAGATCGACAACCTGCAGGCGCGGCTGGACCGCATAGCCCTTCAGGTGCAGGCACTGCGTGAACAGGATACGCGCAAGGACGCGGTGATTGCTGATCTGCGCCGCAGACTGGCCGAGGCCGAGGCCCGCGCCGCTGAACAAACCGACGACACGCGCTCGCTGGAGGAAAAACTCGCGGCGGCGCTGGCGGCCCGGATGGCCGCAGAGGAAAGTGTCGAAGATACGCGCGACAAGCTGGCCGCCGCTCTGGCCGCACAGAAAGCTGCGGAAGCGCAGTTGACCGACCGTCTGGATGAGGTCGAAGAGCGGCAGATCCTGCTGAACCAGGCGCGAGATAAACTGGCCCAGACCGAGGAACGCGCCACCAAGGCAGATCTGCAGGTCGAGGCGCTGAACCGAAACGTCGCAGCCCTGCGCAGTCAATTGGCGGAACTGCAGGCGCTGCTGGACGACTCGCAGGCCAGGGACAAGGCCGCTGAGGTCCGATTGCAGAACCTCGGGTCCGAACTGAACGCCGCCATCGCCCGAGTGGCGCAGGAAGAACGCCGCCGCCGTCTTGCCGAAGTGGAAAAGCTCAAGGCTGAGGTGGAAAAGCGCAAGGCTGAGGAAGAAAAGCGCAAGCTGGAAGAAGAACGCGCGGCGCGGCTTGAATTGGAAAAGCAGGACCTCGAAAAGTACCGCTCGGAATTCTTTGGCCGGTTGCGCGACGTGATCGGTGATCGCGAGGGGATCACGATCGCCGGTGACCGCTTCGTGTTCTCGTCAGAGGTGCTGTTCGAGGTCGGCTCTGCCGATCTGTCGCAAGCCGGTCGGGGCGAGATCGAGAAGGTTGCCGAGATCCTGCTGGATATCTCGCGCGATATTCCCGAGGAGTTCGACTGGGTCATCCGGGTGGACGGGCATACCGACAACCAGCGGATCCGCCCCGGTGGGGATTATGCTGACAACTGGGAACTCAGCCAGGCGCGGGCGCTGTCGGTGGTGCGGGACATGATCGACAACTACGGCATCCCGCCCCGGCGTCTGTCGGCCAACGGGTTTGGTGAGTTCCAACCGGTCGATCCGAGCAACACTGCAGAGGCGCGGGCGCGCAACCGGCGGATCGAACTGAAGCTGACGGAGCGGTAGGACCGGTGGTTCAGTCCGACACGGTCACATGGGCGAATCTGTGGGCAATCAGCGTCTCGCCGCGCAGGATCGTCGCGTGGCCAAGGTAGTCGCCCGGAGGCCAGCCCGTCTCGGGTGCGCGCCGCCCGGCCGAAGGGGTCAACCGGGTCTTGTCCGCGTCAATTTCCATCTCGTGTCGAAAGATCTCTGTCCCCGCCGGGCTTTCGATGGAAAACAGGACCTTGTCCCCGGCCTGAAGGTGACGCGCGTTGATATACAGCACGATGGGCGATTGCGGCGTGACCTTGGTTTTGCGGGCAGAGCCGTCAAACACCGCCTTCATGTCGGGAACGCCGTCAGAAAATCCTGCGGTAACTAGGAAGGTGGCCAAATAGACCGGCGGATCGGCCCAGAGGGTCTTGTCGGTTATGCCACATTTGCCTGTAGGATCGGGCCGGAATGGGTCCACGACCTTGCCGTTCCTCAACACCGTCAGATGCAGGTGCGGATGGTTGGTCTGGCCTGAAAGGCCCACGAGGCCCAACGTATCGCCTGGCTGGACAAGGTCGCCCTGACTGACCGCGACCGAGCCCAATCGCATGTGACAATACAGCGTCTGCCAGCCTTCCCCATGGTCCAGAAGCACCGCGTTGCCGCAGGCGTTCTGCGAAGTGACGCCGCGCATGGAGCGATCGTCCGGCATCTCGTCCCGGGTCCGTGCCACAACACCGGGCGCTGCGGCGCGCACGGAAACGCCCTCTGGTATGCTGTCGAAACTCAGCAGCGAGAAATCGGTGCCCCGATGGCCGTCGCGGGAGTTGTAGTCGCAAGCGAAATCCTGTTGCTTGCCGCGTTCGGGATCGATGTCCACATAATCGTCGATGAAACAGGTCTTTCCCAACTCACAGTCGAGCGGCAGGGAAAGACGGAACTCCTCCGCCCCGGCCTGCGGGGCGAAGGTGTACAGGGCCAGCGCGGCCGCAAGGGCTGCGCGGGCGGGGATCATTCCGCCGTCAGCAGCGGCGGCTTCTTGGAGCCAAGGCGCGGCTTTTCCGGACCGTCGAGATCCAGAACCAGCTTGCCGTCGCGGACCGAGACCTTGACGATGCCACCCTTGGCCAGCTTGCCAAAGAGCAGTTCCTCGGCCAGCGGCTTCTTGATGTGCTCCTGGATGACGCGGCCCAGCGGACGCGCGCCCATCTTGTCGTCATAGCCCTTGTTGGCCAGCCATTCGGCGGCGGGCTTGGTCAGTTCGATGGTCACATTGCGATCCATCAGTTGCGCCTCAAGCTGCAGCACGAATTTCTCGACCACCTGCAGGATGGTGTCCTTGGGCAGTGGCAGGAAGCTGATGACCGCGTCCAGGCGGTTGCGGAACTCCGGCGTGAAGGTCCGTTCGATCGCGGCGGTATCCTCGCCCTCGCGGCGGTCGCGGCCAAAGCCGATGGCGGCCTTGGACATTTCCTGCGCGCCTGCGTTCGAGGTCATGATCAGGATCACGTTGCGGAAATCGACGGACCGCCCGTTGTGGTCGGTCAGCGTGCCGTGGTCCATCACCTGCAGCAGGATGTTGAAGACATCCGGATGCGCCTTTTCGATTTCGTCCAGCAGCAGAACGCAATGCGGATGCTGATCGACGCCATCGGTCAGCTGGCCACCCTGGTCGAAGCCGACATAGCCCGGAGGCGCCCCGATCAACCGGCTGACCGCGTGTTTCTCCATGTATTCGGACATGTCGAAGCGCAGCAGTTCCACACCCAGCGTATCCGCCAGTTGCTTGGCCACCTCGGTCTTGCCCACGCCGGTCGGGCCAGCGAAGAGATAGTTGCCGATCGGCTTTTCGGGCTCGCGCAGACCTGCCCGCGCCAGCTTGATCGCCGAGGACAGCGCCGAGATGGCGGCGTCCTGACCAAAGACCACCCGCTTGAGCGTGGCTTCGAGATCCTTGAGCACTTCGGCATCGTCCTTGGAGACGTTTTTCGGGGGGATGCGGGCGATCTTGGCCACCACCTCCTCGATTTCCTTGGTGCCGATGGACTTGCGCCGTTTGCTGGCGGCCACAAGATGCTGCGCCGCGCCCGCCTCGTCGATGACGTCGATGGCCTTGTCCGGCAGCTTGCGGTCGTTGATGTAGCGCGCCGAGAGTTCGACCGCGGTCTTGACCGCGTCGGCGGTGTATTTGACGCTGTGATGCTCTTCGAAATAGGGCTTGAGCCCCTTGAGGATCTTGATCGTATCCTCGACCGAGGGTTCGTTCACGTCGATTTTCTGGAACCGGCGGCTGAGGGCGCGGTCCTTTTCAAAGTGCTGGCGGAACTCCTTGTAGGTGGTGGACCCCATGCAGCGCAGCTTGCCCCCCTGCAGGGCGGGTTTCAGCAGATTGGACGCATCCATGGCACCGCCCGAAGTGGCACCGGCACCGATCACGGTGTGAATCTCGTCGATGAACAGCACCGCGTCGGGATGTTCCTCCAGCTCTTGCACCACCGCCTTCAGCCGTTCCTCGAAATCGCCGCGATAGCGGGTGCCCGCCAGCAGCGCGCCCATGTCCAGCGAAAAGATCGTGGCATTGGCCAGCACCTCGGGCACTTCGGAAGAGACGATCTTGCGCGCCAGCCCCTCGGCGATGGCGGTCTTGCCGACGCCGGGATCGCCCACAAGCAACGGGTTGTTCTTGCGGCGGCGGCACAGCACCTGGATGCAGCGCTCGACCTCGGCATCGCGCCCGATCAGCGGATCGACATCGCCGTCCCGCGACTTGGCATTCAGGTCGACGCAATATTTGCCAAGCGCCGATTCCTTGTCCGATCCGGGGGCGGCGGCCTCGGCCTGTTGGGCCTCTTCCTCGGCTTCGGTGGCGCCCTGTACCGGGCGCGCCTCGCCGTAGGCGGGGTTCTTGGCAACGCCATGGGCGATGAAATTCACCGCGTCGTAACGCGTCATGTCCTGCTCCTGCAGGAAATAAGCGGCGTTCGACTCGCGCTCGGCAAAGATGGCGACCAGCACGTTGGCGCCCGTCACCTCTGTCCGGCCCGAAGACTGCACATGGATCGCGGCGCGCTGGATCACGCGTTGAAACGCGGCGGTCGGTACGGCCTCCGATCCCTCGATGTCGGTCACGAGGTTGGACAGGTCGTCGTCGATGAATTCGACCAGCGTGGTGCGCAATTCCTCGGTGTCGACCGAACAGGCCTTCATCACGCGAGAGGCATCCGGTTCGTCGATCAGCGCAAGAAGTAGATGTTCCAGGGTGGCGAATTCGTGACTGCGCGAGTTTGCGAGCGCCAGCGCCGCGTGAATTGCCTGCTCAAGGGTGTTCGAGAATGAAGGCACGGTTGGTGCTCCTCTTGTCTGCGCCGGTCCGTGAGGATCAGCATTGCCTCATAGTATTAAAGTTTGGTCGATTGCGGCCACTCTTCAAGTATTTTCTCGGGACTCGCGCTTCACTTTTCATGAGTTGCACGAAACGTGCCGCGAGCGTGATCAGAACTTGTCCTTGCGTGCGCGGACCTCGGCAAAGACCTCGGGATCGCTGGCACCGGGCATTCCAACAGCTTGTTTGACGCTGTCTGCGGACGCGCGGAGGAAGGGATTTGTTGCCAATTCGAGCGATAATGGGACCTGCGCGGTCGGGCACCCCTCTGCCCGGGCCGCGTCAATCTCTCTCGCTCGCGATATAAGGTCCTCATTTTCGGGTTCAATGGTCAGGGCGAAGGCGGCGTTGGCCTTGGTGTACTCGTGGCCCGAGTATACCACGGTTTCGGGAGGCAATGAGGCCAGCTTTTCCAGACTTTCCCACATCATTTCCGGCGTGCCTTCGAACAACCGGCCGCATCCCAGGGCCATCAGGCTGTCTGCGGTAAAGACCGCACCCGCCTTGGGGTAGTAATAGGCGATATGGCCCAGCGTATGGCCCGGAACGGCCAGAACCTCGCACAGGCCGTCGCCGGTGCCGCCGGAAAACCCCGGGTCCAGCGCCATGTCCAGTTTGGGCATCTTGTCCTGCTCTGCCTTTGGTCCCATCACCGGGCAGCCGTATTTCTTGCGCAGTTCTTCCACCGCGCCCACATGGTCGTGGTGGTGATGGGTGATCATGATGACCCCAAGGCTCCAGCCGCGCGCCTCCAGCGCGTCAATGATCGGACCGGCTTCGGGCGCGTCGATCAGGGCGGTGCCATCGGGACCATGCACCAGATAGGCGTAATTGTCTGTCAGGCAGGGCACGGTCACGATGTCGAGGGGCATGGTCTTTCCTTCGCGGCTTTGACAGGATGCATTCGAAACCAACCTGACGCATCACCCGAGGGGTATCAATGCATCTGGACGTGCAGGTGTTGCGTGATTTCTACTACCGCAGTGCGCTGGGGCGCGCGGCGCAGAAGATCCTGCGTGAACAGGTTCTGCGCTTCTGGCCCGAGGCGCAAGGCCTGACTGTGGCCGGGTATGGTTTTGCCGTACCTCTGCTGCGGCCCTACTTGAAGGAATCGCGCCGCGTCGTGGGTCTGATGCCTGCGCCGCAGGGAGTCATGAGCTGGCCGGCCGGGCAGGCCAATGTCTCTGTCCTGTGCGAGGAAACGCTCTGGCCCTTGGAAACCGGGCATGTGGACCGTCTGGTGATGATGCACGGTCTGGAAACCTCGGAACGGCCCAGCGACCTGCTGGATGAGGCCTATCGGGTGCTGGGTCCGGGGGGCAAGGCACTGTTTATCCTGCCCAACCGGGCGGGGATCTGGGCACGGGCGGATCACACGCCGTTTGGCTATGGCCGCCCCTACACCATCGGTCAGCTGGAAACGCAGCTCAAACGGCACGACTTCGTTCCCGACTCGCATGTCTCTGTTCTGTATCAGCCGCCCTCGACGCGCCGGTTCTGGATGAAGACCGGCCCGTTCTGGGAAAGGATGGGTCGCGCGGTGCCGGTGACGGCGGGCGGTGTGATGCTGGTCGAGGCGTCCAAGCGGCATCCGCCGTCGCGGCGCAGGATCGGCAAGGCCGCCCGGGTGCTGAACCCGCTTGAGGTGCTGAGCCCCGCGGGCAAGGCCAAACCGGTTTGAGCCTGCGCGCCTTTCAGTTCACGACCATCTCCTGTTCGGCGGGGCGATGCGGGTTTGCCGCAGGTCCCATTGCGAAACCGTCGGGCCGCCGGGGGCTTGTGATTGGCGGCGCGGGGGCACCGTCTTGCAAGTGCCTGCGCAGGGTTCAGTTCCGGGAATTCCGCCCGAGAATCGTGCAAATGCAGAAAAAAATGTGATCAGGACATGATTTGGCGGGGCACGAAAGGTCGCACCAAGGGTCGTTGTTTCCGCAACCATCTGAAAATAAAGAGATTGATACCGAAGGTTATATTTCCTTAGCATGTTGCGAGGTGTGGTGGGCTCTGCTACATCCGGCGCGATTTGATCGCCTTGAGACAAATCAAGGTGAGGAAACGCCGACTGGTGCCGTCCCGACAGGGGGCGTGTGCCTTGTTGGCATACTATCGGAAGGGTGGACGTGTCTGACTCAGCATCGATTTCCTCCGGCATCGCGCAACGCTATGCCACCGCTGTATTCGAGATCGTGAAGGACGCCGGCGAGCTCCCCGCTCTCGAAGGCAATCTCGATGATCTCTCCGCTGCGCTCAAGGACAGCGCCGACCTGCGAGAACTGCTGGTGAACCCGGTGTATTCGCGGGATGCGCAGGGGGCGGCCATCGGCGCGATTGCTGAAAAGATGGGCTTGATGCCCGCGCTCAAGAGCGTGCTGGGCCTGATGGCCTCCAAGCGCCGTCTCTTCGTCGTGCCCCATATGGTGGCGCTGCTGCGCGAAAAGATCGCCACCGAAAAGGGCGAAGTGACCGCCGAGGTGGTCTCCGCCACCGCCCTGACCGACGCACAGGCCGCCCATCTGGCGGACACCCTGAAGGCGAAGGTCGGCAAGGATGTGAAAATCAGTGCGACCGTCGATGAAAGCCTCATCGGCGGTCTTGTCGTAAAAATGGGCTCGAAGATGATCGACACCTCGATCCGCGCCAAGCTCAATTCCCTTCAGAATGCAATGAAAGAGGTCGGATAAATGGGTATCCAAGCAGCAGAGATTTCTGCGATCCTGAAAGACCAGATCAAGAACTTCGGTCAGGATGCCGAAGTCGCAGAGATCGGTCGCGTGCTCTCGGTTGGCGACGGGATCGCCCGCGTTTACGGCCTTGACAACATCCAGGCGGGTGAAATGGTCGAGTTCCCCGGCGGCATCATGGGCATGGCGCTGAACCTCGAATCCGACAACGTCGGGATCGTGATCTTCGGGTCCGACCGCGACATCAAGGAAGGCGACACCGTCAAGCGCACGAAGTCGATCGTGTCGGTGCCCGCAGGCAATGAACTGCTGGGCCGCGTCGTTGACGGCCTTGGCAACCCGCTGGACGGCAAGGGCCCGATCAACGCATCGGAAACCCGCGTCGCCGACGTCAAGGCGCCGGGCATCATCCCGCGTAAATCGGTGCACGAGCCGATGGCGACCGGCCTCAAGGCCGTCGACGCCATGATCCCGATCGGCCGCGGCCAGCGCGAGCTGATCATCGGCGACCGCCAGACCGGCAAGACCGCCGTGGCGCTCGACACGATCCTGAACCAGAAGGCCTACAACGACGCCGCCGGCGACGACGAGAGCAAGAAGCTCTACTGCGTCTACGTGGCCATCGGCCAGAAGCGGTCCACCGTGGCGCAGCTGGTGAAGAAGCTCGAGGAAACCGGCGCGATCGACTATACCATCGTCGTCGCCGCCACCGCTTCGGACCCCGCGCCGATGCAGTTCCTCGCGCCCTATTCCGCCACCGCGATGGCGGAATTCTTCCGCGACAACGGCCGCCACGCGCTGATCATCTACGATGACCTGTCCAAGCAGGCCGTGTCCTACCGCCAGATGTCGCTGCTGCTGCGCCGCCCGCCGGGCCGCGAAGCCTACCCGGGCGACGTCTTCTACCTCCACTCGCGCCTGCTGGAGCGTTCGGCCAAGCTGAACGAGGACAATGGCTCGGGCTCGCTGACGGCTCTGCCGATCATCGAAACCCAGGGCGGTGACGTGTCGGCCTTTATCCCGACCAACGTGATCTCGATCACCGACGGCCAGATCTTCCTGGAAACCGAACTGTTCTATCAGGGCATCCGCCCCGCCGTGAACACCGGTCTGTCGGTGTCGCGCGTCGGCTCCTCGGCGCAGACCAACTCGATGAAGTCTGTCGCCGGTCCGATCAAGCTGTCGCTCGCCCAGTACCGCGAAATGGCCGCCTTTGCCCAGTTCGGGTCCGACCTCGACGCCGCGACGCAGAACCTGCTGAACCGGGGCGCGCGCCTGACCGAACTGATGAAACAGCCGCAGTATTCGCCGCTGACCAACGCCGAGATCGTCGTTGTCATCTGCGCCGGTACGCTGGGTTACCTCGACAAGGTCAAGGTCTCGGACGTGGGCCGCTTCGAAAAGGGTCTGCTGGCGCATGTCCGTGGCAAACACGCCGACTTGCTGGAGTGGATCACCAACGAAGATCCCAAGATCAAGGGTGACAACGAAGCCAAGATCAAAGCGGTTCTCGACGAATTTGCCGCCGACTTCACGTAAGGGGATCATCAGATGCCCAACCTGAAGGACCTGAAAAACAGGATCGCGTCGGTCAAGTCGACCCGCAAGATCACCAAGGCCATGCAGATGGTGGCTGCTGCGAAACTGCGGCGGGCACAGGACGCGGCCGAGGCGGCCCGCCCCTACGCGGAACGCTTCAACGGTGTGATGGCGTCGCTGGCCGCCTCGGTCGGCGACAGTGACAGCGCGCCCCGGCTTCTGGCCGGGACGGGCAAGGAAGACGTGCATCTGCTGGTTGTCATGACCTCCGAGCGCGGCCTTTGTGGTGGCTTCAACACCAATATCGTGAAGCTGGCCAAGGCCCGCGCGGCCGAGTTGCAGGCCCAGGGCAAGACGGTCAAGATCCTGACCGTCGGCAAGAAGGGCCGCGAGCAGCTCAAGCGCGAATACGGCAACCTCAACGTGGGTCACATCGACCTGTCCGAGGTCAAGCGCATCGGCTACGGCAACGCCCAGGACATCGCCCGCGACATCCTTGGCCGCTTCGACGCTGGTGATTTTGATGTGGCGACGATCTTCTACTCGACGTTCCAGTCCGTCATCGCCCAGACCCCGACCGCGCAGCAGATCATTCCCGCCGCCTATGAAAGCGACGGTTCGCAGGACGAGGGCGCCTCGACGCTCTACGACTACGAACCCGACGAAGAGGCGATTCTTGCGGACCTGCTGCCGCGCGGCGTGTCCACGCAGATCTTTGCGGCTCTGCTGGAAAACGCGGCGTCGGAACAGGGCGCGCGGATGTCCGCAATGGACAACGCGACCCGCAACGCCGGCGAGATGATCGACAAGCTGACCATCGAGTACAACCGTTCGCGTCAGGCCGTCATCACCAACGAACTGATCGAAATTATCTCGGGCGCCGAGGCGCTCTAAAGACACCCGGAGACGAAACATGGCAAACGCACAAGGCAAGATCACCCAGGTGATTGGCGCCGTGGTCGACGTTCAGTTCGGCGACCACCTGCCGGCAATTCTGAACGCTCTGACCACCGACAACAATGGCAAGAAGCTGGTGTTGGAAGTAGCCCAGCACCTCGGCGAGAACACCGTCCGCACCATCGCGATGGACGCGACCGAGGGTCTGGTCCGTGGTCAGGCCGTGACCGACACCGACGCACCGATCATGGTGCCGGTCGGCAACGCCACACTGGGCCGCATCCTGAACGTCATCGGCGAGCCGGTGGACGAAGGTGAGCCGATCAACGCCGACGAATACCGCGCGATCCACGCCGAAGCCCCGGCCTTCCAGGAGCAGGCGACCGAGTCGGAAATCCTCGTCACCGGCATCAAGGTCATCGACCTGCTGGCGCCTTATTCGAAGGGCGGCAAGATCGGCCTCTTCGGCGGCGCCGGTGTGGGCAAGACGGTTCTGATCATGGAACTGATCAACAACATCGCCAAGGTGCACTCGGGCTATTCCGTGTTCGCCGGTGTTGGGGAGCGGACCCGTGAGGGCAACGACCTCTACCACGAGATGATCGAATCCAACGTCATCAAGCCGGACAACCTGTCCGAGTCGCAGGTGGCGCTGGTCTACGGCCAGATGAACGAGCCTCCGGGCGCGCGTGCCCGTGTTGCCCTGACCGGCCTGACCCTGGCCGAACAGTTCCGTGACCAGTCCGGCACCGACGTTCTGTTCTTCGTCGACAACATCTTCCGCTTCACGCAGGCCGGTTCCGAGGTGTCCGCACTTCTGGGCCGTATCCCCTCGGCGGTGGGCTATCAGCCGACGCTGGCCACCGACATGGGCCAGATGCAGGAACGCATCACCTCGACCAAGTCCGGTTCGATCACCTCGATCCAGGCCGTCTATGTTCCGGCGGACGACCTCACCGATCCGGCCCCTGCAACCACCTTTGCGCACCTCGACGCGACCACGGTTCTCAACCGTGCGATCTCGGAACTCGGCATCTATCCCGCCGTGGACCCGCTCGACTCCAACTCGCGCCTGATGGACCCGCAGATCGTCGGCGAAGAGCACTACCAGGTGGCGCGTGACGTGCAGGGGATCCTGCAGCGGTACAAGTCGCTTCAGGACATCATCGCCATCCTCGGGATGGACGAACTGTCCGAAGAGGACAAGCTGACCGTGGCCCGTGCCCGCAAGATCCAGCGTTTCCTGTCGCAGCCCTTCGACGTGGCCAAGGTCTTCACCGGATCCGACGGCGTGCAGGTTCCGCTTGAGGACACCATCAGCTCGTTCAAGGCGGTTGTGGCCGGTGAATACGACCACCTGCCCGAAGCAGCCTTCTACATGGTTGGCGGCATCGACGAGGTGCTGGCAAAGGCCGAGAAGCTGGCCGCCGAGGCTGCCTAAGCGTGTGGCGGGGTAAACCCCGCCCTACGCGACCCTAACCCCCGGGTGTAGGGCGGGGTTTACCCCGCCACCCCGGCACAGGAGATGAACATGGCAGAAACGATGCAATTCGACCTGGTCTCGCCCGAGCGCCTGCTGCTGTCGACCGAGGCAAGCTCGGTTCAGATCCCCGGCGCCGATGGCGATCTGACCGCCATGCCGAACCATGCGCCGCTGATCACCACGCTGCGCCCCGGCATCCTGACGGTCGAAACCGCCAAGGGCACCGAGCAGTTCGTCGTCACCGGCGGCTTTGCCGAGATCGGCGAGAGCCTGTCGGTGCTGGCCGAACGGGCGTTGCCGCGCGAAGACGTGGATCAGGCCACCTACGAGTCGCTGGTCGATGAAGCGCACCGGGCCTATCAGCAGACCAAGGAAACCGCCGAGCATCCCGGCCTCGTCGACGACGCAGTCAAGATGCTGCAGGACATGGTGGCCATCGGCTCCCATATCGGTCTGGACCCGAAACAGCCCTCGCTCTGAGGCGCTGGACCTTCTATTCAGGAAAGGCCCCGCCCTCCGGCGGGGCCTTTTTTCGTTCCTCAGCATCCACCGACCGGTCAATTCTCGGAGCCGATTTCATGGACCGCAAGCGCGGCGCTCTTTGGTTCATCCTTGCCACCATCCTTCTGGATGCCATCGGCATCGGCCTGATCTTTCCGATCATGCCGGACCTGATGGAGCGGGTCGGGGCAGGGGACACCGCCACCGGCGCCTTCTGGGGCGGCGTGCTGATGGCCGCCTACGCGGGCGCGCAATTCGTGTTTTCGCCCGCAATCGGCGGCATCTCGGACGCCCTGGGCCGCAAAAAGGTGCTTCTGGTCACGCTCGCCGCGCTGGCGGTGGATTACGTCATCATGGCGCTGGCCGGGACATTCTGGTTGCTGCTGATCGGTCGTCTGCTGGCCGGGGTCGCCGGGGCCACCTACATCACTGCCATGGCCTACCTGGCCGATATTTCCGCCCCCAAGGACCGCGCCGCCAACTTTGGCTTGATCGGCGCGGCCTTTGGCGTGGGGTTCATCATTGGTCCGGCCATGGGCGGCCTGCTGGCGGGCGTGCATGTCACCGCGCCTTTCTGGGCGGCGGCGCTGCTGGCGGCGGCGAATTTCCTCTTCGGGATCTTTGTCCTGCCTGAAAGCCTTCCGCCAGAGAAACGCCGCCCCTTCGACCGCGGCGACCTCAACCCCTTCGGCTCTATCCTCAAGGCCGCGCGCCTGCCGGGGCTGGTCCTTCCGCTGATCGGGCTGTTCCTGTTCGAGTTCGCCAACATGGTCTACCCGGTGCTCTGGGCCTACTGGACCAAGGAGGCTTTCGGCTGGTCCGCCTCGCTGATCGGGCTGTCGCTGGCCGCCTATGGCGCGGGCGTCGTGATCACGCAGGGCGGGTTGATGCGCGTCCTGATCCCGCGCGTCGGGGAATGGCGCACGCTGATGCTGGCCGTCAGCGCAGGTGTCATCGCCTCGGTTGCCTACGGGTTCGCCCCGGCAGCCTGGCTGGTCTGGCTGTTCCTGCCCTTTGCCTGCCTGTCGGACATGGCGCCGCCCAATGCCACCGGCATTGCCTCCAACCTGGTCGACGAGGACCGCCAGGGCCTGTTGCAAGGGGTCATCGCCAGCCTCAGCGCCATTGCCGCCGTCACGGCGCCGCTGATCGTCACGCCGCTGTTCCGCATCTTTGCCGCGCCCGACGCCGTGGTTTACCTGCCCGGTGCCCCCTTCCTGTTGACCGCGCTCTTGCTGCTGATCAGCGCGGCGGTCTTCTGGCCGATGCGGCCGCGGCCCGCTGTCGTCGAGTGACAGCCTGCCCGTCGCGGGACACCGCGACTGCGCCGACTTAGGCTTGGAAAGCAACTCTTCACATTTTTGCCCAAATGCAAAATTATCCAATTGGGTGTGAAACGAGGCAGGGCATGAAGAAGTACGTGGGCAGCCTGATCGGCGTCGATCAGGGCAATGACGAGGTGTTTTCGGATTTCGCCAGCGGCGGCGATATGTGGACCGGCGACGGCAGCCGCGAACGCCGCAAACACGTCAAGTTTTCCGAGCCATTTCGCAGCGAACCCACGGTTCAGGTGGCCCTGTCCCTCTGGGACATGGACAACCGGGCGAATGTTCGCGCGGATATCGCGGCGGAAAAGGTCACAACCAAAGGCTTTGATCTGGTGTTTCGCACATGGGGCGACACCCGTGTTGCCCGTGTGCGGATGTCCTGGACCGCCTTTGGCGAGGTCGCCAGCGAGGATGATTGGGAGCTTTATTGACGCGCAGCGGGTGGCGGGGCAAGCCCCGCCCTACACGCATGTCGATCCGGGTGCCTGGCCTCAGAGGATGCCTTCGTAGATCGGGCCCAGCGTCTCGGTCTCGAACAGGGACGACACCGAGGTGCCGTTCCAGATGTTCAGGATGGCCTGCGCGAACATTGGTGCGGTGGGCAGGACGCGGATGTTGGGCGCAGCCGCGACCGGTCCGGTTGGCTGGATCGAATCCGTCAGCACCAGCGATTTCATCACCGATTTGGTCACCCGTTCCACCGCCGGCCCGGACATGACGCCGTGGCTGATGTAGGCGTGGACCTCGGTCGCGCCGTGTTCCATCAGCACCTCGGCCGCCTTGCACAGGGTTCCGGCGGTGTCGCACATGTCGTCCACGATGATGCAGCGCTTGCCCTCGACGCTGCCGATCACCGTCATTTCGGCCACTTCGCCGGGCTTCTCACGCCGCTTGTCCACGATCGACAACGGCGCATTGATCCGCTTGGCCAGTTCGCGCGCCCGCGCCACGCCGCCGACGTCGGGCGAGATCACCATGACGTCGTCCAGCGTTTCGAACTGATTCAGGATATCCAGCGCAAAGATCGGCGAGGCATAGAGGTTGTCGACGGGAATGTCGAAAAAGCCCTGGATCTGTGCCGCGTGCAGGTCCATCGTCAGCACCCGTTCGATCCCCGCCTCGGCGATCATGTTGGCGACCAGCTTGGCGGTGATCGGCGTGCGTGCCTTGGTGCGGCGGTCCTGCCGGGCGTAGCCGAAATAGGGGATCACGGCGGTGATGCGGCTGGCCGAAGAGCGGCGCAGCGCGTCCGACATGATCAGCAGTTCCATCAGGTTGTCGTTGGCCGGGTTCGAGGTGCTTTGCAGGATGAACATATCCTCGCCGCGCACGTTCTCGAAGACCTCGACAAAGATTTCCTGATCGTTGAAGCGTTCGACACGGGCGTCGACCAGTTTGACACTCATGCCGCGATACAGCGACATGCGGCGGGCCACCGCCTGAGCCAGCGGCTGGTTCGAGTTGCCGGCGATGATTTTGGGTTCGATGAGCGTGGGCATGGGACGCGTCCTGGGAAAGTGACGGATTCGTGACGATGTTGCGGTCCGGTTAGCATGGGCCTAACGTCGGCGCCAGCACAGGACCCGGAAGGCGACACCATGGCCCATATCGATTATTTCTTTTCCACCATCTCCCCTTTCACCTATTTCGCAGGCACCCGGCTGGAAGAGATCGCCGCGAAACACGGCGCAACGGTGACGTACAAACCTCTGGACATCATGACCCTGTTTGCCAGGACCGGCGGCACGCCGCTTGGGCAGCGGCACCCGAACCGTCAGACCTACCGGTTGCAGGAAATGGAACGGGCGTCGAAAAAGACCGGATTGCCCGTCAATCTCAAACCGGCGCATTTCCCGACCAACCCGGCCCCGTCCTCTTATGCCGTGATCGCGGCGCAAAAGGCGGGCGGCGGCGACATGGGCAAGCTGGTGCATGGTTTGCTGGCGGCCTGCTGGGCCGGGGAGCAGAACATCGCCGAGGATGCAGTCATCAAGGCCTGCCTGTCCGAGGCGGGATTCGATCCGTCGCTGGCCGACAGCGGCCTGCTGGCCGGGGCCGAGACCTATCCCGCAAACCTCGAACAAGCGATCGAGAAAGGCGTCTTTGGCTCCCCCAGCTATGTGGTCGACAGCGGTCAGGTCTTTTGGGGCAATGACCGGCTGCAGGATCTGGACGCCCATCTGGCGGGCACTCTCTGATGCGTGACACAGGCGCGGGGGACGCGCTGCACTGGCGCAGTTGGGGAGAGGGTCCGGCTCAGGTTCTGGCACTGCATTGCGGGCTGGGGCAGGGGGGCATGTGGAAAACCGTCGCGCGTGATCTGCAAGAGCTCTGCGCCCTGCGTGCGCCTGACCTGCCGGGACACGGCAAGAGCCCGCCCTTTCCCGAAGAAGGGGACGTCCACGATGCGGCCTGTGCCGTCTTGCGGCCGCAGATCGCGGCGGGCACGCATCTGGCCGGGCACAGCTTTGGCGCGACGCTGGCGCTGCGGCTCGCGCTCGAAGCGCCGGAGCGGGTCGCTTCTTTGACGCTGATCGAACCGGTCTTTTTTGCCGCCGCGCCTGACAGCGGCCTGAAACGCGACCACAAGGCCGCCGAAGATGCGCTTTATCTTGAATGCGACCGCGACAACCTTCTGCTGGCGGCGCAGCTGTTCAACCGGCTTTGGGGCGGCGGCGCGTCCTGGGACAGCTTTCCCGAACGGGTGCAGACGGGCATGGCGCGGCAGATGCCCTTTGTGCGGGCCACGGAGCCGACGCTTTGGCAGGACAGGGCGGGCATGCTGGCCGCCGGCGGGCTGGAACGCCTGACGATGCCGATCACCCTGATCCGCGGGGCGGACACAGTGCCGATCATCGCAGAAGTGCATCGCGGGTTGATGGCGCGTCTGCCGCAGGCACGGGAAAAGGTGGTGCAGGGGGCCGGACACATGGTCCTGCTCAGCCATCCTTGCGTGGTCGGTGGGGCGATCGGCGACGCGATCGCTGCCGCCTGATCCCTATTTCTTGCCGATCTTCGGTTCCGTCCCGGCGCGCAGCCGGGCGATGTTGGCCGAATGCCGCCACCAGACCAGAACCGCCAGCAAGACGCCCGCGATCACAAGGTCCATCCGTCCCAGCGCCAGCATCCAGACCGGGGCAGAGGCCGCGGCGACCAGCGCGCCGACAGAGGAAATCCGCGACACAAAGGCCCCCGCCAGCCAGCTTGCGCAGCACAGCAGGCCCACCGGCCAGACCAGCGCCAGCATCAGGCCAAGGAAGGTCGCGACCCCCTTGCCGCCCTTGAAGCCCAGCCAGACCGGAAAGCAATGGCCGAAGAAGGCCGCGACCCCCGCCGCCTGAACCGCGATGCCGTCAGCTCCCATCGCCCGCGCGATCAGCACCGCCGCCGCCCCCTTGCCGCCATCCAGCAGCAGGGTCGCCAGTGCGGCGGGCTTGTTGCCGGTGCGCAGCACGTTGGTGGCGCCGATATTGCCCGACCCGATCTTGCGCAGGTCGCCCAGCCCCAAAGCCTTGGAAATCAGCACGCCAAAGGGGACGGACCCCAGCAGATAGCCCAGGACGGCCCAGATCACCCACATCATGTGTCCGCTCCGAACACGCGGCGACCCGCGACCCAAGTGCCCAGAACCCGGCCTTGCAGGCGAGCATTGTCGAAGGGCGTGTTCTTGGACTTCGACCGCAGCTTGAACCGGTCAAGGATCAGCGGCTTGTCCGCGTCGAACAGAACCAGATCGGCGGGTGCGCCCTTGGTCAGCCGCCCGCAATCCAGACCCAGCCGCCGCGCCGGGTTCAGCGACAGGGCGCGGAACAGGGTGGGCAACTCCATCTCTCCGGCATGGTACAGCCGCAGCAGCACCGGCAGCATGGTTTCCAGACCCACCGCGCCACTGGCCGCTGCTTCGAAGGGCAGGCGCTTGGATTCTTCGTCCTGCGGGGTGTGAAAGCTGCCGATCACGTCGATCAGACCGGTGCGCACCGCCTCGACCACCGCCTGTCGGTCCTCTTCGGAGCGCAGCGGCGGCTTGACCTTGAAGAAGGTGCGATAGTCGGCCACGTCCAGCTCGTTCAGGGTCAGGTGATGCATCGAGGTGCCCGCCGTCACGTCAAAGCCGTTGGCCTTGGCCCGTTCCAGCGCGGGCAGGGCGCGGGCGACGGTGATCTGGTCGGCGTGATAGCGGACACCCGTCATTTCGACCAGCGCGATGTCGCGGTCCAGCCCCATGCGTTCCGCCATCGGGCTGACCGTCGGCAGGCCGCGCAGCGAGGCGAACTTGCCCGATGTGGCGGCGGCGCCCCTGGACAGGCCGGGGTCCTGTGGGTGGCCCATGACCAGCGCGCCAAGGCTGCGGGCGTAGGTCAGGGCGCGGGACAGCACCTTGGTATCGGTCACCACGTTGTCGCAATCGGTAAAGGCGACCGCCCCGGCGTCCATCAGAAAGCCGATTTCCGTCATTTCACGGCCTTCGCGGCCCTTGGTCAGCGCCGCCATCGGCAGCACGTTGACCGGTGCCTCTTCCTGCGCGCGGCGGCGGATGAATTCCAGCGACTCGGGGGCGTCGATGCAGGGTTGCGTATCCGGCCGGGTGACAATCGTCGTCACGCCGCCCGCCGCCGCTGCCTGCCCGGCAGAGCCATAGCTTTCCTTGTGCCGTTCGCCCGGCTCGCCCACCTTGACTCCGATGTCGACGATCCCGGGCGCAAGAAAGGCGTGTCCGGCGTCAACACGATCGGGCGAGATGTTTCGCGCGCGAAACATGCCTTCAATATCAACGTCTTGCGTTAATATCTCGGTAATCTTTCCGTCTTCGATCAGGAGTGCGCCAGAGGTAACGGTATCGCCCTCCGGGTCGATCAGGCGGGCGTTTTGGATCAGGGTCGCAGTCATTCTTGCCCTCGCGGGTGGGCGGCATTGATGCGGGCGATGGTGGCCCGCGGGTCCGCCTGAAACTTGATGAGATGTTTGTCGCCGGTCCGGGTGATGACCTGAACGGCGGTCCCCATGGTGCGCAGCCTGTCGATCTGGTCCAGCGGCACACGCCGCTCGTGCGGGCCCTCCAGCGCCTCTGGCGTCAGGTGCCAGATATGGCCCAGTTCCTCATCCATGAGATACCAGCCCCGGATCGCCACTGCCGCCAGACCGCCGATCGCACCGGTCCAGACATGCGGGTTGCCCATGGCCCAGAGGATCACCATGCCCGCCGCCATCGCCACGGCAGCCATGATCCAGTGAGAGCGGATATAGGTGGCGCGGTCGGGCCTGAACGTGGTCATGCCTCACCCCGCTGGACGCGCCGCATCAGGCCATAGACGGCGCGCGCGTCGTCAATGTCCTTGAACCCGATCCGGGTTTCGTAGCTGCTGTTGCGGCCGCGCCGCCATTCCGAGGCAAAGATCACCGATCCCGGTTGCCGGTCTTCGAAGGTCAGGCTGTTGTCGGCGTTGATCGGGTAGCTTTTCAACCGCTTGCCGCGCAGGGGGACGTCCGTCGCAATGAACGCGCGCTTGTCCGTCAGGGTGTACCAGGTGTGGCGGCGCAGGTAGGGGCGGCCCAGCACCGGCCAGAGGATGATCCCCATCCCGACGCAGAAATGAAGCGAGCCGAACAGCCAGAAAAAGCTGCCCGCCTGCGAAGCCATGACCATCCAGAACAGGGAAAACCCGGCAAAACACGTGCCAAAGACAATCAGGACGATATCGCCAAGGGCGATGCGAATGGCGGTGCCGGGCCGTCCCTGCCAGAGGATCCGCTCTCCGGGGTCCAGCAACCCCTCCCATCCCGAGGTGTCGATTGCCGTGGCGGCTGGCAGGTCAGCGTCCATGATCAGCCCCGGATCAGCGAAACAAGCAGGACAAGGGCCAGAACCGCAATGACCGCCAGCACCACCAGCAAGGTGCGGGACCCGCCCTGGCCCTTTGTGGTCGGGCCGGCGCCGCTGGCGGCAAGGCCACGCGCGGTGTCCGCCGTGACCTTTGCCCCACGCGGTTTCGGGCTGGCGCCGCCATAGCTGCCGATCAGGCGCAGCGGCGCGGCAACGGTCAGCACCTGACTGGTGCCGCCAAAGGCCTGCGGCGGCAGGATCACCACATGGCCCTGCAAGCCGTCGATGCGCGCGGCATCGGCCCCAAGCGCAGTGGCGGAGACGTCGTATGCCTGAGCCAGATACTGTGCCAGGGACATCGGATCGAGGTCCTTGACCGCCACCACGTCGACAAATTCCTCGCGCAGCTTCGCGGCGCCAAGGGCGTATTTCAACGGCCATTCGCCGGTGCCGGCCATGTGGGTGAACCGGTCCACCGCTTCGGGCGGCAGGTCAAGCTGCAACATATGCAGGGTGCGGGTGTCCGATCCGTTGATCTCGATTTGCGTCATGTGATCACCTCTGACGGTCGGGCGCGCAGGTTGCGCGCCAGAAGGTCCATCGCCGCCATGCGCACGGCAACCCCCATTTCCACCTGATCCTGAATGACGGATCGGTTGATGTCATCGGCCAGCGTGCCGTCGATCTCGACCCCGCGATTCATCGGGCCGGGGTGCATGACGATGGCGTCGGCCTTGGCATATGAGAGCTTCTCGGCGTCCAGCCCGTAGCGATGGTAGTATTCGCGTTCGGAGGGGATGAAGCCGCCGTCCATGCGTTCCTTTTGCAGACGCAGCATCATGACCACATCCACATCCTTCAACCCTTCGCGCATATCCTCGAAGACCTCGACGCCGAAATCGCCGATGCCCGCGGGCATCAGGGTCGACGGACCGATCAGGCGGATGCGGTTTTCCATCTTGTGCAGCAACAGCAGGTTCGACCGCGCCACGCGGCTGTGCGCGATGTCGCCGCAGATCGCGATGGACAGCCGGTGCAGCCGCCCCTTGGCACGGCGGATGGTCAGCGCGTCCAGCAGCGCCTGCGTGGGGTGTTCGTGCCGCCCGTCACCGGCGTTCAGCACCGCGCAGTTCACCTTTTGCGCCAGCAGGTCCACCGCGCCGGACTGCGGATGGCGCACCACCAGCAGGTCGGGGTGCATGGCGTTCAGGGTCATTGCCGTGTCGACCAGCGTTTCGCCCTTCTTGATCGACGAGGCCTGCATCGACATGTTCATCACATCCGCGCCCAGACGCATGCCCGCCAGTTCGAAACTGGCCTGTGTGCGGGTGGAGTTTTCGAAGAACATGTTGATCTGGGTGAGACCGGCGAGCGCCTGGGCGGATTTGTCCCGGCGGCGGTTGAACTCGGCATATTGGTCGGACAGGTCGAGAATCGTCGTGATCTCGTCCGGGCGCAGGGGTTCGATCCCCAGTAGATGGCGGTGGTCGAAGCGCATGATGGTCCCTTGGCGGCGTTGATCCTTCTTAGGTTTGAGGAGGCGGCGGGGCAAGGGTCCCCGCGTCGCGACCCGTGGCGGGGATTCGGACCAGGCGGGAACCGGGGGCGATTTTCATTGCCTGCGGCGAGGCGTATGGTTGCGGTCATGGATCAGGGACTCGACTGGTATGCCGCCCGCGCGGCACTGGAATGGCAGATGGAAATGGGCGTGGACGAGGCGATTCTCGACACGCCGGTGGATCGCTTTGCCGCCGAGGAGGCGTTGAAGGCGCAGCACGCGGCGCGGGCGGTGGCCACTGCCAGGGCCGCGACCCCCCACAAGCCGCCGGAGGTCGATCCGGTGGGTGAGGCACGAATGCTGGCGGGCGGGGCGGGGGATCTCGATGCGTTGCGTGCGGCGCTGGAGGGCTTCGACCATTGCGCGTTGAAGCGCGGGGCGCGCAACCTTGTCTTTGCCGATGGCGTTGCGGGCGCGCGGGTGATGCTGGTGGGCGAGGCGCCGGGCCGGGACGAGGACCTGCAGGGCAAGCCCTTTGTCGGGCGGGCCGGTCAGTTGCTGGACAAGATGCTGGCGGCGGTGGGGCTGAGCCGGGCCGAGTCGGTCTATATCACCAACGTGCTGCCGTGGCGGCCACCGCAGAACCGCGACCCAAAGCCCGAGGAAATCGCCATGCTGATGCCGTTTCTGGAACGGCACATCGCGCTGGCCAATCCCGATCTGCTGGTTGTCATGGGCAATACCTCGGCGCAGGCGCTGCTGGGCAAGCGCGGGATCACCCGGCTGCGCGGCAACTGGACAGAGGCAGCGGGACGGCCGGCCTTGCCGATGCTGCACCCGGCCTATCTGTTGCGAAACCCCCATGCCAAGCGCGAGGCCTGGGCCGACATGCTGTCGCTCAAGGCGCGCCTGAAGGCCCTGTCATGATCGTTGATCCCGTCCTCTTGCTGGCCTTCATCCCGGTCGGGCTGGCGCTGAACGTCACACCGGGACCGGACATGATGTTCTGCATGGCGCAGGGGCTGCGCGGCGGAGGACGGTGCGGCTGGGCCGCGTCGGGCGGCGTGGCGCTGGGCGGCATGGTGCATGTCTTGCTGGCGGGGCTGGGGCTGGGCGCGCTGGTCACGGCGCTGCCGGGGGCCTTTGACGTGATCCGCTGGGGCGGGGCGGCCTACCTTGCGTGGATCGCATGGAAGACGTTGCGCACACCGATCACAGGCAGCGATGCGCCCGCGCTCGCGCCCCTGCAGGCCATGCGGCAGGGCTTCGTCGTCAATATCACCAATCCAAAGTTCATCCTCTTCGTGCTGGCCTTTGTGCCGCAGTTCATCGACCCGGCCTTGCCTGTGCTGCCGCAGTTCCTGATCTACGGGCTGCTGATGTCCACCGGGGGTCTGGTCGTGAACGGGCTGGTGGGGCAGTTCGCGGGGCAGATGCGGCGGTATCTGCGCGGCGGGACAACCACCGAACGCACGCTGCGTTATGCCTGCGCGACGCTGTTCGGCGGGCTGGCGCTGCGGCTGGCGGTGTGACGGGCCACATGAAAATCCTTGCCTTTTCCGACCTGCACCTGTCCTGCAGACACGCCCGCGCCCTGGTGGCGGCCAGCGATGAGGCGGATCTGGTGATCGGGGCCGGGGATTTCTGCAACGTCCGCGAAGGGCTCGATCAGGCGATGGCGCTGCTGAAGGACATGCAGGCGCCGATGCTGGTGGTGCCGGGCAATTGCGAAACGGCAGAAGAATTGCGCGCGGCGGCCCAGCCGGGGACCACGGTCCTGCATGGCGCGGCGACCGAAGTGGCCGGGTTGACAATCTACGGGCTTGGCGGCGGCATCCCGGTCACGCCCTTCGGGTCGTGGTCCTTTGACCTGACCGAGGCGCAGGCGGTGGCGATGCTGGGCCTGTGCGACAAGGCCGATGTGCTGATCACGCATTCGCCGCCCAAGGGGATCGCCGATGTCACATCGACGGGTCTGTCGGTTGGCTCTACGTCCATTCGCGACGCGATCACGCGCCTGTCGCCACGGCTTGCCGTTTGCGGCCATGTGCACGATTGCTGGGGGCAGGAGGGGCGGATTGGCGCGACCCGCGTGGTCAACCTCGGGCCCTCTGCGAATTGGTTCAATCTGTGAGGGCTGACATGAGCCGTATCGACGAAAGCAAGGCATTCATCCCGGTCCGGATCGCGGTTCTGACCGTTTCGGACACCCGTGGTCTGGCCGAGGACCGCTCGGGCGATACGCTGGTACAAAGGCTGACCGAAGCGGGGCACAGCCTTGCAGATCGCAGGATCGTGAAGGACGAGCGTGACCTGATTGCGGACCAGTTGCGCGACTGGGTGGCAAACCCCGAGGTCGACGTGGTGATCTCGACCGGCGGCACCGGCCTGACCGGGCGTGATGTGACGGTCGAGGCGCACCGGGACGTCTATGAAAAGGAGATCGACGCCTTCGGCACGGTCTTCACCATGATTTCCTTTCAGAAAATAGGCACTTCGGCGGTGCAGAGCCGCGCCACGGGCGGTGTTGCGGGCGGCACTTACCTGTTTGCGTTGCCCGGGTCGACAGGCGCCTGCAAGGACGCCTGGGATGAAATTTTGCGCTGGCAGCTCGATTTCCGCCACCGCCCCTGCAATTTCGTCGAAATTTTTCCAAGACTCGACGAACATTTGCGACGGAAATGATACTGGCCCGCGTATAAGCCTGCAGGGTTGGAATGCACCTCGGCACGTCTATCTTCACACGTGTGATCCGCGGAGATTGAAAATATGCGCTTTTTACGCAAGAGCCTGACCGGGCTCTTCCTGTTGTCGGTCACTCTTGGCCTGCTTGCCTATGCCGGGATCATGGTGCGCGACGCCGTGCGCGCGCAGATGGCGCGTGAGGCCTTTGTGCCGGAGGCGCGGGAACGGGTGTTTGCCGTCAACGTGGTGCAGGTTGCCTTTGAAACGGTCACTCCGGTCCTGAGTTCCTTTGGCGAGGTGCAGAGCCGCCGCACGCTGGAATTGCGGGCGACGGCCTCTGGTGCCGTGGTCAAGCTGGACCCGGCGTTTGTCGAAGGCGGGCAGGTGACAGCGGGACAGGAGCTGGCGCGGATCGACCCGGCGGATTCGCAGGCGGCACTGGATCGCGCCGAAAGCGATCTGTTGGATTCGCAGGCCGAACAGCGCGAGGCGACCCGCGCGCTGGTGATTGCCAAGGATGAACTGACGGCCGCCGAGGACCAGGTGGTGCTGCGCGAAACCGCCCTGCGCCGTCAGCGCGACCTGCTGGAACGCAACGTCGGCACGGCGGCGGCGGTCGAAAGCGCGGAACTGGCGCTGTCGAGCGAGCGGCAGTCCGTGCTGACCCGCAGGCAGGCCGTGGCCACCGCCGAGGCGCGCATAGATCAGGCCGCCACCCGCCTGCGCCGGGCCGAGATCGCCCGAGACGAGGCCGAACGCCAACTGGCGAACACAGAGATCCGCGCCGAATTTGCCGGAACGCTGTCGGATGTGACGGTTGTGGCAGGCAGGCTTGTCTCTGCAAACGAACAGCTTGCGCAACTGGTCGATCCGCAGGCGCTGGAGGTGGCGTTTCGCGTCTCGACCCAGCAATATGCGCGGCTGCTCGACAGCGATGGCAACCTGTTGCAGGCCCCTGTGACCGTCACGCTGGACATCTACGGCACCAATATCATTGCCAATGGGCGTATCTCGCGTGACAGCGCGGCGGTGGGTGAGGGGCAGACCGGGCGGCAACTCTTTGCGACCCTGGACGCGCCGCGCGGCTTCAAACCCGGCGATTTTGTCACCGTCAGCATCGAGGAGGCCCCGCTGGAGCGTGTGGCCCGCCTGCCGGCGACCGCGGTCAACGCCGCCAATGAGGTTCTGGTCGTCGGCGAGGAAAGCCGTCTGGACAGTGTCGTGGTGGAACTGATGCGGCGGCAGGGGGATGACGTTCTGATCCGTGCCCGCGGCCTGGCCGATCAACTGGTCGTCGCGCAACGCACGCCGCTGTTGGGGGCGGGCATCCGGGTCAAGCCGCTGCAGAGCGGGGCCGCGCCCGAACCGCCCGCAATGGTCGAACTGACCGAAGAGCGCCGCGCCAAGCTGGTCGCCTTCGTGCAGACCAACACGCGGATGCCGGAGGCGGCCAAGACCCGCATTCTGGCGCAGCTTGAACAAAAAGAGGTTCCGGCCGAAGTGGTCGAGCGTCTTGAATCCCGCATAGGGGGCTGATCCATGCGCGCGCTACCAGAATCTGCCGGCGGTCTCTTCAGCTACTTCACCCGCCACCCCACGGTGGCCAACCTGCTGCTGGTGATCCTGCTGGCGTCCGGGGCCTTTGCCATTCCCAACATGCGGGCGCAGTTCTTTCCCGATGTGATCGTCGACGAGATCGACGTCTCGGTCAGATGGGACGGCGCCGGGGCCGAGGATGTCGACGCCGCCATCGTTCAGGTGCTGGAACCGGCGCTCTTGGCCGTGGACGGTGTGATCGGCTCTTCCGCGGTGTCGCGCGAAGGGCGCGCCGCGATCGAACTGGAATTCGAGCCGGGCTGGGACATTGCCCGCGCCGCCGATGACGTGCAGCAGGCCGTCGATGCGGTCAACACCCTGCCCGAAGACGCCGAGGAACCCAGTGTCCGGCGCGGCGGCTGGCGGGACCGGGTGACGGATCTTGTTGTGACCGGCCCGGTGGGAGTCGACCAGCTGGCGCGGTTCTCCGATGAACTGGTGGTGCGGCTGTTTGCCGAGGGGGTGACGCAGACCTCGATTCGCGGCCTTGCCGCCCCGCGCACCGTGATCGAGGTGCCTTCGCAGAACCTGATTGCCCATAACATCACCATGCGCGAAATATCCGAGGCCATCGGGGCCGAGGTGCAGGCTGATCCCGCCGGCGATGTGGCCGGCGCCGGTGCGCGTGTGCGCACGGGGATCGAGAAACGCAGCGCCGATGCGATCGCGGCCATCGTGCTGCGGTCGAACCCGGACGGATCGAACCTGACGGTGGGCGATGTCGCCCTGCTGCGGGTCGAAGGCATCGACCGCGAACGCAGCTATTTCGTGGGTCCCAATCCCGCCATCTCGATCCGGGTGGACCGCTCTGCCGGGGGCGATGCCATCGCCATTCAGGACACGGTGGAAAAGGTGGCGCAGGAACTGACCGCCTCGCTGCCGGACGGTGTCAGCATCGACCTGATCCGCACCCGGTCCGAGGCGATCACCGGACGTCTGAACATCCTGCTGGACAACGCCCTGACCGGGCTTGGGCTGGTGGTGATGTTGCTGTTCCTGTTTCTCAACACCCGCACGGCATTCTGGGTCGCAGCGGGCATCCCGACCGCGCTGATGGCGGCGATTGCGCTGATGTATGTGGGCGGGCTGACCATCAACATGATCTCGCTCTTTGCGCTGATCATCACGCTGGGCATCGTGGTGGACGATGCCATCGTCGTGGGTGAACACGCCGATCACCTTGCCCGCCGTCGCGGCATGGGGGCTTTCGACGCCGCCGAAGCCTCGGCCAAGCGCATGGCATTGCCGGTGTTTTCGGCCACCATCACCACCGTCATCGCCTTTTTCGGCCTTGTCGCGGTGGGCGGACGCTTTGGCGAGTTGATCGCCGACATTCCCTTTACCGTGATCGCGGTGCTGCTGGCCTCGCTGGTGGAATGTTTCCTGATCCTGCCCAACCACATGGCCCATGCCGCCAAACACGCGGAAAAGAACTATTGGTATGACCTGCCCTCGCGCGTGGTGAACCGCGGCTTTCGCCGGTTCAGGGACCACCTGTTCCGGCCTTTCCTGCGGTTCGTGATCTGGGCACGCTACGCGGTGATTGCGGGCGTTCTGCTGGTTCTGGCCTCGCAGGTCACGCTGTTCATCAACGGGGATGTGACGTGGCGCTTCTTCAACTCGCCCGAACAGGGATCGGTCACCGGCAACTTCTCGATGTCGCCGGGCGCGACCAAGGCCGACACCCTGGAACAGATGCGCATGTTCCAGCAAACGACCGAGGAACTGGGCCGCGAGTATGAGGAACGTTATGGCCTCAACCCGCTGGATTACGTGCTGGCAGAGATCGGCGGCAATGCGGGCCGCTCCCTGCCCGGGGCGGACACCAAGGACCCAGAACAGCTTGGCGCGATTTCCATCGAGCTGATCGCGGCCGACCTGCGCCCCTATTCCTCTTTCGCCTTTGTGGGCGAGTTGCAGGAACGCATCGTGCGCCACCCGCTGGTCGAGGAGATCTCTTTCCGCGGCTGGCGTGGCGGGCCGGGGGGTGATTCGCTGGACGTGCAATTCTATGGCGCGGATTCCGCGACGCTGAAAGCCGCCGCCGAGGATCTGAAAACCGCCGTTCTGCGCTACCCCGAGGTGTCGGCGGTCGAGGACAACATGTCCTATGACAAGGATGAGCTGATCCTCGAACTGACGCCGCAGGGCCTTGCGCTTGGCTTTGACATCGACGGTCTGGGCCGCACCCTGCGCGACCGCCTTGGCGGGATCGAGGCGGCAACCTATCCTGACGGCCCACGCTCTGCCGAGGTCCGCGTGGTCCTGCCCGACAGCGAGTTGACCGCCGATTTCCTCGACCGAATGCAATTGCGCACACCCTCGGGCAACTACGTGGCGCTGGCCGATATCGTGCGTGTCGAACGGCGCAGCGGCTTTTCCACCGTGCGGCGCGAAAACGGGTTGCGGCTGCTCTCTGTGACCGGTGACATATCCGAGGATGATCCTGCCCGTGCCGAAGAGATCGTGACAGCACTGAAAGAGGAAATCCTGCCGAAGATCGCCGAAACCCGGCAGGTGGAGTTCCGCCTTGCCGGTCTGGCAGAGCAGGAGAACGAATTCCTTGCCGATGCCCGCAACGGTCTGATCATGGTGCTGCTGGGGATCTACCTCGTGCTGGCCTGGGTCTTTGCCAGTTGGACGCGGCCGCTGGTGGTCATGGCCATCGTGCCCTTTGGCCTGATCGGGACGATCTACGGGCATTACATCTGGGAAGTGCCGCTGAGCATGTTCACCGTGGTCGGCCTGTTGGGGATGACCGGCATCATCATCAACGACTCCATCGTGCTGGTGACACAGATCGACGAATACGCAGCGGAACGCGGGCTGATCCCCTCGATCATCGACGGCGCCTCGGACCGGCTGCGGGCGGTTTTCCTGACCACGGCCACGACGGTGCTGGGCCTTGCGCCGCTGCTGTATGAATCCTCCGCCGATGCGCAGTTCCTGAAACCGACAGTGATCACGCTGGTCTACGGTCTGGGGTTCGGTGTCGTTCTGGTGCTGCTGGTCGTGCCTTCGCTGGTGGCGATCCAGCATGACATCGGCGGGCAGGTGGCGGCGCTGAAACGCGGCCTTCGGTTCCGCAGCGGCGGGCCGCGCTGGGTCCTGCTGGCCGCCTCGGCGGCGATGGTGGGCTGGCTTGCGGCGACACTGGGCTATACCGCGCTGACCGGAGAGTTGTTGCCGGTTCTGGCGCAGACCTTTCCCGCCTTCGCCGGTATGAGCCCGGCTTTCGCGGCGCTGCTGCTATTCCTTGTCGTGGCCTTTGCCCTGCCGCTGGGGGTTTTCGTGGCGGCGGGACTGGTGTGGGTCCTGCGCCGCCCCAACAGGCGCCAGCAACCGGGCACCTGACCTTAGGGAACTTGTGGGACGGCCTGTCTTCTTTGGGTTTGCAAATACCTCGGGGGAAGCGCCGCCTGCGGCGGTGGGGGCAGAGCCCCCTCCACCCGGCCGCAACGATCGAAGACAATAATAGGGACGGTCAAACCGCCCCTCGTCACCTGCCTGCTGACCTCACGTGGTCAGCCGGTACAGCCGGTCAGCTCTACCGGCATCCGCCCGCCAAGGATGGTGATCCGCAGCGCGGAACGGTCCAGCGCAAAGGCCCCGCCAGAGGAATGACGGACCAGTGTTGAGGCCACCAGTTGCCCGCCCTGCCAGGAGGTCTTTGGGTCGGCGACCCAGAGATTGGGGTCGGCGGTTTCGATCACCGTTTCCTCGCGCCCGGTGCCGCGCGGCATCTTGATGGTCACGCGCAGGTCCATGCCCCTGGCCGCCGGTGAGATCCGGCAGGAGACGGTGGAGACGCCCGCGTCCGCCGCCCCGAAAGGCAGGTCCGCCATGGCGGCGGCGATGGCCGGATCGGGCCGCTTTTGATTGGCGGGCAGTTCGGCAGAGACCCGCACCTGGTGCGGCATGCAGACATCCTTGCAGATGCCGATTTCGATCACCCCACCCAGCCGGGCATCGCGGCTGCCGTTCTGCAGCGCCACCCGCAGCGGCAGGATCACCTCGTTCCTGTAGACGATGGAGCGCATGCCCTCTTGCCACGACACCTCTGGCGCGGGCCAGTGCACACCCACGGCACGGGTATTGCGCGCGCCGCGCCAGTTGAACTGGGGCGGGATGCCGGCATCGCCCGGTGTGCGCCAGTAGGTTTTCCAGCCGGGGGCAAGGCTGAGGTGCAGTGCCGCCATATGGTCGCCATTGGGCAACCGCCAGCCGGGCATCAGCCTGGCCTGGATCACGTCATCGAAATCGCCCGCCGACGCGGCGGCGGGCATGAGGGTGAGCAGGATCATCAGCAGGAGTCTTTTCATGGAAAAGTCATGCCGTGTCGCGGCTGAAATGAAAAGTCACGTTCCGGCGAAACACTCCGTGAGGTGACAGGAACGTGAGACCGCCGCAACCCCCCCGCAGACCCTTGCCAGCCTCCGCCCAAGGGGCCATGCTACGGAGACGCAACTGGAAAAAGGGCGGACCATGGCGGGCGCGAGCCACACCTCACCCACCAACCTCACCGGGCATCTGTTGATCGCCATGCCCGGCATGGGGGATCCGCGATTCGAACACAGCGTCATTTTTATGTGCGATCATTCCGACGAAGGCGCGATGGGGCTGATCATCAACAAGCCCAACAACGATGTGGACATGCCGACGCTGTTGGCACAGCTGAACATCGAGTCCGCCTCGGATCTTTCGCGGCGGTCGGTGCATTTCGGCGGCCCGGTGGAGATGGGACGCGGCTTTGTCCTGCATTCGCCCGAGTACCGGTCCATTGTCACCACGCTGGAGGTGCGCGACGATATCCACATGACCGCAACACTGGATATTCTCGAGGACCTGGCCAAGGGCGAGGGGCCTGCGAAGTGGTCGATGATGCTGGGTTATGCCGGTTGGGCGGCGGGACAACTGGAGAGCGAGATCGCCGCCAACGGCTGGCTGGTCTGCGACGCCTCGCCGGAACTGGTTTTCGATCTGGCCGACATGGACAAATGGGAAGCGGCACTGGCCACGCTGGGTGTGGCGGCGCTGGCGCTCAGTTCGGCGGGCGGGCGCGCCTGACATCTTTCGGTGTGGTTTCAGGTTTTTCGCCCCGCTTGCGCGGGACGACCGGCGCGCGCCCTGCGGGCGCGCGTGAATCGCTTCGGGATTCACCAGTGAACAGGGCCGGGCCTGTCCTCCGGAGCCATCCCTCGCTGATTTGCTGCCTGAATCAGACCGTGCCCCGATACAAGGGCAAGCCGCGCGTGCCGCGCGGGGCTGCGCCCCCTTGTATCGGGGCGCGCTCCGCTTCTTTTCGGCATCAAGCGAGAGATGGCTCCGGCGAACAGGCCCTTTGGGCGGGTGTCAGCGGTCGGCGGCGGCGCGGCTGAGGCGGTCGTTCAGGGCGACGCCGAGGCCCAGGTGCGGGATCGGGGAGACGGCGATCCGGTCCGCTCCGGAGGCGTCCAGCCGGTGCAGGTATTCGAAGAGATTGGCGGCGGCCTCGGTCAGGTCTTCGCCGGGCGAGAGGTTGAGGTCGCAGGGGACCGGGCCGAACCCCAGCCGGGCCTCGCCGGGTTCGAAGTCGATCGCGTTCAGGCGCACCGTTGCGCGTGGCGCGTAATGTGAGCGGATCTGACCCGGCGCGCTGATTCCCTCCGTGTCGCGGCGCAGGGCGACCCGGGTGTTCAGGGCGGATTCCAGCTGTTCCAGAGTCACGCCGCCGGGGCGCAAAAGGGTTGGTGTGCCAGTCAGGCCGAGGATGGTGGATTCGAGGCCCACGTCGCAGGCGCCGCCGTCCACAACCGCCTCTATTCTATCGCCCAGACCCTCCAGTACATGGGTGGCGCGTGTCGGGCTGATCTGGCCCGACCGATTGGCTGACGGAGCCGCGACCGGGCCGCCGAACCTGCGCAGCAACTCGCGCGCCACCGGGGCGGCGGGCATCCGCACCGCGAGGCTGTCGAGACCCGCCGTCACCAGTTTCGAGATGCCCGCATCAGGCTTGATCGGCAGCACCAGCGTCAGCGGCCCGGGCCAGAAGGCCTGTGCCAGCACCTCGGCCTCTGCGGTCCAGGCGACCAGCGCCTTGACCGCCTCCAGGTCGGCCAGATGTACGATCAGCGGATTGAACGCGGGCCGTCCCTTGGCCGCGTAGATGCGCGCCACCGCGTGGTCCTGCCGCGCGTCCGCGCCCAACCCATAGACCGTTTCGGTCGGGAAGGCGACCAGACCGCCCGCCGCCAGCAATGCGGCGGCGCGTGTCAGATCCTCTGTACTGGCGCTCAGCCTCTCTGCGGGCATCGCGGCGCTCCTCTCGTGACGCGGCGTTCCGGTTGATGCGGACGCGCGCGGGGTTACCCTGCGAGGCGAATGAGCGGCGTGCTACTAGAGCCGCGGCAGCTTGCCAAGCTGGAGGAGGACCATATGCCATTTCGTACGCCGATTGATGCCTACATGACGCTTTTGAACGACGTGGTCGGCTATGGCGACGTCGCCGCCACCGATCTGTTCGCCGAAGCCACGCCTGAAACCGTCGCCGCGGTTCTGGGAGAGGCGGCGAAATTATGTGACGAGGTGCTGGCCCCGCTGCAACGGGTGGGCGACCTTGATCCGGCTCGGCTGGAGAACGGCAAGCTGCGCACCTCTAGGGGCTTTGGCGCGGCATACAAGGCGCTGGCCGAGGGCGGCTGGATCGCCACATCGGCCCCGGAAAGCTATGGTGGCATGGGTCTGCCGCTGACCGTGACCACTGCGATCAACGACATGCAAAGCGGGGCCTGCCTGTCGCTGCAGCTGAACCCGCTGATGTCGCAGGGCCAGATCGACGCGCTGGAACATCACGCCAGCGACGAGATCCGCGACCTTTACCTGCCCAAGCTGATTTCCGGCGAATGGGCGGGGACGATGAACCTGACCGAACCGCAGGCGGGGTCGGACGTGGGCGCGCTGAGTTCCAAGGCGGAACCCAACGGCGACGGGACATATGCCGTCACCGGGCAAAAGATCTATATCTCGTGGGGCGACAACGACTTTACCGAGAACGTCTGCCACCTTGTCCTTGCGCGCCTGCCGGATGGTGTGCCGGGGACCAAGGGGATCAGCCTGTTCCTTGTGCCCAAGCTGATCCCCGACGCGGAGGGAAAGCCCGGCGTGGCCAATGACCTCAAGGTGGTCAGCCTTGAACACAAGATGGGCCTGCATGGCTCGCCGACCTGCGTCATGCAGTATGACGGCGCGACCGGGTGGCTGATCGGCGAACCGCACGACGGGATGCGGGCCATGTTCACGATGATGAACAATGCCCGTCTGGGTGTCGGCGTGCAGGGAATCGGCGTGGCCGAGGCCGCCTGTCAGCACGCGCTGGCCTATGCGCAGGAGCGCAAGCAGGGCCGCAGCCCCGAGGGCACCATCATCGGCCATGCGGATGTGCGGCGGATGCTGGCCAGGATGAAGGCGGATATCTTTGCGGCCCGCGCCATCGCGCTGTCGCTGGCGGTGGCCATCGACATGAGCAAGGCCACGGGCGAGGCCGAACGGACCGCACGGGCGGCGCTGCTGACGCCGATCTGCAAGGCCTTTGGCACCGAAACCGGGATCACCGTCGCCAATATGGGCATTCAGGTGCATGGCGGCATGGGTTTCATCGAGGAAACCGGCGCGGCGCAATTCCTGCGCGACGTGCGGGTGACGGCGATCTACGAGGGCACCAACGGCATTCAGGCGATGGACCTTGTGGGGCGCAAGATGATGGATGGCGGCGAGGCGATCTTTGCCCTGCTGGACGAAATCGAGGCCGGGGCAGAGGGCGCGCGCGGCAGCCTTCCCGGTCTGGCCGAACCGGTCTGGCAGGCGGCAGAAACCCTGCGCGAGACGACAGAGGCGCTGGTGGCGCGCGACATGGCCGACCGTTTTGGCGGCGCGGTGCCCTTTCTCATGGGCTTTGCCCGCGTGCTGGGGGGGCATTTCCACCTGCGCGCCGCCTTGGCAAAACCCGACAGCGCCCAGGCGCGGTTGGCGGGTTTTTACATCCAGCGGATGTTGCCCGAACACGCGGGCCTGCTGGCCGAGGCGCGGGCAGACCTCCCCTCGCTGGCGGACCTGCGGACAGAGGACTTCGTGGCATGATGGACGGCGGCGTGCAGGGCATCAGGTACCCCTGGGAACAGCCCCCCGCACAGGGCGAGGCGGTCGAGGTGGCCGAGGGGGTGCTGTGGATGCGCCTGCCGCTGCCGATGAAACTGGACCACGTCAACGTCTACGCACTGGATGACGGCGATGGCTGGACAGTGGTTGACACCGGATTTGCGTCGAAAGATACCCGCGCCATCTGGGGGACGCTGATGGCAGGCCCGCTGAAGGGCAAGCCGGTCAGCCGCGTCGTTGTCACCCATCACCACCCGGATCACATGGGGCTGGCGGGGTGGTTTCAGACAGAGCACGGTGCGCAACTGCTGACCACGCGCACCGCATGGCTGTTTGCGCGGATGCTGCAGCTGGACGCGCAGGACAGCCCGACAGAGGAAACGCTGGCCTTTTGGCGCGCGGCGGGTATGGACCCGGCGATCCTGCAAGAGCGGCTGCAGGAACGGCCCTTCAACTTTGCCGATGTGGTGGCGCCGATGCCGCTGGGCTTTAACCGGATCCGGCAGGGCGACGTCCTGCGCGCCGGTGGCCGCAGCTGGGAGGTGCATATCGGCAACGGGCACGCGCCGGAACACGCGACGCTGTGGTCGCGCGACGATGACCTTGTGCTGGCCGGCGACCAGATCCTGCCCTCGATCAGTTCCAACCTCGGTGTCTACGCGACAGAGCCGGAGGCCGACCCGGTGGCTGACTGGCTGGAAAGCTGTGAGCGGCTGGCCTTGCTGGCCCGGCCCGGGCATCTGGTCATGGGCGGGCACAAGCTGCCGTTTACCGGGCTGGGGACGCGCATGTCCCAGCTGATCGAGAATCACCATGGCGCGCTGGACCGTCTGCACGCGCATCTGACCACCCCCATGTCCGCGGGGGCGTGTTTCCCGCCGCTGTTCAAACGCCGCATCGGATCGGCCGAATACGGTCTGGCGCTGGTCGAGGCGATGGCCCATTGCCTGCACCTCTGGCACACCGGCCGCGCCACCCGTGAGAAATCCAAGGACGGCGCCTGGCTGTTTCAGGCGGTTTGACAGGCACGGCGGTCACGTCTGCGTGGGGCGCGACATCCTTGCCACCCGCCAACCCGTGACAGGGGCCCGGATTTGCGCTAACCCGGTCCGGAACGCATTCCACGAACATGCCACAGGACACCAACATGGCTGAACACAAGCACGGCACCATGGACACCACCACGCAGGAGAAGACCTTTGAGGGCTTCATCAATTTCACGATCCGCACGGTGATCGTGATCCTGTGCATCGTCATCTTCATGGCGATTTTCACCACCTGATCGAACAATCGACTATTGGGTGACGGACACCGGGCAAGGGGCAGCGGTATGGACAGACGTTTTGTTTTGACGGGGTTTGGCGCCTCGGCACTGTTGGCAGGCTGCGGCAATGTTTCCGGCCCGGACAGCTCACCGGAAGAGGCGAGGCGCGCCGCCTATCGGCATGATGGTCCGCCTGAAATCGTGCTGAACACCATGCTCAACAACCGGTCGGGTGCGGGGGCGCATTCCTCGCTGCTGATCAACGCGCCGTCGCAGCGGGTGATCTTTGACCCGGCGGGATCCGTCCGCTTTACCGGCGTGCCGGAAATCGGCGACGTGCTTTATGGCATCACGCCCACCGCGCGCTCCTTCTTTGAAAGCGCGCATGCCCGCAGCACCTACCGCATGCGCATCCTCAGCAAGCCGGTCTCTGGCCCGGTTGCCGAACGGGCGCTGCAACTGGCGCAGGCGCGCGGCGCGGTCAGCGCGGCGCTCTGCTCCAACGCGGTCTCTGACCTGTTGGGCAAGTTGCCGGGGTTCGAGTCGATGCGCGGCATCTGGCGTCCGAACGGTCTGGCCGAGGCTTTTGCCAAGCTGCCCAATGTCACCGAACGCGTGCTGCGCGAAAACGATTCGGACGACAAGAACGCGGCGATTGCCGAACTAGAGGCGCAAAGACGCGCCGGGCAATAAGACCCGGCTGTCAGATCGGCAACCAGGCGCCCGCCAGCATGACGGCGGCGCCTGCGCCCATCGCGCCATAAAGGCTCTTCCAGACATAGCCCACGGTCAGCGCCGCCGCCGCCGCGATCAGGCGCAGCGGATCGGTTTGGCCATCTGTGGCGCTGGGCCAGATCACCAGCGGCGCGACCAGCGCGGGCATCACCGCCACCGCCGTGTAGCGCAGGTGACGCAACAGCCAGTCCGGCATGGCCCGGTCGCCAACCAGCCCCAGAAAGACGAACCTCAGCCCGAAAGAGCCAAGCCCCAGAACAATGATGACGATCCACAGGTCTGTCATGCGCCCGGTCTCCGGTCTGCGGGGATGTCGCTGCGGCGTTCCACCTCGGCCCCGGCCATCATTCCTGCCAATGCGCCGACGATCAGGCCAAGGTTATATGGCAGCCATGCAAAGCTCAGCGCCATCACCGCCGCCACCAGCGCCGCCGCCCGGTGCGCCCCGGTTCGCAATGCGGGCGCGAACAGCGCGATGAAGGCGATCGGCAGCACGAATTCCAGCCCCAGTTCCGGCGGCACCGCCTCTCCCACCAGGGCGCCGACCACCGTGAACAGATACCAGAACGGGCAGATCGGCGTCATGACCCCCATGAAATAGGCGAACTTCTGGGACAGGGTCATCGCCGGGTATTTCTCATACTCGACGATGGAGGCGGCAAAGGTCTGATCGACAAGGAAATACGCCACCAGCCCGCGTTTCCACATCGGCAGATGCCCGAGGTGCGGCGTGATCGAGGCCGAATACATCGCCATCCGCAGGTTCACCGCCAGCGCCGAGATCACGACAACCAGTGTCGGCGCGCCGTCCTGCATCAGTTGCACGGCGGTGAACTGTGCGGCCCCGGCAATGACCACGACAGAAAAGCTGATGATTTCAAACAGGTTGAGCCCGGCATCCGCGGCCACCACGCCAAACAGCATGGCAAAGGGGGCAACCACAAACACAAAGGGCAGGGCGGTCCGTACCCCCCGCCAATAGCTTGACATCGCGTCTGTGTGGTCCATCACTACACCTTCCATCCGACCCACGACCTAGCCAAGCGAGACGCCCTATGCAATCGCCCACGGACACGCCCCCCAGTGACCTTGCGTCTGACTACCTGATCGCGCCGGACCCCTCCGCAGCCCGGCTGACGCGCGCCGTCACCGGCACCGACCAGACCGGCGCCGAGGTCGAGATCCGCGTGGTCGAGGAACGCCCCTTGACGATCTTCCTCAACCGGCAGGAAATTGTCACCGCCATGACCATCGGCGATTACCCCGAGTATCTTGCCATCGGATTCCTGCGCAACCAGGGCATGTTGGCGGATGCGGAACAGATCACCGGCGTCGATTACGACGAGGAACTGGAAACCGTCGTTGTGCGCACTGCCTCGCAGACCAACTTTGAGGAAAAGATGCAGAAAAAGACCCGCACCTCGGGCTGCGCGGTCGGCACCGTCTTTGGCGACATGATGGAGGGGCTGGAACGGGTCAGACTGCCCGCGACAGAGGTGCGGACCTCATGGCTTTACGCGCTTGCGCACAAGATCAACCGCACGCCCTCGCTGTACCTGGAGGCCGGGGCGATCCACGGCACCGTGCTGTGTCAGGGCGACCGCCCGCTGGTCTACATGGAGGATGTGGGCCGCCACAACGCGGTGGACAAGATCGCCGGCTGGATGTTTCAGGAGGGCGTGCCGGCCCATGACAAGATCCTTTACACCACCGGGCGGCTGACCTCGGAAATGGTGATCAAGACGGCGCTGATGGGCATCCCGGTTCTGGCCTCGCGGTCCGGCTTTACCGCCTGGGGCGTGGAAATCGCGCGGCAGGTGGGGCTGACCTGCATCGGGCGAATGCGCGGCCAGCGGTTCACATGCCTCAGCGGGGCCGAAAGGCTGGTACGTGACGCCGACCCCTCTGCCATGCCCGAAGAGGACCGCAAGCACAGACGCAAGAGCGCCGGGGCGGTCCCGGAATGAAACAACCGGTTGGCGTGATCCTCGCGGGCGGTCTGGCCACGCGCATGGGCGGCGGCGACAAGGCGCTGTTGACCCTGGGCGGGCAAACGCTGTTGTCCCGCGTGATCGACCGGCTGTCGCCACAGGTCGCTGCGCTGGCGCTGAACGCCAATGGCGATGCCGCCCGTTTTGACGCCTATGGCCTGCCGGTACGTCCCGATTCGCTGCCGGATTTTCCCGGCCCTCTTGCCGGAGTGCTGGCAGGGCTGGACTGGGCGGCGGAACAGGGCGCCGATACCTTGGTCAGCGTCGCTGCCGACACACCTTTCTTTCCCTGCGATCTGGTCCCGCGCCTGCTGATGCAGGCCGAAGGGCAGCAACACCCGCTGGTCCTTGCCGCCACCAAGGGCGATGCCAAGACCCGCAGCAAATCCCGATCCGGCCTGATCCGCCACCCCACCTTCGGCCTCTGGCCGGTGGCCCTGCGCGATGACCTGCGTGCGGCGCTGCAGGATGGTCTTAAAAAGGTTGTCCTCTGGACCGATCCCCACGGCGGGCGCGAGGCACTGTTTCCAAGCGCGCCCTTCGATCCCTTTTTCAACGTGAACACGCCGGAGGATCTGGCACAGGCGGAGGCGCTGTTATGAGGCTCTATGGCGTGACGGGTTGGAAAAACGCCGGAAAGACCGGCCTGATGGAACGTCTGGTGACAGAGATCACCACCCGCGGCCTGACCGTCAGCACCGTCAAACACGCGCATCATACATTCGACGTCGACCACCCGGGCAAGGACAGCTACCGCCACCGCCACGCCGGCGCGTCCGAGGTCATCCTCTCGTCACGCAACCGCGTGGCGCATATGGTCGAACTGCGCGGGGCCGATGAACCCATACTGGACGACCTGCTGGCGCGCCTGTCGCCCGTCGATCTGGTGTTGGTCGAAGGCTACAAGCGGGACCGCCATCCAAAGGTCGAGGCGCACCGGGCCGAAACCGGCAACCCCCTGATCGCGCCCGGCGATCCGACAGTGCGTGCCGTCGCCTCGGACCGGCCCCTGACTCTGGACCGCCCGGTCTTCGACCTGAACGATACGGTCGCCATCGCCGATTTCATCCTCGCGGAGGTCGGACTGGCAAAGGCGGCGGAATGAGGGGATTTGACCGTTTTGTCATGGTGGACTGGTCGGGCGGAAACGATGCCGGGCCAAGCCCCAAAAAGGACGCCATCTGGATCGGCGAAAACGGCCCCGAAGGTGAGGCAGAGCCGCTGTATCAGCGCAACCGACTGACTGCCGAAGAAACTTTGACCAACGGAATCGAGGCTGCCCTGACCGCCGGAGAACGGCTTTTCATCGGTCTCGACTTTCCCTTCGGCTACCCGGCGGGTTTTGCGCAGGCGCTGACCGGGCGGGCCGATCCGCTGGCGGTCTGGTCTTGGCTGGCAGAGCGGATCGTGGACGCGCCGTCAGGGAACAATCGCTTTGACATCGCGGGACAGATCAACACGACGCTCGGAGCCGGCAAGGGGCCATTCTGGAGCAACGGGCTGAAACGCGACATCCCGGGCCTGCCGCGCACAAAGACCGGCTACCTGAACCCCTTCCCGGAACGGCGGGTGGTCGAAACCAGCGCCAAGGGGTCGTTTACCTGCTGGCAACTGGCCGGGGCAGGGGCCGTCGGTTCGCAGGTGCTGATGGGGCTGCCGGTGCTGGAACGGTTGCGTCGACGCTTTCCCGGCCAGATCGCCGCCTGGCCGTTCGAACCGCTTGAGCGTCCCATCGCCCTGGTCGAGATCTGGCCCACGCTGATTGACCCGGCAGTCAGGATCGCAACCAGCCCCGACGATATCCGCGACGCGGTGCAGGTTCGCCTGTTGAGCCGCGCGCTGTCCCGGCTGGCGCCGGACAGGCTGACCCGGATGCTGACAGTCGGCGCGCCCGAAGAGGGCTGGATCCTTGGCCAGGGGTTCGAAAGTGACCTCATGGCGGAACTGGACCCGGCACCGCTGAAACCGCCCCCGCTGCGCAACGACTGCTTTGCGTTGCCGCCCGGCGTCAACTGGACCCCGGTGGAGGAGGCGTTGTCCCTGTTGCGCGCCCGCCTGACCCCGGTCACGGCAGAGGAAAACCTGCCGCTTATGCAGGCGTCGGGCCGGGTGCTGGCGCAACACCTGACCGCGCGCCGCGCCAACCCGCCGCTGCCCAACACCGCCGTAGACGGCTACGGTTTTGCGGCCGGGTCCGTGACGGGCCAGTCCGAGATCGCCCTGCCGCTGGTTGCGGGCCGCGCCGCGGCGGGTCTCGCCTATGCCGGCAAGGTGCCAGCAGGCCAGGCAATCCGCGTCCTCACCGGCGCAGCGCTGCCCGCAGGGGTCGATACCGTGGTTCTGGATGAGGACTGTACCACCAGCACCACCCATGTCGCCTTTCGTGGCCCGGTCAAACCGGGGCAGAACACCCGCCGCGCGGGTGAAGACGTGACCGCAGGCGACGTGATCCTGTCACGGGGCCGCGTGCTGACGCCCGCCGACCTCGCGCTCGCCGCCGCCACCGGCCTGTCCGACCTGCCCGTGCGTGTGCCCCTGCGCGTCGGCGTCCTGTCGACCGGGGATGAGGTTGTCCCGGCGGGAACTGAGGCCGCTCCCGGCCAGATCTACGACGCCAACCGCCCTATGCTGCTGAGCCTGATCGCCCGCTTCGGCCATGCACCAGTGGACCTTGGCCATGTTCCGGATGATCGCGACGACCTGCGCGCGCGGCTGGACAGCGCCGAGGCGGATGTGATCCTGACCTCGGGCGGCGCCTCGGCGGGGGATGAGGATCACGTCTCGGCCCTGCTCAACGAAACCGGCGCGCTGACGGCATGGCGCATCGCGCTGAAACCGGGCCGCCCGCTGGCGCTGGGCCTGTGGCAGGGCAAACCGGTCTTTGGCCTGCCGGGCAATCCTGTGGCCGCCATGGTCTGCACGTTGATCTTTGCCCGCCCGGCGCTGCGCTTGCTGGCCGGGGCGGATTGGGACGAACCGCAAGGGTTCATGGTGCCCGCCGCCTTTTCCAAGACCAAGAAACCGGGCCGTCGCGAATACCTGCGCGCCCGCATCCGAGACGGCCGTGCCCAGGTGTTCAAATCAGAAGGCTCGGGCCGGATCTCCGGCCTCAGCTGGGCCGAGGGGCTGGTGGAACTGCCCGACCGCGCGCATCAGATCGAACCGGGGACACCTGTGCGCTACATCCCTTTCGGCAGTTTCGATCGCTGACGCCGGAACAGGGGGCGCTGCCCCCGCCGCGCGTTCCGCGCGACTCCCCCGAGGGTATTTTCCAAACCAAAGAAGCGCGCGCGCCTGACTGTTTCTTTGGTTTTTACAAATACCCTCGGGGGTGAATTGGCCGCAGGCCAAGAGGGGGCAGCGCCCCCCCCCCTGCCGGGCTCAATCAAGCGCTGTCAGTCGAAGGTGCCCGCCACGCGGCCCAGCAGCATGAAGGCACGCGCCGTGCGGGTCGAGGCGAGGGCCGAGATCTCTTCGTCACTGGCCTCTGGTTCGAACCCGGAAAAGCTGGTGTCGAACCGGCGCAGGAAGTGGTGCGCGGCGTCACGGAAGATCGGATCCTGCTTCATCCGTCCCGACGCCAGTGCCAGCGAAGACCGGTCGTGCACGCCCCCCAGGGGCGCGATGGCGCGGCCGCGCTCCCCTTTGGCGAAGGCGCGCCAGATCTCGGGGCGGGACATGTCCGGGCGCAAGTCGTCCATGTAAATGCCGTCCTGGCTCATCAGGGTCAGCACATCCTGTGCCGCCTGGATCAGCTTGGCGGCGCCACGGTCCTTCAGCGCCCGCCGCAGGGCGGCAAAACCCTCGGTGTCTTCGGCGGTTTCGGGGAAATGCAGCGCGCGGATGTAATCGGCGTTCGACAGGCTGGGCTGTAGCGCCTCTGCCGGGGTGCCCAGCGCCAGCCTGGGCTGATGTTCGCCCTCGGCCACATCAGGGGCGGGCAACGCGCCCTGCGGCCCACCCGCCTGGCGGATTCCGCCCAGCATGGCCAGCGTCGCCTCGAGGTTTTTCTGCGCGCCTGCGATATCGTCCAGCCGCTTGACCAGCTGCGGATGTGGCGGCTGTCCCTTGCCGCTCTGCGCCTGTGCCACATAGGCCTGCCGGATCGCGTCGATGGCTGCCTGCAGTCTTTCGCTCTCGGCCCGCATCACCCGCGCCGCCCGCAGGGACAGGGCGGCGACCCAGATCAGTGCCACCGGCAGCACGATCACCATGAAGGCCAGCACAAAGTCCAGCTCTTCCGCGCCATCTGTCTGTTTGCCAAGGAAATAGAATCCCGAGAGCCCCACCCAGATCACCGTCACCAGAACCGCCGCGATCTCGGTGCCGGTCATGCCCTCGCCCTGCCCGTGCCGGTACAGGCCGGGCAGGGTCGGTCTGGCGTCCTTGGGGTCGGTCATGGTGGACCTCGGCCTTACTTGTAGGCGATGCTCAGGATTTCATAGGATTTGCTTCCGCCGGGGGTCTTCACCTCGACGCTGTCACCTTCGTCCTTGCCGATCAGGGCGCGCGCAATGGGCGATTGGATGTTCAGCAGGCCTTTTTCGACGCTGGCCTCGTGTTGGCCCACGATCTGCCAGGTCTTTTCCTCATCGGTGTCTTCGTCGACCAATGTGACCGTGGCGCCGAACTTGATCGTGCCGGACAGCGATTTGGGGTCAATGACCTCGGCCAGGCCGATCGCGCTTTCGAGCTCCTTGATCCGGCCCTCGATAAAGCCCTGTTTCTCACGCGCCGAATGATATTCGGCGTTTTCCTTCAGGTCGCCAAGTTCGCGCGCCTCGGCAATCGCCTGGATGATGGCCGGACGTTCTACGGACTTGAGCTTCTTCAATTCGGTTTCAAGCGCGGTGTAACCCGCGGGGGTCATCAGGATCTTGTCCATACTTGGATCGTCTTTGCCTTGGGAACGGGTTTGAGGAAGTGTCGTCGCGTGGCCCGCGGATGTAAAGCCAACCGATCTGCGGCGCCAGCGGGTTTTTTCCCATTGCCGCGAAGTTTGACAACAGCCTATGCGGGAGTCACCCTTTCGTTACTCAAAAAAGGAAGATTTGTCATGCGTAGTATTTTTTCTTGTGCGGCGGGCCTTGCCCTCGCGATTTCGATGGCCCCCGTGGCCTCGGCCCAAACGATTGAAACCATCAGCGTCTCTGCCGATGGCAAGACCGTTCTGGTGGGCGGGTCCAACCGCACGGTCTATTCCGTCGATGCCGACTCGCTGGAGGTGACAGACCGCCGTTACGTCTCGGAACTGGTGCGGCAGATCGTTCACGGCGCCAATGGCGACTTGGTCTTTTTCCGCGATGATGCGGACAATCTGAATGCCTACAACGCTGGCGACATGAGCTTTGCCTGGGCTGCGCGCGACGTGGATGAAATGACCTATGACGCAGAGTCCGACACGCTTGCGGTGCTGGATGAGCATTACAAGGACGATTCCGTGCGCCTGCTGGCCGCCGCCAACGGCGAGCAGACCCAGCGTATCGTCATGGGCAAGCTGAAGTCCGACATCATCGCGCTGACCCCCGGCGCGGGCAAGGCGCTGATCCTGACCGGCTACACCAAGTCAGACAAGGAAGAGAAGACCGAAGAGCCCGCTGACCTGACCAAGCTGCAACAGGCCGATCACAAGCAGATGACCGACGGCTATGTCTCGAACGTGGTGACGGTCGATTTCGGGGCCGGGACCTTTGAAACCGCAGAGACGCCTTACCGGGTGTCCTATCCCAAATCGGTGCGGATGCAGGATGACAAGATCATGATCCTGCGCACCAACAGGGATTCGATGATGCTGGGGGGCGACGGCTCGGGCGGGCTGATCGACCTGGGCGAGGATTATTTCAACTTTTCCGGCATCGACGCCAAGGGCGAGACCTATATTCTGACCAACGGCGTGGAAATCCGCTTTGTCCCGGTTGATGGCGGCGCGGCGCAGGGGTTGCTTTCGGCGGAGCGGTTGCGTGGCGGTCCGGCCGAATGGGTGACGGCGATGGCCGAGGCCCCGGATGGCACGCTCTATTTCGGGACCAATGCCTACCGGCTGCTGCGGGTCAGCCCCTCGCGAGGCAAGGTCGACGTGATGGCGGTTTACTGAGGCCGTGACGGGTTTCGCCGCGCCTCTGGCGCGGCGACCCGGGGGGGGGGGGGGGGGG
>JAXMNQ010000021.1:0-100391 GCA_034670345.1 Paracoccaceae bacterium | reverse complement strand
CTGGGAGGGATCAGTAGTTGTAGTTCCAGGTCTGGTTGTGGTGCTTCTTGGGTGCCCACTGCTGGATGTGCTTCTTCTTCGGCGCCCAATGGCAGGCGTGGCCCTGCACGTAGTCGGCCTTCACCCAGTAGTAGTTGTGCTTGAAGGCGACCTTGTACCAGGTCGGGTTGCCGTAATGGTCGGTGGTGTACTTGACCACGTGGACCGGGGTGCAGGGGTTGAAGACACCCAGCTTGTGATACTCGACGCCGGGGCCGGAGCGGGCGTTCAGGTGGTTGTTGCCGATCCAGGCCTGGGTGGCGGAAGCGGCGGAAGCGGTCATTGCGGTTGCGGCGACGATTGCGGCGAGAACGATCTTTTTCATGGGTCTGTTCCTTTGGATCTGGGTCTTGGTCTGGTGTGTGGACTGTCTGGTGTGAGGCAGCTTGTTAACTTGTGATCTCAATCTAAACCGAACCGTTCAGTTGCGGCAGTCCGGCATTCATTACCAAGGTATTCCTGACCCTGTGAGGCAGGGTGAGGCGCGGCGTCCCATGCGCTTGAAGGCCCGGAACCACCGCACTACTGTCCAGCCAAAATCGCGGAGGCCGGCATGGCAACGAAACGCAAGCTGTTTGAAGAGGTGGGCGATCAGGGCAAGGTCCCTGCGGCCCCGGCCGGGGGCATGATCGATGCCGGGAAACGGGGCGCGCGGGGCGCGATCCGTTTGTGGCTGATGTTCCTTTTCCTGCTGGTGGTGGTGATGATTGCCGTCGGCGGATTGACCCGGCTGACGGACTCCGGGCTCTCGATCACCGAATGGCAGCCGCTGACTGGCGCGCTGCCCCCGATGAACGCCGAGGCCTGGCAGGAGGCGTTCGACAAGTACAAGCAGATCCCGGAATACCAGTTGCAGAACGAAGGCATGTCGCTGGCCGAGTTCAAGACGATCTACTGGTGGGAATGGGGGCATCGCCAGTTGGGCCGGGTGATCGGACTTGTCTGGGCCATCGGCTTTTTCGGCTTTCTGGCAGCACGGGCGATCCCGACAGGCTGGACGCCGCGGCTGTTGTTGCTGGGGGGACTCGGCGGTCTGCAGGGGGCGATCGGCTGGTGGATGGTGGCCTCCGGGCTGGGAGGAGAGATGCTGGACGTGGCCTCTTACCGGCTTGCCATTCATCTGGGTCTGGCTTTTGTGATCCTCGGGTTCATTGCCTGGTACGTCTACACGCTGACCTACGAGGAACGCGCCTTGATGCAGGCGCGGCGCAGCGCCCAGCCCAAGCTGTTTTCCATGACGACCGGCCTCTTGCACCTGACCTTTCTGCAAATCCTCATCGGTGCGCTGGTGGCCGGGATCGACGCCGGGCGCACCTACAACGACTGGCCGCTGATGGCGGGTGAGGTCTTTCCATCGAACGCGCTGGATCTGGAGCCGATCTGGCGCAACTTTTTCGAGAACGCGGGCCTAGTGCAGTTCATTCACCGGATCGTGGGCTATCTCGTTCTGGCCTTTGGAGTCGTCGTCTGGCTTAGGTCGCGGCGGTCGCCCAACACCGATACAAGGTTCCGTTATAATGCGGTCTTCGCCGTCTTGCTCCTGCAGATCGCCCTCGGTATCGTCGCGGTTGTGTATGTCGCCCCCTGGCACGTTGCGATTGTTCATCAGCTTGGGGCGGTGGCACTTTGGGCATTGATTTTGCGGGCGCGTTTTGCAGCGCGGTATCCTGCACCACAGAGTATAAGAGGGACTGCCTGAATGGGCGTGTATGAAGAGTTGATGGCATTCCAGCGCGATACTGAGGCGCTGGCACAAGTTGCCGGTCGGTTGAGTTGGGATCAGGAAACGATGATGCCGCGAGGGGCTGCCGACCAGCGCAGCGACGAACGTGCGGCAATGGAGGCGGTCCTGCATCAGCGCCGGACCGATACCCGGATCGGGGAGTGGCTGGCGGCGATTGCCGAACAGGACCTCGACCCGGTGGCACAGGCGCAGATACGCCATATCCGTCGCAGCCACGAACGTGCCGTGCGAGTGCCGGAACGCCTTGCCGCCGAACTTGCCCGAATGATCAGCCGGGCGCATGTGATCTGGGCCGAGGCGCGTGCCGACGATGACTTCGAAGCATTTGCGCCGGCTCTGAAAGAAGTCATCGCGCTGCGTCAGCAGGAAGGCGAAGCGCTGGCCGCGGGTGGCGATGTCTACGACGCCCTGCTTGACGATTATGAGCCGGGCGCAAAGGCAGCTGATCTGGAGGCCATGTTCGGCGCCCTGCGGCCGCGCCTTGTTGCGCTGCGCGAGGCCGTTCTGGCGAAACCGCAACCGCGCAGCCTGAATGGCACCTTCGATGAAGCCGGCCAGATGAAACTGGCGCGCCTGCTGGCCAAGACATTTGGCTATGACATGAAGCGGGGCAGGGTGGACAAGGCTGTGCACCCGTTCAGTTCCGGGTCTGGCGATGATGTCCGCATCACCACCCGAACCGTTCCGCTGGAGCCGTTCAACTGTTTCTACTCGACCATTCACGAGGTCGGCCACGCCAGCTACGAACAGAACATCAACCCCGATTTCCGGTTGACCCCTCTGGGGGCCGGCGTCTCGATGGGTGTTCACGAAAGCCAAAGCCGCATCTACGAAAACCAGTTGGGCCGATCGCGCGCCTTTACCGGCTGGCTGTATCGCCAGATGCGCGACACCTTCGGCGATTTCGGGATCGACAACGAAGGGGCGTTCTATGCCGCCGCCAACAGCGTTCGGAACGGCTATATCCGGACAGAGGCGGATGAATTGCAGTACAACCTTCACGTTCTTTTGCGGTTTGATCTGGAACAGGCGCTGATTTCGGGTGATCTGGCGGTGGACGATCTGGAAACCGCGTGGAACGACAGGTTCAAGACGGACTTCGGCTTTGAGGTGGACAAGCCTTCCAACGGCGTGCTGCAGGACGTGCACTGGTCGGCGGGACTTTTCGGCTACTTCCCGACCTATTCGCTGGGCAATGTCTATGCCGGATGCCTGTATAAGGCGCTGCGCGCGGATGTGACCGATCTGGACGACCGTCTGGCCGAAGGCGATACCTCGGCGGCGACCAGGTGGCTTCAGAACAAGTTGCAACAACATGGCGGGCTCTATTCGCCGCGCGAGGTCATTGAAAAGGCCAGCGGCACACCGCCGTCCGAGGCGCCTCTTCTGGACTATCTGGAAGAGAAATTCGCCGGGATTTACGGTCTCTGAGCGCATGGGGGAGGTTCCAGAACCTCCCCCCTTCTTAGTCCTAAGAGCCGCATCATCTATCGCGTTAGATATAGGCCTTGCGCGCCGCTTCGAGATTGTCGAGCCCGCGGTTGATGGACGGAATTGCCCGGTTCAGCAGGTCACCGACCTGCGGTGTCAGGGCCGCGCGGGCCGATTCCGAGCCAGCCGCCTTCAGCATCTTGAAAGCGCGGTCAAAATCATCCGATTGGCTGCGAAAGACTTCGACCACGGCCCGCGCCTCGGCGAGGAATTCAGTCAATCCCGGCTCTGGTGCGTGCTCTCGCCAGTCTTCTTGGCTTACTCTTCTTCTGCGTCTTCTTCGGCCTGATCGGCGATCCAGGCCACCGAAACGACGGTTTCACCGGCCCCGGTGTTGAACACCTTGACGCCGCCCGCGCTGCGCGACCGGAAAGAAATCCCTTCGACCGGCACGCGGATCGACTGACCGGTGGATGTGGCCAGCATGATCTGGTCGTCCAGTTCGACGGGGAAACTTGCCACGATCTCGCCGCCGCGCATGGATTTCTCCCATGCGGTGACGCCCATGCCGCCACGGCCGCGCACCGGGTAGTCATGGCTTGAGGACAGCTTGCCCAGACCCTTGGCGGTGATGGTCAGCAGCAGGTTTTCCGCCGCCGACATCTGAGCATAGCGTTCCTGCGGCAAGGAGCTGTCGGCATTTCCTTCTTCTTCGTCGGGGGTTTCGGCATCGTCGACCAGACCGGCCATGGCGCGGCGCATCTTGAGGTAAGAGGCGCGTTCGTCCGATTCGGCTTCGAAGTGGCGGATCACCGACATCGAGACAACCTCATCCCCGTTGGACAGGCGAATCCCGCGCACCCCGGTCGAGTTGCGCGAATTGAAAACCCGCACCTCCGGCACCGGGAAGCGGATCGCGCGACCGGAATTGGTGACCAGCATCACGTCGTCATCCTCGGAACAGATGCGCGCATTGATCAGGCGGGTGTTCTCATCCTCGCCTTCGAATTTCATCGCAATCTTGCCGTTCGATTTCACATTGGTGAAATCCGACAGCTTGTTGCGCCGGACGCTGCCCTTGGAGGTGGCAAAGACGATCTGCAGGTCGTCCCATTCCGTTTCAGGCCGGTCGACCGGCATGATCGCGGCGATCGACACGCCGGTCGGGATCGGCAGGATGTTGACGATGGCCTTGCCCTTCGACGTCCGCCCGCCCAGCGGCAGGCGCCATGTCTTCAGCTTGTAGGCCATGCCGTCGGTGGTGAAGAACAACAGCTGCGTATGGGTGTTGGCGACGAACAGCGTGGTAACGACGTCGTCATCCTTGGTCGACATGCCACTGAGGCCCTTGCCACCGCGTTTCTGCGCGCGGAAGTCGGCCAGCGCGGTCCGTTTGATATAGCCGGATTGGGTGACCGTGACGACCATGTCCTCACGCTCGATCAGGTCCTCGTCTTCCAGATCGCCCGCCCAGTCGATGATCTGGGTCCGGCGCGGCACCGCAAATTCATCGCGGATCTCGCGCATCTCGTCGCTGATGATCGTCATGATGCGCTCGCGCGAGGACAGGATGTCGAGGTAATCCTTGATCTTCGATGCAAGGTCTTCCAACTCGTCCGTCACTTCCTTGACGCCCAACTGGGTCAGGCGCTGGAGGCGCAGGTCAAGAATGGCACGGGCCTGCGTTTCGGAAAGGTTGTAGGTGCCGTCGTCGTTTTCCTTGTGCGTCGGATCGTCGATCAGACGGATATAGGGCAGGATTTCCCCGGCCGGCCAGCGACGTTCCATCAGGTGCTTTCGGGCCTCTGCCGCATCGGCGCTGGCGCGGATGGTGGCGACGACCTCATCGACGTTGCTGACCGCAACGGCCAGACCGCACAGGACGTGCGACCGCTCACGCGCCTTGCGCAGCAGGTAGGCTGTGCGCCGCGCGACAACATCTTCGCGGAAGTCGATGAAGGCACTGAGAAAACCGTAAAGCGTCAGTTGCTCGGGCTTGCCGCCGTTCAGCGCCAGCATGTTGCAGCCAAAGAAGACCTGCATCGGCGTGAAGCGGTAGAGCTGGTTCAGCACCACCTCTGCGGTGGCGTCCCGCTTGAGTTCCACGACAACACGCACGCCATCACGGTCGGATTCGTCCTGCACGTGGGCGATGCCCTCGATCTTCTTGTCGCGCGCGGCCTCGGCAATGCGCTCGATCATCGTGGCCTTGTTCACCTGGTAGGGAATTTCCTCGATGATGATGGCGTAGCGGTCCTTGCGCAGCTCCTCGATCCGCGTCTTGGCCCGGATGATGACGCTGCCGCGCCCCTCAAGGTAGGCCTTGCGCGCGCCGGACCGGCCAAGGATCACACCACCGGTCGGAAAATCCGGGGCCGGGATGAATTCGATCAGCTCTTCGATCGAGAGGTCGGGGTTTTCGATCAGCGCCAGCGTCGCGTCGATCACCTCGCCAAGGTTATGCGGAGGAATGCGCGTGGCCATGCCGACGGCGATGCCCTCGGCCCCGTTGACCAGAACATTGGGATAGCGTGCGGGCAGGACCGTGGGTTCGCGTTCCTTGCCATCGTAGTTGTCCTGAAAGTCGACGGTTTCCTTGTCGATGTCCGTCAGCAGGGCCAGCGCCGACTTGGCAAGCCGGCTTTCGGTGTACCGCATCGCGGCGGGTGGGTCGCCATCCATAGAGCCAAAGTTGCCCTGACCGTCGATCAGCGGCAGCGACATGGAGAAATCCTGCGCCATGCGGACAAGCGCGTCATAGATCGCGGAATCGCCGTGCGGGTGGTAGTTGCCCATCACCTCACCGACGGATTTCGCGGACTTCCTGTAGGATTTGTCGGGCGTATAATTGCCTTCGTACATGGCATAGAGGATGCGCCGGTGCACAGGTTTTAGGCCATCGCGCAGATCAGGGATCGCGCGGCTGACAATCACCGACATGGCGTAGTCGAGGTAGCTCGACTTCATCTCGTTTTCGATCGAGATCGACGGTCCCCGCGGCGCCGGGCGGTTTTCTTCTTCGTTTTCAGGGGGTTCGGGCGTATCGCTCACGTAATGTGCCTGTCGGGTTATCTGCCATATATTGTTGGCAGATCTATATCAGAGACTAGGGATGGGGTGCAATGCCCGTGGGGTTATTCATGTCGTTAGCAGCCGCGGAGGTGTGCTGCCAACACACTGTTTTTATTGAAAACTAAAGATTCCCTTGGCAGCATTTCGGAACGAGTTGAAAAAAGAGGTAAAACCCGATGCAGGAATCTGAGACCGAACTGATGCTCAAGGGCTATGGGCTGACCACGGCCGAGTTCTTTTACCGGATGCCGGACTACAAGAACGTGCTGAACAGCTACATCTGGCAGGAGTACGATCTTGCGCCCGACCATCCGAAACTCTTTGGCTTCATCGAATTCTGGCAGGATTCCATCGAAGGGCCGCTGCATTCGGTGCGCTTTACCCATCGCAAGATGGTCTCGCCCGGCGAATGGCGCAATGTGGTCGGTGAATTCCGCTATCACTGAACGGGCGATGAATGGCTTTGGTCGAATTCTCCGAGCAGGACCAGCGGCCGCCGCACCTGCGGGACCGCGCCGAATCATGATTGCCTGAAGTGCCCGGTGCGCGGGGCAGAGCCCCGCCCGGTCATGCCCTGTCCGGGACTTCGGATCAGGGGATGATACGCGAGTATTTCACGCCTTCCAGCGTCGCGCCCACGCGCAGGCCGGACTGACCAAAGATCACCGCGATCACCGGGGCAAGCTGGGTCGTCGTCTCGGCCGCCAGCGTCTCACCCTGACTGGGGGTCGCGTAAAGGATGTTTGCACCCGCCGCATACCCGCCCGACCGGCGGAAGGTTTCCAGCGCCTCGTTGGTCATGAAGAACAAGACGTGGCTGTATTGCTGGCCGCCGATCTGCAAGCCGCCGGAGGCCTTGACCACCGAATAGTAATCCACGGTCGCGCCGCTGATGCGCAGCGCGCCCTGACCGAAACCGCCGCCAAAGCCCAGACCGGCCTCTGTCACCAGCGGCATCACCAGCATGCCGGCGGATTTCGCGGCCAGATCGCGGGTGGCCGGGTAGTCGCCGTACAGCTGCGCCAGGGTTGCATCCACCCGCGCGTCGATCCGCGCGGGTCCCGCGCCGCCAATGCCATTGGCGCAAGCGCCCAGCAGCATGGTCGCGCCGAGGCCGAAAGTCACATGTCGTCTGGAGAGTGTCATAGGTTCGCCTGTTCCTTGGAATGCCTCTTGATCCGGCTGTCTCGCCGGTTGCGCGGCAATATAGGCGCGGGGGCATGCGTTGTCACGACATGTTGTGGCTGTCGGCGGCGGATCGCCGCGACGTTATCACCTGTTCAGCAACCGTGCCGCCGCGGGCGCGAAATAGGTCAGCACCCCGTCACAGCCTGCGCGTTTGAAGCTCATCAGGCTTTCCATCATGACCTTCTCGCCGTCGATCCAGCCGCGTTCCCCGGCACCCGCGATCATCGCGTATTCGCCCGACACCTGGTAGGCAAAGGTCGGCGCGCCGAAGGTCTCCTTGGCGCGGCGGCAGATGTCCAGATAGGGCATCCCCGGTTTGACCATGACCATGTCCGCGCCTTCCTGCAGGTCCCGCGCGATCAGGCGCATCGCCTCATCCGAGTTGCCGGGATCCTGTTGATAGGTCTTCTTGTCGCCCTTCAGCGCGCCCGACGCGCCCACTGCGTCCCGGAAGGGACCATAGAAACCAGAGGCATATTTCGCGGCATAGCTCAGCAGCAGCACGTTCTGATGGCCTGCGGATTCCAGCGCCGAACGGATCGCGCCGATGCGCCCGTCCATCATGTCGCTGGGTCCGATGATGTCCGCCCCGGCGGCGGCCTGTGACAGCGCCTGTTTCACCAGCGCCTCGACCGTGCGGTCATTCACGATCTCGCCGTTTTCGACAAAGCCGTCGTGGCCGTTGATGTTGTACGGGTCCAGCGCCACGTCGGTCATCACCGCGATGTCCGGCACCGCCTCCTTGATGGCCCGGGTCGCGCGGTTGGACAGGTTGTCCGGGTTCCAGGCCTCGGCGCAATCCTCGGTCTTCAGCGCGGGATTGGTGTAGGGAAACAGGCAGATCGACGGAATGCCCAGGGCATAGGCCCCCTTGGCGGCCTCGACCACCTTGTCGACCGACAATCGGTTCACGCCGGGCATCGACTCGATCGGTTCGACCAGCGTCTCGCCGTCGCGCACAAAGACCGGCCAGATGAAATCGGCAGGGCTGACCGAGGTTTCCTGCACAAGAGCGCGGATCGCAGGGGTGCGGCGCAGGCGGCGCAGGCGGGCGGCGGGATAAGGGGCAAGGGTCGGTTGCATGGCGGATCCTTCTCGGCGTCACCTTTGGGTGACATGGAACGCGCAAGGCGACAAGGCCCATTGCGGACCCCGAAGTCACACTCCATAAGCGGTCGGGGCTGGGAAGTACGACCGATAGAGAGAGCAAGCCTTTGGACTGGTACGGCACCGTCTTTGAAGTGATCGACTTGCGATCCTTCTCGAACCTTTGGTTCTGGATCATGTTGGCGGTGTTCTGGTCCTCGACCAGTCACTGGGTTTTGGGTGTGCCATATGACATGGTCGCCCGGGCACGCCGCTCCGGCGGGCAGGCGGAACAGGACCTTGAAGACCTTGTTCGGATCAATACCAACCGCATCCTGTTCATCGCCGAAGAGTCGGGCCTTTGGGTGGTTGCCATCGGATCGGCCTTTCTGACGGCAATGGTGATCCTTGGTTTTTTCTATTCGCTGGAATGGGCGCAGGCGGTTTTTCTGCTGGCCTTTCCGATGACCATTGTCGGCCTTCTTAGCGTGTTTTCCTCCGTTCGGATCCGCGCGGGGGAAACCAAGGGCGAGGCGCTGTGGCGCCGGATGCGCATCCACCGCATGCTGACGCAAATGATCGGTGTGATCTCGATTTTCGTCACGGCGCTCTGGGGCATGTATGTCAATATGACCGTGCTGGTGATCTGAGCCGACACAAGTGCGGTTGACGCAGGAGGCCGCGCGCGCCATGTCAGCGCCCATGACGCAGAACCGGATCATCATGGGCGGCGCGCCCGAGGGGTTTGACGCCCGTCTTGTGCTGGCCGAAGTGGACAAGGCCGCTGGACCTGTCATTCACATCGCCCGCGATGACAAGAGGCTGGCCGCGATGCGGGATGCCTTGGGGTTCTTCGGGCCCGACCTGCCGGTTGTGGTCTTTCCGGCCTGGGACTGTGTTCCCTATGACCGGGTGTCTCCCAATGCCGAAATCTCTGCCGCGCGCATGGCGACGCTGGCCGGGCTGGTGCACGGTATGCCGGGGCGGTTTGTGCTGCTGACGACGCTGTCGGCAGCGATGCAATATCTGCCCGCGCGCGAGATCCTGCGCGAGGCGGCGTTTTCCGCCCGCGTCGGTGATCGCGTGGATGAAGAGGCGCTGCGCAACTTCCTGGTCCGCATGGGGTTTTCCCAGGCGCCCACGGTGACGGAGCCGGGCGATTACGCGATTCGGGGCGGCATCATCGACATCTATCCGCCGGGTGACGGCGGTCCTGTGCGGCTGGACTTCTTCGGCGATGTGCTGGATGGCGCGCGGCGGTTCGATCCGGTCTCGCAACGCACCACCGAAAAGCTGGATCTGGTCGAACTTGCGCCGGTGTCAGAGGTCATTCTGGATGAGGCGGCAATCACCCGGTTCCGGCAGAACTACCGGATCGAATTTGGCGCGGCGGGCACCGATGACCCGCTGTACGAGGCCGTCAGCGCGGGGCGCAAACACGCCGGTGTCGAACACTGGCTGCCGTTCTTTCATGACCGGCTTGAGACCTTGTTCGACTATTTACCGGATGCGCCGGTGCTGCTGGACGACCAGATGACGCCCGCGCGGCTGTCCCGCTGGGACAGCATCGCGGACCAGTACGATGCCCGCCGCCACGCCCTGAGCCAGAAAAAGACCTTGGGCAGCACCGTTTACAAGCCGATCCCGCCGGATCTGCTGTATCTCGACGATGCGCATTGGATCAAGGCGTTCGGCGCCCGGCGCGAGGTGCAGTTTCATCCGTTGCCGCAGGCCTCGGGCCCCGGTGTGGTGGACGCGGGCGGGCGGATCGGGCGCAGTTTCGCGCCCGAACGCCAACAGGAAAACATCAGCCTGTTCGCCGCTCTGGCGGATCATGTGAAGGCCCGGCTGCAGGACGGTCCCGTTCTGATTGCCTCCTATTCCGAAGGCGCGCGGGAACGCCTGACCGGGCTGATCGAGGATGAAGGGCTGGCCGAGGCGATCCCGATCGCCAAAGGCACGCGGATCGGCAAACGCGGGCTGCATCTGGCGGTCTGGTCGCTGGAGGCCGGGTTTGACGCGCCGTTCCCCGAGGCCGGGCCGCAGGGACGGATGACCGTCATCTCGGAACAGGACGTCCTGGGCGACCGGCTGATCCGCCAGCCCAAGAAGCGCCGCAAGGCCGAGAATTTCCTCACCGAACATCAGTCGCTGTCTCCCGGCGATCTGGTTGTGCATGTGGATCACGGCATCGGCCGGTATCTGGGGCTGGAGGTGGTGACCGCAGCCGGGGCGGCGCATGAATGCCTGCTGCTGGAATATGCCGAAGGGTCCAAGCTGTACCTGCCGGTCGAAAACATAGAACTGCTGTCCAAATACGGCCACGAAGAGGGGTTGCTGGACCGGCTGGGCGGTGGCGCATGGCAGGCCAAGAAGGCCAAGCTGAAAGAGCGCATCCGCGAAATGGCGGACCGGCTGATCCGCATTGCCGCCGAACGCGCCCTGCGCAAGGCCCCGATCATGGATCCGCCGCCGGGAGCCAATGAAAGCTTTGCCGCGCGGTTCCCCTATCAGGAAACCGACGACCAGATGAAGGCTATCGAAGATGTCATGGAGGACATGCATTCGGGCCAGCCGATGGATCGCCTGATCTGCGGCGACGTCGGGTTCGGCAAGACCGAGGTCGCCATGCGCGCGGCCTTTGTCGCGGCCATGTCCGGCGTACAGGTGGCCGTGATCGCGCCCACCACGCTGCTGGCGCGCCAGCATTACAACAGCTTTGCCGAACGCTTTCGCGGATTTCCGTTGCAGGTGGCGCCGCTGTCGCGCTTTGTCGGTCAGAAACAGGCCGCGCTGACCCGCGACGGCATGGCCAGGGGGACCGTGGACATCGCCGTGGGCACCCATGCGCTGCTGGCCAAGGGCATCCGGTTCAACAACCTCGGACTGCTGATCATCGACGAGGAGCAACGCTTTGGCGTACAGCACAAGGAGCGGCTCAAGCAGTTGCGGACGGATATTCACGTCCTGACCCTGACGGCGACACCGATCCCGCGCACGCTGCAACTGTCTCTGACGGGGGTCCGTGACCTGTCGATCATCGGCACGCCACCGGTCGACCGCCTGTCGATCCGCACTTACGTCAGCGAATTCGACCCGATCACCATCCGCGAGGCGCTGTTGCGCGAACATTATCGCGGCGGGCAGTCCTTCTTTGTCGTGCCGCGCCTGACTGACCTGCCCGAGGTCGAGGAATTCCTGAGGGATCAGGTGCCCGAGGTCAGCTATGTCATCGCCCACGGCCAGATGGCCGCGGGTGAGTTGGACGATCGCATGAACGCCTTCTACGATGGCAAGTTCGACGTTCTGCTGGCCACGACCATCGTGGAATCCGGCCTCGACATTCCCACCGCCAACACGATGGTCGTGCACCGCGCCGACATGTTCGGCCTCAGTCAACTCTATCAGATCCGGGGCAGGGTGGGCCGGTCCAAGACCCGCGCCTATGCCTATCTGACCACCAGACCGCGCGCCAAGCTGACCCAGACCGCCGAGAAACGCCTGCGGGTGCTGGGGTCCATCGACACGCTGGGCGCCGGGTTCAGCCTGGCCTCGCAGGATCTGGACATTCGCGGGGCGGGCAACCTCTTGGGTGAGGAACAATCCGGCCAGATGCGCGACGTGGGATACGAGTTGTACCAGTCGATGCTGGAAGAGGCGATTGCCAAGATCCGCGCCGGAGAGATGGAGGGGCTGGCCGAGGCGGACGATCAATGGGCGCCGCAGATCAATCTTGGCGTCCCGGTCCTGATCCCCGAAGCGTTTGTGCCCGATCTGGACGTGCGTCTGGGCCTCTATCGCCGCCTGTCCTCGCTGACCACCAAGGTCGAGCTGGAAGGATTCGCCGCCGAGCTGATCGACCGTTTCGGCAAGCTGCCGCGCGAGGTGAACACGCTGCTGCTGGTCGTGCGGATCAAGGCGATGTGCAAGCGCGCCGGAATCGCCAAGCTGGACGGTGGGCCGAAGGGCGCGACGATCCAGTTCCACAACGACAAGTTCGCCTCGCCTCAGGGGCTGGTGGAATTCATCGAGGCGCAGAATGGGCTGGCGAAGGTCAAGGACAACAAGATCGTCGTGCGCCGGGACTGGAAACGCGACAAGGACAAGATTCAGGGCGCTTTTGCCATTGCCCGCGATCTGGCAGAAAAGGTCGTGGCCGAAAAGAAAAAGGCCAAGGCCTGACGGTCACTCGCAGCCGGATATGTCCTGTTCCATCTGGCTCAACAGGCCGTCAGTGCGGCAGATCTCTGAGCCGCGCAGTTGGATCAACAGCGGCAGCAAGGTCAAGGAACCCACTGTTCACCTCATCCAGAGGCGCGGATTTTGAGCGGGCAGAGCCTTTGGGTGCCGAGAACTCGCAGCCTTCGCCGGTCATGTCATTGGTGATGACCTCGACCATGTCGCCCCATTCGTTGGTGCTCCAGTTGACGAAGTTGTCCTGCCAGTAAACGTCCTGCGTTGCAGATTCGTCGCGTTCCCATGCCTTCTGGTTGGCGCAGGCGCGGCGGAAATCCCCTTCGCTCATCGTCACCCGGGCATTGCGCAGAGGACCAACCCTGATGCCCCAGCGCCCGGCCTGATCCACGGTGTCGACATACATCATCCGGTCGGGCGGGGTCCGCAGCATGGCGGCGACCAGCGAGGGTTTCAGATGCTCGCCGTCCTCGAAACCGCGGTTCTGCATCAGGTCCTCGATGGTACGGGCCAGCGTCTCCATCGCCAGGGCATAGGCCTGGTTGACCATCTTCGCCTCATAATTTCCGCTTGGCACCTGCAGGTCGAAGGCATGGAAACCCAGCCGCGCGGTGGGATGCATGATCCGCCATTTGTAGAGCCCGCTTTCGTGGGCGTAGAAACTGCCCGCCATGAACAGCAATGCGCAGGCGCTTTCGCAGGTGGCGCGGGCCTCCAGCTTGGTTCCGATGCCACGTTCGCGGAACATGGCGGCCAGCTTCAGCGCATCCGGCACTGCGCCGCCGGGACTGTCGAGGCAGACCACAGAGACGCCGTACTGCCCCTGATCCCGCCAGCGGTCGATGGAGTCGCCGATGACGCGCGCGAGCCGGTCGCCATCGCCGGGTTGAAATTGACCGGTGATAGAGTGGGTGCAGGCGATGGACGGATCCGACCCCTGAATGTCAAAGGCATCGTTGGTCATGCCGATCACCCGAAGGTCCGCCGCATGGACGGGCAGGGCGAAAAGACCGCAAATAGCGAGTGCAAAGAGTTTCATCGAAGGCGCTCCCGAAAAAATGGATGATTCAGTATTCCGTAGAGGGGCGCAACGGGTCAAACTCTCAAATGAGACAGCAAGTGGAACAGAGATGGCGAAGGCAGAAGATCTGATCGGTAGCTGGCGGATGGAGTCCTGGACGCGGACCTCTGTGTCCACCGGGGTTGTTTCGGACGCGCAGGGACCAAACCCCATCGGCTATATCGCCTATCACGCAGACGGGCGGATGATGGCGTCGGTGTTCCGGCGCGACCGCCCGAAACGCGGCGAGGCGCCCTGGTCAGCCGAGGAAAAGGCCGCGCTGTTCGACAAGATGCTGGCCTATGTCGCCTCTTATTCTCTGGAAGACGACCGGGTGGTGCACCACGTCGAGGGCGCATGGAATCCCGATTGGCAAATCGACCTGTCGCGCCCCTTTACATTGACCGGCGACCGGCTGGAAATCAGCGGCGCGCCGGGCGTGGACCCGGTGACCGGCGAAGAGGTGATCTACCGGATGGCCTTTGTCAGGGTGTTTCAGTCCAGGTCCGTTAACCGCGTGGAGGGTGGAAAACGGTCGATCCGCGACCCCGGATAGTCACCTTGCGCGTGGAAGAAGCCTTGATCGGCCCGACTGATCGAGTCGCCTGCGGCGCTGTCGCGCGACATGGTGAAACTGCATTCAAGGCCTGTGATTTCATCGACGACCACGCGAAGTATGGAGGCCCATTCGAATTCCAGGTCGTCTTCCCAAGCATGATAAAGAATATGTATTTCCTCGGGGGAGGATAGATCGAGATCCCAAAAAAGCCGGTTGATGCATGCCCTGTAGATGTCTTCGAAAGTCGCAATGTGACGCGGTTCGTTTGCGATCGGCCAGACCGTGATGCCCCATCGGCCCGCCTTGTCCACCGTATCGACAAGCTCTATCCTGTCGGAAGGCGTGTCCAAGATCCGTGCGATCAACGAGGGTTTTACCCGGGGCGGTACGATATCGGAACGTTGCTGGCCCAGGATCTGGATGATCCCTGAAAGGGTCGCAAGGGCAAGCGTGTAGGCCCGTTCCACGTTCTCGGCCGAATATTCGCCTTCTCGCGGGACAAGCCGCGGCGCGTGAAAGCCCAGTTGCGCAGTTGGGTGCATGATCCTCAGCGGAAAGGTATAGTCGTCGTCCGCGACGGAGGTTCCGGCCATGAAAATGACGGCACAGGACGACAAGCAAACCGCCGCTTCGGTCAGTTGTGTTCCGATCCTTTGTTCCTGGAGGTATTCGGCAATGCGCAGCGCCTCGGCCAGATTTCCGCCGGGGCTGTCGAGGCAGAGGACCCGTGCATTTTCGAGCGGAAACCTATCCAGATCCCCTGTCTCGATGGTTCCGCTGAGCCGCATGCCGCACCCTGGGCCCACAATGGCCTGCAGCTCTGCCGGGAAACCCGGCCGCTGATTCAGGGGGATATGCTCGATCTCAGCTGCCTGAACAGGCGTGGCCAGCAGGAGCAGTAGAAAGACAAGTCTGGGGCGCGAAGGCATGGCGTTCTCCGGCAGGCATCGTCCGATGATGCCTGCCGGACCGTCGCGTTGTCAAATTTGCGCGCCCCGCTGGCCGAGGCACGCATCCGTTCGGGCGCTCAGGCCCGCCGACGGCGTCCGCCGGTCCGGCCCGCGCGGCCGCGGCCTTCGTGGCCGGCCTTGGGGGCCTGACGGTTGAACTCGATCCACGCGGCCCCGCCGTCGTCCTGGTTCATCAGGAAGTTGGCGGCGCGGATGGCCTCCATTTCCTTGCCAGGACGTGCGCTTGTGCTGCCCATTCCGAAGAGGGTGACAAAGGTCTCGTCGTCCATCTCCTCGGGCAGGATGATTCCGGCGGCGGCCACCTCGGCCTTTTTCTCGGCGATCTTGACAGCATTCACCGGCAGGGCGATTGGGTTCATGATGGCGCTGGTCATGCCTGCACCCATGGCCATCGGCAGGAAGGCGTTGTTGATGCCATGCCGGTTGGGCAGACCAAAGGAAATGTTGGACGCGCCGCAGGTGGTGTTGACGCCCAGTTCCTCGCGCAGGCGGCGGACAAGGGTAAAGACCTGATGGCCAGCGGTCGCCATGGCGCCGATCGGCATCACCAGCGGGTCAACCACGATGTCATGCGCGGGGATGCCGAAATCGGCGGCGCGTTCGACGATCTTTTTGGCCACCGCAAAGCGCACTTCGGGATCTTCGGAAATGCCAGTGTCGTCGTTCGAGATTGCCACAACCGGCACGTTGTATTTCTTGACCAGCGGCAGCACCAGCTCAAGCCGCTCTTCCTCACCGGTGACTGAGTTCAGCAGCGGGCGGCCTTCGGCGGCGGCAAGGCCGTTTTCCAGCGCGCCGGGCACCGAGCTGTCGATGCACAGCGGGATATCCACGACCTTCTGCACCACTTCGACCAACTGCCTCATCAGCGTCGGCTCGACAAAGTTGTTGTCGGCGTAACGCGGATCCTCGGCCATCTTGTTGGAGAAGACAGCGCCCGAGTTGATGTCCAGAATGCTGGCCCCGGCGGCGGCCTGCGCGATGGCATCCGCCTCGACGCGGCTGAAATCACCGGCTTCAAGTTCGACGTTCAGGATCTTGCGGCCGGTGGGATTGATCCGCTCACCGATCACGCAGAACGGTTCGTCAAAGCCGATGACGGCGGTTTTGGTTTTGGACTCGACGACGGTGCGGGTCATTGAACGTGTTCTCCTGTCAGGCGCATGAGGATCGCCTCAAGCGCGGGGTCGTTGAAATCCTGTATGGTGTCCTGCGCACCATGAGCCCGCAGGGCGTCCTCCGCCAGTCCCGAACGCAGGCCCACCGTATAGGCCCCCGAGGCGGCGGCGGAGCGTAGCCCGGAGGGGCTGTCCTCGAAGGCGATGGCATGTTCCGGCGCTACGTTCAATGCCCGAAGGGCGGCCAGATAGGGCTCGGGGTCCGGTTTTGCCCGGACACATTCCTCGCCGATGATCAGCACCTCGAATGCGTCACGCAGCCCCACGGCACGCAGCATCGCCTCTGCGTTCTGCCGATTGGCGTTGGTCACCACGGCCACGTGCCAGCCTTCGGCCTGCGCCCGCGCAATCAACGCGTCTGCGCCCGGCATGGCCGGGTAGGGGGAGGGCAGACGCTCGCGAAACAGCGCCTCCTTGTGGTCCGACAGGCCCTGCGGATCTTCGAGGTCCGGCAGGAACTCGGCAAAGAAATCGACATTCAGCCGTCCGTGAACGTGGCGCATGTAGAACTCTTCGCTGACCTCGATGCCATGCGGCACCATCAGATCGACAAAGACGTCCCGATGAAGGTCATCAGTCATCAACATGGTGCCATCCAGATCGAACAGCAGGGCCGGTCGGGTCATGTGCTCAGCCGTGCGCCGCAGCGGGACGGGCCTCTGCGCCACCGTTTGCGATGGCCCATTCGGCGTTGGCCTTGATGCCGCCCAGCGGGAAGAAGTGCACCTGCTCGATGTTGAAACCCGGATTGGCGGCCTTGTGCGCGGCGAGCTTTTCCAGAACCTCGGTCGGCTCATAGGGCAGCAGCAGCTTGGACACGTCCATGGCGCGCTTTTGCAGGACCTTGAGCGAGGGACCGACACCGCAGGCGATGGCGAACTTGATCAGCGTCTGCAGCTTGGCCGGACCGGCGATGCCGATGTGCACCGGCAGATGGATGCCTTCAGCGGTCAGGCGATTGGCCCAGGCGATGATCGGCCCGGCGTCAAAGGCGAACTGGGTGGCCAGCGCCATCTGCGCGTCGGAGCGATCCGAAAACGCCTGCTTCCAGCGCAGGGCTTCCATGACCATCCTGTCGCCGCCGTCGGCGTCGATGTCGCGGTTGCCCTCGGGGTGACCGGCGACATGCAGGCGCTTGAAACCCGCCTTGTCGAACAGGCCGGTTTCCATCAACTGCATGGAGCTGTGAAAATCGCCTTGCGGTTCTGCGACGCCACCGGCGAGCAGCAGCGCTTGCTCGACGCCCGCCTCACCCTGGTACATGGCGATCCAGTTTTCCAGCGTGGCGGCATCCTTGATGATGCGGGCCGGGAAATGCGGCATGACGTTGTAGCCGTCCGCCGAGAGGCGCTTGGCCGTGGCGACCATCTCCTCGATCGGCGTGCCTTCGATATGGGCGATGTAGACGCGGGTGCCTTCGGGCAGCAGGGCGCGGAAATCCTCGACCTTGGACGCGGTGCGCGGCATCACCTCGATCGAGTATTTCGCCATGAAGGCTTCGAGATCGGGATTGCCGGTGCGCGGTGCGGGGTCAGTGCGCTTGCGGAAGTTCAGCAGAGCCATGAAAGCCTCCTTCAGGGTCATGTCGCGGTCGGGTCTCAAGCCCAGCCGTCATTGGCGATGAGCGTCTTGATCCGCTCGTTGTCATACTCCGCGTCCAGCCTTGCGGCGGCGGCCTGTGCAGCTTCCTGGGGATCGCCCTCGATCTGGCCCGAGGCGACCTTGCGCCACTCGGCCAGATAGGCATCGGTTTCGGCCGCCCCGGTCTTCATGGCGGCGCGGTCGATGGCCTGCTCGAAACGCTCGGGCAGTTGCGCCTTGGCACCCCGGCGGCCCTTGCCAACGATGACCTGAGCGGGGATGTCGCGCCAGTAGACGATGGTCAGTTCCGACATGGGTCCGATTCCCTGTTTGCTTGAGCCTCTTTACGCGCGGTCCGCCATTGTCTTGCGTCGTTTTTCGACCTGTCCCGCATCATGCGCGACAGCATAGGCCGCGGCGACCCGGGTTCCAACCGCTACGAACCTCCGAATGCTTCAGCATGAAGATGAATAAAATTGACGCCGATGCCGGATTTTCGCCAAAATCCCGTGCTAAGGGTCCGAATGTGATGTGACGGAGGGTGGCGTGGTTATCGCGGTCGATGCTTTCAAACTGGCCTATGTGGCCCTGCCCAAGGCGGGGTGTTCGTCGGTGAAAAAGACGCTGGCCATGATCGACCCCTGGACGATCGTGCCGGAAAACCCGGACGTCCACACCTGGCACGCGATCTATCCGACCCGGCGGCACAACCCCAGTGACTGGGGGCCATACGCAGACTACTTCCGGTTCTGCGTCGTGCGCGATCCGGCAAAGCGACTGATGAGTTGCTATTCCGACATCGTTCAGAAACGCGAGGCGCTCAAGCATTCCCCGCGGGTCCGGACGGCGGGCGGCCTGCCGGTAGAGCCGGATCCGGACACATTCTTTTCGCGCCTCTGGCGCTATCGCAAAAAGTCCTCGCTGGTGAAACATCATGTTCTGGGGGCGGCGGTGTTTCTGGGTGACAACCTGAAGGGTGACTATAACCGGGTGTACCGGACCGATGAACTGGATCAACTGGCGGATGACCTGACGCAACGGACCGGTGAGACCGTGACGATGCCGCATGCCAACTCCAGCGGGGCGGGGCTGAGCCTGTTCGATTTGCAAGACCGAACCATCGACCGGCTGCGGCCGCTGCTGGATGAGGAATACACCTACCTGAACGGGTATTATCGGAACCCCCTTGGTCCGCGCTTACATGACGCTTGCGCGATTCCGAACGCACGCCTATCTTCAAAAGCAAGTTGATCTCGGAAAAGGCGCAAAAGTCATGGCGCCCAAGCGTCCCAAGGCTGCGGGCGCTTTCCCGAAACCGGTTGAGAGTCCCGCGCCTTCAAGGCCCGATCCAAATGCGCTGTATGCCGCTCTGGATCTGGGAACAAACAGTTGTCGCATGCTGATTGCCCAACCAAAGGGCAGCCAGTTTCATGTGGTTGACAGCTTTTCCAAATCCGTCCAGCTGGGGCAGGGATTGGAGAAGTCCGGCAGGTTGAGCCGCGCCTCGATGGGGCGGACAGTGGCGGCGCTGAACGTGTGCCGTCAAAAGATCGAGCGTCACAAGGTTGTGCGCATGCGCCTGGTCGCGACAGAGGCCTGTCGCCGCGCCCGCAACGCCCGGGATTTCATCCGCCATGTCCGCCGCGAAACCGGACTGAAGCTGGAGATCATCCAGCCCGAGGAAGAGGCGCGTCTGGCGGTTATTTCCTGCGCGCCGCTGGTGTCCACCAAGACCGAACAATTGCTCGTGGTGGATATCGGGGGCGGATCCACGGAACTCGTCTGGATCGACCTCAGCAAGGTGGCCGCACGCGATCGACCAAAGGCAATCATGCGGCTGCACGCCGGGTTTCATCCGCCCGACAGCCCCTTTCCGACCGCCAAGGTGGTGGACTGGATCAGTGTGCCGCTGGGTGTTGCGACCCTGCGCGACCAGTTTTCGGACGTGCAGGACGACGCCGCGCGCTATGCCTTGATGAGCTGGTTCTTCGAGGAAAACCTCGCCGAATTCGCCCCTTACAAGGACGAACAGGCGCGCGAGGGGTTCCAGATCGTCGGCACCTCGGGCACCGTGACCACGGTTGCCGCCTCACACTTGGGGTTGCGCCGCTATGACCGGACCAAGGTGGACGGGCTGCGCATGTCCTCGGACCAGATCGAGGCGGTGATCCAACGCTATCTGCACCTGGGCCCGGCGGGACGGCGGCGCGATCCGCGCATCGGGCCGGACCGTCATGCCCTGATCATGAGCGGCTCTGCCATCCTGCAGGCGCTGTTGCGGCTCTGGCCGACCGACCGCCTGTCCGTCGCGGACCGTGGTCTGCGCGAGGGGCTTCTGTACGCCCAGATGTCGGCGGATGGCGTGTTGGAGGACGGGCCGCTGTAGCCACGGCCCGCCCCGGGGCGGTCACCCCGTGCTGCGAAGCAATTCCGAAAAGCCGCCAAAGATTATACGCTTGCCGTCAAAGGGCATCTCCATTGGGGTGTCATCCGACATCATCTTGCCCCAGCCCGCATCGCGCACCTCTTTGGATGGCCAGACGACATAGCCGGCAGCAACGGTCTCTCCCTCCTTGAGCTGAACCGACATTGGCAGCGAGGTCACCTTGCCGTCGGGGACATCGTCGCCCCAAAGGTCAATCACCTCACTGGCGCCCAACTCAAGGAACATCTTGTGCATGGGATCCAGGAAAGACTCGTAATCGGCGCGTTTGTCGTTGGACACAGGGGCCAGGAAAACATCGTAATATGGCATGGGAAACTCCGTATGAGACCGCGCTCATTCCATGCCGTTACGCGCGACATTTCAACAGTCCGTTTTGCCAAATCGGACATGCCGGCCCTTGGCCGCTGACGCAAACCCGCTTTCCGCAGGCGCGGGATTGGCGTATGCGATGAGTTCAGGCAAAAGGCATGTTTGGCTATGGCGAAGAAACCCACAGACAAGAAATCCTCGGGACGCGGGCAGCGAGACCTGAAGGTCAAGGTCAAGACAGCCCGCGGCCGCACCCTATCGTCGACCCGCTGGTTGCAACGGCAGTTGAATGACCCTTATGTCAAGCGCGCCAAGGAGGCGGGCTATCGCGGGCGCGCAGCCTTCAAGATATTGGAGACAAACGAAAAGTACCGCTTTCTTGTCCCCGGGGCGCGGGTGGTTGACCTTGGCTGTGCGCCGGGCGGGTGGTGCCAGGTGGCGGTGCCGCGGGTCAATTCCCTGGGCGAAAAGGCCGGAAAGGCCCAAGGCTACGTGCTGGGCATCGACCTGCAGGAGGTCGAGCCGATCCCGGGCGCCGAGATTCACCAATTGGATTTCATGGACGAGGGCGCCGACGACAAGGTCAAGGCCTGGCTGGGCGGCAAGGCGGATGTGGTCATGTCGGACATGGCGGCCTCTTCCTCGGGTCACAAGCAGACGGACCATCTGCGCATCATCGCCCTGTGTGAGGCGGCGGCGGAACTGGCCTTTGACGTGCTGGAAGAGGGCGGAACCTTTGTCGCCAAGGTCCTGGCCGGCGGTGCCGAAGGCAGCCTTCAGAAGGTGCTGAAACAGCGGTTCACCAAGGTGGCGAATTTCAAACCCCCTGCAAGTCGCTCCGATTCCTCCGAAAAATTCGTCGTCGCGACGGGGTTTCGGGGCTGAGTGAGGCGATGGCCCGCGCCTGGAATCGCAGGGCGTCTTCGGGTGTCAAATCGTCCCTCCTTTGGCCCGCGCTGACCGCCTCCTCCTCTGGCAGGGTTTCACTGCGGAACAGGTCGAAAAGCCGTGCATGACGGCTGTCGCGCAGGGACGGATCGTCCGGGGCGGAAGATGACATGGCAGTGTCCTCTTGGCAGGGTCATGCAGCGTAACCCGGCGGAAAAGATAGCAGGCGGGCCCAGGTATGGCAAAGCGATGCCGGTTCCCCCCAATTTGAGGGATTGACCCCCGGCGGAACAGAGGTCTGGATGGACCCGGAACCGGGGGGGGGGCGCGATGAAGACGATACTTTGTTACGGCGACAGCAACACGCATGGGACAGCCCCTTTGCCCGCGCCCGGCGTGGACTTGAGGCATCCGCCCGGTGATCGCTGGCCGGATGCGCTCTCGGCGGCATTGGGTGCGGGATACCGCGTAATCGACGAAGGATTGCCGGGCCGCACAACCGTGCATGACGACATCATCGAAGGCGGCGCGCGCAATGGTTTGACGGTGCTGCCTGCCGTGCTGCACAGCCACAAACCGATTGACCTGATGCTGTTGATGCTTGGGACCAATGATCTGAAGATCCGGTTTTCGGTGTCAGCCTGGGAAATCGCCCGGTCGGTCGAACGGTTGGCGATGACCGCGCGCGCCGAAGGGGTCGTCTCCGATATCGTTCTGATCGCCCCTGCGCCGGTGCGGGAAACCGGTGCGCTGCGCGAGGTATTTGACGGGGCCGAAGCGCGCCAGAAAGGCGTCGAAGAATACATGCAGGCGGCGGCAGAGCGACTGGGCGTCGGGTTTGTCCGGGCCGGGGATCATGTCACCGTCTCGGATCAGGATGGTGTGCATTGGTCACCTCAGGCGCATCGGAGTTTCGGTGCGGCGCTGGCCCCGATGATCGCGGACTGGCTGGCGTGAAATGGCTTGCCTTCGTGTTGCTGCTGGCAGGATGCGCCGCGCCTCAGCCCCGCGATCCCTTGCCGTTGCGCAATCCGACCGCCCTGGTGGCATCTCAGGCGGACGCCACGCTGCAGCGCCTGGCCGGGAGTTGGGTCGTGGTGCAGGGCGCCGGTTTGCCGCCCGGAACCGCCCTGAGGTTTGGTGCCACGCAGGCGCAGATTGCGGGACAAGCCGTTGATTTAATTGCGGGCCGACAGGGTAGGTTCACCTTGAACGGAGAGGAAATCTGGGTCTTTTGGCTGGACGCGGACAACCGGACGGCGGCCCTTGGCGATCCGCATGGGCAGCGGGTCTGGATCATGGACCGGACGGGCAATCCGGGGGAACGGTTGCGCGCCGCGCGCGAGATCCTTGAATGGTACGGCTATGATCTGAGCCGGCTGGAGGCGTCATGAAACGGGTCCTGATCACCGCGGGCGCAGCCGGTCTGGGCCGGGCCATGGCCGAGGGATTCATCGCCGAGGGCGCGCGGGTCGCGATCTGTGATATCGATTCCGCCGCGGTCATGGGGTTCCGTCAGGCGCATCCCGAGTGCATCGCCGAGGTGGTGAACGTGACCGACGCCCCCGCGATGGAGGCTTTTCTGGAGCAGGTCGAGGCGGGGTTTGGCGGCATCGACGTTGTCTGCGCCAACGCAGGCACAGGCGGCCCTGCCGGGCGGATCGAAACGCTGGAGGTCGATGACTGGCGCGCCTGCGTCGATGTGAATGTGACGGGCGCTTTCCTGACCTGCCGCTGGGCGGCGCGTGTCATGCGGGCGCAGGGCTCCGGACTGATCGTGCTGACCAGTTCGACGGCGGGCCTGTTCGGTTATCCATTGCGCGCGCCCTATGCAGCGGCGAAATGGGCCATCGTCGGACTGACCAAGACGCTGGCCATGGAACTTGGGCCGGACGGCGTGCGGGTCAACGCGATCTGTCCCGGGGCTGTCGCAGGGGACCGGATGGACCGTGTGGTGAAGATGGAGGCGCAGGCGTCGGGCCGCAGCGAAGACGAGGTGCGCGCGCTCTACGTCAAAGGCGTCTCACTGCGCAGTTGGGTCAGCGCCGAAGAGGTTGCCGATACGGTGCTCTGGCTGGCCTCACCTGCCGCGCGCAAGATCTCCGGGCAGATCGTTTCCATCGACGGGCATACCGAAACTCTGGCGCCGTGACGGTTTCTGCATGGTCAAGGGGGTGATCTGCAGGACCGGGCCGCATCCGGTGGGCATTCTGGGCGCAAATCATTTGTGAAAAAGGGAGAGACAGGTGGCAAAACGGGCAGCGATCATTGGCGGCGGTGTCATCGGCGGCGGCTGGGCTGCGCGCTTTGCGCTCATGGGGTGGGAGGTCCGGGTCTTTGACCCGGATCCCGAGGCCGAACGCAAGATCGGTGAGGTCATGGCCGGTGCGGCGCGCGCCTTGCCGATGCTCTACGAGGCACCGATGCCACGACCGGGCACCATCAGCTTTCATGAGACCTTGGCCGAGGCTGTGGACGGCGCAGCCTATGTGCAGGAAAGCGTCCCGGAAGTTCTGGACCTGAAGCGGAAGGTCTACGCAGAGATCCAGTCCCGGATCGGCCTCGACGTCGTGTTGGCGTCCTCCACAAGCGGTTTCAAACCGTCCGAATTGCAGCAAGGCGCGACGCGTCCCGGCCAGATCATCGTGGCGCATCCCTTCAACCCGGTTTACCTGTTGCCGCTCGTCGAACTGGTGCCCGGAGCAAAAGGCGCGCCGGAAGTTATTGAACGTGCACGGGAAATCCTGGAAAAGATCGGGATGTTCCCGCTGCATGTGCGGGCCGAGATTGACGCTCATATCGCCGATCGCTTCCTTGAGGCGGTCTGGCGCGAGGCGCTGTGGCTGGTCAAGGACGGCATCGCCACAACCGAGGAAATCGACAACGCCATCCGCTATGGCTTTGGTCTGCGGTGGGCGCAGATGGGCCTGTTCGAAACCTACCGCGTGGCGGGCGGAGAGGCCGGGATGCGGCATTTCATGGCGCAATTCGGCCCGGCGCTGGAATGGCCCTGGACCAAACTGATGGATGTGCCGGACTTCACCGACGAACTGGTGGACCTGATCGCCGGTCAATCCGATGGGCAATCCGGGCATTTGTCGATCCGCGAGCTGGAGCGATTGCGTGACAACAACCTCGTGGCCATCCTGCGCGCGCTCAAGGGGCAGGGCGCGGCGGCGGGGCTGTTGATCCGCGCGCACGACGATTCCCTGCGCGCGCCTTTGCAGGAAGACCTTCCCATGATCACAGTGCGGCGGGTTGTGCCTGTGGACTGGACTGACGTGAACGGCCACATGAACGAAGGGCGCTATGGGCAGGTCTTTTCCGATGCATCCGAGGAGTTGATGACCCATGTCGGCGCGGACCGCGCCTATATCGAAGCGGGAAACAGCTATTTCACCGCAGAGACCAACATAAAATACCTCTCGGAAACCCTTGCCGCAGAGGAAATAATCGTCGAAACGAGGATCTTGCTGGGCGAGGGCAAGAAACTGCGCCTCTGGCACGACATGAAACGTGCATCGGATGGCGAAGTGCTGGCGACCTGCGATCAATTCCTGTTGCATGTCTCGTTGGAGACGCGCCGGTCTTGTCCGCCCCTCGACCACGTGCGAGAGAATGTAGAACGGTTGGCAAAACAACATGCGACGGCTGAGTGAGCGGCCCGCATCACACCCTCTAAGCGGGCTTTCAACCAAGTTACACAGGAGGCGACATGAGCCCCAGGGACATTCTGACAACCTTGTTCGAGACGGCCGTGGCCGCAGCGGACCCGAAAAAGGCCCTGTCTGGCGTGTTGCCGGACAAGCCGAAGGGCCGAACGATTGTCGTGGCGCTTGGCAAGGGGGCGGCGCAACTGGCGGCCGCCTTTGAGGACCTTTGGGAGGTGCCGGTCGAGGGGGTGGTTGTCACGCGCTACGGCTATGCTGCGCCCTGTCGGCACCTGCCTGTGTTGGAAGCGTCGCATCCGGTCCCCGACGCAGCCGGGATGAAGGCCACCGAGGCTGTGCTGAACGCGGTAAAGGGTCTGACAGCGGATGATCTGGTCGTCGCTCTGGTCTGCGGCGGTGGATCGGCGCTTTTGCCCGCGCCGCCGGAGGGTTTGACACTTGAGGATGAACAGGGATTGAACCGGGCGCTCCTGTCCTCGGGCGCGCCGATTGGTGTGATGAATGCGATCCGCAAACACGTCAGCCGGATCAAGGGCGGACGGCTTGCGGCAGCGGCCCATCCTGCGCGGGTGGTGTCGCTGGTAGTGTCGGATGTTCCGGGCGATGATCCGGCGCAGGTCGCCTCGGGTCCGACAGTGCCGGATGCCGTCAGCAGCAGCGATGCCCTGCGGATGATCGAAGCAAGAAATATTCAACTATCAGAGCGGATTATGGCGCATATCTCAAGTCATGCAAGTGCCGCGCCGACCCCCGATGATCCCAGTTTCGAGGGACATGAAGTGCGCGTGATCGCCTCTGCCCGGTTGTCGCTGGAGGCCGCTGCGGAACGGGCCGAGGCGATGGGCATTCCGGCGGTGATCCTGTCCGATGCCATCGAGGGAGAGGCGCATGACGTGGGCCGTGTCCACGCGGCACTCGCGCGGGAAGTTGCGCTGCGCGGGCGTCCTTTCACCGCCCCGGTGGTGATCCTGTCCGGCGGTGAAACGACGGTGACGCTGGGCAAGGAACCGGGCCGTGGCGGGCGCAATACGGCTTTCCTGATGGGGCTGGCCGAAGGGATCGAGGATCTGGACGGTGTAACCGCGCTGGCCGCCGATACGGACGGGATCGACGGAACCGAGGACAACGCCGGTGCCTTTGCCGATGGCGGCAGCTTTGCCCGCATTCGCGCGCAGGATCAGGATCCGCGCGGCTTTGTCCGGCGGCAGGATCCCTACACGGCCTTTGACCTGATCGGTGACATCTACGCCCCCGGTCCGACCGGGACAAATGTGAATGATTTCAGGGCGATATTGATCACGCCTCAGTCGTAATCGTATCCCAGGGCTGATTCGGTTTCCAGTTCGATCGTGGCGCGCAACAGGGCCAGGTCTGGCTCGTCCATCGTCCGGGGCGTTGACGGGCGGTTCTCGACCGCGGCGAGGAACTTGGCCCCCAACCGCTTGTGTACTGGTCGCAATGCGCCGGATGAGGCATCCACACCCAACCCCGCGTGCAAATCGGCAAGGAACCGGTCCGGGGCGCGCTGGACCGCCTCCATACGGCAGAGAACCACGGTACAGCCGCGCCGGTGATATGACAGCAAGGACTCCAGCTTGGCCCGGCGCAGCGCAAAGAGGTTGTCAAAGGGCAGGCCCGTCACCGGATGCCGGTCGTGTTGTAAAGGCTGACCTTGCCCGCCAATCGCCACCACCTGCGGGAAATAGCGTTTGCGATCAGCCACTGTGGCCCATTCGGCCCTGATGAAATCGGAGAACGGCAAAGCCTGCATCGCGGGCGGACAATGCCAGGGTTTGGCATGCATCGACAGCGCCCAGGACCGCGCGTCCCGCACCGTACAGATCACGGCCACATCCGCCGGTATCGCGGTCATGTGCGGAAACCCATGTTTCCAGCCCAGATCCTCGGTCGGAGTCAGGGGAGAATTGCGGCCGATCAGACGTTTGACAAAATTTGTGCCCGAGGAGCGCTCGCCAAAGACCTGAAACCGCGTTGGGGACGCGTGTGGCCGGGCGATCTGCCAGCCTGTGTCGCGAAAATTCGGGTCGATCATCCGGTCTGCCTGCTTGTTTTGGGCCACGTTAGCGGGAGGCGTGACAGATTGCGATTCCCCTGATGCGGCGGCTGCGTTAATCTGGCGGGAAAACAACGGCATGAGGTCTGAGCAGATGCAAACGGTGGCGGCGGCGCTGACCATGGTGCGGGACGATGCCTTTTTCTTGAAGGCATGGCTGCGCCACTACGGCGAAACCTTTGGGCGCGAAAATTGCTATATCGTCAATCATGGTCGTGGAGACGAGGTGACTCGACTTTCAAAAGGCTGCAATATCATTGGCATACCGGGCGACCCTCATCCAAATTTCGACATGAAGCGTTGGCGGATGATGAACAATTTCGTTCAGGGGTTGCGCTGCTATTACACGCATGTGGTCGTTGGCGATGTGGATGAGCTTGTTGTCGTCGATCCCGCAACGGGCGGCAATCTGCTGGACTATCTGCGTGCGGCAAAGGGCAGGCAGGTGCTGACGCCCTTGGGACTCGAGGTCATTCACCGCATCGACCGTGAACCGGATGAGATCGTCGACAAGATCATAGGGCCCCGCCGTCATGTCCGGCTGGCACCACATTATTCAAAGCCCTGCATCATCAGCCACGGCACCAAGATCGCAAGGGGTGGGCATTTTACCCAGTACGATCAATTGATTGCACCTGATGATCTGTATCTCTTCCATTTGAAATACTGCGATTTCGGCAATTACGTCGCCACGATGAACGCGCGCAACCGCGTCACGTCAGAGGTCGGGGTCGGCGTGAAGGAGGCCGCCATCGGGCAGCACTGGTTTGCCGAGGCACGCGGCGAGGACCGTGACGTGTTTGATGGCTTTGCCGAATTGGCCATGCGGGATGGCTTTGATCTTGGATGGGTGCGGGCGCGCATGGCGCGCAGTTGGGGACCGCGCGGAGACACCGGCTTTTATGCCTTTCGGCGGCCCGAATATGACGCGCAGTACCTTTTGCCGGAGCGATTTGACGGGGTGATCTGAGACGGTCAGCCGCCCGATGACGTGAAGGCGATATTGTCGATTCTCAGCCCGGGAAATGTCTGCTCGACCATGTCCCCGGCGTTGGCGAGGAAGTCCTGTGAATGGCCGTCCAGCATGCCGTAACCGGTCTGCCAGACAATATCGGGTGTGTAGAACAGACCAAATGCCAGGATCGCGCCGATCAGCAGCGAACGTGAGTTCTTGCGCCGCGCACCCTTGGTCACGAGAAACCGGACAAGATGCAAGGCGATCATGACCAGCGAGGCGGCCAGCACAGCGGCCAGCGCAGAGATTACCCAGTATTGCGCGTCAGCGGAAAGGGCGCTTTGGCGCAAGCCGTCTTCCAGCACGCTGCGGTTGGTGCCAATGGCGGCGACAAGGTAGGCCCAGAGGAAACCGAGAGCACACGCGCCAAAGGCACGCTCCTTGGTGGTATCCTTGGCATAGGCGAGCGCGCCCATGCGAAAGTAGCTGGGGTCGATGCGCCGGACCCGGGCGGCAAAGTCACCGTGGTCCTGCTTGCGGAAGTGCGAGGGGCGATAGGGCATTGTCATGCCAAAATCATTAACGAAAGATTCGGGCAGGATCGCGGCCCAATTCGGGGCAAAACCTTGTTCAAACGTTAGAAACTGAAGAGAAGTTTTTGGACCTGGCCAAATGTGTCTTCGTCACGTCGCGGCTGCCGAAACAATGAAGAGAGTACGCGCCCCGGGGTTTCCCGGGGCGAAACAATCATCAGCTTATCCGGTTGAGGTCAGCGGATTGCGTCCAGAATCCGCGCCCAGCTGCGGATGCCCCTGTGATAGCTTTCGACGTCGTATTTTTCGTTCGGGGAATGGATCTGATCGTCATCCTTGCCCCAACCCACCAGCATCGAATCCATCCCGAGGATCGACTTGAAGTACCCGGCAACCGGGATCGAACCGCCGCAACCGGTAAAGGCGGCCTCGTGCCCCCATTCCGCGCCGAGTGCACCGCGCGCGGCTTCGAAGGCTGGATGCGTGGTCTGCATCTGGCTGGCGGGAGACGCGCCGTGGCCGTGAAAATCCACCTTGATGTCTGCGGGCAGCTGTTCGCGCACCCAGGCGCGGAAGTGTTCGCGCAAGGCATGCGGGTCCTGTTGACCGACGAGGCGAAAACTGACCTTTGCGCTGGCCTTTGATGGCAACACGGTCTTGAAACCGTCACCGTTATAGCCGCCGATGATCCCGTTTATTTCTGCCGTGGGGCGCGACCAGATCATCTCCAGCGCCGCGCGGTCCTGTTCACCGGCCGGGACCGCCAGATCCACGTCCCCCAGAAAGGTCTTGTGATCGAAGTCGAGCGCGTCCCATTGCGCGCGGATCGTGTCCGACAGTTCCGGCACGCCGTCGTAGAAATGCGGCACCTGAATCCGGCCCGATGCGTCATGCAGGTTGCCCAGAATCTTTGCCAGCACCCGGATCGGGTTGATCGCCGCGCCGCCGTACATGCCGGAATGCAGGTCCTTGTCGGGACCGGTCAGGGTGATCTCCTCTCCCAACAGGCCACGCAACTGCGTGATGATTGACGGCACCCGGCTTTCGAACAGGCCGGTATCGCAGATCAGCGCGATGTCGGCTTTCAACTCGTCCTTGTTTTCCTCAAGGAAGGGGATCAGCGAGGGAGATCCGCTTTCTTCTTCACCCTCGAAGAAAAAGGTGATGCGGCAGGGCATTGTGCCATGGATATCTTTCCACGCGCGGCAGGCCTCGACAAAGGTCATCAACTGGCCCTTGTCGTCGGAGGACCCACGCCCCCGGATCACACGGCCTTTGGCGGTGTCTTCGATCGCCGGATCAAACGGGTCGCGGTCCCAGAGCGTCAGCGGATCCACCGGCTGTACGTCGTAGTGACCATAGAAGAGGACATGTGGGCCATCGCCATCGACATGGCCCACCACCATCGGGTGGCCGGGGGTCGGGCGGCTTTCGGCGGCAATGCCGATGCTGTTCAGGTCCGCGACCAGCCAATCCGCGGCCTCCTTGCACTTGTCGGCATAGGCGGGATCGGTGGAAATCGACGGAATCCGCAAGAGGGCCATCAGCCGGTCAAGCGCGGCGGGCAGGTCGGAATCGATGCGGTCAAGGGTGGCGTCGAGGGACATGAGGACTCCAGGATGTTTTGGCCGGACCCTAGCAGAGGTCCGGCCCGTGTCCAGACGGATGGATCAGAGCGCGACCAGAGGCGCGGCAGCCAGCACATCGCCGGTCGGCGCGCCCGTGGGCGAGCCGCCGGGCGGTTCGTCCGAAACCGCCAACGTGCCGCCGTCAAGCTGCGCAGCAAGCTGCGGCGTCAGGTTGATCGCGATCCGGTCGGCTTCGGGCAGGACGCCCAGCGATACCGGGGCAGGGGCCCCTTCGGCGATCAGCCAAAGCTCCAGCGCACGGCCCGGTCGCGGACCGCCGGCAACTCGGGCCAGAACCAGCTCCTCGCGGCCCCGCGAAACTTCGGCGGTGAAGCGCAGGCTGCCATCGGCCGAGGCGATCTCGGCGCCGAATTCCGGCGCGAAGACCGATGGAAGCGGCGCAACCACAAAAAGCGCCGCGAGCGTGGCAATGCCAACGCCCGCGCCCAGCCACCAGCGGCGAGAGCGTGCCTCGGGCGGTGTCACGGCCTGCATGATTTGTGCACGGGTGCGGGCGCGTGGCTGCACCGGCTCCAGCTCTTCGGTCATGCTGGCAAGGCGGGCTTCCCAGGCGTGTACGCGTAGGGCAAACTCCGCATCCTCGGTCACGCGGCGGGCGGCGGCGCGGTGCGTCTCCGGGTCCAGCAGTCGAAGAACGTATTCCGCGGCCTGTGCATCATCGTCGTCCGGAAGGAAGGGCATCGACTTGTCGGTCATCTCGACATGCACTCCTTCAGGCTTTGCAGGCTGCGGCGCAGCCAGGTCCGCATCGTGTTCAGCGGCACTTCGAATTTGGCGGCAAGATCGGCGTAGGTCGCGCCTTCCAGGTATGCCGCGCGCACCGCATCGGCGCGTTCGCCCGGCAACTCCCGCAGGCAGGCCACGATTCGGCGGCTTTCCGAGGCGGCGATTGTTGTGGCCTCGGGGCCGGGCCGGGCGTCGGCCAACAGGTCCGTTTCGGTTCCGGTCGTGTCCTTGCCCGCCCGTGCCTTTGCCCGCAACCGGTCAATCGCGATGTTGCGGGCGATGGTGATCAGCCATGTCATCGGGCTGTGCCCGGTCACGGCATAGCGTTCGGCCTTGTTCCAGATGCGCAGAAAGACCTCTTGCAGAGTATCCTCGGCATCGTCCCGATTCTTCAGGACAGACATGCAAACGGCCAGCAATTTCGCGCTCGTCGCATCATACAGTGCGCCAAAGGCCGCCCTGTCCCGCAAAGCCGTGCGCGCGATCAACTGTTCGATGTCCTCGCGGGGTGCCATTCCTGCCTCAACTCACTTGTCCAGAGAGCGACCTTAGAGCCCTGATCGCAAAAGGCAAAGAACTCTGGTCCGGCGCAAGAGATGCCCGATTCTGGAAACATGTTTCCGATATGCGGCAATATGCTCCTCCTAAAGGCTTATTGACGTCGAAGCCTTTGACCCAGATCAAGGATGCGACGGAAGGTCCGGACCAAAACGGTGGACACATAGGAATTGGCGCTTTAGGTATTCATGAACTTGAATAAGCAACGCGCCCCGGTTGGCAGGCCCCCGGGTCAGCTTGCAACAAGAAGGAGGATGCCGGTGGACTATTCGGCGAAACTGGATGACGCCCTGAACCGTCTTCACGAGGAAGGCCGCTACCGCACCTTCATCGACATCGAACGCAAGAAGGGCCAGTTCCCGCATGCCACCTGGCGCAGGCCTGACGGTGCAGAAACCCCGATCACGGTCTGGTGCGGCAACGACTACCTGGGCATGGGCCAGAAAACCTGCATTCTCGAGGCCATGCACGAGGCGCTGGACGCCACCGGCGCAGGCTCGGGCGGGACGCGCAATATTTCCGGCACGACTGTCTATCACAAGCGTCTGGAAGCTGAACTGGCCGATCTGCACGGCAAAGAATCGGCGCTGTTGTTCACCTCCGCCTATATCGCCAACGATGCGACACTTTCGACACTGCCCAAGCTGTTCCCCGGCCTGATCATCTATTCGGACGAGTTGAACCACGCCTCGATGATCGAGGGCATTCGCCGCAACGGCGGCGCAAAGCGGATCTTCAAGCACAATGATCTGGACGACCTGCGTGCCAAGCTTGAGGCCGACGATCCGGCCGCGCCCAAGCTGATCGCCTTTGAATCGATCTACTCGATGGACGGTGATTTCGGCCCGATCGAGGCGTTGTGCGACCTGGCCGAGGAATTCGGCGCGCTGACCTACATTGATGAGGTGCATGCGGTGGGCATGTATGGCCCGCGCGGGGCGGGAGTGGCAGAGCGTGACCGCCTGATGCACCGCATCGACATCATCAACGGCACCTTGGCAAAGGCCTATGGCGTGATGGGGGGCTATATCGCCACCAGCGATAAAATGTGTGATGCCATAAGGTCTTACGCGCCGGGATTCATCTTTACCACCTCCTTGCCGCCGGCGGTGGCTGCCGGGGCGGCGGCCTCTGTTGCCTTTCTCAAGACCTCCGAAGGCCGCAAGCTGCGCGAGCATCACCAGATCCAGGCAGGCATTCTGAAGACCCGGCTCAAGGGGATGGGCCTGCCGATCATAGATCATGGCAGCCACATCGTACCGGTGATCGTTGGCGATCCGGTCCACACCAAGAAGCTGTCCGACATGCTGCTTGAGGGCTATGGAATCTACGTCCAGCCGATCAACTATCCCACGGTCCCGCGCGGCACCGAACGGCTGCGTTTCACCCCGTCGCCGGTGCATGGTCCGAATGAAATGGACCGACTTGTTAACGCGATGGATGAATTGTGGAGCCACTGTGCGCTGAATCGCGCTGAGATGGCGGGATAATCTCCTGGAACCTATCAAATCACTTGAGATGTGGTAAGCTGCGAACAATAACCGGGTCGGACGAATCGTGCGGCTTGGACCGGGCAGGCGTGTAAAGATGGGTAGAACGGGGCAGCTTCGCAATGATCGGGCGAAAATCCCAACACCGTGACGGCGGCGATGAAGCCGTGCCGCAGAGCTTTGACGACTATGCTCTGCAGCTGGGCGATGTCATGCGCGGTGAGCGGGCGACGATGGGCAAATCGTTGCTTGATGTGCAGCGGGAGCTTCGCATCAAGGCAAGTTACATTGCCGCGATAGAAAACTGTGATCCCTCGGCCTTTGACACGCCGGGGTTCATTGCAGGCTACGTGCGGTCCTACGCGCGGTATCTGGGGATGGACCCGGATGAGGCCTTTGCGAACTTCTGCGCAGAAAGCGGGTTCTCGGTTGCGCATGGCATGTCGCAAGAGGCGTCAGTCCTGCGCAAGCCTGCCAAGGGTAAGGATGACGTCGCGCGCGCCCGTGCGCGCAACCCCTTGACCGAACCGCGGATGCCCTTTGCTCCGGCCAGCGAAAGCCTGTTGTCCAAGATTGAGCCGGGTGCGCTCGGCTCCTCGCTTGTCCTGCTGGCGCTGATCGGTGGAATCGGGTTTGGCGGCTATCGCGTACTGCAGGAAATCCAGCGCGTGCAGGTCACGCCGGTGGACCAGACCCCGATTGTGCTGAGCGAACTTGATCCGCTGCAGGCCGCCATCGCGCCAAACGCGATCAATGCGCCAGATGCACCGCAGACCGCCGGTGTCTTTACGCCGCCAACCACCGAAGCCTTTGACCGTCTCTACCGCCCCCAGGCGCTGGACGTGCCGGTGCTGGTGGCGCGGGATGCGCCGATTTCGTCACTGGACCCGGAACGGGTCGGCTCCTTTGCCGGCAGCCCCGGCGCGGCCCGCCTGCCGCGCGTGCAGGACAGTTCGCTGGCCGCGGCCGCGCTGGCCGACCGGCTGGTCGCCGAAGGTGTCTTGCCCGAAAGCGCGTCGTCCCTCGGTCCCACTGTCACGCTCAAAGGTGTGACCGTTGTTGCCGTGCGTCCGGCCTGGGTCGAAATCCGCGATGAACGCAACGGCGTGCTGCTGTCCCGCGTGCTGAATGCAGGCGATACCTTCAATGTGCCCGGCAATGCCGCGAATCCGAAAATTCGGGTAGGCGAGTCCGGCGCGGTCTACTTCAACGTCGAAGGCCGGACATATGGCCCCTCGGGCGCGCGTGGCCGTGTAACCAGCAATATCTCTCTGGCGGCGGCGGACCTGACCAAGCGGTACGACATGGCCGACACGACGCGGGATGGTGACTTGCTGGCTGTCCTGACCGATCTGAACCTGGCGACGCCGCGAGTCGCAGCCGCGGACAGCTTTCAACCTCAGCCGACAAGGCTTTTGGCGGACCTCGTTCCGACGCAGACCGCACCGAAACGGCCGATGGTCACCCCGGTTGCGCGTCCGGCCAGCATAGTCGCAGCCGCGCCCAAGCCTGATCCGGCCCCGATCGAGGCGCCGCAGCCCCGGATCGCCATCGCGCCAGCGCCCGTCATCGCGCCTGCGCCGACGCCGGACATCCTGCCGACGCCCGAACCGGAATTGACCATCGCCGCGCCCGCACCTCAGCCCGCGGCGCCTGTGCCGCAGGTGACGGCGAATCCGGTGCCCGGCATCACGGTCGTGGCGACATCTGAGACATGGGTCGAGGTGACATCGCCCTCTGGCCAGAAATTGCTCGCCCGTCTGATGAAGGCAGGGGAAACCTACAAGGTTCCGCAGACCGATCAGGCGCCGACGATCTTCTCTGGCAATGCCGGTGGCGTGTTCTTTGCGGTCAACGGCCAAACCTATGGGCCTTACGGTCCCAACGGTCAGTTCGGGCGCGGTCTGTCGCTCGCGGCGGGCGAAATCCAGCAAAAGATGACCGTGGCGGATCTGACGCAGAACCAGACCCTTGCCAAGACGGTGGCAGAGCTCCAACTGCAGGGTCAGTAGGGAAACGGGGCGCGCAACGGCTGGCATTGTCGCGCGCGTCCCTGTATCCATTCGTAAAAGCTGAACAATGCAGGACCGGAGCGCATGAGCCTCAATCACGTCCGCCCGTGGCGCAACATCTATCGTCGCACCTCTCGTCAGATCATGGTTGGCAACGTCCCCGTCGGGGGCGACGCGCCGATCACAGTGCAGACAATGACGAACACGGTTACAACGGATATTCCCGGCACAATCAAGCAGATACAGGCCGCAACTGATGCAGGTGCTGACATTGTCCGGGTCTCTGTTCCGGATCAGGATTCGTCCCGTGCGCTGAAGGAAATCGTTCGCGAAAGCCCGCTTCCCATCGTTGCCGACATCCATTTCCACTACAAACGTGGAATCGAGGCCGCGGAGGCGGGCGCAGCCTGTCTGCGCATCAACCCGGGCAACATCGGCAGTCAGGACCGCGTGCGCGAGGTCATTCAGGCGGCGCGCGATCACAACTGCTCGATCCGCATCGGAGTAAACGCGGGCAGCCTGGAAAAGCACTTGCTGGAGAAATACGGCGAGCCGTGCCCCGACGCGATGGTCGAAAGCGGGCTGGATCACATCAAGATCCTGCAGGATAACGATTTTCACGAGTTCAAGATCAGCTGCAAAGCCTCTGACGTCTTCATGGCCGCCGCCGCCTATCAGCAGCTTGCCGAACAGACCGACGCGCCAATTCACCTTGGCATCACAGAGGCGGGCGGTCTGACCACGGGCACGATCAAATCGGCCATCGGGCTGGGCAACCTGCTGTGGATGGGCATCGGCGACACGATCCGCGTCTCGCTCAGCGCCGATCCGGTCGAAGAGGTCAAGGTCGGCTACGAAATCCTCAAGAGCCTTGGGTTGCGCCACCGGGGCGTCAACATCATCTCCTGCCCGTCCTGCGCGCGGCAGGGATTTGACGTGATCAAGACCGTGGAAGTGCTTGAAAAGCGGCTGGAACACATCAAGACACCGATGAGCCTGTCGATCATCGGTTGCGTCGTCAATGGCCCGGGAGAGGCGCTGATGACCGATGTCGGCTTTACCGGCGGCGGCGCGGGGTCGGGCATGGTTTATCTGGCGGGCAAGGCCAGCCACAAGATGTCGAATGACCAGATGGTCGAGCATATCGTCGAGGAGGTCGAAAAGCGCGCCGCGCAGATCGAGGCCGAAACCGTCGAAACCCAGGCGGCAGAGTAACTCACTCCGCCAGATAGCGACCAAGGACAAAGACCGGCATTTCCCCACGGATCAGCCGGTCTGTCATGACGTATGAGGGCAGGGTGTCCAGCGTCAGCGCCTGCATCAGCGCTGCGACCTCTGGATGCGTGGTGTCCAGAACGTGAACCGAAACCTGGTGGGCCTGAGCCAGCGCGCGCAGATCCGCCTCGGCCTGTGCGCAGGCGGCGCAATCAGCACCGCTGAACATCGCGATAACGGCCTTCTCCGGGCCGAACAGCGCGTCGGCGTGGCGGGCAATCAGGTCAAGATCATCCTGCCTGTCGTCGGTATAGAGGTCCGGCTGTGCGGGCGCTGCCAGCGCCCGCAGTCTTTCGCCCAACCCGATCTCCTGCGCCGCGGCGGCCCCCGCCAGAAGGCAGAGCAGGAGGCCGAACCGGATCACTGGCTGTCGCGCTGGTCCGCGATGATGCCCTGCATGGTCGCCAGCGGCGCATAGCCGCGCACCATCTGATCACCAAAGACAAAGGTCGGCGTGCCGCTGATGTTCATGGCAAGCGCCAGTTCGCGGGTTTCGGCGATGCGGCGCTTGACCTCTTCGCTTTCCATCTCGGCCATGATGGCATCCGCATCCAGACCCAGCGTGTCGGCCAGTCGGCGCAGCGGGGCATCGCCCGGGTTGCCTTCGAGCGTGACCATCGCGTCATGCACCATCTTGTAGGCCTCGTCCCCGGCAACGATCTGCGTGGCGATGGCGAACTTGGACGACACCAGCGAAGCATCCCCGAGGATCGGGAATTCCTTGACGATCAGGCGGATATTGCCGTCGGTCGCAATAAGTTCCTCGACCTCGGGATGTGCGCGGCGGCAGAACCCGCAGCGGTAGTCAAGGAATTCGACGATGGTCACGTCGCCCTCGGGGTTGCCCCCGACCCAGGAAAAACCGTCGCTGGTCAGGCGTTCAAGGTTGCTCGCGACCAGCGACTCATCCTGGGCGACCTGGGCCTCTTTTTCGCGCTCTTCCAGAACCGCGACGGCCTCCATGATCACCTGGGGGTTCTCCAGCAGGTAGTTGCGCACCGCATCGCCAAAGGCGGCCTGCTGTTCCGGCGTCATGTCACCAAGGTCAAAGGGTGTTGCGTCCGCGGCCTGTGTCATCGAGGCGGCAAGGATGGCTAGGGCAGCGGCGGTACCGCGCAGGAATGTAAGACTATTGGACATGGGAACTCCTGAGGTCACAAATCTGAGGTCATTCGGAACGTTTCGCCGCAAATAGCACATCCTGCGCCCGTTGCCATGGTCCGGAATTCCGGGGGAGCAACCCGCTGGCGCGGTTGGCATGGATGGCGGCGTCCTTCATGCGACCGGTCAGGGCATAGCGTTCGGCGGTCACAACCGAGGCCATGCCGGGCTGACCGGTCTTGGCGTAGGCAACCGCGAGGTCGCGCAGGACACGGGGATCCGACACATCGCGCGACCGGGCGGCCTCCAGCGGGTTCAACGCCTGTTTGGGCTGACCGGCGGCCAGCAGCGCCCGGCCCAGACCGGCAAGGATCAGCGGTTCGCGCGGCGCGCGCTTGGCGGCGGTACTGTAGACCTGAACCGCCGCGCCGAACTGGCGCGATTCCAGCAGGATCTGGCCCTTCAGTTCCAACAGGTAGGGATCATTGGGGCGCAACCCGATGGCACGGTCGATGGCGCTGAGCGCCTTTTTCATGTTCGATTGCCGGTGATAGGCCACCGCCTCGCGCATCAGGGCAATGTCCTGACTGCCGCTGTCCTTCAGCCGCCGCAGCGTCCAGTTGGGCGCGCGCTTGAAGGCGGAGAGCTTGCCCCGGGCGCGGTTGAACCAGTAATTGGCCGTCGGGTCCGGGCCACGCGCTTTCTGCCCGGCGACAAGGCCCTGCAGCGCGCGCATACGGTCACGGCTGAGCGGGTGCGTGCGCATGTAGGGGTCCTGCCGGGTCGAGGACAGCGCCTCTTGCCCACGGAACAACTCCTGCACCTCCAGCGCGCCCCTGGGGTCGACCCCGGCGCGCGCCATGTAACGGACAGAGGAAATATCCGCCGCCGATTCCTCGGCCCGTGTGTGCGACAGGAACAGCCGCAGGGCAGACCCCTGCGCGCCGAAGGCGAAACCGGCAGCAGCCTGGCTGTTTGCACCGGCGGCGGCGGCGGCGGCGGCAAGGACCATGCCGATGCCTGCGGCGGTCCGCGCCGCCCGAAGGTTGCCCATACGGCGGGTGATATGGCCGTTGGCAATGTGCGCCGCCTCATGCGCCAGCACCGCTTGCAGGGCCTCGGCGCTCTTGAGTTTCATGATCAGCCCGGAATGGATGAAGATATACTGGGTGTTGGCGACAAAAGCGTTCAGCGAATGGTCGTCGACCACCACGATACGCACCTGATTGGGGCTGAGACCGGCGGCGTTGAGGATCGGGGCGGCCAGTTGCCTCAGCGAATATTCCATGTCGGCATCGCGTAGCAGCGTCGTCGCGGCGCGGGCAGGCGTCGCTGCAAGCAGCGAAAACAGCGCAACGGCGGCGATCAGCCGGGGCAGGATCAGGGTGCGGATCATTGACGGCGCGCTCCTTCCACTCGTAAGCCTCGTTTCGCGACACAGTAGAGAGGTGGATATGCGGAGTTCAAGACGCGGAGCGGTCGATCCCTTCATCGTGATGGACGTGATGGAGGCAGCGCGGCAGGCCGAAGACGCGGGACGGCGCATCATCCACATGGAAGTGGGCCAGCCGGGCACCCCGGCGCCGCAGGCGGCGCGGCAGGCCCTGGCGCGGTCGATGGAGACCGACTCGCTGGGCTATACCGTGGCGCTGGGGCTGCCTGCGCTGCGGGCCCGGATCGCGCAACTGTATCAGGAGTGGTACGGCGTTGATCTGGACCCGGCGCGCGTGGTGGTAACGCCCGGATCCTCGGGCGGGTTCATCCTTGCCTTTACCGCGCTGTTCGACGCCGGTGAACGGGTGGCCCTGGGCGCGCCGGGGTATCCGTCTTACCGGCAGATTTTGAAGGCGCTGGATCTGGTCCCGGTCGAGGTCCAGACCTCGGCGGAGAATCGCCTGCAACCGACGCCGGAGGATCTGGCGGGCGTCGACTATGAGGGGCTGATGGTCGCCAGCCCGGCGAATCCCACCGGGACCATGCTGGACAAACCGGCCCTGTCAGCGCTGGTCGGGGCGGCGCAGGCGCGGGGGGCGGCGTTCCTGTCGGATGAGATCTATCACGGCATCGAATATGACCGGCGGGCGGTCAGTGCGCTGGAGATCAGTGACGATGTCGTGGTGATCAACTCCTTTTCCAAGTATTTCTCGATGACGGGCTGGCGGGTCGGCTGGCTGGTGGTGCCCGAGGATCTGGTACGGCAGGTAGAGCGGCTGGCCCAGAATCTGTTCATCTGCTCGCCCCATGCGGCACAGGTCGCGGCGCTGGCGGCGATGGATGCGCGGGAGGAATTGCAGGCCAACATGTCCGTCTACGCCCGCAATCGCAAACTGATGATGGAGGGGTTGCCGAAGGCCGGGTTTGACCGGATCGCGCCACCGGACGGGGCCTTTTACGTCTATGCGGACGTCAGCCACCTGACCAAGGACAGCCGGGCCTTTGCGGCTGAGATTCTGGATCACGCAGGGGTGGCGGTGACGCCGGGGCTCGACTTTGACCCGATGCGGGGCGGCGGGACGCTGCGGTTTTCTTATGCCCGCTCCACGACGGATATCGAGGAAGGGCTGACGCGGCTGAAGAGTTTCATGGAGGCGCGCGGGCTTGGCGGCGGTTGAGGGCTGTTCATTGCGGACCGCCGGGAGTGCAGGATCAAAGGGTCCAGACCCGGCCCGGAGATCTTTGCGGTCAAAAAACGTGATCCGGCGCAGGCCGGGCGTGCGCCCCGCCTGCGTCAGTGATAGAACACGGAAAACACCGGAGCCGGGGCACATGAGCAGACTCATTCCTTACCTGATGCTTCTGGTCTTCTGGACCGGGGCAGTCGCCGCGCAGGAGAACAGCGGCCTTGCCCGGATGACCGAAGGCCGTTTCGAGGACCGGCGCTTTGGCGCGACCGAATTGACGCTGGACCTGTCGCAGGGGGTGCCCTGGCGGGTGTTCACCCTGGCAGAGCCGGACCGGCTGGTGCTGGATTTCGCCGAGGTCGACTGGCAGGGAGCCGACCCGCGGGAGATCGACCAAAGCGACCGGATCATCACGCTGCGCATGGGGCTGCTGCGGCCCGGCTGGTCACGGATGGTGGCCGAACTGGCGGAACCGATGAAGGTCGAGACCGCCGAATTGACCGTCGCACCAGAGGGAGCAGGCGCGCGCCTGAGCCTTCGGCTGGTGGGCAGCGATGCCGAAAGTTTTGCCGCCGGAGCGGGGCTGCCGCCTGATCCCGGCTGGGTCCGCACCCGGCCGGTGGCGCGCCGCGCGCCCAAGGCCGCGGACGCGCCCCTGGTGATCGTGCTGGACCCCGGCCATGGCGGGATTGATCCCGGCGCCCAGAGTGACGACGTCAGCGAGGCAGACCTGATGCTGCAATTTGCACAGGACCTGCGCGAGGTGCTGCTCAGGGCCGGGAATTACCGGGTGTTCCTGACGCGGGATTCGGATCGCTTCGTCTCGCTTGAAGGGCGGGTGAAGATCGCACACGACATGGGCGCGGACCTGTTCATCTCTTTGCACGCCGACGCCCTGCAGGAGGGTGTCGCGCATGGCGCGGCGGTCTATACGCTGGCCGAGGACGCGACCGATGCCGCCTCTGCCGCGCTGGCTGAACGCCATGACCGCGATGATCTGCTGGCGGGTCTGGACCTGTCGGGGCAGGACGACCGGGTCGCCGATATCCTGATGGACCTTGCGCGGCTGGACAATACGCCGCGCAGTCAGGCGCTGGCGGCGCATCTGGTGGGCGGGATCGAGGCAAAGCTGGGCCATGTCCACAAGGACCCGATCCGCGAGGCGGCTTTTTCGGTGCTGAAATCCGCCGACATCCCGTCGGTTCTGGTGGAACTGGGCTTTCTGTCCACCGCGCAGGACCTTGAAAACCTGCAGGATCCGGTCTGGCGCTCGGGCATGGCCGATGGCATCCGCGACGGCATCCGGTCATGGGCGCTGGAAGATGAGGCGCTGTCGCGGCTCAGGCGGCAATAACCCGCAAACCGCTGGTCCATCGGCAAAACCCCGCGCGGTTGTGTTTTGACCCGCGTCCGCATGAGCTGTATTGAGACCGTCAAGCCAAGACACAGGAGCCGCGTGTGCTGCGTTTTATCATGTCCTTCTTCGGAGGCATCTTTGCCGTCGCCACCATGGGCGTCGCGATGATTGCCCTGACCATCGGTGCGGTGTTCTGGATGTATGGCCGCGATCTGCCCAGCCACGAGCATCTGGCGCAATATTCGCCGCCGACGATCAGCCGGATCTATTCCGGCGAAGGCCGGGTGATCGACGAATTTGCGCAGGAACGGCGGCTGTTCACCCCCTCAGCAGAGATTCCCGACCTTGTGAAACACGCCTTCATCTCGGCCGAAGACAAGAATTTCTATACCCATCAGGGCTATGACCTGCGCGGCATCGCCGCCGCAGGCGTGCAGGCGGTGCAGTCGCGCGGACGCGACGTGCGCGGGGCCTCGACCATCACCCAGCAGGTGATGAAGAACTTTCTGCTCTCGGGCGACCGCAAGGCAGAGCGCAAGATCAAGGAAATCATACTTGCCTCGCGCGTCGAGGGGGCGCTGAGCAAGGACAAGATCCTGGAGCTGTACCTGAACGAGATCTTCCTGGGTCAGAACGCCTATGGCGTGACCGCCGCGGCGCAGGTCTATTTCAACAAGACACTGGCCGAACTGGCCCCGCATGAGGCGGCGACGCTGGCCTCCTTGCCCAAGGCGCCGTCCGATTTCCACCCGGTGCGCCGCAAGGAGCGGCTGCTGGAGCGGCGCAACTTCGTACTCGAAGAGATGTACGAGAACGGCTTCATTGATCAGGCCGCCTATGAGGTCGAAGTGGAATTGCCGTTGCGCTCGGTCCAGAACGGCGATTTCGAGACTTACCGGACGGCGCTGCCGCCGCGCGACTATTTCACCGATGAAATCCGCCGCCAGCTGTCCCGCGATTTTGGCGAGGAACAGTTCTTTTCCGGCGGGTATTCGGTGCGGGCCACGCTGGACCCGGAGATGCAGGAAGACGCGGCGCAGGCGCTGCGCCGGGCGCTGGAAAGCTATGACCGTGGTTTGGGCCAATGGCGCGGCACCGGCAAGTCCATCGACGCCGCCACCCTGAGCGACGAGGCAAAATGGCGCGAGGCGCTGTCCGAAGTGTCGGTTGCGCGCGACGTGGTGCTGGGCAACCCGTGGCATGTGGCGGTGGTGCGCGATGTGGACGAAAACTCCCTGCTGCTGGGCATCGAGGATGTGCCGCTGGACGATCCGCGCGGAATGAGCCTGCCGCGCTCTGACACCGACTGGTTCAAGGGCAGCCTGCGCGACAACTTCAAACCCGGCGACGTGGTGCATGTGCGCCAGATCACGCAGGACAGCGATGACGCTTTCATGCGCTGGTCCCTGCGGCAGGTGCCCGAGGTGCAGGGCGGTTTCATGGCAATGGACGCCCATACCGGCCGCGTGATCGCGATGCAGGGCGGGTTCAGCTATCAGCACTCGGTGTTCAACCGCGCGACACAGGCGCAGCGCCAGCCCGGTTCCAGCTTCAAACCCTTTGTCTACGCCTCGGCTCTGGATTCGGGCTATACGCCCGCAACCATCGTCGTGGACGCCCCGATCGAGATCAGGACGGGCAACGACGTCTGGCGGCCCCAGAACGCCTCGCACCAGTTCTACGGCCCGACGCCGCTGCGCACCGGGATCGAACAGTCGCGGAACGTGATGACGATCCGCCTTGCACAAGAGGTGGGCATGGACATCGTGGCCAGCTACGCCGAGAAATTCGGCGTATATGATCGGATGGGCCAGGTTCTTGCCAATTCGCTGGGGGCGGATGAAACCACGCTGTTCAAGATGGTGGCCGCCTACGCGATGTTCGCCAATGGTGGAGAGCGGGTCCAGCCGACGCTGGTGGACCGGGTACAGGACCGTTACGGCGTGACCGTCTACAGCCATGAGTCGGCTCTGGGCAACAAGCGGGTCTGCGTCGATTGCGACAACCCCGATCTGGCGCCCGGCCAGTCCCCCCGGGTCGTCGACGAACGTGAGCGGGTCATGGACGCCGTGACCGCCTATCAGCTGACCTCGATGATGCGCGGCGTGGTGGACCGCGGAACGGCCCGGCGCACCGTCAACCTGAGTGTGCCGACAGCGGGCAAGACCGGCACGACAAACGACGCCAAGGACGTGTGGTTCGTGGGCTTTACTTCGAACATCGTGGCGGGTTGCTACATCGGCTATGATACGCCCCGGTCGCTGGGACGCGGCGCTTCTGGCGGCGGCATGTGCGGCCCGGTGTTCAACGAGTTCATGCAAAAGGCGGTCAAGAAATACGGCGGCGGCCCGTTCAGGGTTCCGCAGGACTGCAACTTCATCAAGATCGACCGCTTTACCGGCGCGCGTCTGGACGACGGGGCCAGTGGCGGCAACGTCGTCTCCGAATGTTTCCGCTCCGGCGAAGAGCCGATCTTTGGCGTGATGTTCGACGGCGGCTTTGCGATCTCGGGCAGCTTTGACCTGATCCAGCCGGACGGTTCGACCGTGGCCAGAGAGGTCACCACCTCGACCGGGGAAAAGGCCATCGTTGGTCCCAAGGCGGGCTTTGGCACGCTGTCCTCGGGCGGGCTTTACTGAGGCCGGTCTACTGGGCCACACAACCGCGACTGTGTGGCCCAGAGGGGGCTGTCAAAAGGGGCAGGCCCCTGTACGATTGACGACCTTCGGAGTGGCCTTGAGGCGGAGGATCGGGAATTCACCCCGCACGTCTTCCCCCGGCTTGCCCGTCTTTCGTGCCCTTGCTATCACGCATCACCCGAGAGGACCGCAACAGGACCCGAACATCATGCGCGCAGAGACCGAGAATCAGGCCGAAAAGATCGAGAAGTCGCTTGAGCTTCTGGCGCAGCGCATGGATTGGAAAACCGCGCGGCACCGGTTGGAGGAATTCAACGCCCGCGTCGAGGATCCCAACCTGTGGGACGATCCGGCGGCGGCACAGAAACTGATGCGTGAGCGTCAGCAACTGGTCGATGCGATGGAGACCTACACCTCGATGAAACAGGACCTCGCCGACCAGATCGAGTTGATCGAACTGGGCGAGATGGAAGAGGACGAGGACGTTGTCGCCGAGGCCGAGGCAGCGATTGCAACACTGGTCGAGAAGGCCGCCAAGAAAGAGCTGGAGGCGCTGCTGAACGGCGAAACCGATGGCAACGACGCCTTTCTGGAGATCAAGGCAGGCGCCGGCGGCACCGAGGCCTGCGACTGGGCCAACATGCTGGCCCGGATGTATGTCCGCTGGGCCGAAAAGCGCGGCTTCGAAGTGGACCTGCAGGAAGAGCAGTCCGGCGCCGAGGCGGGCATCAAATCCGCCACCTACCAGATCAAGGGCCCGAATGCCTATGGCTGGCTGAAGTCGGAGAGCGGCACCCACCGGCTGGTGCGCATTTCGCCCTTCGGCAAGGGCACGCGCGAGACCTCATTTGCCGCCGTGGGGGCCTATCCGGTGATCGACGACAATATCGAGATCGAGGTGAACCCGGCCGATATCCGCATCGACACCTTCCGGTCGTCGGGCGCGGGCGGACAGCACGTGAACACCACCGACTCGGCGGTGCGGATCACCCACGCACCCACCGGCATTGTGGTCACGTCTTCGGAAAAGTCGCAGCACCAGAACCGCGACATCGCCATGAAGGCGCTGAAATCGCGGCTGTACCAGCTGGAACTGGACAAGCGCAACGCCGAGGTCAACGCGCTGCACGAGGCCAAGGGCGATGCGGGCTGGGGCAACCAGATCCGGTCGTACGTGTTGCAGCCTTACCAGATGGTGAAGGACCTGCGCACCAACTACGAGACGGCGGATACATCCGGCGTGCTGGATGGCGACCTTGATCCCTTCATGGCGGCGACACTGGCGCTGAACGTGGCGGGCAAGAGCCGGGCGGATGCGCGCGGCGAGGACTGAAACGCGTATCAGGGGGCGGCGGGGTGAACCCCGCCCTACGGCCGGTTTCCGGTGTTGCAGCCTGTAGAAAGCGCCAAGGACAGGGGGCTTTGCCCCCTCTGCGCGTGCCGCGCATTCACCCCCAAGGTATTTTTGAAACCAAAGAAGCAGGGCCGAGGGACATGGGTCGGGCCTGCCGGGCATCAAGCCACGCGGCCTGCCTCAGGAGCGCGGTTGACGGGCGTGCGACATATCCGGTTTAGTGAATGCAGCAACGCGGCCCGCGCCAAGGAGGAGGAGCCATGCCTGATACCCCCAAACCGGGTGTGCCCGAACTTGGCCCCGTGGATGTCAGCCTTCTGAAAGAGGCACTGCGGCGCGGCTGGCGCGACATGCGGCAGGCTCCGGGATTTGCGGTGGTCTTTGCAGGGGTCTACGTCCTGGGCGGCTGGTTCATGGCCTGGCTGACATGGATCACCGGGCAAAGCTACTGGCTGGTCTTCGCGGCCATCGGCTTTCCGCTGATCGCCCCCTTTGCGGCGGTCGGGTTCTACGATGTCAGCCGTCGGATCGAACAGGGCAGGGCGCTGGACTGGATGCAGATCTTTTCGGTGATCTGGCGGCAGTCGGCGCGGCAGTTGCCCTCGCTCTGCGCGGTGATCATCGTGATCTTTCTGTTCTGGTTCTTTCTCGCGCACATGATCTTTGCGCTGTTCCTCGGTCTGTCGACCATGACCAATGTGTCGAGCAGCTATGAGGTCTATCTCAGCGCCAACGGCTTGACGATGCTGGCGGTTGGCACCGGCGTGGGTGCGGGTTTTGCCACCCTGCTTTACATGATCACGGTGCTGTCGCTGCCTATGCTGCTGGACCGCGAGATCGATTTCGTGACCGGCATGATCACCTCTTTCCAATACGTGCAGAGCCATCTGTTGCCGATGCTGTGCTGGGGGCTGTTCATCGCGGTGTTCACCTTCCTGTCGATGCTGCCCGGCTTTGTCGGGCTGTTTCTGTCGCTGCCGCTGCTGGGCCATGCCACCTGGCATTTGTACGACATGATCGCCTATGGAACCGCGTCGCAGAGCCAGGCGGTTCCGGCCTGACCTGTGGCCAGAGTTCAAATGCCCGCCGTTTTCCGGGGCGGTTGCGCAGTCAGGCCTCGCGCCCTGCGTCCTTGAGCCGGGCGTGCAGCGCGGGGGCGCGGGCGTCGCCCAGTTCGAGGGCAAAGACATAGGCGTGGGTCAGGTAGAAACAGGTGGCGTCCGGATCGCCGGCGCAATCCGCCGCCTGTGTATACAACCCGACCAGCGCCGCGCGGTCGTTCCGCGCATGCGCCGCCAGCAGCTGATCGTCCAGTTCCCTCACTCGGCGGCCCGTGACAGGCCGCGATAGGCCATCATCTGCTCTGCAACCCAGTCATGGAAGCAATGAGTCGGTCCGTCCATCGCGGGCGAGAATCGGCCGCCGTCAAAGCCGGAGGCGTGGCGGCCGCGCTGCATGCCCTCGACGGCCATGATGTCCTCGAAGAACACCACCTGCCATAGTTCGGCGTTCTTGCGGCGCAGGCCTTCGGGTATCTCGGGCGAGGCATAGTACAGATGCGCCGTCTCGATCGTGCGCTCGACCCCTTGCGGGCTGAGCACGATGGCGAAGATATGATCGCGTTGCACCCCGACCATGACGTTCGGCAGGAAGGTCAGGTATTCGCCCGCGGTGTTCCATTTTTCCGACAGGCCCGGAAAGTCCGGAAACCGCCGACTGTCCTCGTCCTCGATCTGGCGGTAGACATAGGTGCCCTGGCCGGAAAACTTGCCCGGTTCGACAATGTGATAGTGATCTTCGAGCCGCGAGTAGGAGTTCAGCCCCGGATGCACCCAGGGCAGGTGATAACTCTCGCAGTAATTCTCGATGATGAGTTTCCAGTTGGTCTTGAGATCGAAGGTCAGCACGCTTTCGGGGCCGCCGTGATAGACCGCAACGTCGAACTCTTTCCAGCGTTCAAGTATGCCTGCAAAGGCCTCTTCGAAGGGCAAGGCATCGCCAGCGACGTTGATGAAGACGATGTCATTCCAGATATGGCTGCGCACCTCGATCAAGCCCAGCGTGGCGCGGTCGATGGCCTCGTGGGTGTTGTGGCCGGGGCCGCCGACATGCGGTGTGCTGACCAGGCGGCCATCGGTGCCGTAGCACCACGAGTGATAGGGGCAGCGGATCGCGCCTTCGATCTTGCGCGGCTCATTGACCAGGATCATGCCGCGATGGCGGCAGACGTTCTGGAACACCCGCACGGTGCCGTCACGTCCGCGCAGCAGAAGCAGCGGCATGCCCAGGAAATCGATGGGTTTGGCGTCACCGGGTTCCGGCACATCGGCAGCCACAGCCAGCCCGGCCCATTGGCCGAACATCAGCGCCTCGCGTTCCTCGGCAAAGATGCCGGCGTCGATGTAATGGGCGTTGGGCAGGCCGTTCGCTTCGGCAACAGGACGGCGGACATTGGCGAGATCTGTCGGCTGAACGGTCATGGGCGTGGGCCTTGTGCTGGGGAATGTTGTCCTATCCCCTAGCCAAGGTGTGGCCATTTGTCGGGACCAATCCCGACCCCGGCTTGTATCACAGCGACCTGTCCCGCGCTCTAGACGAAGGGTTCGTTCGGTTTCAACTGCTGGCGTTGATAGGGCAGAAGATCGTCCTGCGAGCAAAAGCCGGCGCTGCGGGCCGCAGGCAGGGCATGGGATATGTCGCGGCCCAGGAACTCATAGACGAGCCGTTCGACCCGGCGACCGGCCACATTCTCGCGCACGGAACGGGCTGCATACCCCACCCAGAAGTTATTTTCGAACGACGGAACCCGGGCGAGGTAGTTGAAGGTCGAGGTGGTGGTGCCGCGGCGGCTGACCAGCGCGGCGACGCCGTCCTCTTGCGGCATGACCGCGCCGCGAAACTCCCGATGCTCGGGATCGACGGGCAGTCCCTGCTGCCGCATCGCGTCCTTGGCCTCGAACCCCTTGAGAAAGGTGCCGCCGCGGTTGCGGAAGATATAGATCAGACCGCGTACAAACATCTTTTCATCCGAAAAGCTGCGGCGGGCAAAGCGGTAAAAGCCCGATGGGAGGGCGTCTTCCTGTACCGGACGGGACGCCCCGCCAAGATAATCCGAGATCGCGGGATTGCGCAGAATGCTGGTATCGTCGCCGATGACATCGGAAACGGGTTCCAGCAGGATGCGTGCGTCCACTTCGAAATAGGAACAGATCCGGTGCAGCACATCCGGTCGCGGAAAACTCTCTCCGGCGAGGTAACGATTGTACTGCGTACGATTGATTCCCAAATCGCGGCAGAGGGCCGAGATCGAGGGCGCGCGCTGTGACAACTGGCGCAGGTTCGCGCCAAGCATGCTCCGTAATTCGGACGGAGTTGGACTTCGGACCTTTGATTTTGTGACATCCGGTCGCGTCATGGTGTCTTGTTCCTGTCGTGGATCGCGCTCAAATCTAAGCATTTTCCTGATTTGACCTGATATGGCGTCATTGCCTGCCTCTGTTTAGCATCAGTGCTGATGCGCATTGGCGACAAGGGTGCCGATTTACGGCACAAAAATCAAGAAGGCGACGCCCAAAAAGTACCTATTCGGTCGTAAGTGTTTCGTTCACTTTCAAGAGACAACCAATAGTGGGTGTTTCTATGCAAGATCAGATGTTAGGCGTTGTACTCTGGGCGGATGCCAGCGACCGCAAGGCCGTGATCTGGTGCGAAGACCACGGAAATCTCGCCTACTACACAGGCGGTGAACAAAACGTTCACGACGGGATGGATCTGGATGCAGGGGACCTGATCCAGTTCGATCTGCGCGAAGAGCGGGATGTGCGGCGCGCCCGCAATCTGCGGCGTGTTGATGCCGGGTATGCCCCGGGCATCGTTCACGATTTGCGCAAATGCCGCAATCCCGCACCGTCGGCGGCTACCACCGGCAGCGTCGTTGCGTTTCCTCAGGCACGAAGGGCCAGTTAAATCGCGCCAGCGGTGTCGCGCAGGGCGTGGGTCAATCAAGCCGAAAGCAAAAGCCGCACCTGAGGGTGCGGCTTTTTCGTGATGTGCGGTCAGTCCGGGTTTGTCAGGCGCCGCGCGCCAGGGCGGCGACGCCGGTCCTCGCCACTTCGATCAGGCCAAGCGGGCGCATGAGATCGGCAAAGGCGTCGATCTTGTCCGGCGTGCCGGTCAGCTGAAAGACAAAGCTCTCTAGTGTCGAGTCGACCACGTTGGCGCGGAAGATGTCCGCCAGCCGCAGCGCCTCGACCCGCTTTTCACCGGCACCGGCCACCTTGAGCAGCGCCAGTTCCCGTTCGACCGACTTGCCCTCGACCGTCAGGTCATGCACATCGCGCACCGAGACGATCCGGCCCAGCCGCGCCTTGATCTGTTCGATCACCTGCGGCGTGCCGCTGGTGACGATGGTGATGCGGCTGAGATGTCCTTCGTGGTCGACCTCGGCCACGGTCAGGCTGTCGATGTTGTAGCCGCGCCCCGAAAAAAGGCCGATGACCCGCGCAAGGACACCCGGCTCATTCTCTACCAATACCGCGACCGTGTGCGTTTCCTGCACGTCCGAGAAAGTGGGACGCAGGTTGTAGGCAGAGTGCTTGCTGGAGCCTTTCTTGATCTTCAGTGCGGACATCGCGGGAGCCTTTCCAAAGGGTTGGCGGACCGCCACATGACGGGCCGCAACCGGGTTTATCCAAATCCCGGCGACTTGGCCAGCGCGCATGGCGGCGTTTCCCTCACTAATCGCAATTTAATCCCATCTAAAACGTTTCCCGTTACGCGGAGTGGACCACCCGTTCGGTGGCAATCGCGGGGAGACCGGAGCGCCTTGACCTCCGATACGGAAAAAGATGCCGGAATATGGTCGGATGTCATCCAGCTCCTGCCGGCCTGGACATGGGAAACGGATGCGGAATTTTGCCTGACCCATGTGAATATCAAGCATTCCGGCCTCGGGATGACGGCCTCGGATTTGATGGGGCTGTGCATCCTGAACCGGCCCGCTCCGCCGCACGATCTTGCCGGGCTGGATCGGCTGATAGACGCGCTGGAGGCGCATCAGGAGATACGCAGCCTGAGCTATGAAAGACGGCTGGTGAACGGTGAACGGGCGGTCCTTATGGACAGCGCGGTGCCGCTTTGGGACAGCACGGGGACATTTACCGGCTATCACGGGATCACGCTGAACATCAGCGACGTGATGCGCAAGGCGGATGTGACGGATTCGCTCGTCGCGGCGCTGGATCGGCGCGCGGCGACACTGGAACGGCATCTGGTCGACAATACCCAAGAACTGGAAAACGCCAACCGGCTGCTGACCGAGGTGCTGGACAGCATGGGTGAAGGGTTGATGGTGACCAGCGGCCGTGGCGTGGACGATCCCGGCAACCGCATCATCATGGTCAACCCGGCTTATCTGCGCCTGTTCGGCCTGGACAAAGATGAGGTGCCTGCCGGCATGTCGGTGCGTGACTTTCTCGACATGCTGCAGGCGTCGGGGCGGGGGCCCGCGGGTGTTGGCGGCACGGATGAGGTCTCCCTTGCCTTGCGGGAGGGGCGCAAGGCGATCCTCGAACTGACCAAGACGGGCCGCAGTCTTGCTACAGAGGCCATCCCGCGCCCTTCGGGCGGTTATGTGCTGGTTCACACGGATATCACCGATCTGCGCCGCCAGAACGACGAACTGCGCGACGCGCGCGACAGCGCCAATGTGGCCAATCAGGCCAAGTCCACCTTTCTGGCCAACATGAGCCATGAGATCCGCACCCCCATGAATGGCATCGTGGGCATGTCCGACCTGCTGACCGAAACCGATCTGACCGATGAACAGGGAGAAATGGTGGCCACGATCCGCAGCGCGGCGCTGGCGCTGACCTCGCTCATCACCGACATCCTCGATCTTTCCAAGGTCGAGGCAGGGCGCATGCAGCTTGATGACGAACCCTTTTCCCTCAAGGGATTGATGGAGGATATTCGCGATCTTCTGTCGCCGTTGGCCACCGAAAAGCACCTGCGCCTGACCTGCGATCTTGATGACGACGTTCCGCATCTGGTCGAGGGGGACGGCCTGCGCATCCGCCAGGTCCTGATGAACCTTCTGGGCAATGCCATCAAGTTCACCATCGCCGGTAAAGTCGCCTTGCGAATCAAGCGCAAGCCCGGCGGCGGAAACAAAATACGTGTCTTGGTCTCGGATACGGGAATCGGCATCGCGCCAGAGCGTTTGGCGGATATCTTCACGCCGTTCGAACAGGTGCATTCCGGCCGTGAGCGCGCGTTCGAGGGCACCGGATTGGGCTTGTCGATTTCCCGCAAGCTGGTCGAGGCGATGGGCGGGACGATCCGCGCCGCCTCGAAAGCGGGACAGGGGACGAGTTTTATCGTGGATCTGCCCTTGCCTGCCGTGGCCCATGTGGTGCCGGGGGCGGACGCCGGTGACCGGGACACTTTGCGGCTGGACGGCGTTCGGGTGCTGTTGGTCGAAGACAACCGCACCAATCAGGCGGTTGCCCGCAAGATGCTGGAGAAGCGTGGGGCCGAGGTGGTTCTGGCCGCACATGGACAGCGGGCGGTGGACATTTACGATCCGCATCGCTTTGACATCGTGCTGATGGATATTTCCATGCCGGTGATGAACGGGCTGGAGGCGACGCGTATCCTGCGCCTGCGCGAAACCGAAAACGGTTGGCCGCGCCGCCCCATTGTCGCGCTGACCGGCAACGCCTTTGACCGCGACCGGGCAGAGGCCGAGGCCTCGGGGATGGACGGTTTCCTGACCAAGCCGGTGCGTCGCGACGAATTGCTGCGGGCAATCACCGGACTTCTGAAGGAATGGCAGCGGGCGGTGTCATGACCCTGCGCCCCGGCAGGCCCTGATAGCCCGTCAGGCGCAGCAGACCGGTCCGGCGCAACAGGTAGAACAACAGGATCGGCCCGACCAGACCGGCCAGCGTGGCCAGCCCCAGATGCACAAACGGATCTTCGGTGACCCGCACCAGAACAATGCGCGTGGCCGCGGAGAAAATCGTGTGGGCCAGGTAGATCGGCAGAGCAAGCTGACCAAGCCAGACCAGCAGGTGCCATCCCCCTGCGCCCGCGCCGCGCGGCGCATTCATCAGCAGGATGAAACAGAACGACAACACGATGCCCAGAACCTGCACGACAAGGATGTTGTCCGGGGGCAGATACAGGCTGATCCATTCGACCGCGACGAAACCCGCCAGTGCCAACAGCGCCATCGTCCTGCCCCCAGGCAGCGGGCCACAGCGCGCCAGCCAGACACCGAACAGGAAAGTCCCCAGATGGACCGCGGCATCGACCGTCAGCGGGCTGACCGGCAGGCCCGGAACGGAAACCAGGACAGTCGCCACCAGCGCCAGAACCAGCCAGACCCACGCCGGTCGCGGTGCGCGCCCGGCCAGCGCAACCGGCAGGATCAGAACCTGGATCACGAACAGCGCCCACAAAAACCACAGATGTTCGCGCGGCGGCAGCGGAAGCACCATCAGGTCGGCCAGGTTGCCGTCGCGATTGGCGGCAGCGCCTGCCACAAGCCGGAACAGGGCAAACACATACGTCCAGAGCAGCAATGGCCAGAGCAGCAGAACCGCCCTGGACCGAAGGTTGTGGATCGGAGATTTATTCCGTGCCGAGCGCTCAAAGGTATAGCCGGCAAGGAGAAAGAAGAGCGGCATGTGGAAATTGTAGATCAGCAGGTCGAGAATCTCGAAATACCGATCGGGCGGCAGGAGGCCCGCCGCGCCGGTTCCTTTCAGGCTGTGTCCGAAGACGACAAGCACGATGCCGAGTCCCTTGGCCCGGTCGAGCCAGTCCATCCGGTCCGAAGCCTGTTCGGACCGGATGGAAAGGGGGGATGTCACACCAGCACGGCGCCTTTGCCAGCGATGGCGTTGGTGGCCTTGGAATCGCTCAGCAGCATCTTGTTGTGCGGCTCACCCGAGGGGATCATGGGGAAGCAGTTTTCGTGCTTTTCAACGAGGCAGTCGAAGATCACCGGACCGTCGTAATCCAGCATTTCCATGATCGCATCGTCCAGATCGGCGGGATCCTTGCAGATGATGCCCTTGGCGCCAAAGGCCTCGGCCAGCTTGACGAAATCAGGCAGCGCCTCGGACCAGGAGTGCGAGTACCGTTCACCATGCAGCAGTTGCTGCCACTGGCGCACCATGCCCAGACGTTCGTTGTTCAGGATGAACTGCTTGACCGGCAGGCGGTACTGGATCGCGGTGCCCATCTCCTGCATGTTCATCAGCCACGACGCCTCACCCGCGACGTTGATCACCAGCGCCTCGGGATGCGCGACCTGCACGCCGATGGACGCCGGAAAGCCATAGCCCATGGTGCCCAGCCCGCCGGAGGTCATCCAGCGGTTGGGGTCCTCGAATGTCAGGTACTGCGCCGCCCACATCTGGTGCTGGCCGACCTCGGTACAGATGTAACGGTCGCGGTCCTTTGTCAGCGCCTCAAGGCGGGACAGGGCGTGCTGCGGACGGATCGTGCCCTCGGAGGGCTTGAACTTCAGGCAGTCGACCTTTTTCCAGACCTCGATCTGCGCCCACCACTTGGACAGCGCCTCTCGGTTGACCTTGCGCCCGCGCGATTTCCACAGCGCCAGCACGTCTTCCAGAACATGGCCAACGTCGCCGACGATCGGGATGTCGGTCTTGATCACCTTGTTGATCGAGGACGGGTCGATGTCGATATGCGCCTTGTGCGAATTCGGGCTGAAGGCGTCGATGCGTCCGGTGATCCGGTCGTCGAAACGCGCCCCGATGTTGATCATCAGGTCGCAGCCGTGCATCGCAAGGTTGGCCTCATAAAGACCATGCATCCCCAACATCCCCAGCCAGTGACGGCCGGACGCCGGATAGGCGCCAAGGCCCATCAGGGTGGAGGTGATCGGGAAGCCGGTGGCATCCACCAGCTCGCGCAGCAACTGGCTGGCCGCCGGGCCAGAGTTGATGACGCCGCCGCCGGTGTAGAAAACCGGCTTTTCCGCGTTCTCGATCGCCTCGACAAGATCCTCGATCATCTCCATGTCGCCTTTGACCTGCGGCTGGTAGTGGCTGACCGAGGTGCGCGGGATGGGCTGATACTGGGCGCTGGCGAATTGCACGTCCTTGGGAATGTCGACAAGCACCGGGCCGGGGCGGCCGTGGGTGGCGACGTGAAAGGCCTCGTGGATCGTGGCCGACAGGCGCGCGGTGTCCTTCACCAACCAGTTGTGCTTGGTGCAGGGACGGGTGATGCCGACGGTATCCGCCTCCTGAAACGCGTCAGAGCCGATCATGAAGGTCGGGACCTGCCCGGTCAGCACGACAATCGGGATCGAATCCATCAGCGCGTCGGTCAGGCCGGTCACGGCGTTGGTCGCCCCGGGGCCAGAGGTCACAAGGACAACGCCGGGCTTGCCGGTGGCGCGGGCATAGCCCTCTGCGGCGTGGACCGCGCCCTGTTCGTGGCGGACGAGGATGTGCTGGATGTCGCTTTGCTGAAAGACCTCATCGTAAATGGGTAGTACAGCGCCGCCGGGGTAGCCGAATACCGTGTCCACACCCTGATCCTTGAGGGCCTGAACCACCATTTTCGCTCCGGTCATCTGACGTGTCATCGCTGTTTCTCCGTTCACGACACTCTATTTGTGCGCACAAAAAAGCCCCCGAGGGTCAGTCGGGGGCGCATGGGGTCCTGTAAGGGTTCCGAGTTAACGGCCCATGCGCCTTGTTCCTACAATTACCACAAGGGTGGACATGCCAGAGGCTCCTTTACGTCGCGCGGCGACACTATGGCCGATGAAAGGATGCGTCAACCGCTGATCGCCAAGAAAGCAAATATCAGTTTGACGGGCGCGCCGGGCAAGTTTGTTGCGCAGGTCCGTGCCAGCAATCCATGCATACAGGATATGCGGCCATGCGCAAATCTGTAATGGACGGGACCGGATGGCTCTGCCAATATTGAACCATTCGGTTCAGTGTCGGGCCCGCCCTGTGCTGATTATCGTTTTGCAACAATAGCGCGCGGCAACGTGAGTTGTGAGGAACAACCCGATGGGCGATGCTGTGCATGAGTTCACAGGAGGCGAGGAGATCGTCATGCCGAAACATATTTTTTATCGTGACTTCACCATCTGCAAGGCCATTGCGCTTGTGGGCCTGATGGCATTGGCGGCGGCCCTTGGCGGCGTGCCGCGTGCAGAGACCGACGTGGCCAAAGCCACGGTGCAGGAGGCGCAGATCATTCCCGTGATGGTCTACAAGTTCTGGGATGACTGCGAAACCGAACAGGTCGGCGTCGATCTTTGAAGGGGCAGGGCGTGCCGTCGGCCTTCAGAGGTTCGCGCCCGTTCCCTGCAGCACCCCGTGTTCCAGCGCATAACGCATCAGACCGGCGGTGCTGCTGACACCCAGCTTGCGACGGATGTTCTTGCGGTGGGTTTCCACGGTGCGCACCGAAATATCCAGCGCCTCGGCCACTTCCTTGTTGGATTTGCCCTGCGCCAGTTGCAGCAACACCATCTGCTCGCGGTTGGTCAGTTGCTCACGTTCCTGCCCGCCGGGGGCCAGCGCGCCTTCGGCCCCGGTGCAGAGGTAGCGCCCACCCGCCATGACAGTGTCGATTGCGGTCTTTATCTCTTCGGTCGGAACATCCTTCAGGACATAACCGCATGCCCCATGGCTGAGCGCGGTCGAGATGTATTCCGGCGTGTCATGCATCGACAGGATCAGCACGCGGGTCGCAGGGCGGCGTTCAAGAATCATCTCGGTCGCGGACAGTCCGCCAAGGCCAGGCATGTTCAGGTCCATCAGGATCACATCGGGTGACAACTCGTCCAGCCGGTCGATCATGGTCTGACCGTCCGACAGCGTGGCCAGGACGGTGATGTCGTCATAACTTTCCAGGATCGCCTCGATTCCCTCGGCGACCATCGGGTGGTCGTCCACGACAACGACGCGGGTGGGGACATCGGTCATGCGCGGGCCTTCGATTGCTTGGCGGAGGTTGCCGCCTCTTCGGGCGGCAACAGGTGGGTCAGCGGCACCTGGGCCTCGATAACCGTGCCGCCGCGTGAGGACAAGACGCGCAGGGTGCCGCCCAGTTGGTCCATGCGTTCTTGCATGTTGCGCAACCCGATGCCCGGTGCCGGGGACTGTTTCTGGATCCCTGTGCCGTTGTCGGCGATCCGCAGCGTCGCCCCCGAGCGGTGGCCGCGCAGATCGATGCCCACATGCGTCGCCCCGGAATGGCGTTCGATATTGGTCAGCGCCTCCTGCGCGATGCGATAGAGGGCGATCTTGCTGTCCTGGTCCAGCCGGTTGCGGAACACCACCGTGCCGAAGTCCGTTTCGATCCCGGTGCGGGTCCGGAAATCATCAGCCAAGGTCTTGATCGCCGGACCCAACCCCAGGTCGTCAAGCACGCCGGGGCGCAGATCGCGACTGATCCGGCGCACCTCCTGAATCGCCTGACCCAGATTGTCGGCACCCTTTTCCAGCGTCTCGGAGGCTCGCGCATCGCCGGCGGCGACGCGGCGTCGGGCGATGTCCAGCGCATATTTCACCCCGACGAGGATCTGGCTGATTCCGTCGTGCAGTTCGCGCGCAACGCGGCCGCGTTCCTCTTCTTGTGCATCAAGAACCCGCTGGGTCAGTTCGCGCAGCTTGGTGTCCGCAAGGCGGCGCTCGCGGATATTCAGGACGAGACCGGAAAAGAAGACCAGCAGCAGCGCCGCAAGCGTGATCGCGCCGATATAGATGAAGGTTCGCCTGACCTTGGCCTCCACCTCGGCCCGCGATGCGGCAACGCTGGCAAGGACATCGTCGATGAAGACCCCTGTGCCCACGGCCCAGCGCCAGTAGGGAAAAGAGGTCACAAAGGTGATCATCCGGGCATCCTCACCGGTGGAGGGTTTGGGCCAGAGGTGTTCGACGTAGCCTGCGCCCTGACGGGCGGTTTCGATGAACTCGCGCACCACAAGGGCGCCTTCTCCATCCTTCAGGTCCCATTGGTTCTGGTTGATCAGATCGGTCTGTCGTGGCGAAACAAGGTTCATCCCTTCGTAATCGTAGACAAAGAAGAACCCTTCTTCGCCGTAGATCATCGCGGCGAGGATTTGCATCACCTGTTGCTTGGCCGCTTCGTCGTCAGGCTCGGCGGATCCGTAGATGAAATAGAACCCGTTGCGCGCCTGCGTGACGTAGTTGCGCAACTCCCGCTTCTTGGCCTCGATCAACTGGGTTTCAAGCTGGCGGATCTCCTGCTCGGCCATGCTGCGCGACTGGTTGGCGACGAGCAGCGCAATGGCCGAAACCGCGAGGACAAGCGGCACTGTCGCCAGAAGAAAGAGCTTCTGCCGGTAGGACGGTCGAAGGCGCGAGACGATACGGCGCATGTCACGTAGCAAAGCAGAGTGCAGCGCGCTTGAAAAGCCTCAGCCGCGCGTTGCCAGCCCGACCAGCATCGCCGCCAGAGCAACGATGTGGATCAGGATGATCGCTTTGTCCCGCCAGGCCAGACCAACCGCCAGCCACCCAACGACCCCGACGAGGAAGAGCGGAACCGCAACTGATGTGTGGCCCAGACCGGTGGCGGAATAGCCGCCGATCTGCACAAGCGATGCGCCCCACTTCAGGACATCGACGCGCCGCGCGCGCGCCGAGAGGGCCGGTGTCAGGATTTCTGCGGTCATGTCGCGCCTCGTTTCCATTGTATTTGATCCATGATTTATTGACCCGAAGGTGCCACGGACAGGCCAGATCGACTGGTCAGTAACAGGAGAATTTCTATTGTCAGAAGAGCTGCCGCCCTTGAACGCGCTACGGGCCTTCGACGCGGCCGGACGGCAGTCCAGCTTTGCCAGGGCCGCGCAGGAGTTGCGCGTCACCCAGGGCGCCGTGGCCCAGCATGTGCGCGGTCTGGAGGCGCGATTGGGGCTGCGTCTGTTTGAACGGCACGCGCGCGGCCTGCATCTGACAGAGGCCGGGCGGCGGTATCATGCGCAGGTGTCCGAGGCGTTTCGCCTGCTCGAACAGGCCACACATGCGCTGCGGCCCGGCGGGCAGGGGGTCACGATTTCGGTCACTCCCAGCTTTGCCTCGAAGTGGCTGATTCCGAACATGCCCGAATTCACACGCGCGCATCCCGAGATCGACCTGCGGGTTCTGGCAACCGAGTCGCTGTCGCAGTTCCACAAAGATGGTGTGGACATCGTGGTGCGGCACGGGACGCCGCGCGCCCTTGCGGGACTGGAATCCCGGCAGATGTTCACGGGCGATGCCATAGCGGTCTGCGCACCGGACCTTCCGGGCGATGGTCTGGAGGGGCGGAGCCTGCTGCACGATTCGCTGGACCTGTGGCCCTTCTTTCTGGAGCACGTGGTGGGGCGCAGACCCATCGGTCGCCTGCCCGGACCGCGCTTCAGCCAGATCACCCTTGCAATCGAGGCGGCGCAGGCCGGGCAGGGCGTTGCCCTTGCCAGCCGTTTCCTGGTGGCCCGTGAGTTGAAAGCGGGACGGTTGGTGCAGGCCATGCCCGGCGTGCTGTCCACCGACAACGGCTATTGGGCCCTGTGCCCGCGCGCCGATCTCGACAGTCCGGCGCGGCGCATGGTGTTTGACTGGCTGTGTTCGGCGGCGGCCCGGGACTCGCAGGCAACCTGACGTTGCGACACCCACGTTCCGGCGGCAATCTGTTCCAGATTTGCGTCGGTTTTGGTCACTATTTCTTTCCAACTCCGTAGCAGTGGGTATTTCTTTGCGCGGATTGCCGCCATAGTGTGCGACCACCGAAACCGATCCGCGCGAGGTGGGGAGCCCCGCGCAACTCATAAAATCTGGGAGGATTTCAATGGATCGTCGCTCTTTTCTTCGTAACTCGACTCTGGGTGCCGGCGCAGCCGCGGCCGCCTCGACGCTGGCCGCTCCGGCCTACGCTCAGGGCAAGCGTTCGCTGACCATGGTCACCTCATGGCCGCGCGGCTTTGCCGTGCTGGATGATGCGGCCAGCTACCTTGAGCAGATGGTCAGCGAAATTTCCGATGGCATGCTGACCATCGACAAGAAGGCTCCGGGCGAACTGGTGGGCGCGCTCGAAGTCTTTGACGCAGTGTCCTCGGGCCAGGCGGATATGTATCACTCGGCCGACTACTACTTTATCGGTCAGCACCCGGGTTACGCCTATTTCACCGCTGTTCCGTTCGGCGGCACCGCGCAGGAAGTGACCAACTGGTACTACCACGGCGGCGGCGAAGAACTGCATGACGAGCTGGGCCTGATCTTCAACATGAAGGGTCTGCTGGCCGGCAACTCCGGCTCGCAGTCCGGTGGCTGGTTCTCGAAAGAGATCAAATCGGCGGACGATTTCAACGGTCTGAAGTTCCGCATGCCGGGCCTTGGCGGCGAAGTGCTGGGCAAACTGGGCGCCTCGGTCCAGAACATCCCCGGCGGCGAACTGTACCAGGCGCTGTCCTCGGGCGCGCTGGACGGTCTGGAGTGGGTTGGCCCGATGGCCGATGAGCGCGCGGGCTTCCAGGAAGTGGCCAAGATCTACTACACCGCCGGTTTCCACGAGCCGGGCTCGGCGCTGGCCGCCAACGTCAACCTGGATGTCTGGGAAAGCCTGACCGCGCAGCAGCAGGCCATCCTGCGCTACGCCTCGATGGCGACCACCCACTACCAACTGGCCGAAACGCTGGCCAGCAACGGTGCCGCCCTTTCGCGTCTGCAGTCGCAGGGTGTCAAGGCGCTGCAATTCTCCGACGATGTCTGGGATGCCTTCGGCAGTGCCTCGGCAGAGGTTCTGGATCAGTACATGGGCGACGAACTGTTTGCCAAGATCCGCAACTCGTTCGAAGCCTCGCTGGCCAACTCGGCGTCATGGATCCAGAAATCGGATGGCTTCTACGTCGAACAGCGCGTGCGCGTGCTGGGCGGCTGAGCCCCGGAAACCTGAACCTGCAAAGGCCCCTGCGCGTCAGGGGCCTTTCGCTGCGTGACGGAGACTTGCGATAACCACGACCGCGTGTAGCGGCGAACGGGGGACATCATGGACGAGACAGGCGCGATGGGCTTCGGCCAGATCCTCAGCGCCATCGGCGACGGGATCCTTTGGATCCTGCAAAGCTTCGCCCTGGCATTTTACAATCTTGGATATGCGATCACGCATCCGATGAGCTGGCTCGACTGGGGCGAGAAGGCCGCGATCATGCGGTTCGTCTACTACGGCGGCTCTGTCGAATTTTTCTTTGTCGCCTTCACCTTCTTCCTGCTGATCTTCCTGATCGGGCTGTGGAAGAACCAGTTCCTGTGGAACGTGGTGATCGGGCTGGAATTCTTCGGCAACTGGGTCGGACGGTTCTTTGCCTGGGCGGGCCTCTTGATGGTTCTGCAACAGGTGGTGATCGTCTTCATGCAGCGCATTTTCACCCGGCCTGACATCGTCATCGGCCTGGGACTGCCGCTGCAATTCGACATCTCCTGGTATGCCGAAGAACTGAAGCTTTACAACGCGATGGTTGTGGCGCTCTGCCTTGTCTACACATTCATTCAGGGCGGGCACGTGCGGGTCGATCTGGTCTATTCGGCCGTCAGTTTCCGCACCAAGCGGATAATCGACATGTTCGGCAGCTTGATCTTCATGATCCCGATGGCCGTGCTGATCTGGATGTACACATGGTTCTTCATGTGGCGCTCGCTGATCGTGCCGCCGGTGTCGCCATCCGACCCGCTTGACCGTCTTGAACTGAAGGCGCGCGCGCTGCGCTGGAACGTCGAGACCATCGGCTTCAGCCCCAACGGCTTTACCGGGTATTTCCTGTTCAAGATCCTGATGACCATCATGGTGGCAATGATCTTCATCCAGGCCTGGGCTTTCTTCTACCGTTCCTTCCTGGAGTGGAAGGAAGGGCCTGAGTCAGAGAACAAATATCTGGACAAGGACGTGCTGGAACAGGGCGAAGAGCCCTACGACCACGCAGAATTCTGAGGGATCGTAAACCATGCTATTCGGACTTGACGGCGTCGAGATCGGCCTGATCATCGTCTTTCTCACGCTCTTCTCCGCGATCCTGTCGGGCTTCCCGGTGGCCTTTGCCATCGGCGGAGCGGGGGTCATTTCATTCGGGATCATTGCCGCGCTCGACGGCGCCGGAATCCTCGTTCACCAAGCCCTTGATACGTCTTCGGACGCCTATCAGGCGCTGTTGGCGAACGGGATAAACGAAAAGAACATCTCGATCTTCCGATATCCGGACCTGCCAAGGATCGCCGCCGACTCGATCTTTCCGGCCGGGGACTGGGAAAACGCGCTGAAGCGTACCATCGCGGGGATCACCAACCGCATCAACGAACGCGTCATCGCGGGGCAAAGCATCGAGACGCTGCTGGCGGTTCTGATGTTCGTCCTGATGGGCATCGTTCTGGAACGCTCGAAGATCGCCAACGACCTGCTGACCACCATGGCACGGGTCTTTGGCCCGCTGCCCGGCGGTCTGGCCGTGTCGATCGTGGTCGTGGGTGCCTTCCTTGCCGCCTCGACCGGGATTGTCGGCGCGACGGTGGTGACCATGGGCCTTCTGGCCCTGCCGACCATGTTGCGCAACAACTACTCGCCGGAACTGGCGACCGGCGTGATCGCGGCCTCGGGCACGCTCGGTCAGATCATTCCGCCCTCCATCGTGATCGTCCTTCTGGGCACGCTGGCCGGGGACCTGTATTCCGCCGCTCAAGAGGCGCGGGCGCAGGCGGCGGGCTGTTCCGACGCGCTGACCTATCTGGGCAGCCCGGCGGTGGTTTCGGTCGGCACCCTGTTCCAGGCCGCACTGTTGCCGGGGATCATGCTGGCTGTTCTCTATGCCGCCTATGCCTTTGGCTTTGCTTTGCTCAACCCGTCCAAGGCCCCCGCCGTGGCTCTGGGCGAAAGCGAAGGGGAGCCGGTGACGCGCGGCGAGGCATTTACATGGTTTGTCGGTGTTCCGGTGGGCCTGATCGCCGGTGTCATGATCCTGATGCAGGTCAACCTGGTTGGCAGCCAGTCGTTCCAGATCGACACCTTCTCTGACGTCGGCGAATCCGCATCGCTGCGGACCAATGTCTCTGACTCCTGCAAGAACTCGATGATCGACCTGCATGGCCAGGAGGCCTGGGATGCGGCAGTTGCCGAACAGGCCGAGATCGACGAAGGCGGGGGCACGGCCACCAGCGTGCGCCTGAGCCCGGAGGAGATCCAAGAGCTGCGCATTGCCAAGATCGCCAATGCCGCGCCCGTCGGCACCGGTATCGCGATCCTGTCGGTCATCTTCGGTCTGATCCTGGCGGTCGCGCGCGGCGTGTCGCCCTCGTCGAACCCGCTGCCATTGCAGATCGGCGCGGTGGGCATCGTGCTGGCGTTGGCGGTCGACGTGTTCCTGCTGGGGCCGACCACCTCGTCGCTGGTGACGGTCCTTTTGATGCTGATCCCCTGGGCCATCACGGTCTACGGCTGCTATTTCGCCATGGGTCGGTTGTCCAAGAACGAGCTTTTGCGCGTGGTCTTTCCGCCGCTGGTTCTGATCGTGGCGGTGCTTGGCTCGATCCTTGGCGGCATCACCAACCCGACGCCCGCCGCTGCGCTGGGGGCGGCAGGGGCCATCATGCTGGCCGCCTATCGCAAGCTGGGGGACGAGAACCGCAGCCCGAAAGTCATCATCTGGTCGACGCTTGCCGTGGTGCTGATGATCCTGACCGGGGTCAACTTTGACCTGCGCATCAACACCGAGGAAGTCAGCTTCGAGACCTGGGTGGCATTCTTCTTCGCCTATGCCTGCTGGCTCTATGCCATCTTCGGTCTGCTGTTCAGCTGTTGGGTTCTGTTCAAGTCCGGGGTGCTGACGCCTGCAGTGCGGGAAACGGCCAAGGTGACCTCGATGGTCTTTACCATCCTGATCGCCTCGCAACTGCTGAACCTCGTGGTGATCTCCTTCGGCGGCGAAGAGTACATTCAGGCCTTCCTGAAGAGCTTTGATGACCCCAGGACGGCCTTCATCATCGTGATGATCATCCTGTTCATCCTCGGCTTCGTGCTGGATTTCCTCGAGATCATCTACATCGTGGTGCCGATCGTGGGGCCGGTGATCTACGGCGCGCATTTCGATCCGAAATGGGTGACGATCATGATTGCGGTGAACCTGCAGACCTCGTTCCTGACGCCGCCCTTCGGCTTTGCGCTGTTCTACCTGCGCGGCGTGGCGCCCAAGGAGGTCACCACCGGCCATATCTACCGTGGCGTGATCCCCTTTGTCCTGATTCAGGTTCTGGGTCTGGCGATCCTTGCGCTGTTCCCGGGGATCGTGACGATTGTGCCCTCGCTTCTGGGCCGCTGATCCGGGGCACTTTCCGGTAAGAACTGAAAAGGGCAGGCGTCACAGCCTGCCCTTTTTCAATTCCGATGGGAAACCTCAGGCGGAGCGGTCCGACTCGATCATCAGTTCCAGAGAGTTCAGGCGCTTTTCCAATTCGGCGGCGAGGATAAAGGCCGAGGTCGCGGCCGTGGTGTCAGTGTCGCGCGCCAGAACATATCCAAGATGTTCGACGACAGCGACGACAAAGCCCCGCGCTTGCCCGACCTGGCGGTCCGGTTCAAGCGTCTCGATGCTGGCAAGAAAGGCCGGCAAGTATTCTTCTGGTTGCGTCATTTGCTTCGACTAACCAGTTGTACGAGGCTTGTGGAGGGTAATTTTGACCTTTCGGTCAACTTTTTTGAACACTGGTCATTCCGGTCACAAAAATCCCACACTGAGGCCAAACCGACGAGGCCGACATGGCACACGCCAGCAGGTCCTCCGACAATGCCATAGCTGAATCAGCCGCGCGTGTCCGGAAAGGAAATGTTCGCCACCTGTTCGGCAATCGGATCGGTTGAAAGGGGGTGCATTTCGGCGTTGAAATCGCTGGCATTTTCCAGTCGCTCCCACCCGTCGCGGCGGTAGATCTCAAGCGCGTTGAACTCTGCCTTGTAGCCCATCTTGTCACTGCCGGGCACCCAGTAGCCCAGGTAAACATAGGGCAGACCGGCCTCGCGGGCGATTTCGATATGGTCGAGAATCATCCATTTTCCCAAAGAGTTGCGGGCAAGGTCCGGCTCATAGAAGGAATAGACCATCGACAATCCGTCATCCAGCATGTCGGTCAGGCAGGTGGCGATCAGCGCGCCGCTGTCGCGATCTAGGTATTCGATCACGCGACTGCGGATCGGGGTCTCTTCGACCATGGCGGCAAATTCGAAAACGTCCATATCCGCCATGCCACCATCCGCATGGCGGGTGTCGAGATAGCGGCGGAACAGGTCGTATTGTTCCTCTGTCGCCCAAGGACTGGTCGCGCGCCGTTCCAGATGGGCGTTGCGACGCATGACACGGCGCTGGTTGCGCGAGGGCTCAAACCGGGTCACGTCAATCCGGGCCGAAAGGCAAGCAGCGCAATCGGCACAGGACGGGCGGTAGAGCACGTTTTGCGACCGGCGAAAGCCCTGTTTCGACAGCGAGTCGTTCAATTTCTGCGACGAGTCGCCTTGCAGGGCCGTGAACAGCTTTCGCTCCATCCGGCCCTCCAGATAGGGGCAGGGCTGGGGGGCGGTGACGTAGAACTGTGGAGCTAGCGGCAGCGAGTGGCGCATCGGACCTGAATACCTCGGCAATTTAATGAAAAGGTAACAATGTTCCCGGGCAGCGCCAAGTCCTACAACGCGACAGACCCCGCACCGGCGGGGCCTTTCCTATTACATGGTAAACAACTGGGATTTGCGGGAAAATACAGCCCATTCTGAAGGTCTGTTGCCTCAGACGCGACGATTGAGGGCCACAGTCCCCAAGACCATGTCGTGCAAGCCCTGACCACGTTCGCTGACGAACATCAGCACGATAGAGGCAAGCTGCAGAATCACCGTCGTGGAAATCAGTGTATAGCCCAGCGTGTGCAGAAAGGCCTCACCGCCATCCAGACGCATGCCAAGGGCGTTGCGGAACTCGATCGACATCAGCCGCATCCCCGGTGTCGAGGACCCGCCGGCGATGAACATCCAGCGATAGAGAAAACCGATGATAAGGAACATCAGCGGCAAGATGAACAGCCCGACGATTGAAAACACCGAGATGGGCAGGGTGATCACTGCGATGAGCACGGTGTCGACCACCCAGGCCAGACCGCGCTTGACGGTCACGCCATCGTAAAAGGCGGCCTGACGTTCGGGATCGGGCAGGTGGGACATAGGCTCGGAATACATTTATTGCTCCTGGCAGAAAAGGGGATGGCGCCCCCGAAAAGGGGGGGCGCCAGCAGGGTCAGGCATGTTCGGCGTCTTCGGCTTCAGTCCGGGCGCGGCGGGCGCGGTCATCCATGAACTGGTCGAATTCGGTCTTGTCCTTGGCTTCGCGCAGACGTTCCAGAAACTCCTGAAAGGCTTCCTGCTCGGACTCGAGGCGACGCAGCGTCTCTGTCTTGTAAGCATCGAATGCGCGGTTGCCAGAGGGTTTCATCGCAGCCCAAGCAGCCTTGCGGCCTTCGTGGTGACGTCCGTGGGTGCGGCAGGATTTCGAAAACATGCGTTTGCTCCAGATCATGTAGGCAAGAAGGGCAAGGCCAACAGGCCAGAAGAAGACGAACCCGAGAACCATGGCCGCGATCCAGGCACCTTTGCCCTTGTGATCCAGCCATGCCTCGGCCCGTGTAAGCCAGCCGGCGTTGGCAGGCAGGTGGGTCGTATATGCGGCGGTGGTCATGTCTCTCTCCGTTCGGTATGTGATGTGAATGCCTTTCACATTAAAGCAGATCGGGATTGGGGGCGTGGCTTTCAAGGGTGGATGTGAAGGTATTTTACATTTTTCGTGATAGTGATTTATTTTCAGACTGTTGCGCAGATGGGGGCGCTGCCCCCGCCGCCCTTCGGACGACTCCCCCGGAGGTATTTTGGACCAAGAAGAAGCTGAAAACCGGCGTCAGAGCGTGAAATCGGCCTCTGTGGCCCCGGTCAGGCGGGGCAGATCCCGGGGATCGAGCGCCACCACATGCCGGGGTGTTCCGGCGGCGGCCCAGACCTTGTCAAAGGTCATCAGGCGCGGGTCCAGCCAAGCCCGGATCGGGCTCAGATGTCCAACCGGAGAGACGCCACCAATGGCGAACCCGGTCTGTGCGCGGATCAGCCCGGCGTCCGCCTTGCCAAGGGGTTCACCGGCCAGCGCCGTGGCCTTGTCCGCGCAGACCTTGTTGCCCCCGGCGGTCAGGAACAGCACCGCTGCGCCGCTGGTCTCGGCCCGAAAGATGATCGACTTGACGATCTGGTCGAGCGTACAGCCGACGCTGTCGGCGGCCTCTTGCGCGGTGCGGGCCTGACCCACCTCGCGGATGTCCGGGGCAAGGCCGGTGGCGTCTAGGGCGGCGCGGACGCGTTTCAGGCTCTTGCTCATCGGGGTCTCCGGTCGGGCGGTTTTTTCGCAGAGTGCGACAGCGGCACAGGGTCCGCAAGGCTGTTGCGCTTGGGCGCAAATGGTGGCCATCTGCGGGCATGACGCTGGAAAACCGCATGACCCGTAGCCCGCGCGCCTTTGATCCCGATCACGGGCGCGAGGCGCTGAACGCTTGTCCCTGGGCCTCTGGGCGGATGGCCGAACTGATCGAGGGCACCGGCGGGTCCAGCCCCTATCTGCGCGGGCTGATCCTGAAGGAAACTGAATGGCTTGGAGGGGCGATCGCGGACCCGGAGGGCGCGGTGGCCGCGCTTTGCGCCGATCTGCAAGAGGTTGCTCCGGGTGCGATCGGCGACGCCCTGCGTCGGGCCAAGCGGCGTGTCGCCTTGATGATCGCGCTGTGCGACCTGTCGGGTGTCTGGGAACTGGAACAGGTGACCGGAACGCTGACGGATTTTGCCGATCTGGCTGTCACGTTGGCGTTGCGCGCTGCATTAACCCCCTTGATCACCCGCGGCAAACTGCCGGGCATGGGCGAGGATGATATTGCCAGTGCGGGCGGCATGGTGGCGCTGGCCATGGGCAAGATGGGGGCCGGAGAGCTGAACTATTCGTCGGACATCGACCTGATTTGTCTGTTTGACGAGACGCGCTACGATCCAGACGACTACCACGAGGCGCGGTCCACCCTTGTACGGGCGACCCGCAAGATGGCCGCGACCCTGAACGATCTTACCGGTGAGGGCTATGTCTTTCGCACTGATCTGCGGCTGCGACCCGATCCGTCGGTGACCCCTGTCTGCATGGCGATGGAGGCGGCGGAGCGCTATTACGAAAGCGTCGGGCGCACGTGGGAGCGAGCCGCCTATATCAAGGCGCGGCCCTCGGCCGGGGATCTGGCGGCAGGCGCTCGGTTCCTGTCCTCATTGACGCCCTTTGTCTGGCGCAAGCATCTGGACTTTGCCGCCATTCAGGACGCCCATGACATGCGGTTGCGCATCCGCGAGCACAAAGGCTTCCATGGGGCCATCACGCTTTCCGGTCACAACATGAAGCTGGGCCGGGGCGGCATCCGCGAGATCGAATTTTTCACACAGACACGGCAATTGATCGCCGGCGGGCGCGATCCGGAACTGCGGGTGCGCGGCACGGTCGATGGATTGCACCGTTTGGCAGCCAAAGGCTGGTTGCCGCAGGAGGTTGCCGACAAGCTGGCCGGACATTACCGCGCGCATCGCGAGGTCGAACACCGAGTCCAGATGATCGGTGACGCGCAGACCCACGACCTGCCTAAATCCGCAGACGGCATGCAGCGGCTCGCCTGTCTGATGGGGCGTGATCTGCAAGAGATGAAGAGCGATCTGCGGGCGCGGTTGACCGAAGTGCATGAATTGACAGAGGGTTTCTTTGCGCCCGATGGGCGCGGGACAAAAGCGGTTCCGGATGTTTTTGCGGATAGTCCGTTGCCGTCGCGTTGGCACAGTTATCCTTGCCTGCGCTCGCAGCGCGCCGTCGAGATATTCAAACGTCTGCGCCCCGAGATCCTGCGCCGCCTGTCCGAGGCCGCGCGTCCGGATGAGGCGCTGGCCGCCTTTGACAGCTTTCTGCGCGGGTTGCCTGCGGGCGTGCAGCTATTCTCGCTTTTCGATGCCAACCCGCAACTGATCGATCTGCTGGTCGATATTGTCGGCACCTCGCCTGATCTGGCCCGCTACCTGTCGCGCAATGCCAGCGTCTTTGACGCGGTGATCGCGGGGGATTTCTTTAGCCCATGGCCGGGAGCGGACGCGTTGCGGGTCGCGCTGCTGGACCATCTGGACCAAGCCGGAGACTACGAGCTGAAGCTGGACGCCGCGCGGCGGTGGGCCAAGGATTGGCATTTTCGGATCGGCGTTCACCTGCTGCGCGGCCTGATAGGTCCGGAGGAAGCGGGTAAGGCCTATGCCGATCTGGCCGGGGCGGTTCTGGCCGGGATCTGGCCGCAGGTGCAGACGATGTTTGCCAAGAAACACGGCCCCCCGCCGGGGCGCGGGGCGGTTGTTCTGGGAATGGGGTCGCTGGGAGCGCGACGTCAGCATGCGCGCTCTGATCTGGACGTGATTGTGATTTACGATGCGGAAGGGGTCGAGGCCTCGGAGGGGCGGAAACCGCTGGCAAGCCGCACCTATTACGCGCGCCTGACGCAGGCGCTGATCACCGCGATGACCGCGCCCATGGCCGAGGGCAAACTGTATGAGATCGACATGCGGCTGCGTCCTTCGGGAAATCAGGGTCCGGTGGCGACCTCATGGGCCTCATACCAAAGCTATCAGCGCGAAGAAGCCTGGGCCTGGGAACACCTTGCGCTGACCCGCGCGCGCGTGGTCGCGGGGCCTGCGGAACTGACCGAAGCCGTCGAGGCGCTGCGCCGCGAGGTGATTGCACGGCCGCGCGACGCCGGCGCGTTGCGCAAATCGGTGGCCGAGATGCGCGCGCGGATCGCGGCTGCCAAGGCGACGGGCGGGCCGCTGGACGCCAAGATCGGTGCCGGGCGGTTGCAGGATATCGAGCTGTACGCGCAAACCTGTGCGCTGATCGCGGGACGCCCCTTGCGCGAGGCACCGCGCGCGCTGCGGCTGGCCGACTGGTTGCCGGAGGCGGACCGCAAGGCGCTGGTCGACGCCTATGAGCTGTTCTGGACGTTGCAGATCGGCGCGCGGCTGGTCAGCGACGAGGCCCTCGACCCGGACAGGCTTGGCACCGGCGGATGCGCCTTTTTGCTGCGGGTGACGGGCGCGTCGGATATGGCTGCGCTGCGGTCGGATCTGGAAGCGAAAGCTGCCCACGCCGCAGAGATCATCGACGGCGATCTGCCACAAACGGAGGGTGAGACATGACAAAGGGCGACACGATCGACCCCAAGGGCCTGATGACAGATGCCTACGCCATCGAGGGGATCACCGCCGAAGAATGCCGGTCGATTTTTCTGGATTGGGCCTTGTCGTTGCCCGAAGGCGTGGACATGGCGGCGCTGATCGGCACGATGTTGGCCCGCCACGGTGAGGCGGTGGACCACCCGATGACGCAGGTTCTGCGCGAGGGGTTGGAGACGGCGGGCAAACCGCGCCGCCGGGGCGGCTGGAAATCGCGGCCCCGCCCGGACATGGGCGAGGCCTGAGCCTTAGCTGCGTGGCAGGGCGGCTGCGGCGCGGGCCAGTTCCGTGATCCCCGCCCAGTCGCCCGCAGCCACCAGATCCTTTGGCGCGACCCAGCTGCCGCCGACGCAAAGCGTGTTCGACAGGGCAAGGTAGTCAGGCGCGTTCGACGGGCTGACGCCGCCGGTGGGGCAGAAACGCACCTGCGGGATCGGCCCACCGATGGATTTCAGCGCAGGCACGCCGCCATTGGCCTCTGCGGGAAAGAACTTTTGCACGGTATAACCGCGCTCCAGCAGGCGCATCGCCTCTGTCGAGGTGGCAATGCCGGGCAGCAGCGGCAGATCTGCGGCCTCACAGGCGTCCAGCAGGATATCGGTCGCCCCCGGCGACACACCGAACTTCGCGCCTGCGGCTTTGGCGGCGGCCACGTCCTCGGGGGTCAGCAAGGTGCCTGCGCCGACGATGCCGCCCTCAACCTGCGCCATCTCGCGGATTGCGTCCAGTGCGGCTGGGGTGCGCAGCGTCACCTCCAGCACGGGCAGGCCACCGGCGACCAGCGCCTCGGCCAATGCGCGCGCCTTGGAGGCGTCGTCGATCACAAGAACCGGGATCACGGGGGCAAGGCGGCACAGCGCCTCGTTGCTTTGGCTGGCGTCTTGAGGGGTCATCAAACGGGTCTCGCTCTGGCAGGGTGGATTCTGAGTATTTGTACCAAGAAGAAGCGGAAAGTCACACCACCACAGCGGCACCGTTGGACGCAAGGCCAACATTCTGGCGGAACGCCTCGAACAACTCGCGTCCGACGCCGTGGCCGTTGTCCGTAAGATCGGCCACAACCAGCTCACGGCTGTCGAAATCGGGGGCCAACGTTTCCAGCGTGCCTTTCACGGCGTCCACGCGGACAATGTCGCCGTCACGCAGGCGCGCCAGCGGCCCGCCATTTGCCGCCTCGGGTGAGACGTGGATCGCGGCGGGCACCTTGCCGGACGCGCCGGACATGCGGCCATCGGTGACCAGCGCCACCTTCAGTCCGCGATCCTGCAAAACCGCTAGCGTGGGGACAAGCCCGTGCAGTTCCGGCATGCCGTTGGATTTCGGCCCTTGGAATCGGACAACGACAACGGTGTCAGAGGTAAACTCACCCGCCTTGAAGGCCGCCTTGACGCTGTCCTGATCCTGAAAGACGCGGGCCGGTGCCTCGATCACGTGACGTTCCGGCGCGACGGCGGAGACCTTGATCATGCCGTGGCCAAGGTTGCCGTGCAGTTGTTTCAAACCGCCTGTGGACTGGAACGGATCGCGCGCGGGGCGCAGGATCTTGTCATTCTGGCTGTCGCGGGGACCGTCGCGATAGGTGATCTCTCCACCGGTCAGGACGGGTTCGCGTGTGTACAGCGACAGGCCGTCACCGGCGACGGTCTTGACGTCGTCGTGCAAGAGGCCCGCGTCCAGCAGGCTGCCGATCATGTACTGCAGGCCGCCTGCGGCGTGGAAATGGTTCACGTCGGCCAGACCATTTGGATAGACCTTGGCCATTAGCGGCGTGGCCGAGCTGATCTCATCGAAATCCTCCAACTCCAGCGCGACACCGGCGGCGCGCGCCATGGCAGGCAGATGCAGGACAAGGTTGGTGGATCCGCCCGTGGCCATCAGCCCGACGATGCCGTTCACAAAGGCCTTGGCGTCGAGGATATCACAGACCGGGCGGTAGGCATTGCCAAGAGCGGTGATCGACAGCGCGTGTTTCGCGGCCTCAGAGGTCAGCGCCTCACGCAGGGGGGTGCCGGGATTGATGAACGACGTGCCGGGCAGGTGCAGGCCCATGAACTCCATCAACATCTGGTTGGAATTGGCGGTGCCGTAGAAGGTGCAGGTGCCCGCGCCGTGGTAGGAGGCCATCTCGGCCTCCATCAGCTTGTCCCGGCCCACTTCGCCGGTGGCGAACTGTTGGCGCACCTTGGCCTTTTGATCGTTGGGCAGGCCCGAAGTCATCGGACCGGCAGGAATGAACAGGCCGGGGATATAGCCAAAGGTTGCGGCGGCGATTACCAGACCCGGCACGATCTTGTCGCAGACGCCAAGGTAGACCGCGGCGTCGAAGACGTTGTGGCTCAGCGCGACACCGGCGGCCAGCGCGATCACGTCGCGCGAGAACAGCGACAGTTCCATGCCGACCTGGCCCTGGGTGACGCCGTCACACATGGCCGGCACACCACCAGCCACCTGTGCTGTGCCGCCTGCCGCGCGGGCGGCCTCACGGATCACTTGCGGATAGGTCTCAAACGGTTGGTGGGCCGAGAGCATATCGTTGTAGGCGGTCACGATCCCAAGGTTCGGGGCTCGACCACCGGCCAGCGCGCCCTTGTCGTCTCCCATGGCGGCATAGGCATGGGCCTGATTGCCGCAGGTCAGGTGTGCGCGGCGCGGGCCTTCGTCGGCGGCGCGGCGCATCCGGTCCAGATAGGTGGCGCGCATCTGCTCTGAGCGGGCTTCGATGCGGGCGGTGACACGGGCGATTGTGGCGTCAAGCGGCATTCGGGTCTCCCTTGGGGATCTGCGTGGGCTTGGATGTGCCTTTTCCATACGCCAGTTAGCGCTAACGGTAAAGGGCCAATGAACTGCTGCGCGGATTCTGCACAAGTAACGCAGGGGGAAACGCACCAATGCTTTCCACGGTTCCCGAAGCAGGCTAATCGGAGGATATGACAGATATTGAAACATCCCAAGGCCGCCCCGTGTTGCGCCTGAAACCCAAAGCCAATGCACGCGCGATCCGTCGCGGCGCGCCATGGGTCTTTGACAATGAACTCGTGATGGACCGGCGCAGCAAGGCGTTGACACCCGGCAGCATCGCCACGCTGGAGGACGCAGAGCGCACGCCGCTGGCGACGGTCGCGGTTAACCCCGCCTCGCGTATCGTCGGGCGGGTGCTGGACCGTGATCCGGCCGCAGAGATCGACGAAGCTTGGTTCACAGCGCGCCTGCAAAAGGCGCTGTCGCTGCGCGAAAGCATCTACGACGCGCCGTTCTACCGGCTGGTCCACGCCGAGGGCGACGGGCTGCCGGGCGTGGTGATCGACCGTTTCGGCGATACCTGCGTGCTGCAACCCAACGCGGTCTGGGCGGAATCCCACCTTGAAACGTTGACCAAGGCGCTGGTCGCTGTGACCGGCGTGAGCAACGTGCTCAAGAACGCCTCTGGCCGTGGCCGCACGCTGGAAGGGCTGGACGATGTCGACGCCGTGCTGTGCGGCGCGGCCCCCGACGGCCCGCTGCCGGTCCAGATGAACGGCGCCACCTACATGGCGGACCTCACCGGTGGGCAGAAGACTGGCCTGTTTTATGACCAGCGCGACAATCAGGGGTTTGTCGCCCGCCTCGCGGGCGGAAAAAGCGTGCTGGACGTGTTTACACACGTGGGCGGCTTTGGCCTTGCCGCGCTGGCCGGTGGGGCGACCCATGCGCTGGCCGTAGACGGCTCGGCCCCCGCGCTGGCACTGGCGGCAGAGGGCGCGTCCCGCATGGACGCCGCTGACCGGTTCGAGACACGTCAAGGCGATGCCTTTGCCGTGATGGATGCGCTGGCGTCCGAGGATGCAAAGTTCGACGTGGTCATCTGCGATCCGCCCGCCTTTGCGCCGAACAAACCAGCGCTGGACAAGGGTTTGCGCGCGTATGAGCGCGTAGCGCGGCTTGCCGCGACGCTGGTGGCCGAGGACGGCTATCTGGTGCTGTGCTCCTGTTCCCATGCCGCCGACCTGAACAGCTTTACCGGGGCCTGCCTGCGCGGCATCGGCCGGTCGGGCCGGTGGGCGCAACTGATCCACACTGGCGCCGCCGGTCCTGACCATCCGCTTTTGCCGCAACTGGCTGAGTCGGGCTATCTCAAGGCGCTGGTCTTCCGCCTGTGAAGGTGTTGCTGGACACCTGCGTCCTGTATCCGACGGTGATGCGCGAGGTCCTGTTGGGGGCTGCGGGCCAAGGGCTGTACACGCCGCTCTGGTCCGCGCGCATCCTTGAAGAATGGGCGCGGGCGGCCCGCAAGCTGGGACCAGAGGGCGAGGCGCAGGCACGCGGAGAGGTTGCCCTGACCCGCGCGGCATGGCCCAAGGCCGAGGTTACGTGGAAACCCTCTCTGGAGGGGCGTTTGTGGCTGCCGGACGACAATGACGTGCATGTTCTGGCCGCCGCGGTGTCCGGCAACGCCGACGTGATCATCACCGTCAACGCCAAGGACTTTCCCAGGAATGTCCTTGCCGAAGAGGGGCTTAGCCGCGCCGATCCCGACGCTTTCCTGCTGGGACTCTGGCAGGCGCAGCCCGACACGATGGCGCAAGTCGGTGAGGGCGTGCGGGCACAGGCTGAAGTACTGTCAGGCCAGCCCTGGACGATCCGCGACCTGATGAAAAAGGCACGTCTGCCGCGACTGGGCAAGGCGCTGGCGGGCTAGGGTTGCAGGGGCAGGCCGCGCGCTTTATCTCTCGCCAAATCCGATGAAATCCGTCGGAGACCGGAAAGGACCGCCCGTGCAGCCGCCCCGCCTTGAGATCCGCAATATCATCCGCCGCTACGACGGCAAACCGGTGGTCGACAATGTGTCGCTGGCGATCCAGCCGGGCAATGTGACCTGCCTTTTGGGGCCATCAGGCTGCGGGAAATCAACCACGTTGCGGATCATCGCAGGGGTCGAGATGCAGGATTCCGGCAGCATCTTTGTCGACGGAAACCTGATCTGCGACACTGTGTTCCGGGTCCCGCCCGAACGGCGCTCTGTCGGGCTGATGTTTCAGGATTTCGCGCTTTTTCCGCACCTTAGCGTCGGTGAGAACGTGGCTTTTGGCCTCAAGGGACCGGGGGCCGAGAAAAAGGCCCGTGCGCGTGAGTTTCTGGGCAGGGTCGGATTGGAACATTTCATAGACGGCTTTCCGCACGAACTGTCGGGCGGCGAGCAGCAGCGCGTGGCGTTGGCCCGCGCTTTGGCACCAAAACCACGTGTCATGTTGATGGATGAGCCGTTTTCCGGCCTCGACAACCGGCTGCGCGACGGCATCCGGGATGAGACGCTGGAACTGCTCAAGGAAGAGGGCACCTCTGTCCTTCTGGTCACGCATGAACCCGAAGAGGCCATGCGCATGGCCGATGAGATTGCCCTGATGCGCAAGGGGCACATCGTCCAGATGGGCGCGCCGTACAATATCTACAACTCTCCGGCGGACCGGGAAGCGGTCGCCTTTTTTAGCGATATCAATACGATACGTGGAAAAGTTCAAGGCGCCTTGGTGGCGACGCCTTTCGGCCAGTTCTTTGCACCGGGTTTTGCCGATGGCACGGCGGTCGAGATCGTCTTTCGCCCCCAACACGTCAGCATCGACTTTGACCGCGCTGGCAAGGGGCCAAGCCCCTCGGCGCGGACGGGCGCGCCGGCGCGCGGTGTGGTAGAGCGAGCTCGCTTTATGGGATCAGAAAGCCTTGTGGAGTTCCGCATGGATCATGATCGGCAAAAGCTGCGCGCGACGGTGCCGAATGTCTTTCTGCCCAAACCCGGCACGCCGATGTGGCTGAGCATCCGGCGTGACCGCTGTTTTGTCTTCCCCGCGCACTGACTTATCCACAAGGGGTTGTGGGTATCTTTTCAGGCGTCGCGCGAAGACAGGCACTGTTCCAGTACAAACACCCGGATTGACGAGGCCAGACCGACCTCGGGATCGCGACTTACATCAATTTCGGCCGCCAAAGCATTGATTGTCTTGTTTTTATCTCGGGCGATGCGGCGAAATTCCTGCCAGAACAGATCCTCCAGCGACACCGAAGTGCGATGTCCCTTGAGGGTCAGGGAATGTTTGACAGGACGTCCGTTCATTCCTTTTCGTGTCCGTCCAGATCGCGGCTCGCCTTGTCGGCGCGGGCCTTGGCGAGGTCCTTTTGCGTTTTGCTCAGACCATGTTGCGCGGCTTTGGCATCGCCGGCGCGACGTTTGTCGTCGCGGGCCTGCTGTTTGCGGAAACGGTTGAGATTGACGACTTTCGACATGGGCAAATGCTAGCGCAAATCGGCAGGCATAATCCATGCACAAATGATGCACACCCCATGCGCATGACATACAGCCCCCGGAGCGCTGGCCCCGGGGGCGGCGGTCAGGCAACGGCAGACGGGCGCGGTCTCAGATACCAGTACCAGACGCGGTAAGCCTCTAGCGCCGCAAGTGGACCAAAATGGATCAGCGCCGCAGCCGGATTGCCCCAGTCATGGAGCGAGGCCCAATGCACCAATGTCAGCACCGCCGCCGCGTAGGTCCAGCGCTGTAGCTGTTTCCAGCCTTTGCCCATGGTCCGGACGAAGAAATCCATCGAGGTCACGGCCAGCGGAATGAAGATCGCAAAGGCCAGCCAGCCGGTCCAGATGTAGAAGCGCGGCAGTTCATCGACGATCCTTTCGAACGTCGCTTTGTCGACGACATAAAACAGCGTGTGCGCAGCGGCGTAGGCAAAGGCCGCCACGCCAAAATAGCGGCGATTTTTCTTTAGCCAGCGCGGCCCGCGCCAGCCTTTGAACAGCAGAGCCAGCGGCGTTGCCAGCATGGCGATGATCATAAAACGCGCGGCAAATTCGCCGGTCGGATGGACGAGGATGTGATAGATGCGGGGATTGGTTGTGGTGGCAAGCTCGTAGGCCATGCCAAAGGCGGGCAGGGCGAGACCCAGCCAAAGCCAGTAGGGGGACAATCGGGACATTGGGAACGCTCTTTTGTTTGTGTCGTGGGGGTGACACGCGCCTCAGAGCACGTTCCGTCGCAAATTTCCGTTCAGGACAGGGAAAAGGCGCCGGAGAAAACACCGGCGCCTTGAATGTGTGTTTCTTGAAATGCCGCCCTAGCGGCGTTGACTCCAGTGGTCAGTCTTTGGGCCCGATCATCTGTTCCGGGCGCACAACGGCGTCAAAGGTGGCCTCATCGACAAAGCCCAGCGCAATCGCCTCTTCCTTCAGCGTGGTGCCGTTCTTGTGCGCGGTCTTGGCAACTTTGGTGGCGTTGTCATAGCCGATGGTGGGGGCCAGCGCCGTCACCAGCATCAGCGATTCTTTCATCAGCTTGTCGATGCGCGGCTCATTGGCCTTGATCCCGTTCAGCATCCGCAGGGTAAAGCTGTCGGCGGCATCCCCCAAAAGCTGGATGGATTGCAGCAGGTTATAGCTCATCATCGGGTTGTAGACGTTGAGTTCAAAGTGGCCCTGTGAGCCTGCGAACTTTATCGCCGCGTCGTTGCCCATGACATGGGCTGCCACCTGTGTCAGCGCCTCTGCCTGTGTCGGGTTGACCTTGCCCGGCATGATCGACGACCCCGGTTCGTTTTCCGGCAGGATCAATTCGCCAAGGCCAGAGCGCGGGCCGGAGCCTAGGAACCGGATGTCGCTGGCGATCTTGTAGCAGCTGCCCGCGATGGTGGCCAACGCGCCTGACAGGAACACCATGGCGTCATGGGCGGCCAGCGCCTCGAACTTGTTGGGGGCGGTGACAAAGGGCAGGCCGGTGATCTGGGCCATGTTGGCGGCCACAGCCTCGGACCAGCCGGGGGCGGTGTTCAGCCCGGTGCCGACGGCGGTGCCGCCCTGCGCCAGTTCGTAAATGCCGGGCATCGCCGCCTCGACCCGTTTCATCCCCTGACGGATCTGGTGCGCATAGCCGGAAAACTCCTGCCCCAAAGTCAGCGGCGTGGCATCCTGCGTGTGGGTGCGGCCGATCTTGATGATGTCCTTGAACTCGGCCGATTTCGCCTCCAGCCCCTCGGCCAGCTTGGTCAGGCCGGGCACCAGCACGTCGCGCACCATCATCGCGGTGGCGATATGCATGGCGGTTGGGAAGGTGTCGTTGGAGGACTGACCCATGTTGCAATGGTCGTTCGGGTGCACCGGGTCCTTTGATCCGATCACCCCACCGAGGATCTCGATGGCGCGGTTGGCGATAACCTCGTTCGAGTTCATGTTGGACTGGGTGCCGGACCCGGTCTGCCAGACGACCAGCGGAAAGTTGTCGTCGAACTTGCCGTCAATGACCTCACCTGCGGCCTGAATCACCGCGTCGGCGATTGCCGCGTCCATCTTGCCGGTGGCCTTGTTCTGCATGGCGCACGCTTGCTTGATCACCCCCAGCGCGCGCACGATGGCGACGGGCTGTTTTTCCCAGCCGATGGGGAAGTTCATGATCGACCGTTGGGTCTGCGCGCCCCAATACTTGTCAGCGGGTACTTCGAGCGGGCCAAAGCTGTCGGATTCGGTACGGGTCGCGGTCATGGAAGGTGGCTCCTGATCTATGTTGCGCAACGGCGTAGCCCATGCCCCGGCAAAGGGCAATTCTGGTGGCGCAATCAGCCCAAAATGCGTGTCAGCGAGGGCAACGTGATCCGGAAACAGGTGCCGCCCTCTGGCCGCAGGCTTGCCGAAAGGCATCCGCCGCGGGTGGTGACAAGCCGTCGAATGCCCAGCAGGCCAAAGCCGGTGCCGTATTCGAATCCCTTGCCGTCGAGAAATTGCAGGTCTGCGGCGGGCAGGCCGGGGCCGTTGTCGGTCACGCGGATGGCAAGCCCTTTTGGCGTGTCTTCCAACGCGATGTCGAGGCGGATCTGGTCCTTGTCGCGATGCTTGATCGCGTTGTCCACAAGGTTGCGCAGGATGATCTGAAGGGCCACGCGATCCGTCGAAATCCTTGCGCGATCTGCGGTGAGGTCGTGTTTGTGCAGCGGGTCGAGCACGGTAAAGATGTCGCGGGCCAGCGCACGCAAATCAAACGTCTCGACACAGCTCACGGCGTTGTTGGCCTCTGAAAAATTCAGAACCTCCGAGATCAACGACTGCGCCTTGCGGCTGACATCCTCCATCATCGCGGCGATTTCCCGGGCCTCAACGGCGCTGTCCGGCAATTCCTCTTGTATCAAACCAGTGAGACCTGCCATGCGGCGCATGGGGGCCCGCAGGTCATGCGCGGCGAAGGCAAGATATTGTTCCATCTCGACGCGGGCGCGTTCGATCATGGCCATCGTCTCCAGCCGGTTTTGTTCGGCGGCGCGCAGGTCCGACAGGATCACCGACGACCCCACAATCGCCTCGACCTCCCCCTGGTCATTCTTGATCGGGGACAGGGTGGTGCGGATCTCACGCAGAGCACCGTCCAGATCCAGAATCAGGTCGTATTCCATCGGACTGGCGGACTGCATGACTTCGCAATGACGTTGGTAGGCCTCTTCTCCCAACTTTGATTGAAAGATGTCCCGCGCGGTCTTTCCGATCACCTGATCGCGTTTGCGACCGCCGTATTTTTCGGCTGTCCGGTTCCAGAAGACGTAGATCGGCACCCCCTCGACGGGACGCAGCGCAAAAACGGCCTGAGGCACGTGATCCAGAATGTCGAAGCTTAATGGCTCCATGATGTGCCTCAATACCGACCAAGGGAATACGGTAGAGGCTACTTTGCCAAAGTTGACGAAAGGTTCACTTACGGAAGCGGTCGAGGCTTACAACTTCGGCATCGTGGTGTTCCGAATGGTCTGCGCTGTCAGAGTCGTGGCCCGGACCGTCGGGCGGCGTAGGATCGTCGCCGTCGTCGTCATCCTCTTCCTGACTTTCAAAGCGCAGTCCGAATTCCACAGACGGATCGACAAAGGTCTTGATCGCGTCATAGGGGATATACAGCCGCTCGGGCGCATCGCCGAAATTCAGCGTGACGGAAAACCCGTCGTCGGTCACGTCAAGGTTGTCGTACCAGTGCTGCATCACCACCGTCATCTCATCGGGGTAACGGTCGGACAGCCAGTCGGCCAGTTCGGCGTCCGGGTGTCCGGTGTCGAAGGTGATGAAAAAATGATGTTCACCCGGCAGCCCATCGCGCTGCACGTCCTCGAGAACCTGCTGGATCAGGCCACGCATGGCGCGGTGCATGAGCTTGCCGTAATCGATGCCTTCGGACATTTGGGGATCCTTCTGAGCGTCCCCCCACCATATTGCTTTTGGCAGAGAGTAAAAGGGGCGAAAGGGGTGAAAATCATAGCAGCGACAATGCCCAGCCCGACGCGGCGCAGGCCAAAAGAGTGAGCGGAACGCCGCGTTTGGCCCCTAAAAGCAGCAGCGCGGCAAGCGCGATCAGCGGCAGGACGCCCCAGCGCAGCGTGGCGGGATCTGGCAAGTCGAAACCGATGGGGCCAAGCGTGATCGGGGTCAGGACGGCAAAGAGCACATGCAGCGCAAACCAAAGCGACAGGTTGAGGATCACCCCGACCACAGCGGCAGTGATCGCGGCCAGCGCGGATTGCAGGCGCGGACGGGCCAGCAGGTTCTCGACATACGGCGCGCCTGCGAAAATCCATAGGAAACAGGGCACAAATGTCATCCAGAGCGTCAACGCCCCTGCCGCCAGCGCCAACCACGGCCCTCCCTGCGCGTGGCCTGCCAGTTGTCCGACGAACTGCGTCACAAGGATCAGCGGACCGGGCGTTGTTTCGGCCAGTCCCAGCGCGTCGACCATCTGGGCCGCGTCCAGCCAGCCGCGCGTCTCGACCACCTCCTGCGCCATATAGGCCAGCACCGCGTAGGCTCCGCCAAAGGTGACAACCGCCAGCTTGGCGAAAAAGGCGGCGAGGTCGAACAGCAGATGCTGCCCGGTGAGCCAGAGGATCGGCAGCGGCGCCAGCCAGAGTGCGGCCCACAGCCCAAGGGTGGCGGGATGGCTCTTGCGGCCCGTGGGCTCTGGCGGTGTGTCAGACCGGGGGGTGCCGCGCGTCGCGCCCCAAAGCGCCGCCAGCGCGATGATCAGCGGAAAGGGCAGGCTTAGCGCGAAGATACCGAGAAAGGAAAGGCTGGCCACGATGTAATCGGGCGCGCCTTTCAACGCCTTGGCCGAGAGCCTGACAAGCGCCTGCGCAACAATGACCACAACGCAGGCCTTGACCCCCAGCAACAGCGCCTCTGTCTCTGGTCGGGTGCCGAACTCTGCGTAAAGCAAGGCAACCAGCGCGATGACCACAGCCCCCGGCAGCACAAACAGCCCGCCCGCGATCAGCCCGCCCGCAACACCGCGCAGCCGCCACCCGGCGTAGGTGGCCAGTTGCATCGCCTCCGGTCCGGGCAGCAACATGCAAAAACTGAGCGCACGCAGGAACTGCTGTTCCGATATCCAAGGGCGATCCTCGACCAATTCGCGGTGCATCAGGGCGATCTGCGCGGCGGGGCCACCAAAGGACAACATCCCGATGCGGCCAAAGACATGAGCAAGCGTGGTAAGCGGTGTCATCGGGTCTGCGCTTTGCTGTGATCTGCACGGGTCCGGTGTGACAGGCTGGCCAGCCGGGTCAAGCCTGCCTGCGGGATTGCTTTGTGCCGTGACCGAGGTAGGCTGCCCCAAGGGAACACAAGGGGGCAGGGCATGACGGCGCCGATCCGGAAAATCACCATCGTCGGAGGCGGCACCGCAGGCTGGCTGGCCGCCTCGCTGCTCAACAGCCTGTTGCGCGAGAAACGCCCGCCCGAGGATGCGGTCGAGATCACGCTGATCGAATCGCCCAACATCCCGACCGTCGGCGTCGGAGAGGCGACGGTGCCCAACATGCCGCGCACCCTGTCCGATTGCGGTATCTCCGAGGCCGAGTTCTTTCGCTGCTGCAATGCGTCCTTCAAGCTGGGGGTGCTGTTCGATCACTGGAACGTGGATGCGGACGGCCAGCCCGTGTCTTACGTCAATCCGTTTGACGCGCCGCCGCCTCTGAACGGCGCGCCGCTGGCGGCCTATTACCTGAAGTATGGCGCGGGAGACCTTGATTTCGTTCATCTCTTTTCGCCCTGCCTTGACCTGCGGGACGAATTGCGCGGACCGCGCCCGTTCCGCGCCGGCGAGTTCGCCCAAGGCACCGGGTTTGCCTATCATCTGGACGCCGGGAAATTTGCGGCCTTGCTGCGCGACACCTGCATCGCGCGCGGCGTGGTGCATGTCTTTGACAATCTCGAAGAGGTGGAGCTGGACGAGACCGGCAAGGTCGCGGCGCTGCATCTGGAAAAGGGCGGGCGACACGGGGTCGAGCTGGTTCTGGACTGCACCGGCTTTCGCGGGCTGATCATCAACAAGGCATTGGGCAGCGAATTTATCAGCTATTCCAAGTACCTCGCCAATGATCGTGCGATGGCGGTACAGATCCCGCACCTGACCGACGACATCGAGCCGATGACCCGCTCGACCGCACTGGGGGCCGGGTGGACATGGCGGGTGCCGCTGTTTAACCGTGTCGGCACCGGCTATGTGTTTTCCAGCGCGCACCGCACCGATGAGCAGGCCCGCGATGAGCTGATGGCATGGGTCGGCCCGGCGGGTGAGGGGCTGGAGCCGCGCGTGATCCCGATGCGGATTGGCCGCAACCGCGAAAACTGGGTCAAGAACTGCGTCGCGGTGGGCCTGTCGGGCGGTTTCATCGAGCCGCTGGAATCCACCGCGATCCACATGATCGACATGGCCGTTCGGGCGCTGATCACCTATTTTCCAGACACCAGCTATGCCGATCCGCTGCGCCGCCGGTACAACCGTCAGATGGAGCGGCTGTATGACGAGGTGCGCGATTTCATCTGCCTGCACTATGCGCTGGGGAACCGAACCGACAGCCAGTACTGGATCGACGCCCGCGAAGAGTTGGCGGTTTCGGATACGCTGGCCGAAAATCTGGCGCTGTGGCGTCACGCGCTGCCGCAACCCGGCGATCTGGATTCGGCCGTGCTGTTTTCGGCGCAGGTCTATCAGGCGGTCCTGCTGGGCAAGCGGGTCTACGACATGGGCTACAAGGCCGAGAATTTTGCCGCCGGGTATGCGCTGGATGAGGACCGCTGGTGGGACTTCGTGGCGCAACGTCGGGCGCGTTATGCGGAATTCGCAAGTCGCGCGGCCAACCACCGGCATCTGCTCCGAGAGATCCGGGGCGAATTGATGGGGCGCGAACGGCGCGCGGTGGAGCGTGGCGAGGCGGTGAATGTGCCGCGTGCCGCGCCAGATCTGGCCGAAAGCAGCATCTTGTAACGAAAGCAGGGGGATAAAGTGCAGGCTTCTGTTGCCAGGTGCCTGCGAACCCCGCCTTACGCTGCTAGGCGCAAGGGCTTAGATTTCGGTATTTCTAACAGCTTACGCTGCGAGAGCCACCGGAGCACGATTGTTGTTGGCAATTGTACTTTGTGAACCGATAACGGTGGTATCTCACCGGGACAAAGCCACATCTTTACGCGTTCGTCGATCCTATTTCGTCCCCAAGATCCCCCAACAAGGGATATATGGTGGAGACGCCGGGTACCGCCCCCGGGTCCGATCCGTTTATTACATGCGCGTTTATGCCCATAGTCCCCGAGGGAACAGTTGGAATATAGGGGCCTCTTGCGCCGTTGCAAAGGGGTATTCGACGGATTTGCTGTCAGCGTAGGGTCGACATGTAACCGGCGGTGAATCGGTGGTATCCGTCCTCCGTCACGGCCAGATGCGGTGCCATATGGGCGTGCAGCGCGGGCAGTTGATGGAAAGGCACAGCCGGAAAGCTGTGGTGTTCGGCGTGGTACGGCATGTTCCACGCCAGCAAGCGGACAGCTCGATTGGTAAAGGTGGTGCGTGTGTTTTCCAGCATGTTTGTAACAAAGGCGCAGCGCCCGTGTTCGGCCAACAGATACACCCTGAGGAACGGCTGGCCCAGCAGCAGCGGGATCAGCCAGACCCACAGCAGAGAAGCGCTGCCCGTTATGAGGCTGATCAGAAACAGGCCAGAGTAGAGGCCAAGCAGCAGTCGCGCCTCGCGGGTCACATCCGCAAGGCGGGCCTTGGGCACATAGTCGTCGTCGCAGCCTCCGGCGGCTGTGCGGATCAACGTGCGAAACTGGCCGATCCAGACCGGAAGGCCAGAGACATGGATCAGCCAAGCGCGCAGTGTTTCTGGCTTGGCTTCGGAAAGTTCGGGGTCTTTGCCGGGGATCTGTGTGTGGCGGTGATGGGCAAGGTGAAACCAGCGGAACCAGATCGGTGGCAGGAACAACAGCGCCCCGCTCAATAGTCCCGCCGCGCGATTGATCCACGGGGTACAAAAGGGTGTGTCATGCACCGTCTCGTGCAGCAGGGTGAACAGGAACACCAGCAGGATGCCTTGCGGCAGCATGAGCACCGGCCAGAACGGGACGCGGGCAAGGATCAGCGCGCCGATGCCAAGGATCGCGCCAAGGTGGCTTGCCAAGTGCCAAAGCCCCGGCGCGTCACGCTTTTCTGTCAGTTTGGCGCGGGTGTCGGCGGGCAGTGTGGCAAGGACGGCTTTGTGATCCATCGGGCCTACATGTCCAGCAGACTATCGCCGGGCAGGCGCAGCGGCTGGATGCTCAGTTGTTGCCCGCCAAGATCGCGAAAGGCGCGCTGGCGGCAGGTGAGGACGATGATCTGCATGTCCCCCGCCTGCCGGTGCAGGGCGTCGAACATCCGCTCGATCCGGTCGTCGTCGGTGTAGACCAGCGCATCGTCGAGGATCACGGGTGCCGCGCGTCCGTCCTGCGCCAGCAAACGGGCAAAGGCGAGGCGGACCAGCAAGGCCAGTTGCTCTTGCGTGCCGCCAGAGAGGATATCGACGGTCTCTTCGCGCCCGTCGCGGATAAGGTGTCGTGGCAGTAGGTCGGAATCGTCCCAGTCCAGTTGCGCCTCTGGCCAGAGAAGTTGAAGAAGAGGTCGCAAAGCATTGGCGACAGGTGTGAAATACCGATCACGGGCCGCAATCCTTGCGGCCTCCAGCGCGGTGGCAAGCCGTTGCAGGACGGCGACTTCACGGGTCATGCGGGCAAGATCGGCCTCGGCGGCGGTCAAATCCTGTAACAGGTCCTCCAGCCGTTCCTCGACCGCGCCATCGGCGTTGCGGCGCACCCGTTCGTCCAGCCGCGCTAGGTCCATGTTCAGGCGTGAGATGTTGTCCTCGGCCGCGCGTTCCGCCGATTGCGCGCGCGACAGTGCGGCCTTGGTGTTTTCAAGGTCCGGCGCGGCGGCCTTGGCCTGCGTGCACGCGGTCTGAGCCTCTGTCAGCGCGGTTTCTGCCTGTGCCAGTTCAACTGCGAGGGCCTCATCCGAAATCGGCTCAATCCGAGACAGCGCGGCGTCGGCGCGGGTCAGGCGGTCCTCTGCGGCCTGCGCTTCGGCCTGCGCGCGGGCAGCGTCCAGCCGGGCCACATCAAGCCTGTCGCGCGCGGTTTCCAGCGCGGTTTCGGCCTCTATCCGGGCGGTCTCGCATTTGGAGCGTGCAGCGTTTGCCTCGTCGAGCGAGGGCGCATCACCGGCATCTTCCGGCAGCGGAGCGGGCAAAGCGGCAAGCGCATCATGCAGGGCATCCAGCCCCTTGGGCGCATGTGCCTTGAGTGCGGAGGTTGCCTCTGTCAGCTTACGTTCGGCATGAGCCCGGGCGTCGGTCTGCGCGCGGGCGATCTCGATCGTGTCGACCGCCAGTTTGCGCAGCGCACCGGCCAGCGCTTCTTGTGCGGTATCGACGCTGCCATCCTCACCTTTGCCACCGGGGGTAAAACGGATTTGCCCGATGCCGTCGATCTGCAGATCGGTGGTGGTAATCAGCGGCAAGGATGTGGCGTCGGGCAGGGCGGTGCCGTCGCGCCGGATGCTGCCCTGATGACCGGGCGCATAGGTAATTTCCAACCGCGCGGCGCTGGCGGCTTGCAGGGCGCGCGCCTGTTCCAAGGCGGCGGCCTTGCGTTCAAGGGCCTTGAGGTCTTCGGCGGTGGGGCCGGTTGCGGCAGCGGCGCGCGCCGCGTCGGCGGTGTCACGCAGGGCTTCGGCCTTGGTCAGGCGGTCCGTCAACTCTGCGCGCTGGCGGGCGGTGTCCTGCGCGCGGTCGGCGCGTTGCGCCGATTGCAGGCGGTTTTCTGCCTCGGCCAAAGCCGTGCGGGCCGTGGTCAGGGTGTCGCGCGCAGCCTGAGCCAAAACCTGTGTTTCGGCCTGCGCCTTGTCCGTCGCCGCACGCTGCGCGCGCGCCGCCTGAGCCTGCGCGCTGGCCTCGGCCTGTTCGGCGCGCGCCTCTGCCTGCGCCTGTTTGCGGGTCAGCAGCCCGTCACGACGCAGCCGCGCGGTATCGGCGGCGCGAGTCAGGGCATCGACCTGCGCCGCGTGCCGTTCTGCGGCGGCAAACGCGGCCGTGGCCTCGGTCAGACGGGATTTGCGGCGTTCGGCAGCCTCTGGGTCTGTCAGTTCCGCCAGTTCCGCGCGGGCGCGTTTGCGCGCGGACAGATCGTCTTGCAGGGCGGCGACTGTCTGGGACATTTCCTCGTGCTGGGCGCGCAAACCCTCGGCCCGGTCCTGTGCGGCTTTCCACGGGCCGCCGGTGCGTGGACGCCCGGTGGCGGTGGCGAAGTTCTCCAGTTCCGCCCGACAACGTTTCAGCGCGGCATCCATACGCTGACCGCCGGTCATGGCCTCGACCTCGCCGGTGACGGAGGACAGCAGGTCGCGGCGCACCTCGCGGGCGGCATCGCTTTCTCGCTTGCTGCCGTCATCCAGAGCGGTCAGCCCTTGGCGCACCCAAAGCAGGCCCGCCGGGCCACCCGCGTCCGTCGCGGCAAGGCGGGCAATCCACGCCTCGGCCTCATCGGCCTGCGCGATCAGGCGGCCATCGCGGTATACGGTGGCGCGGGGCTTGGAGATCCAGCGTTTTGCGACGGTGAACAGCCCGTCATCGGTCTCGACCTCGGCCAGCACTTCGGGCGCGCCGCCCGCGTGGGGTTGCAGCGCCTTGATCTCTTTCGGACGCCCGCCATGGGCACTGAAAAACAGCGCCTGCAAGCCGTCGAAGAGCGTAGATTTGCCTTGCTCATTCGGGGCGGCAAGGACGTTCAACCCGTCGCTGAGGCCGGAGACCTCGACCGGCGACGTAAAGCGGCGAAGGTTGTGGACGGCGACGCGGCGCAGCTTCATGAGGTGGGCTCCGTCACATAGGCGTAGAGGCGGGCCAGCGCCTCTGCTGCGATGCCTCGGTCTTCGGCGGAGCGGGTTGAGTCTTCGGCCTCTGTCTTGAGGTCTTCGGCGGCTTGGCGCAGCGCGCCGGCGTGGTCGATGGCATCCAGGTCGACCGTGTCGAGAAGGGCACCAAGGCGGTCTGTGACCAACTCAAAATGCGCGAAATCGGGGGCGGCGACACTGGCGGCACGTTCCAACTCGGCGCGTTGCGCGAGGCTGGCCCAGCCGGTCGCCATAACGCGCACCAGCACGTCACGCCTGCCAGTGTCGGGCAGGAGGGTTGTCAGGGCCCCGGGTGTGTCCAGCCCGGCCTGAACGGGCAGGTCCAATTCCGTCCAGTGGAAATGGCCGGTTTCAATCTCGTTCACGCTGGGGGCGGCGCCGGGGGCGTCGATGGTCACCCCAAGGCAGACGCCCCGTCGCCCGTGTTTGAACCGATCCTGTTCCGGCGTACCGGGGTAATGCGTGCGTGGGCCAATGGTCAGCCGCCCGTGCCAGTCGCCTAGCGCGAGGTAGTCCAGCCGCGCGCTTTCGGCCCGGTTGGGCGGGATATGCGCGCCGGTGTCCTCGAAATCGGTCACGCCGCCGTGGGCGAGGCCGATCCGCAGCGCGCCCTCGGGCGAGGGCATAGTCCCCAAAACGTCCGTCAGGTCGCGCCCCGGCGCCCGGTGCGTCACCGGGACGGGCAGCAGGCAGGCGCTGTCGTCCAGCATCACGGGCGTGGCGGTGGTCAGCGCGTGGACGTTGGCCGGGGCCTCTGCCATCAGCCTCTCCCACAGCGGTTCGGCATTGCGCAGGTTGTCGTGGTTGCCGGGTAGAAGCCACCAGTTGATCGCGGCATCCTCTCCCATCGCGGTAAGCGCCTGCCGCAGCACATGGGCCGAGGGGGTGGCAGTGTCAAAGGTGTCGCCCGCCAGCAGGATATGCGCCGCACCGTGATTGCGCGCGGCCTCTGCCAGACGGGTGATGACGCCGTGGCGCGCCTCCATCAACCGGCCCCGGATGTTGCCATCCTGCGGTTCCGGGATATTGGCGAAACGACGGCCAAGGTGCAGGTCGGAGGAATGGATAAATCTGGTGGGGGTCATGCGGAGCGGTCTCTTTGCCGCTACTCTTTCAGGGCAAGTGGAGGAGTGCAATGGCCGCCGCGTGCGAAGGCGTGACACAGGCGCGGGCGGAGGTCTTGGCATTGCCCCGACCTTGCTGAACGTGCTGAGCGGGTTAAGCTGATAGGGACCACCTCTGTGAACCTGATTTCGGTCATGGCGGAGGTCCTTTTTTCGGTGATGAGCACGATCAGCTATCTTGCGCTGTTCCGCTGGCACGAAAACGCGTTGAAGAAAGTCGGTTGATGGATTTTACCTCGCTCCCGCACGGAGCCTTTACCCTTGCCAATGTCACCGTACCGGCCTGCCTCATGGGGCAGGACGGAGACCTGATCCGCACCGATATCGGGATCGAAAAGGGCCGGATCGGCACGCCGGGTGGCATGGCTGTGGATATGCGCGGCGCGATGGTGCTGCCCTGTTTCACCGACATGCACACGCATCTGGACAAGGGCCACATCTGGCCACGCGCCGCTAATCCGGACGGGACGTTTGCGGGGGCCTTGGCAACGGTGCGCGCGGATCACGCCAACTGGACCGCAGAGGACCTGCGCAGGCGAATAGAGTTTTCGCTGCGCTGCGCCTTTGCCCACGGCACCAAGCAGATCCGCACCCATCTGGATTCGATGAACGGGCAATATCTGCGCAGTTGGCCGGTCTTTGCCGAGATGCGGGACAAGTGGCGCGACCGGATTGACCTGCAGGCCGCCAGCCTGATCTCTTGCGAAGGCTACGGCACTGAGGAATACCCGTTGATCGCGCAAACCGTGGCCGATCATGGCGGCACGCTGGGCATGGTGACCTACCCGGTGCCCGACCTGAAAGACCGCCTGCTGGGCCATGTGGGGATGGCGGCGGATCTGGGGCTGGATCTGGATTTTCACACGGACGAGACGATGAACGTCACGTCGGAATCCCTGCGTATGATCGCCCAGATCGTGCTGGATACAGGCTATCCGGGGCGTGTTGTGGTGGGACACTGTTGTTCGCTGTCCACGCAGGATGAGGCGCGGGCGTTGGACACGCTGGACCTTTGTGCAAAGGCCGGACTGCATGTCGTCAGCCTGCCGATGTGCAACCTCTATCTACAGGACCGACAGAGCGGCACTCCGCGACGGCGCGGCGTGACCTTGGTGCATGAGATGAAGGCGCGTGGCATTCCCGTCAGCTTTGCCAGCGACAACACGCGGGACCCGTTTTATGCCTATGGCGACATGGACATGCTGGAGGTTCTGCGCGAAGCCACGCGGATTGCCCATCTCGACCATGCCGATCCGGACTGGGTGCGCAGCGTCACCACGACACCAGAGTCTTCCTGCGGGTTTGACGCCTCCAGCCTGACGCCCGGCGCGCCCGCCGACCTGATCGTTTTCCGCGCGCGCGACTGGTCAGAATTGTTCGCCCGACCGCAAAGCGACCGCATCGTCTTGCGCGGCGGTGAGGCCATTGACCGCACGCTGCCGGATTATTCCGACCTTGATCCGCTATGGACCGTGACCTGAGTGCCGATATCCCAGCTGTCCATGCCGGATATGCACTCGCCGTCTCGCAAACGCAGATGCGCACAGCCTTGCGCGATTTATTACCGTCGCTGAAGGTTTGCCGCGACCTTAGAGTCAGGCGGTAGATCTGCCAGAGAGCTTTGCGATGTTGGCAAGGTCGGTGCGATCAGATCCGGTAGAACGCCGCTGCCGTCCCGCCGAAAATGCGCGCCCGCGCGTCTTGCGTCAGATGTACCGTCAATCGCTCTGCCATGGCGTGCCAATCGGCGTATTCGCAGCGCAACCGCGCAACGGGCCAGTCTGACCCCCACATGACGCGCTCCGGCCCAAAGACCGCGATCACGTGGTCGGTGTAGCGCTTCAACAGCGCCTCTGCGGGCATGTCATCCGCCTCGGTCACGATGCCAGACAGCTTGCAGAACGCGCCCGTGCCCTCGGCCAGCCGGGTCATGCCTGCGGCCCAGGCATCGAAATGCGCAGCGGACGGGTCGCGCAATTGCGGTTTTAGGCAGTGGTCCAGTACCGCGCGCAGGTTGGGATAGCGCTGCAAGAGCGTCAGAAAGTTCTCCTGATGGCGCGGAAATCCGAGGCAATCAAAGGTCAGGTCCAGATCACTCAACGCCTCATAGGCCCATTGCACGTCTGGCCTCAGCATCCAGTCGGTGTCCGGAATGTCCTGAATCATCGGCCTTACACCCACGAATTTGGGATGCCGGGCAAGGCGTTCCAACGTGGTGATCTGGCTCGTGTCCTCGAAATCGATCCAGCCGACGACCGCCGCCACGTGCGGCGTGCTGTCGGCAATGCCCAGCAGGTATTCCGTTTCCTCAACCGAAGGCGCGGCCTGCACCAAAACGGTGCGGGTGACATCTGTGGCCTGCAACGCCGGGGCCAGATCCGCAGGGCTGTAGGGGCGGCTCAGGATCGGGTCATCGGCAGGCATCCAGCCATAATCGCCACGGGCGGGATGCCAGTAATGGTGGTGAGCGTCGATATGGGTCATGTGGTGTTCCGTTCAGAAAACAAGACGGCGGTCTGTGCGGGGCACGTCCCGGATCGTCGTCCGGTCAGGATGGCCGGGACGTGGGGGCAGGGTGATGCTTTGCGACTGGCCAGTCTGCATCGCGGCCTCGATCGCGCGCATGATGGCCACATCGGCCAACCCTTCGCCGCCGTCATTCTCGGGGCGTGTGCCGGTCTGGATACAATCCGAGAAATAGGCCGTCTGCGCGCCGAAATGGTCGCAATCGGGCGCGGTATAGGTGGATTGTTCGACGCCACCTGCCCGTTGCCGCAGCCCGACATGGGCCTCAAACCGAAAGGCCGGGTCGACAATCAACGACCCTTTGGTGCCCATCACCGTATAGCTGTCCTGTTCGTCCGTGCCAAAACTGACCACAAATTGCGCCAAACGGCCGCGCGGAAAGCGCAAGGTGACGGCAACGGATTCCTCAACCTCGGAAAAACGAGGGTCATTGTCACCGTTGGACCCCATGGCACAAACCTCGATCGGTTCATCGCCAAAAACATGGCGCGCAGCGTTCAGGCAATAGACGCCGATGTCCTGGAGCGGCCCGCCCCAATGTTCCGAGCGCAAGCGGTGGTTGCTTGCGGCTGTCTGCATTCCAAAGACCGAACTGAAGACCCGCGGGTCGCCGATGTCGCCGCGACGGATACGTTCCAGCACCTCGACGGTGCCCGGCTCATGGTGCAGCCGGTAGGCGGTCATCAACAGCGCGCCCGACGCCTCGGATGCGTCGATCATCGCCTGACATTCGGCCTGGGTCAGGGCCAGTGGCTTTTCCACCAGCGCGTGTTTGCCCGCCTTTAGCGCCCGGATGGTATAGTCCGCGTGCATCGAGTTCGGCAGCGCGATGTAGACCGCGTCGATCCGGTCCGAGGCCAGCAGGGCATCATAGGCGTCATAGCCGACCACTTCGGGGACATCATGAAATTCGGCCAGCTTTCCGGCGGCCTCGGCGTTGCCGCTCACGATGGCGGTGATCCGTGAATTGCCGGTCTGCGCCACCGCCGGCATAAAGGCGATCTGCGAGATCCAGCCTGCGCCGACCACGGCGTAACGTACCTTCTCCATCTGACCAGCACCTTTCTGCAATTTGTTCTCTGTGAAAATACCTCCGGGGGGACGCCCGAAGGGAGCGGGGGCAGAGCCCCCAAGCGAACGGCGGCACCAAGGCGCCGCCGTCACAGGTCATGCGGTGTCGATCACTTCACGCAGGTGTCGACGTTGTCGTTGTTGCAGATGTCGAGACCGGTGTAGATCGGGTCCTCGACGTCTTTGCCCTCGACGATGTCCTTGAGGATGTACATCGCCTTATAGCCCATCTCGTAGGGGCGCTGGCCCACCAGACCGTTGCCCAGACCGTCCTTGGTCTGCGCCAGCTGCATCGGCAGCGTGTCAGCGACCACGATGGTCAGCTCACCGGCGTCCATCTTGCCTTTGTAAGGCTCGGCGGCGTTGCGGTAGGCGTTGTCGAACCACTGCGTAAAGGCACCCGTCGACAGGAAAGCGGTCAGGTCAGGGTTGGCGGCAAGGATATCAGTCATGCCCTGCACGGCAACGTTGCCGTCATCGTTGGTGATCAGAGGGCAACCGGAGATTTCGGTCCAGCCGTTGTCACCGTCAAGTTGACGGCCCGGAGGATCGCCAAGGTCCATACCGGACAACGTCTCACGCGCGCCCAAGAGGCGTTCGTTGTGGTTGGCCGCCGCCGCCCCACCGGTCTGCAGGCAGACGGTGCCGCCATCGGGGTGACGCGCCATCACCAGCTCTGCCAGATGCACGCCGATGTTGTAGTTGTTGGTGCCCACATAGGTGGTGCGCAGGGCCAGATCCTCGGGCAGCAAGTCCGAGTCCCAGGTCATGACGGGAATGCCGGCATCCATCGCGCCCTTCAGCACCTTGGCCATGGCCGGTGCGTTGGAGGGGGCAACCGCGATCCCGTCCACACCTTTGGTGATGAGGTCCTGAACGATCTGGATCTGCTCCAGTTCGGTGTGCTCACCGGGGCCGATGTATTCGCAGGTCACGTCGGCCAGCTCTTCCTGAGCGGCGTAGCAGCCGTCGCGGGCCAGATCGAAGAACGGGTTGTTCATCGCCTTGGGCACCAGCGCAAAGGTGTAACCGCCGTGGCTTTCGGCAAAGGCCGGTGCGGCCAGTGCGCCCAGCAGCGCGGTTGCGGTCAGTAGTTTCTTCATGAATTTTCCTCCCGTTGTCATGAAGTTGGGGGCCATTATTTGCCCCCGCGATTGCGGAGTTGTTCCAGCAAAACAGCAAGGATGAGGAACAAGCCGACAAAGAATTGCTGCCAGAGCGCCGGAATCCCGGCCAGCAGCAGCGAGTTGCGGATCAGTTCGACCAATGCGGCACCGATTGGCGCGCCCAGCGCATAGACCACGCCGCCCATCAGGTTGGCCCCACCGATCACGCTGGCCGCGATAACGTTCAGTTCATAGGTCGCGCCCATGCCGTTGGTGGCCGAGCCGGTGTAGCCAATGAACATAAAGGCCGCGATGCCGGTGCACATGGAACAGACCATGTAGACAGAGACGATCACACGCTCGACCGGGATGCCCGACAGCTTGGCCGCATGGGCGTTGCCGCCGATGGCGATAACCCAGCGGCCCCATTCGGAATAACGCCAGACCCACAGGAAAAACAGCGTCATAGCCGTCAGCACCCAGACGACATTGGGCACGCCCCCAAGGCTGCCGCCGCCGATCCACTCAAAGGTGTCTTGTCCGGGGCCAAATTCATAAATCATCTTGTTGTTGGAGATCACCATCGCGATGGACCGCGACATGGCCAACATCCCCAAGGTGACCACAAATGGTGCCAGCCGGACATAGGCGATCAACACGCCGTTGATGAACCCGACAAGCGCCGCGGTCCCCATACAGGCAAGAAACCCGACGCCCACGCTCCATTCCGCATTCAGGACAAGGGCGAGGTTGATACCGCACAGACCCAACAGCGATCCGACCGACAGGTCGATCCCGGCGGTGCAGATCACGGCAGACATCCCCAGCGCCATGATGCCGAAGAAGGCCATGTTGCGGGTAATGTTGAACATATTGCGTTCGGTGAGGAAGGCGTCAGAGACAAAGGTCATCACCACGCCGATGGCAAAGATCGCCACGAAGACCCAGAACGGCTGGGTCCGCAGGATGGCACCAATACTGGACACCTCTTGGCGGAGCGTGATGCTTTCGTCGATGGCGGCGTGGTCGACCGAGGGCGTCTGCGCGGTTTGGTCGTGGGCGTCTTGCGGGGTCTGGGTATTGTCGGTCATGCTGCCTGGATCGCTCCGATGATGAGGCCGGTCACTTCTTCCGGGCTGGTATCGTTGATCTTCTTGTCGGCGACTTTGGTCCCGCGCCGCAGCACGGCAACCCGGTCGCAGACCTCAAAGACGTCGGGCATCCGGTGACTGACAAGGATAACCGCGTGGCCCTGATCCTTGAGCCGCTTGATGAGGTTCAGCACCTCGGCGACCTGCCGCACTGAAATGGCGGCGGTGGGTTCGTCCATCAGCACCAGTTTTGGTTCAGACAGCCGGGTGCGGGCGATGGCGACCGCCTGCCGCTGTCCACCGGACATCTGTTTGACCAGATCACGGGGGCGGGTTTCGGATTTCAGTTCGCCGAAGAGTTCACCAGCGCGGGTGTTCATCGCCTGATGGTCCAGCTTGCGGAATGGCCAGAACCCCTTTTTGATCTCGCGCCCCAGAAAGACATTGGCCCCGGCGGTCAGGTTGTCGCAAAGCGCCAGATCCTGATAGACGATCTCGATGCCGTTTTCACGCGCGTCGAGGGGTCTTGTGAAATGGACGCGCTTGTCCTCGATACGGATCTCGCCCGTTGTCGGGGGAAAGTTGCCCGCGATGATTTTCATCAACGTCGATTTTCCCGCGCCGTTGTCGCCCATCAGGCCAACCGCTTCGCCCGGTTCCAGCTTTAGGTCGACCCCGTTAAGCGCGTGGATTGCGCCGAAACTCTTGGTGACTTGTCTGAGCTCCATCAAGCTCATGGGCAACTCCCTTTCATCCCTCGTCGTCCGGCATCCCAATGGATACGCCAAGACAGACAAACACATACCCAGACACGGAAAATTCCGCATCATGGACCCGCGCCTGTATCGGCGCCCCGGTATGTCGATTTGCAAGGGCCGCCTTTTGCGGCGGCCTCCTCCCTTATTGTGTGCCAGAGTATGCGCAGTTACCGCTAAACTCAAAGCCTCTAGACCGGAAAAAATGATGTGAATAACATCAAATGGCGGAAAGTTGGCGAATGTGGCCATGACTACGGGGGAAAGCGGGTTCCATGACCGCGTCAGATCGCAAAGCAGGTTGGAAAGGCCCGACAATTCAACAGGTCGCTGAGGTGTCCGGGGTCGGTCCGGCCACCGTGGACCGGGTCCTGAACAACCGCCCCGGCGTGCGCGAACAAACACGCCAGCGGGTGCGCACCGCCTTTGAGAAACTGCGGCAAGAAACCTCGGACGCAAAGCCGCTGCGCATCGCCCTGCATTGTGAATCCGGCGACAGCTTTAACGGTGAGGTCAGATCGGCCATCCGGGCGTTGCATCGGAGTGAGCCGGGCGTGGTTGTGAGCAGCGCCTTTACCGTGACCAATGAACTGGACGCCAATGCCTTTTCCGCGCGTTTGCTGGAGGACGGCAAACAGACAGACGGCAGCGTCGTGGTCGCGCGCGAACACCCCGCAATCAACAGCGCAATCCGGCAATTGCGACGGGCGGGGAAACCGGTTGTCTGCCTGACCAGCGATCTGCCCAGCTCGCGTCGGAACACCTATGTCGGAAATGACCAGCACGCAGCGGGCGGCGTGGCGGCGCAGGTGATCGGGCGGTCGATGCCCAAAAAGGCCCCTTTGCGCATTCTGCTGATCATGAGCGCCGCTTTCCGCAGCCAGAAGGACCGTGAAATGGGATTTCGTCGCGTCCTGCGCGCCAGCTTTCCCCATTTGCGGATCGAGGAACGTCTGGTTTCAGATGACAGCCCGGAAACCACCCGCCAGCAGTTGGCCGATTACTTTGAGCTCAACGGCGTGCCGCCGGCGATCTACAACGTCGCTGGGGCCAACCGGGGTGTGGCACAAGCACTGGTGGAAACCGGTTGCGCGGATGAGACGATTTTTGTGGGCCATGAACTGACCCCGGTATCGCGCAGATTGTTGCAGGCAGGCACGATGGATTTCATCGTGTCGCACGATCTGGAAGGGGAACTGACGCAAGCGGTGCGCTGGATCAGTGCGTTCCTTGAAGGTGTGACCAGTGAGCCGGAGCCGAGCCAGATCCTGCTGCATACCCGATACAACTGCGGCGTCTGACGCCACGAATGCAATCGGACAAACCTGATCGGGAAAAAGCGCCGCCCACATGCTGTGTGGACGCGCAGAGGACCCGAGTTCACATGCTCGATAAAGATTCAAAAATTTAAATGTATTGACGCAGATCAATGCCGGAGAAGTGGCTTTGGAACAAATGTAGTTTTCGCGATGTATGGCGTTCTGCGCCGAATTCTCCAGAACAACAAACTGTATCTGCATTTGATAAGGGACCACCACCATGGCCGACCAACCGACCATAACCACCCCGACGTTTACATCTTCTCACGTCTTTAGCACCGATGACGTGACGGGCACCTTTGACGGGCTGACCCAAGGCGATATTCCTGCTGGTGACGCCCCGATCGTCGATTTCACCGCTGTTCCGACGATCACCAAAGAGGGCGTGATGCTCTATCCGGTGGACAGCGAGTTCGGCTTTTATGTTACCGATTTTTTGGGGGCCGTGGATAAGGTCCGGGACTACGACTATGCCGAAGGTTGGGTCGGCGATCTGACCGGCCCTGCGGGCGAGCAGATGGGCATCGTGGTGTCCGACGCGCCGACCGATACCTTTCAGACCCCGGCAGTGCTGGGCACATGGCTGGCGGGACTGGGCGGCAACACTGTCAAAGCCTCGACCGAGCATTACGCCGTGATGCAACAGGTGTTGTCCGATCAGGCTTATCCCGATGATCCGTCGGCGGTCTATAATCTGGACGATGACCTGATCCTGCTGAGCCAGAACCCCCTCTGGGACGGCCAGCATGTGGCCGATCTGCTGGCGGATCCGGTGACCTATGGCGTGACCGACAAGAACGACGACGGCGTTCTGGACATTCAGGATCTTCTTAACCCCAATGAATCCACCATCTCCTACGACATCGCCTATAGCAGCGATTACTCGGTGACGATGAAGGACGACGGCAAGCTGCTGTACCGCTGGGGCAACCTGATAAAGCGTCCCAACGACATCCGGCTTGAGGCCACTCTGGACCTGCCCGACGAATGGAACGAGGCGGACGCAGGCACCGGGTTGTTGCCGCTCTACAAGGTGACGGGCGCAGAACTGGTGACCACCCACACGATCACCAACAACCCCAATGACCAGATCCGGCCCGAGGATTTCGAGAACGAGGCCGCCATCGGCACGCTGCCGACCTATTCGATTGTCACCGACTACAACCTCGACGGCAACGGACCGCGTGAGGTCTGGGTGACGACCGACGACTACTATGCCGGTGACGGCACGCTGTACCCGGCGGGGACGATCCTCAAGGACGAGAATTTGGCTCAGGCTGCCGCAGGCTCCATGTTGGCTGCGATCGGCGGTGTGGACGAGGGTATGCTCGAAGGCTTTACCAATGCTTGGTACACCACCATGGACCGCGAGCCGTTTGAGGCGTCATTTGACGGCAATGGCGACTACATCTCTGGTCCGCGCTGGCGTTTGCAGCCAGACAAATACGGTCAGGATTTGCCCGGTGTGGTGATCCCGATTGACCCCAGCGACCCGCTGCCGATCACCAGCGAAGAGGTGAAATACGAAGTCGGTGAGGACACCACGACCGTTATCAACCTGCTGGACTGGGGGCTGCCGGTTTCGCCGCTGTCGATCAGTGCGGGCTGGGCAAACAACAGCGGCACGGCGTCGATCAACGGTCTGAACATGACCGAGGATTTCGATGTGGCCTTTTACATCAAGGGCGACATCAAACCGGCCACCCTGTATGACACCACGCTGCTGCTGGAATACGAAGAAATCCAGATTTTCGACGAGAGTGTCGCCATCGCGGGCACGGCAGAAGACGATCACCTTGTCGGGCAGGGGGGCAACACCTTCACCGGCGGCGACGGCGATGACCTGTTCGTCCTGTCTTACGGCAAGGAAGACGGCGACGTCTTTGCCACCAGCACAATCAACGACTTCACCGACGGCGAGGATGTAATCGGCCTGATTGATCTGGGTGTGAACGACATCAACTTTGACGCGAAGGTCACGCAGGTCGTTGTGGGCGGCAATCTCGAAGTCTTTGTGGACGGCAACCGCATCGCCATCCTGCAAGGCGTCACCGAAGAGCTGGATCTTGAGGACTTCCTGCTGATCAACCGCGCGCCCAGCGTTCCGGTCGATGGCACCTCGGGGGACGATCTGCTGATCGGCACTGCCGGTGACAACCTGATCGACGGCATGGAAGGCAACGACACAATCCTTGGTGAAGGTGGTCAGGACACCATCCTTGGCGGCACGGGCGACGATATCTTGCTGGCGGAGCCGGTGAATGAGGCTTTTGACGAGGCCGCAGATCAGGTGTTCCGGATGTACCAGACCGCCTTTGACCGGATGCCCGACCGTGTCGGTCACTTCAACTGGACAACCGGGATTGTCTCTGGTGCGCTGGACGTGCTGGCCATGGCGGGGGCTTTCCTCACATCGCCAGAGGGCATTGCGGCATATGCTGCGCTCGACAACGCTGCCTTTGTCACAGAGATGTACGACAACGCGTTTGACCGTGCGCCCGATGCCGGTGGATTTGCCCATTGGGTGGCCCAGTTGGACAGCGGTGCAATGACTCGTGCCGATGTCATGGTCGCCTTCTCGGAAAGCGCCGAGTTTGTGGCCAACACCAGCCCGGTGGCGCTGGAATACTCGCAGGCGGGATATCAGCAGGAGTATACCGACGAGGCCTATCGCATCTTTGTGGGCGCAACCGGCGAAGAACCGGGCGCGGCCCAGTTGGAGGCGATCACGCTGGATCTGGCACAGGGCGGGTCGCTCTTGGATGTAGCATCTGACCTGTTCAGTTCGGATGCGGCCACGTCGCTGTATGGCGGCACCACCAATGTCGAGTTCGTCACGCTGGTCTACCAGACACTGCTGGAACGTGGCGTAGATCCGGTGGCCTTGGCTTACTGGCCGGCACAACTGGATGCCGGTACGCTGAGCCGTCCTCAGTTCATCACGATCCTTGCAAAAGGGGCCGAGGCCACCAACGCTCAGGCCGATGACATGGTCGATCACCTTCGGGCACTGGGTCAGGACGATCTGTTGAACGGTGGCGCGGACGACGATGTGCTCTTTGGCGGTGTCCTGTCCGACACCTTCCAGTTTGACACCGCCGCGCCGGGATCGGATCAACTGGTCGCGATCGAGGCATGGGATGTGCTGGAGTTCACCGGTTTTGGCTACGGCACCGCCGGGCAGGCGCTGGCGAACATGACACAGGTCGGCAACGACGTGGTGTTCGTCGATCAGGGGGTAGAGATCACCCATCTGAACACAACGCTGGCAGAAATCACCGAGGACATGATCCTCGTCTGATTGGCCGGTGCTGAAATGGAAAGGGCCGCGCAACAGCGCGGCCCTTTTTTCGTGGCTGACGGTCTGCGTTCAGCGCAGATCTTCAGGCAACAGCTCATCCGGCATGTTCTGATAGCAGACCGGTCGGAGGAAGCGGCGGATGGCCATGGTGCCGACAGAGGTCGCGCCAAAGTTGGTCGAGGCCGGGTAGGGGCCGCCGTGGACCATCGCGTCGCTGACCTCGACCCCGGTCGGAAAGCCGTTGACCAGCAGGCGACCGGCCTTGCGTTCCAGCACCGGCATCAACCGGCGGGCGAGGGCGGTGTCTCCGGCGTCCATGTGCAGCGTGCAGGTCAGTTGCCCCTCGAAACCGCGCGCCAGCACCTCCATCTCGTCGGCGCCGCCGACGCGCACCACCATACCCAATGGGCCAAAGACCTCTTCGCCAAGCGCGTGATCCTGCAGGTAATGGTCGGCGTCGGTCTCATAGAGGTTGGGGGCGGCATTGCGACCCGCGCTGTCGGTGGTCAGCACCGGACGCACCGGGTTGCGGGTGTCAAAGCGCTGTTTACCGCTTCTATACGCTTCGGCGATACCGTCGGTGAGCATGCATTGGGTCTGAACGCCCTTCAACGCCTCGGCTGCGGCGGCGACAAAGGCGTCGCCGGCGGGGCCGTTTTCCACCACGGCGATGCCGGGGTTGGTACAGAACTGTCCGGCGCCCATGGTCAGGGAGGCCGCCCAGCCCGCGCCGATCTGCGGGCCGCGTGCGCCTGCCGC